>JBAROV010000231.1:0-4874 GCA_049642465.1 Vicinamibacterales bacterium
CGGCAACGCTCCGCGGTCTGCAGCCCGAGCTCGGCTCCATGCCGGCGCCGAAGTCGGAGCCCTTCACACTCGCGCCGGCCGCAACCGGCGCGTCACTCCCCGTTCGCGGACCATACGGGCTGCGACAGTCCTACGCACGTCCCCTTCTCACGATTCTGATGGTTGCACTGCTCGTGCTGCTGATCGCGTGCGTCAACATTGCCAACCTGCTGCTGGCACGCGCCACGGCGCGCCGGTACGAGCTCGGTGTTCGATTGGTGCTTGGCGCGTCCCGCGGCCGTCTCGCGCGGCAACTGCTTATCGAGAGCCTCATTTTCGCGGTGCTCGGTGCGATCGGCGGGCTCGTCATCGCTCAGTGGACCAGCCAGGCACTCGTGGCCCAGTTGTCGACGCCGGTCCACCAGATCGCGCTGGATCTCTCGTTCGACTGGCGGGTCTGCGCATTCACCGCGGCCGTCGCACTCGTGACGGCGAGCATTTTCGGCACGGTATCGGCGTTCCGCTCCACGCGTATCGCCCCGCTGGACGTCCTCAAGATGCGGGCACAGGCAGACTCGTCGTCTGGGGCTGGGATGCGAGGTCTTGCCAGCATGTCCAGCAGCCTCATCATCCTCCAGGTTGCGCTGTCGCTGGCGCTCGTCATTGCGGCGGCTTTGCTCGTCGGGTCCTTCGCGCGACTCTCGAGCGTGCCACTCGGGTTCGATCCCGGCCGCGTGCTCGTGGTGGATGTCGACACCGAGCGGGTGCGTACCGACGCGTTGAACCGGATGCGCCTATTTGACCGGATCCTAGATGCGGTACGCGTCGTGCCGGGCGTGGCGCACGCCGGCGGCTCGATCTGGACGCCGGTCGACGGAGGGATGCGGATGGGGGATTCTCAGAGTCGCATTGCGTTCAACTTCGTCACGCCGGGATGGTTCGCCGCGTACGGCACATCCCTCCGGGCCGGAAGGGACTTCACGGTGCGTGACACCGCCGGATCTTCGCCAGTCGTCATTGTGAACGACGCATTCGTGCGCGCGTTCCTGGCGGGCGCGTCCCCTCTCGGCGAAACGATCCCGTACCCCCGTTCCCGAAACGGCGAGGTCCTGCGCACGGTCGTTGGCGTCGTCGACGACGCAGTGTTTGATTCACAGCGGGAGGGAATCCAGCCGATTGTGTACTTGCCAGTGGCGCAGTCAGGGGGAGGGCCGGCCGAGCGGACCGCGATCAGCCTCGGCGTGCGTCCCGCAGTGGGAGCGCCGATGCAGCTCGCGCGGAGTGTAGGCGACGCCGTACGCGCCGTTGATCCTGACCTGTCCTTCAGTGTCGGCCTCCTGGAAGATCATGTGCAGGCATCAGTTCGGCAGGAGCGGGTCGTGGCGATGCTCTCAGGATTTTTCGGCACGCTGGCGCTGGTCATTGCGGCGCTGGGATTGTACGGCGTGACCTCGTACACGGTTAACCGCCGTGTCACGGAGATCGGAATCCGCCGGGCCCTGGGGGCGCAGCGGGCGCACGTGCTGGGCCTCGTGCTCGGCCAGAGCCTGACGCTGACCGGTGTGGGCATCGGGATTGGCTTGGCAGTCGCCGCGGCAATGACGCGCTCTCTCCGCGGCCTGCTGTTCGGTCTGACACCGCTCGACCCGGCGATCTTCATTGGCGTCGCTGCGCTGTTCGCTATCGTGGCGACGCTGGCAGCACTGTTCCCCGCACACCGCGCGACCCGGGTCGACCCGCTCGTCGCGCTTCGCAACGAATAGCGGCGATCTCAGTCTTGCGGTTGCGGAGGTCGATAGTCAGATCCCCACCAACGCTGTCGGTTATGCATCCTGTTGGGCATGGCTCGCCGGGCTGACTCGAAGTCCGCGGCACTTCTCATCTACTCCGCCCTCAGTGCCCTGACCACATCCACCCGTGACGCCCGCGCGGCAGGCGTCAGCGACGCGACGATCGCCGCCACGACGAGCACGGCCGCGGCACCGACGATTGGTACGACGCCTGGGATCTGGACGTCGGTGACGACGCTGCCGACGATGCGCGCGAGCAGCAGGCCGCCGATCGCGCCCGAGACGATGCCAATCACGCCGATCGTCGCTCCTTCGCGGAGGACTCGCGCCAGGAGGTGGCGAGGCGTCGATCCAATCGCCAGCCGGATCCCGAACTCGCGCGTCCGGGCGCTCACCGAGAACGCCAGGACACCCGCCACGCCGACGACGGCAATCAGCAGGGCCCCGCCGGCAAAGCCGCCGAACACGAGCGCGTTCACCCGATTGGGCGCCAGCACCTCCGCGCGGATGTCGGCGAGCGTCGCGGCCCGCTCCACCGGCTGATCGCTCGCCAGCTCCCGGATCACTTTCGTGACACTCGGGACGAGCGCGTACGGATCCAGCTTTGCGTGGATGAAGAGGCGCCCGCCGTTCATCTCCTGCGACATCGGGTGATACACCGTCATGGCGGGCTCCGGCACCAGGTTTTCGTCGTCCATGTCGGCGGCGATGCCGACGATGCGCCGGGGACCGGTGCTGACGCCGATGAACTTCGTCACCGGATCCGTCCACATCAAGTGCCGGTTCACGGCGTCCATGCCCGGGAACATGCGCCGGGCGATGCTCTCGCTGATGATGACGACCTTGTTGCCGTCGGCCCGATCGCCCTCGTTGAAGTCGCGTCCCGCGACGAGTCGCACGCCGAGCGCGTCGAAGAAGCCCGGCGAGACGGTCCGGAACCGCGCCCGCGGATCCTCTTCGCCGTTGGCCTTCCGGTAGCCCTCGACCGTGAACTGCGCGGCAAAGAAGCCGGGATCCCGCCACGGTACGACCGTACCGAGCGCCACGCGCTCGACGCCCGGCAGCTCCGAGATGCGGCGGATCGCTTCCGTGTAGAACAGGCGGATCTCCTCCGGCTTGCGCGTGTACGAGACGACGGGGACGTTCACCGCGAGCACATTGCCCGTGAAGCCGGTCCGCTGGCGCTGGAGCGCGAAGAGGGTCGTCACCAGCATCCCGGCGCCCGCGACCAGCACGAACGACGCCGCGATCTGCGTGACGGCGAACACCTGCAGGCGCCGGTTCGTGCCAGACGTGATTCGCACGCCGCCGCTGGCGAGACTCGCCCCGTTGGCCCCGTCCGCGGATGGGAGTTTCGGCACGTAGGCCAGCAGCACCGCCGCCGCGATGGCGAGTCCTGCACCTACCCAGAGCAGGCTCGCGTCCACGGTGACGTCGTTCGCCCGAACCGAGAAGCGCGCGGCGTAGCGCGCCAGCACGGCCACCATGGGCCGGGCGATCGCAACCGCGAGCACCGCGCCCGCGCCACAGAGGAGCAGGCTCTCGGCGAGGAGCGTACGTCTGAGGGCGCTCGTGCTGGCTCCCAGCGCCGCGCGCACGGCCAGTTCCCCCTGACGCCGCACCGATCGGGCCAGAATCAGATTCGCGACGTTCGAACAGGCGACGATGAAGACGAGGCCAGCGGCCGCCAGCAGAATCAGCAGGATGGTCCTCGCGGGCGAGATGATCTGGTCCCGCAGGCTCCTGGCCTCGATGCGGTAGTCGGCCTGCGCCTGGTAGGCTTCGGGGTGCGCCTTGACCATGGCGCCGTGCACGGTGCGAAGCTCGGCGAGCGCCGCGTCCAGGTTGGCACCAGGGGCGAGCCGGCCAAAGAGCTCCGTCATGCGGTGGACGCGTCCCTCGACCATCGTCGCATCGAGATGGTGCGGGCTGGTGATGACGTTGGCGATGATCTCGGTTTCCTGCGGGTACGGCACCGAGGGTTCGAGGACCCCGACGACGGTGGCGGGCCGATCGCTCAGCCGGATGACCTTGCCGATCACTCCCGGATCGCTCTTGAACGCACTCGTCCAGAAGCGATAGGTGAGCACGGCCGCCCCTTCGGCGTTCCTGCCATCGTCTCGCGGACCGAGGAGGCGGCCCATTACCGGACGAAGCCCCATCACGTCGAAATAGGAGCCTCCAACCACCCCCGCCCGAACCGTCCTGGGCTCGCCGAGACCGATCATGGTGAATTCGATGGTCGAGAAGTCGCCGAATGCGCTGAGCGACTTCACTCCTGCCTGGAGGTCCTTGATCTCGGGGACCGAGAAGTTCGTATTCGGCACGCCGAGGCCGGGGGCGCTCTGACGGATGTAGATGAGGCGATCGGCATCGCGGTTCACGAGGGGCCGCAGCAAGACGCCGCGAACGACGCTGAAGATGGCGGCGTTGGCGCCGATGCCGAGCGCCAGCGTCACGATGACGGTCAAGGCAAGGCCAGAGGCCCGGGTCAGTGAGCGAAGGGCGAATTTGAGGTCGGTCATCAGGCTCATGGCGCGTCGGCCGCCCGCCATTCGGGGAGGCCATTCCTTTCACTCTTCTAGTCGAACAGCGGGTCTTAATTCTCAGGGCGGGGAGTAGCCACCAAATACTCTGGCATGCCTTCTCCTTACACTATATCGACGAACGGCCGGACCGGAATTCGACAACCCGTTCAGGCACCACCGGGGCGCCGAACGCCAACAGTTGACAGCCTCTTCCCAAATTGAGGAAACTTCCTGCTTCCATAGTTCGTCTATGCAAAGAGGAGCTGATGAAGGAAGCCAAGACGAAGAGCAGGAACGAGCTGCTTCCGGGCACGCTCGAGATGTTGATTCTGAAGACGCTGTCGATCGAGTCGATGCACGGCTACGGCATCGCGCAGCACATCCAGATGCTGTCGGCGCACGTGCTGACGATCGAAGAGGGATCGCTGTATCCGGCGCTGCAGCGGATGCTGGTCAAGGGATGGGTGTCGGCCGAGTGGAAGATTTCGGCGAACAACCGGCGAGCGCGCTTCTACACGCTCACGACGGCCGGGAAGAAGCAGCTCGGCGTCGAGGAATCGCGATTCTCCCAGATGTT
>JBAROV010000251.1:0-15023 GCA_049642465.1 Vicinamibacterales bacterium
GGCGTGCTGGTGTTCTCCATCCCGTTTCGCGCGCGGCAGGAACTTGCGGCCGTCGATCTGATGCACGTGGCCTACGGCTTTTTTGAGTGGGGCAAAGAACCGGACGGCACGCCATCCCGCTGGTCTGGCCCTCGGGCAAGCTTCTTTGTGGACGGCCGCGCCCGCCTGGTAGAAATCCCGGTGAGCGGACCATCGCCTTCCGGCGTCCTTCAACAGGTCGAGGTGAGCGTCGATGGCCGGCTGGCAAATCGAATCGCGGTCGGTCCCGAGTGGCAGCGCCTGCGCACGCTGCTACCCGAGGAGCCCTCGACGGGACCCCGCCGGATCGATCTGGTCGTCTCCCCCTCCTGGGTACCTGCCGAGGTGATTCCCGGCAATCAGGATCGGCGTGTGCTCGGCGTCAAAGTGGGAGAGATCAAGGTGGTCATGGCGCCCGACGGGGATCGCTGAGGGCTACCACTTCACGGAGGCCTTTGGCGGAACCGTATCGAGGCTGAAATGCATCTGCAGCAACGTCGTGCCGCTCGTGTAGCACACGTGCTGGATTTCAGCCAGGCGTGCCGGCGGGAGCTTGGCCGTACTGACGATGACGACTTCAGGCTGCCGCTCGGCGATGACCCGCTCGAGTCGTTCAAAGCCGCCAATCACCGGCAGCCCGAGCACTCTTCTGCGAGCCTTCGAAGGGTCATCGTCCAGAAACCCGACAACCTCGTAGTCGTACGAGTCGTTGTTTCGGAGTTCTCTGATTAGCATCGCACCGGCGTCTCCGGCGCCGTAAATGACGGCACGGCGGCCGGTGCGGCGATGACGTCCGGCGGCCTCTCCGATGACGCGAAAGGACAAGCGCGTGCCGACGAGGAGCAACGCCAGCATCATCGCGTGAATTGCAAACACGCCTCTCGAGTACCCTGTGAATCTGTAGACGTATACCAGGACGGCCACGCTGCCGAGCACTCCCAGTGCGATCCCCTTCCCGTAGGTGCTCAGGTCTCCAAGGCTGATGTACCGCCACATCCCCCGGTAGACGCCAACCACGAAAAAACTGAGGAGATGACACGCGATGACGATCGGAAGCGATTGCACGAACAGCGGATGGTAGGCCGGAAAGTCCTGGTCGAATCGGATAACGTACGCCGAGTAGTACGAGAACATCACAAGGACGACATCGAGGAGCAACTCGAAGACGCGTCGCTTATACGTCAGGTTGACAAGCAGCGGCGTATACGGCTTGCCGACGAGCAACGAGAAATCTTCGCCGTCGTAGACCTTCACGCGTGCCAGCTGAATCCCGAACAGCGCCAGTGCGATGAGCAGCAGCGGTCCGAGCAGCAATGCGCCGTATAGGTCCGAGTGCCTTCCGAGCACGGCAGCGGCTCCCCCCATTGCGGCAAGGAGGTAGAGCGTGAGGACCGCACGTCGCTCTGAAAATCCCATCGCCACCAGGCGATGCGAGGTGTGATCGCGACCACCCTGCGCCGCCGAGCGCCTTGAAAGCAATCGGGAGAGCGTGACAAACGTGCTGTCGAAGATGGGAATCAGGAGCAGAAAAACCGGAACGGCAATCGCCGACAGAATTGTGGGGTCCGGCGTTGAGGATTCGCCATGCAGCGACAGTACGGCCAGGCTGCCTCCGAGAAACAGACTCCCGCCATCTCCCATGAAGATCGACGCTGGCTTGAAGTTGTAGACGAGGAAGCCGGCACTCGCGCCCGCCAACGCTGCCGCATAGGCGGAGAGCGATCCGTCAACGAGGCCGGTCCAGCACGTGATGGCAGCAATCGCCGCAATACCCGCGCAGAGACCGTCCATGTTGTCGAGCAGGTTGAACGCGTTCGTGACAAGGACAATCCAGACCATCGTCAGGATGACGTTGGTCGCTGCCCAGGTCGTCCACGCGGGCACCGGCCAGAACGCAACAACCATTGACGCCACGGCAATCTGCCCGGTTAGCTTGGTGTTGGGTTTGAGCTTGACGAAATCGTCGAGGAGGCCGAGCGCGAACATACCCGCTCCGGCAACCAGAGCCGGCCACGCGCTTCGATTGATTCCACCGCTGAGCGCGACACTGAGCCCTGTGGCAATGAAGAGACCGACTCCTCCGAGCATTGGGATCGAATGCCGGTGCCATCGATCCTCTTTGGGATACGCAACGGCGCCGAGCGACAGAGCCAACCGGCGGATACCGGGAGTAATCGCGATGATAATGGCGGCGGCAACGAGCGCGGCCCAGCCTTGATTGAGGCCTTCGATACTCATGCTAGCGCGTCGGATTGAATGAGCGCGTGGCGCGCTTCTGAAACCGACCCGGCGAGGAGAAGTAACCTAGCGCGATAACGAAGTATAGCAGGATGTACAACGGTCAAATCGACACAACCGTTACACTTAGCCGTTCGGTTCGCTCCCGAATGGGGGCGCGGCTCACGGGCGGCCAGAGGAACATCTCCGACGCCGGGAGGCCCTACTGAGAGTTCTCGTCACAGGAAACGCTGGTTTCATCGGGTTTCATCTCGCGGAGCTGCTCGTGCGTCGCGGTCATACGGTGTTCGGACTCGACACTCGCGTTCCCCTCGCGCTGATTCCAGGCATCGAGCACCATATCTGCGACCTGCTCGATGCCGGCGCCGTTCAGCGCACGATTGACGGGATCAGACCGGATGCCGTGGCGCACCTCGCCGCCGTCACTCACATTTACGGGACGAGCCTGGCCGACTACGCCGCAAACATCGTGGGCGTGGAAAACCTGTCGAAAGCGATCGCACGGAATGCTCAGGTCCAGCGAACGGTGTGCACCTCGACTCAGCTCGTGAGCACAATCGGTCACCAGCCTCGCTCCGACGAACACTACAATCCGACGACGGTATATGGTGAGAGCAAAGTCAGGACCGAACAGATCTGGAGATCTTCGGATGGAGGCGGCACGACCTGGTGCCTCGTGAGACCCACCACTATCTGGGGCCCCGGGATGAACCCGCACTATCTTCGGTTCTTCGGAATGATTCGGCGTGGGCGTTACGTGCATGTCGGTCGCGATGCCGTGCGCAAGACGTACGGTTTCGTAGGTAACACGATCCATCAGTACGCGCAGCTTCTTCTCGACGCGCCAGCAGCGTCGATCCACCGCCGTACTTTTTATCTGGGCGACTACGAGCCGATCGATCTGCGTGCATGGGCTGACGGGTTCCGGGATGCACTGGAGGCACCTCACATTCGAACCGTACCCGTGACGCTGGCGAGAGCCGTGGCGCGCATCGGCGACATCGTCAACGCAATCGGTTTCGATCGATTCCCGCTCAATTCGTTCCGACTCCGTAACGTGCTGACGGCGAGTGTTCTCGACCTCGCCGCGACCGAGGCCGTCTGCGGTCCGCTTCCTTACTCACTGCAGGACGGCATCGCTCAGACGGCGGCCTGGCTGCGCGCGACATGGTCGGGCTCCCCTGCGGTGCCGCGGATCGTTCAGCCCGAACACAGCCTCCCCGACGCGTGACGAGCATGGGCGAGCCGCCAGGCAGGATCCTTTTTTTGACCCAGGTCTATCCACCGGATCCCGCGGCCGTGGGCCAGCAGCTGGCCGACGCAGCGGCAGACCTCGCGGCACGGGGTCGTTCGGTGACGGTGCTCACGGCCGATCGCGGCTACGACGACCCGACCGTCCGATACCCACGTCACGAGACGCGCGACGGCGTGCGAATCGTGCGCCTGCCGTGGTCATCGTTCGGCAAGCGCTCCATGGTCGTGAGGCTGGCCGGCGGGTTGTCCTTTATTCTGCAGGCAACGCTTCGCGCGCTGTTCACGCGAGGGCTCAGGCGCGTCGTCGTGACCACCGTTCCCGTGATGTCACCGCTCGCCGGTGCGGCGCTCGCGCTGATGCGCCGGTCCGGCGTGATCTACTGGGTCATGGATCTCAACCCTGATCAACTCGTCGCCCTCCACGTCATCAAGCGAGGCTCGCTGCTCGTCCGCGCCCTCGACTCGTGCAACGTGGTATTGCTGCGCCACGCGGCGGCGGTCATCGTCTGCGACGAGTACATGGCAAGGCGCGTCAGGCACAAGCTCGATCCCGGCGATCGGCTGCACGTGGTGACTCCGTGGGCGCACGATCAGCATCTCGAGCCGGTGCCGCACGACGGCAATCCGTTTCGCGCGGCACACGTAGCCGATGGGCGGCGCGTCGTCATGTACAGCGGAAACCATGCACTGACCAACCCGCTCGGAACGCTGCTCGAGGCCGCCGAGAGGCTGGTGGACGATCCACGGTTGAAGTTCCTGTTCGTCGGCGGCGGAGCCGGCAAGGAAGAGGTGGAGAGTCGTCGCCTGCCGAACGTGCTCTCGCTTCCGTATCAGCCGCTCGAGACGATCAAGTACTCGCTCTCGGCAGCAGACGTCCACGTCGTCACGATCGGATCGTCCGTCGTCGGCATCGTCCATCCATGCAAGATCTACGGCGCGATGGCGGTCGGACGTCCCATTCTGGCGTTCGGGCCGCGGCAATCGCACATCGGTGACATTGTGGGCCAGGGCCTGGGATGGCAACTGGAACACGGCGATGTCGACGGAGCCGTCGCGGCGCTCCGGGTAATTGCCGACCTGCCCGCCGACGCGCTCCACGTGATAGGCACGCGTGCCCGGACGCTGCTGCGCGAGCGGTTCGACAGCCGAGCGTCGCGCGATCGCGTTTGCGACATCATCGAGGGCCGGCGATTGGGTCGGACGTAGGTCATGCGGATTCTCGTGTGTTCTCCCGGGTTCATGCCCGCTCAATCGGCTGGCGGTCCGCCATTCAGCACGTTCTTTCTTTGCAGGGGCCTGCAAAGAGTTGGCGCCGAGGTGCGAGTGGTCACGACTGACTGGAACGGCCCGACGCGACTCGATGTACCCACGAATCGCTGGACGAACTACGAAGAGATCCCGGTTTGGTATGCACGAAACCGGGGCGGGCCAGTCATGTATTCACCATCTGGCGCACGCGTCATCTCCGAGTGGATGCCGCGCGTCGACTGCGTCATCAACTCGGGCACCCTCTGGTTTCATCTCGGGTTTGCATCCTGGCGTGCAGCGACGCGATACCGAACGCCCTCCCTGACCTACGTGAGAGGTCTGCTCGATCCATGGGCGTTCAACTTCAAACCTTTCCGGAAACGGATTTATTGGCGGCTGGTTGGCCAGCGTATCCTTCGTGATAGCACAGTCGTCGTGGCGCTGAGCGAAAGTGAACGGCATGCGATTCGCGCGCTCAATGTTTCAACGCGCATCGAAGTGGTCCCCAACGGCGCCTCGGTCGACCTGGAGCACTCATCTCGAACCACTCTCGACGCGTCCGTCCCTGCGTTGAGGGGGCGCCGGTATGTGCTGTTTCTCGGGCGACTCCATGCGAAAAAAGGCCTCGATATGCTGCTCGAAGCCATCTCGATCTACCGGTCAGAGGATCCCGACATGTGTTTCGTCGTCGCCGGCCCCGTGGACCTGGAATATGCGACCGACTGGCAGCACCTGGTCGAGCGGTTTGGATTGAGCGGGGCGCTCATTACGCCCGGTCCGGTAAGTGGAGCTTTGAAAGCGGCGCTGTTCCACTACGCGGACGTGTTCGTTTTGCCTTCCCGCAGTGAAGGCCTGCCCGTCGCCGTCCTCGAGGCGCTCGCGGCAGGGTGTCCCGTGGTGATTACGAAGCCGTGCAACCTGCCGGAAGTCGAGGAGGCACGCGCGGGAATCGTCATCGAGCCAGACCCGGCACAGATCGTCAGCGCCTTGCGGGCGGTGTTGAAGGACGAAAATCTCAGGCGGGCGATGTCTGACAACGCCCGAGCGCTCGCGCGAAAATCCTTCGACTGGGACGTCATTGCGCAGCGGACAATCACGCTCTGCCGGGAAGTCATGCGCGAGCGCACGCCCGGACGAACGCCCCTCGCGTCCTGACGTCTATCAGGATCCGCGAGAGCTGGGGGTAAGAGTCGGCGACGTAAAGGTGGTGAGTAGGGGATCGGCTTCGGGTTCGGAGTACACGAAGAACCGTTTGAGCCGAAGGAATGGACGCTCGATCACGACATAGCTCATCCAGCCGAGTACGACCGATCCGCCGATACCTGCGACCAGGAACACCACTGTGTCCACACCCCGCACGCCAGACGAGGGCGGCTGAAATCCATACCACTCCAGCAAAGCGCGTTGAAGCGGAAAGTGCCACACGTAGATGCCGTAACTGTACTTACCAAGCCCGCGGAGCGTCCGATTCGCGAGCCAGGGCCATGAGTCTTGCCGAACCGCCGCGACGATCAACGATGCAGAGAGAACGCCGAGGATCGTATGCCCCACAGTCACAACAAGCGGGTCACTCGGATAGAAGCGGGGCACGATTGCGATCATCAGTGCGACGGCGCCAACACTCAGTGCAAGCGCGATCGCTGAGACACCGGTCAATCTGAGTCGCCACCGCTCATCTCGCATCAGGATTGCGACAACGGCACCGATCGTCAACGAATCGGCGCGAGTCAGGGTAAAGCGATACGCACCTTCTGGATCGTACCCAAGCGAAACCCACGCCACCCGCATCGCCAGGGCGATGCACGCCACTCCCACACATACACGCAACAGCCCGCGAGCGGACGTCACTTTCACGAGCCAGGGCCAGACGAGATAGAACTGCTCTTCGATGGCGAGCGTCCAGAAATGCGAAAGCGACGCTACGGGCATCGCAATCAAACCGAAGGCGAGACCGATATTGAAGCTGTACGTCCACAACCACACGTCCCCGGATTCCCCGTCTCGAAGCAGCCCCCATGCGTGCCCCGGCGCGAGTCGAGGCAGTAGCACAAGGCCAAGAATCAAGGCGGTGTAGTACAGCGGAAAGATTCGCAGAACGCGACGGGCGTAGAACCGACGGAAATAGCCTGCGCCATCCTTGGATGCCAGCAGGATGCTGGTGATGAGAAATCCCGACAGGACGAAAAAGAGATCGACCCCCGCCCAGCCGGCGTAAAGGACACGCTCGAGCCAGTTGCTCAACGTGCCGGGAAAGCGGTTCGTGAAATCCGCGGCGACGCCAAAATGCAGCGCGAGTACGGCGCTCACCGCGATGCCTCGAACGCCGTCGAGCGCCGGGACGTGCGCGATTGCACGCCCGGGATCGTCGGCACCCGATCGGGCATTTACCATTTCACGGTCGTCCGGGGTCGCAGGCTCTTGAGACTGAAAGCACTCCGTCGATTGAGGGTCATTGCACAGAACGGCGCGGATCGACACGAGAGTATAGCAATAGTGGATCGCGACTTGCAGCCGCCGCGCTATTCTGGAAAACGCTCATGAAGCGGACCTCCGCGGCTGTCGCGATCCTTTTTGTTGCCTGCACATTGCTGACCGAAGCAGGTCGTGCGTCTCCCATCGGCGTTGTTCGCAGCGTCATCCTGAATGTGGCGCCGCAAGACAACTCGGTATTTGCTACATGGTCGCCAATTCTTGGAGCGACCTACATTCTCCGTTGGAAAGCAGCAACAGCGGGCAACTGGCAGGCACTCGACGTGGGCTCGTTGAACGCCCGCGCCGTGACGAACCTGAGCAATGGTGTCAGTCACATGTTTCAGGTCGAAGCTCGATTCCCTTCTGGCGACAGCATTGTGAGCCCAGCCATCGAAGCGACGCCGCGACCACGACCAGGGTGCGTAACGATCGAGTACTACCCGTGGCTGCCGCCGGTGAGCTTCTTCTGCACGAAGCAGGCCCTCGACGACTATCTGACCCAGCGCGCGATTAACCCGCTCACGCTGCGGTGCCGCCAGCAGCAGGTCACATCGTGGACAGTCAATACTCCGGATTGTCTGTACACCACTCCAGGCGGCGAGCAACTGTTGCTATTGCGATCCGCGGATATGGTTTTTGCCGGCGAAAATCAGTATCCCGACCCCGGTGACATTCGCCGGACCGCTCGCCGCGCGATCTGGGGAGTGGACGATCCGCTCGCCACACCTTTGTCCGCATCCCGCACGAGTCTTTCGCAGCCACTCGTCGGCAACGTGACGCACCACGCGCACGCGCAATCCTTCGAAGTAGCCTACGCAGGGGGGCTTCCTACGCGTATCACCTGGTTCGTACCGGCGGCACCGATTTACGGCCGTTACGCGATCTATCACGAAGGCCATGGAGGCGCCGGCGTGGAGATTGGCGCCGACACGATCGATTGGCTGCTCGATCGAGGCTGGACGGTTATTACGCTCGACATGCCGCTCCTGGGCATGAACCGAGTGGACGCGCGCCCCGGCCTGGAGGCGCACGGCCAATTCGAGTCTCTCGACGATGGAGTCGCAAGTCCACTGAGATTCTTCCTGACACCAGTGAGGACGATCGTCGACTGGATCGTGGAACTCGAGGCCGGACGGAATCCGGACATCCTGCTGATCGGGAGGTCCGGTGGCGGCTTGACCTCTTACGTGTACGGCGCGACCGATGCCCGCGTCGATATCGTCGTTTCAGTAGCCGGCGGTCGGCCAATTTCCGAGCGTCTCGACGCCCCTTGGGGTGCCGCCGAACTCGGCGACTACGAGCAGACTGCCCCGCACCTCTACAACGCCGTCGGTCACGAGCATCTAATGCTTGCGGCAGGATCCAAGGGGTCGATGTACATCTTCAATCAGTGGGATTCCTGCTGCTTCCGCATTCAGCCGGACAGCGCGTTCGTGGAGTATCTGAGGAGCGGATCCGATCCATCGGGGAAAACGATCGCGGTGTTCGTTGACCAGGAGAATCCGGCGCATTCGATTGGACCACGTGGATATGTCGAGTTGGACGCATTCCTCGGTCGGGCGCTGACCGTCGTCGGACGGCCGCCAACCGCCCCGTCCGGAATGCGCGTCATCCGCCCATGACTTTGCCGGTTTCCGACCGCCGAACCTTGACGCATTCGCGGCAATTGCTTAATATCACGCTACTTACGCTGTAAGAACTCGACCGCTTGGCGGATAGTACGTCGGTCCCTCCGGCCTCTTCGTTCCGCGGCGGTCTGCCGCATGTCCGCAACCGATTAACCGTCCGCCGGTACAGCATTCGATGATCCCTGAGGCATCTCTGCGCAGCGCTCCTTCGGCGCCGGCGACCGTTGACGATGACGCGCAGGCGCTGCGGAAGTGGACTGGGATCCTCGCGCATGCCTGGGGCGTACTTGCCGTCGGCGCGATCGTGGGCGGTCTGCTCGGATGGTTCGCCGCCACACGTTCGGCCTCGTTGTTCGAAGCGGTCGCAACGGTGGTGCTCAGCCCTCCGCCAGGACGAGATGCCCTGTTCACGGCGCCAAGTATGAGGACCGTATTCACGAGCGCTACGGTCATCTCCGCTGTCGTTTCCGAACTGGGTCTGGATCGGGAGCCGTTTTCGCTGACGCCGGACGCGTTTCGATCGCGGGCACTGATCGTGGAAGAGGTGCCGACCACGTACGTGACGCGGCTCAGGGTCCGCCTCAGGAGTGCGGACACTGCAGCCACGGCTGCGAATGCGGTCGCTCATCAGGCAATGGAACTGACGTCACGTGCGTGGCGCGATGCGGCGATAGCGGACGAGGGAATCCTGCAGAAGAGGCTCGCAACGGCCCGCCAGGAACTAGCGAAGGCGGAGCAAGGTTGGTTGACTGCTCGTTTAGCGGCGGGACGAGGACCCTCCCGTGATGCTCGGATCCGCGTGCCTCGCACCGTCTCCGACGACCGGGAGAGGCCATCACGTGGTTTGAACGGGAAACCCTTGGAGGATCGACTCGCTGAGAGCGCCGTCGCTCCGGGACAGGTCGCGGTGGGCGGCGACAACTACATGAAACAGTTCGAGCTTGTGCGGCTCGAGAATGAGGTAGAGGTCAGGCGTGCGGTCTTCATGGACGTCGCGGACGAGCTGGAGCGAGTACGACTCGAAGTGGCCGCGACGCCGAGCCCACTGAAGCTGGTGGAACCTGCGGTTGTGCCGAAGTATCCATTAGCCGGCACGGGAAAACGGACGATTGCACTCGGAGTGCTCGCGGGACTCGTGCTCGCCGCATGCTTCGTCGTGTCGCGCGAGTGGCGACTCTCCGTCCGACGCTAAACCAACGGATCGCCTTCGCCGTTATTGTCGCAGGTTTCACTTTCGTGAATTCACCCACCGAGCGCACGGGCGCCGCACATCCGATCGGCGCGTGGCTATCCTCGGGTATCGCGACGAGGATGCACGCGGGCGTTGGCTTCAATCTCCTCGGATCCGTTTTCAATCAGGGCAGTACGCTTCTTGTTAACCTGCTGGTCGCGAATCTGCTCGGACGCGAAACGTTTGGGCAGTACACGATGGTGCTGGCAACGGTTGCGGCACTGGCATCGATCGGTCAGCTCTCGATGGGCTACACGGCGACGAAGCATGTGGCTGAGTTCCGTTCGGTCGACCCTGAGAAAGCGTCGCGGATCTTGGGGCTTTGCACGGTGGTGTCTGTCGTGGCGGCACTGATCGCCGCGGCGGGACTGGCGGTGCTGGCCGGCTGGCTCGCCGGGCCGATGCTCGGGTCGCCGGATCTCGCGCCGGAACTCAGAGTGGCTGGCATCGCAGTGTTCTTTACGATCATCAATGGACTCATGAGTGGTGCGCTTGCGGGTCTCGAAGGGTACCGAGCCCTCGCGAAGGCGGGAATTGCGAGCGGGGCGATATACGCGCTCCTCTGCACGCTTGGAGCGTGGGCCTACGGATTAGCCGGCGCAGTGACCGGCGTCGCGCTGAGTGCCTCCGCGCAGTCCGTCGTACTCGGAACTTATCTTCGACATGAAGCGTCGCGCCAGGGTATAGCCGTGCAGTATCGTCGAATGTCTGACGAACGTGCGGTGTTCGTCGGCTTCGCAGTGCCCGCGTCACTGAGCGCGTGGCTTTTTCAGCCGGCACTGTGGATTGCAACGGCGCTCCTCGCACGCCAGCCGAATGGCTATGGCGAACTGGCGCTGTTTGGCGCGGCGAATGCGTTTCGCTCTCTCGTGCTGTTCGTGCCTCAAGCGGTCAACAACGTCGGGATGTCGCTGCTGAACAACCAGAGGCAGTCGAGCCCTGATGCGTACCGGAGCGTTTTTTATCTGAACGCGATCATGACGACAGTCGCCGCGGTGGGAGCCGCCGCCGCGCTCTTCCTCGCGGGGTCTCCGCTCCTGCGTCTCTTCGGTCCAGGGTTTGCCGAAGGCCATGTCGTCCTCGGCATCATGCTCGCCGCGGGAATCATCGAAGCGCTCTCGGTGGCGGCCTATCAAATTGTCGTAAGCCATGGCCGCATCTGGACATCGCTTGCGTTCGTGTCGGTGCCACGAGATCTGAGTCTGGTGCTCATCGCGGCGTTGCTGACTCCGACCTTCGGCGCCGCAGGACTCGCTACCGCGTACGCGACCGGGTGGTTCTTTGCCCTTCTCGGAATTTTGATCATCGTCTCGCGCCTGGGGCTGGGCGCGCCGGCCGCCGGAACAATGGTGGCCTCCGCACCATGAGTTCGACCGTGGTCGGCCCCGCCGCATTGGCGGCAGCCACCCGTATTTACCGCGCGACTCCGTTTCGTCGTCTCCGCGAAGCCTATTTCCAGTTGTTCCTCAGATTAGTCCGCGGACGACGCGTGGTTCGAACCGTCGAAGGCATGACGTTCGATCTCGATCTGGGAGAGATGATCGACGTGGGCTTGTTCCTCCAGCAATACGAACGGGACATCGTCGCCCTCGTCGAACGTCTGACGCAGCCTGGATGGACAGTTTTCGATATTGGCGCCAACATCGGCGCCCACACGGTCCGTTTTTCCCGGCTGGTTGGCGCACGGGGACGCGTGTTTGCCTTTGAACCGATGGACTATGCCTTCAACAAGCTGACGCGGAACCTCTCGTTGAACGATGCGCAGAACACACGGGCCTTCAAACTCGCTCTTTCGGACGAGAACGACGACGCACGTCGCGTCAACTATCGTTCGAGCTGGTCCACCACGGGTGAACGGCGGGCGGAAAGCAGTTCGGTGGAGTTCAAGCGGCTCGACGACTGGTGCATCGAGCACGACATCACTCGCGTGGATCTCATCAAGCTGGACGTGGATGGCCACGAGTGGCAGGTGCTCAAGGGCGGGCTCACGTCGATGAATCGTCACCGGCCAATTGTCCTCATCGAGGCTGGTGCCTGGCACTTCACGTCGCGAGAAACCAATCCACTCGAGGTCCTGGTGACATCGGGGTATAAATTGTGGGAAACCACGACGGGCGCTGAACTCGATATCTCTGCCGTTCGACAGCGCCTTCCCGAGCGGGACGAGGAGATGGCGTATTCGATCAATCTCGTCGCCAGCACCACGCCATTGAAGAATCTCCCAGCCGGAGTCCGCCACGCATCATGACTTCCGCACACGTTCCAGCACCGGCGGTGATGCCCGTCGATCGCGAGCACTGGTTTCGGCAGCTCGACCTGTCGAACTTCGTGAATGCGTACTACCAGTTTCGCGACCTGTCACAGATTGATGGCTGCCGACGCGTACTCATTGTGGGACCAGGGCAGGGATTGCAGACCGAAGTCCTGAAATGGCGCGGGTATGAGGTGACGACGCTCGATATTGACGAAACGTTCAAGCCTGACGTCATTGGCAGCGTGCACGACATGAACATGTTCAGGGACAGGCAATTTGACGCCGTCATTGCTTCACACGTGCTGGAACACCTCGCCGTGGCGTACCTCGATCGTTCGCTTCGGGAACTCTCGCGCGTTGCCGCCTATGCGCTGATTTATCTCCCCGTCGCTGGACGTCACGTACAGGCGCGTCTACAGCCAGGATTCAAGGGCATCGATCTCTCCGTCGTGTTCGATCTCTTCAACTATCTGCATCGGCCCAACGGTGTCGAAGCCAAGTACTGCGGAGGACAGCATTTCTGGGAAGTCGGCATGCGCGGCTTTCGTGTGGGGGATCTGAAGCGGAGAATGTCCACTCAGTTCGACGTCGTGGACGTCTACCGCAACCGCGACTGGAATCCCAGTCTCAACTTCGTATTGCGTTCGAAGCGGGCGACATCCGCCTAGCGATTCGCGAATCGCGCGCCGTCAGCGCTCTTTCGCCAGCCGCTCACCAAAGCTTCGATGCACGAACAGCGCGTTAGCCGCAACCGCGTAGAGATAAAGGTGAAAGCTGCTGTCGTACAGCCAGACCAGGCGATAGTCCCGGTCGTAGAGATGCTGGTAAACCTCCGGGAACAACGGTTGTTGCTCATAGAATCTGACGAAACACACCTCCAAATGGATGAGGGGAACGGCCTGGCGTTCGATCAGGCTGCGCGCGCCATCGAGCACCCGCAGCTCGTATCCCTGCGTATCCAGTTTAAGCAGGTCGATTCGCTCAATTCCTTGCGCGGCGCAGTACCTATCAAGGGTCAGAACGCGAACCGTCGTTTCCGCGCGCCTGTCGAGGCCATCGGAGGCGACGAGAAAGTCTCCGGCACCCGGCGATGCCGGGAGCAGCGAGTTCGTCACGCTCAGCTTATTGATGAAGAACCTCGCATGCCCTTCACGATCACCGACGGCCGCGTTGACTGCTGTCACACGCGAGTGCCGAGCCGCCAGGTTTTGCAGCTCGTGATAGGCCGAGGGGGCCGGCTCGAAACTGTAAATCCGAGCGCGAGGAAACGCATCGAGGAATTCGGCGGCCGACTGGCCGACGTGGGCGCCGACGTCGAACACGCACTCGATGTCACCGCCATGAATGGTCCGGGCATCGGCAAGCGCATCCTGCCCGAGCGAGAGACGCTTCAGAAAACGATACGGCGGAAAACCGGCGGGATCCTTTTCGATGTCGTAGCCGTGTCGGGCGGCAAACTCCAGCGCGCGGCGTTTCAACCGATGTTTCCAGCGCTCCCCGATCATGGCGCTATCATCTCACTTAGCGAAGGGCATGACTGATCATCTGACGACGCGCGCACATTGGGAGGATACATGGGCGATCCCTCCGCGCTGGCGGCTGCCGTCTTCCCTCTCGGTCGCGACGCTCAACATGCAGCGACTGCTTCGCCCCCACGTGCGGCCCGGGATGCGGGTGCTGGAACTGGGTTGCGCGCCGGGCAAGATCCTCGCGTGGGTCGCCGCCGTGCTCGGCGCTGAGGCCTCCGGCCTCGACTACTCGGAACGCGGCATCGCGTGGTCGAAGACGCTCTTCGAAAAACTCGGGATACCTGGCGATCTGCGCTGTGAGGATGTGTTCAGCACGTCGTTGCCGCCTGACAACTACGACGTCGTGTACAGCTCGGGACTCATCGAACATTTTGATGATCCGCGACAGATCGTGCGAACCCACGTGGCGTTGGTAAAGCCCGGCGGCAAGGCGATCATCGCCATTCCCGACTATGGCGGCATCTACGGACGCCTGCAGCGCTGGCTGGATCCCGAAAATTTGGCCATCCACAACCTGACGATCATGAGCGTCGAGGCGCTGTCGCGGGTGGTGCCGACAGACCTGATGGCCGATGTCAAGGTCTATCGAGTCGGCCGAATCTCACCCTGGCAGCTCAGTTTCGAGCGGCGGTTGCCTCGCCGGCTTGGGAGGGCCGCGAAGTACGCTCTCAACGTGGCCGGTCTGCTCCAGCCGGTCGACATCGATCGCCTCTGTCCGCTTCTGGTGCTCGAAATCAGCCGCCGAGTGGAACCGGCGTGCTGACGGTCATCTACTCGTTCAACAAGCGCGGAACAGAAGCCGAGTACTGGCATCGCGAAATCGAGGCGGCGTCGAACGAGCAGTGCAGGTTCGTGCCGTTCAACCACGACCCGTATCTGGAGCCGTCGCTTTACGGCCGCGCTCAGCTCCTCGACAATTTGTATTACGCGCGCCACCCGGGTCTGGAGCGCCTCTATCGCGACTTCGAAGAGCTCGCGCGGACCACGCGGGCCGACGCGCTCCTGGTGGATAACTACCCGCCATATCATCCGGACTATCTCCGGAAGTTGACACTTTACAAGGTGCTGCGGATCGCTGATGGCCCGGTCTCCGCGTACGACCGCGACATTCCGTACGTGCACGCCTACGACCACATCCTCTACCACAGCCC
>JBAROV010000252.1:0-44992 GCA_049642465.1 Vicinamibacterales bacterium
CCCCGGCCCCGCTGGTCGCGGCCGCGGTGGATTTCGTGCTCGAAGGGTTGTACGCGCAGAAGAAAATCAGTCGGTCCGACGAGTTCCAGTATCAGGGCGCGGAGCCGCAACGGCGGGGCCCCCGCGGCACGGCCCCCGAGACGCTCGTCGATCGAGAACTCCCGCTGCGCGGTGAAAAGAAGAAGTATTACAACTGATGCGGTTCCGCTATTCGAAATTCCGCCCGGAGGATCTCGACGGTCTGGACCTCGAGGAGTTGCTGTCCAGGCTATCGGACATGCTGCTGTCGAGCGGATTCGACAGCCCGTACGGCCTGCCGTACGAAGACGATGACGATCAGGGCGGACACTCGCGTCAGGCGCTGCACGATGCCATCCTCGAAGCGCTGCTCAACGGCGGTTTGCTGTCGGACGAAACGCTCGAAAAGCTGCTCGGCAAGGACTGGCAGCACTCAGAGGACGCTGAGGCTCGCATCGATGAATTGATCGAGCGCATCATCGAGAAGTTGCAGCAGCAGGGTTACTTATCGGGCTCCCCGGACCTCGAGCGCGACCGGCAAGCGCGAGAGCGCCCTGGTCCCGGGATGGGTGGCAATGAAGCCACTTACCGTTTCGAGATCACCGACAAAAGCCTGGATTTTCTCGGCTACCGCGCGCTGCGCGACCTGCTTGGCTCAATCGGACGCAGCAGCATCGGGCGTCACGACACGCGCGAGATGGCCACCGGCATCGAGGCGAGCGGCGCGCCGAAGCCGTACGAGTTCGGCGACACGATGAACCTCGATGCCAGCGGCACGATCCTGAATGCCGTGCTGCGCACCGGCCGGGAAAAGGGGACAGTCCCCCTTTCCCAAGGCATTGCGGTGGATTACGAAGACCTGATGGTGGTCCAGGGAGAGTACCAAAGTTCCTGCGCGACGGTGCTGATGCTGGACTGCAGCCACAGCATGATTCTCTACGGCGAAGATCGCTTTACGCCGGCCAAACGAGTGGCCCTCGCACTCGCGAACCTCATTCGCCTCCAGTATCCGGGTGACGCGCTCAAGCTCGTGCTGTTTCACGACTCCGCCGAAGAGATTCCTTTGAGCCGCCTCGCGCGCGTCCGAGTCGGCCCTTACTACACGAACACCCGGGAAGGGCTTCGGCTCGCTCGGCGGATTCTGGAACGGCAGCAGAAAGACATGCGGCAGATCGTCATGATCACCGACGGCAAACCGTCTGCGCTGACCAGACCTGACGGACGCATCTATCGCAACGCCTTCGGACTCGATCCCTTCATCGTCTCCGAAACGTTCGCTGAGGTTGCCGCGTGCCGCAAGGCGGGCATCCTGATTAACACGTTCATGCTCGCGCGGGACTACGATCTCGTCAGCTTCGTCCGGAAGGTCGCGCAAATCTGCCACGGCAAGGCCTACTTCACCACGCCGCGGACGCTCGGCCAGTACGTGCTCATGGATTACATGGAGAAGAAGACCAGGACGATACATTGACGATTGCTCCGATGCTTCCATCCGAGATTCCGATTTTTCCGCTCCCCAACGTGGTGCTCTTCCCCAACGTGTTTCTACCGCTGCACATTTTCGAGCCGCGCTACAGACAAATGGTGGCCGATGCACTCGCCGGCGACCGGATTATCGGAATGGTGCTCCTGAGACCGGGGTGGGAGGGCAATTACGAGGGGCGCCCGCCGGTGTACCCGATCGGCTGCGCCGGGCTTGTCACGCACGCCGAGCCGCTGACCGACGGCCGCTACAACATCGTCCTGCGCGGGCTGGAGAAGTTCCGGATCCTCGAGGAGGAGAGCGGACACGACTACCGGATCGCGCGCGTTCAGACGATCATGGAAGGTATCAACGACGCCGACCGCGCCAGCATGCGCGTGGAACGGCGACGACTCGAGGCGCTGCTCGTGCCGCAACCGGAAGGCCGCGGATCCGACGCGAAGGTGCCGCCGTCAATGGCCGACGAGGATCTGGTCAACGCGCTCGCCCAGTACCTGGAGCTGGAACCGGTCGAGAAGCAGGCACTCCTCGAGCGCGAAGGATTGCTCGCGCGCTGTCGCTCGCTCATCGAGCTGCTCGAAATGAAGGTGATCGTGTCGCAGAACAAGTGGCAGGGCACTCACTAGTCGCGACTCTTCGTTCTCCCGTCCTTACTCAGGATCTCCTCTATCACCTTCTGGCCGTGGAAGCGGCCGTTTTCGATGAAGACGGTCCCGCTGCGCAAGCCGGCGACCACCGCGCCAGCGACGTAGATACGCGGCACATTTGTTTCAAACGTTTCGGGATTGAAGACCGGGCCGCACGTCTCGGGATTGATCTCGACGCCGGCGTTCCGCAGAAGCGTCGTGTCAGAGCGATAGCCGATCAGCAGAAACACGGCGTCGGTCTCGAGAATCTCGCGGATGCTCGTCCGTTCGCTCTCGAGCACGACTTCCGTCGGGCGGATCTCGACCACGCGCGTGTCGAAACGCGCGGCAATCGACCCTTCGCGAATGCGATTCTCGATATCGGGCTTGACCCAGTATTTGATGGAATCGCCCAGTGCTGAACGTCGATGCACGAGCGTCACGTTGGCACCCGCGCGAAATAAATCGAGCGCGGCTTCCGCCGCCGAGTTCTTCCCGCCGACGATGACCACGCGCTTTCTGAAAAACGGGTGGGGCTGCGTGTAGTAGTGCGACACCTGCGGCAGATCCTCACCGGGAATATCGAGGTGGTTCGCTACGTCATACGCCCCCGTCGCAATCACGACGAATCGTGCATGCCGGGGCCGGCGGACGCCCATCGCGGATTGCGTGTCCACGACAAACGTGTCGTCGCTGCCCACCACCGGCTCGCGTGAAATTGCCATGACGGTTTCGTCGAACAGGACATCGAGCTGATAAGCGTCGGTCACCCGGCGGTAATAGCGGAGCGCCTCCAGCCTCGTCGGCTTGTCGTAGGGGCTGACAAACGGCAGGCCGCCAATCTCCATCAGTTCGGGGGTCGTGAAGAAGACCATCTCCGTTGGATAGTGCAGGAGGGAATTGACCAGGGCTCCTTTTTCGATGACCTGGCACGACAGGCCGCTCTTCGACGCCGCGATTGCGGTCGCCAGGCCTGCCGGGCCGGCGCCAACGACCAGAACATCGAGCACGTTCCGGGTACTCATCGTTTCGGTTTGAGCGGTGTGCGCGGCCGGTATTGCACGGTGATGTTGCTCACGATGGCGACCGGTCGTCCTGGCGCCGCGGTTTCACGCCCCGCTGCCGTAAACGCTTCGAGCACTTCGCCGAGCAAACTCACCTGATCCACGGCTTGCGGTACACGAATGCTGACAAGTTCACGACCGAGCGGCGCAACCGCCTTGACGCCTCCCGGTCCCGCCCCGCCAGTGATCCGCTCGTAGAGATCCGCAGCGGTGCGAAACTCCGATTGTACTGCGCCCCGTTCAAGGAGTTCACTGTCCATCGTGAGCACGCCGATGACCGCGCTGTATTTCGCGTACTTGCGGCCGGCACGCATCTCCTCTTCCGAGTAGGTGTGACGGTTGTGGAGGTCGAATGTGAGGATCGCTTCGCCGGCGTGCGGCGGCAGGTTGACGATGACCCCTTCAGCGGGATCGCGACCGGCAAGGACGAAGCAATAGGCCGCCCCGGTTCTCACGCCGGTGCCCAGCAATTCGGCGCACTTCACCTGAGCCGGCTCCGTCTTCATCGCCGGAGGTGGCGCAGGTTTGGGTTTGGTGCGCCGACGTTGCATGGCGTCGGCGCTTTCTCCGGAGACCGTCAGCGCACAGGCGAGAATCAGTGCAGCCGAGGGCGTCAGCGACACGCCCTGACCGCTACCTGGCCGTCCGAACGAACGCATGACGGCAGTATAACAACTGCCTTCGCTCCCACTTACTTCGTGAACGTGGCCGACGGAGCACTCGCTGCCGACCCTCCGGATCCGGTGGCCGTCACCACGGCGTAGTACGAACCCGCCGCGAGCGGATTCACGATGTCGGAGATGTCGACTGAAATTTCGTTGTTGACTGGCGAGGGTTTCCCGAGATTCTTCGTCGCCACGGGAGTCGCGCTGACCGAATCGGTCGACCGCCGGAGCGCCACCGAGTACGACGTGACCATGGTTGCGTGATCCGCCGACGGAGCAAACATCAGCGTCGTCGGGGTGACCGTCGTCGTCGTCGTCACATTCACCGATACCGCTGCGGATGCCGTGGACGCTCCACCGTTGTCGTACGCCACCGCGGTGAGCGAATAGGTCCCTGCGGCAACGTTGTTCCACGTCACGCTATAGGGGGCGGACGTATCACTGCTGATCAACGTCGATCCACGCAAGAAGTCCACGCGGGTGATGCTGCCATTGCTGTCCGACGCGGATGCCGCGATCGTGATCGTCGCGGGGGCGATAAACGTCGCACCGTTGGCGGGGCTGGTGATGGCAGAGGTCGGCGGCGAATTCGTCGAACTGCCGACCGTCACCGTGACCGTTGCGGAGGTACCCGTCGCCCCTTTGTCGTCGGTTGCAACAGCATAGAGGTTGTACGTCCCGGCCGGAACCGGCCCCCAGGTGACAGAGTACGGACTCGTCGTATCGGTGGCGACGATGTCTCCGTTGGCGTAGAAGCCGACCTTGGTGATGCTTCCGTTGCTGCCTGAGGCAGACGCCGAGAACGTCACGGCCCCCGGTGCCGAATAGGTCGTGCCGTTGGCTGGCGCGAGCAGCGTGACCGACGGTGACGCGTTGGTGGACGAGGTCGACCGTTTGATCGCGACGTTGGTAAACGTCGCGGTGGACGTCATGCCGGTGTTGTGGCTGGTGACGGCGAGTCCCACGTACACAGACGAAGCCATCGGAATCGTTTCGGTGCCGACGATCACCCAGTTCGTGCCATTGGTGGATTCGTACGCGGTGAAGAGATCACCCTGGCGAACGAGACGCACCCATCCCGGCGGCGTCGCAAACGATCCGGGTGAATGCACCGATATTCCGCCGCTCACCGGACGCCGCTGAAAGGCCCATCCCTTTCCCGGGGTTCCAGCCATGAACGCATGCGCCGCCGAGGCTGACAACGACTGGCGAATCATCACGCCCCCTTTCGACCATGCGTGGGCGTACTCGAGGTCGTTCAGCCGCGCGACGATCTCCAGATCACCATCCACGAGCTGATACATGAACTGAAACTGGTCGGAACTCTCCCAGATGTCGCTGCCGGCGCCGGTTACGGAAAACGTGCCGTTCGATTCGCTCGAGCGTCCCGCCAGCGCTGGACTCCCGACGTCGCGGTTCGTCCAGGCGGACGACGGCGGTGGTGGTGTCGTCGCCGGGCCGCTGACCGTGACGTTGGTGAATGTCGCCATGGCGCTGCTCGACGCCTGATGACTTGTCACCGCGAGGCCAACCTGGACGGTCGCAGCCATCGAGATGGTTTCGCTGCCGACAAGCGCCCATGATGTGCCGTTGGCGGAAACGTACGATGTGAAGAGTTGACCGACTCTCACCAGTCGCACCCAATACGGCGCGGTCGCAGATCCGCCGGTTGTGTGAGTACTGATTTCTCCCGTGGTGACGCGCCGCTGAAACGCCAACCCCTTCGCCGGGGTAACAAACGTCGAGGCGTGCCGCGAGGTCGACCCGAGAGTCTCGCGGATCATGACGCCCGCTTTCGTCCACTGGTCGATGTACTGGACGGCAGTCACCTGCGCGCGAATATCGACGTCCCCACTGATTGATTGATAGACGAACTGGAATTGATCGCTCGAATACCAGATGTCGCTGCCGCCGCCGCGAACGGTGAACGTGCCGGCCGACTCCGCTGCGCTGCCCGCCGCCGAAGGACTGCCGATGTCACGATTCACCCACGGCGCCGGCAGTTGCGCCAACGCGGAACTCGCCGTGCCGGCCACGACACCGAGACACACGAATACGTGAAACGCCCAACGGCGCGTCAGAATCACAGACACCCCTCCGGCCTCGCGCGTGCACGACGTGTTCGCGCGCGCAGCAGCACACTTGAAACTGATGCAGGGACTTCGCGGCAGAACGAGGGGCAAGATGACTGCCACTCGGCAGATCGAAGAAGAAAAGCCCGGATTAGTGGAGTGTGCTGCCGCTGAGCTGAGCGCGAGCGTAGCGATTCTCACGGCGCAAGCCGGTACTTTTTGCGCGATAGGCGGATGACGCTGTGAAAGTTTGTCCGCCCTCGTGAGCTCGACGCGAACGCGCCGAGCTCAGCTTTTTACTTTGTGAAGTTCGCCGAGGGTGCGCTTGTCGCCGCGCCTGCGGATCCGACCGCGGTGACGACCGCGTAGTACGAGCCCGCTGCGAGTGGATTCACGATGTCGGAGATCTCGACCGTGATCTCGCCGTTCGCGGGCGTCGGCTTCCCGAGATCCTTCGTCGCGACCGGTGTCCCGCTCACCGGATCAGTCGCCCGGTAGATTGCCACCGTGTACGACGTCACGAGCGTGTCGTGATCGGGCGACGCCGTGAACGCAACGCTGGTGGGTGTCGGCGGTGGCGGTGCGGCACTGACGGTGAGACTGACTGCAGCCGACGTCGTGGTCGCGTCGTCGTCGTCTCGCGCGAGGGCGGTCAGCGAATACGTTCCGGCCGGCACATTACTCCACGTGAAGCTGTACGGGCTCGCGGTCACGCTGCCCAGAAACTGCGTGCCGACATAGAAGTCCACTCGAGCAACCGCCCCGTCGCTGTCGTTCGCGGTCGCGTTGATGGTGACGCGAGCCGGCTCCGCGTAGGTCGCCCCATTCGCCGGACTTGTGATCGATACCGTGGGAGGTTGATTCGGGGTCGCATTGACTGTCACCGTCGCCGTCGCCGAGGTCGTTTCCGCACCGCCATCGTCGGTCGCGACTGCCGTCAGGTTGTAACTGCCTTCGGCCGTGTTGTTCCATGTCGCGTCGTAAGGACTCTCCGTGTCGCTGCCGATTGACTGGCCGTTGACGAAGAACTCGACTTTCGCGATGGCGCCATCCGGGTCTGACGCGGTGGCGCTCAGAAGCACCGTGGCGGGCGCCGTGTATGTCGTGCCGGACGCCGGGGCGGTCAACATGACAGTTGGCGACTGATTAGTGGAGGTCTGAGTGGTGATTGCCACGTCAGTAAATGTCGCGGTCGACGTCATGCTCGTGTTGTGGCTCGTGACGGCAAGCCCGACATACACGCCGGCGGGCATGTCGATCGTCTCCGTCCCGATGAGCGTCCAGTTCGTTCCGTCCGTGGACTCGTATCCGCTGAACGTGCTGCCGCTCCTGACCAGCCGTACCCATCCTGGCGGCGTCGTGTAGCTCCCAGGCGAGTGCACCGACAGACCGCCGGTGACTGGACGACGCTGAAATGCCCAGCCCTTGCCGGGAGTGCCTGCCATGAAGGCATGTGCCGCGGAGGCGGTGAGACCTTCGCGGATCATCACACCGCCCTTCGACCAGGCATGCGCGTACTCCACGTCAACGACACGCGCCACAACGTCCACGTCACCATTGACCGCCTGGTACATGAAGTGAAACTGGTCGGCGTCATTCCAAATGTCGCTGCCTGCACCAGTCACCGAGAATGTGCCTCCGGACTGGCTCGCACGCCCGGCGAGCACTGGACTGCCGATGTCGCCATCCGCCCAGGTCGCCGCACCCGGTGTGGGCGGCGGTGGTGGCGGTGGAGGCGGGGGCTCGGACGAACCGGCCGTACCGACCGTCACGTCGGTGAATGTGGCGAGCGCAGTGCGGCCGGGATCCTTGCTGACAACGGCGAGACCAGCGTAGACCGTTGCTGGCATCGAAATCGTCTCGCTGCCGACGAGCATCCACGCCGAGCCGTCCGGGGAGATATAGGAGGTAAGGAGTTCTCCGCTCCTCACGACACGCACCCAGAAAGGAGCGGTCTGCGAACCGCCCGACGTGCTCGTGCTGGCGCCGCCGGCGACCACACGGCGCTGGAAGACCAACCCTCTTGCAGGGGTAACGAATGTTGATGCGTGCACCGAACGCGGATCGAGCGAGGCGCGAATCATCACGCCCGCTTTGGTCCATTCGTGGATATATTCGACGCCGACTACCTGCGCGCGGATGTCGGCATCGCCGGTGATTGGTTGATAGGCGAAGTGGAATTGATCGCTCGAGTACCAGATGTCGGTGCCCGCGCCACGCACGCTGAATGTGCCACCGGATTCACTCGCACTGCCGGCGGCGTCGGGGGCTCCGATGTCGGTGCTGGTCCAGGGCGGCGGAAGCGCCTGAGCCTGCGCGTGCGACGCGACGAAACCGATAAGGCCGAGACACACAACCGCGCGTAAAACACACACCCGTACATCCGTCGCCACGTCCACTCCCCACTCCGTCGTCGTGCCGCGCGCTGCATCATTTCTCCGCTCGCGCGAGTCGCAGTAGCCGAGAGCGAAATGGCAAATCCATTGCCACGCAAGCGCTGCTGATGGTCTCTCCCGGTTTTATCGGGCCTTCTCGACGATGAGGTGCGTGCGTACTGCCGCGCTCGGTCGAAGACGAAGCGGTAACGAGCGTGCGTGCGGTGTGTACCGAGCGTCTCTGTGTGAATGTGAGCGCACCAACACCACGCGCTCAGCCGTGAAGCTCAGACGGTTTTGCGTATGAGGTTGAGGAACTCACTGCGGGTGCGAGCATCCTGACGAAACGACCCAAGCATGGCGCTCGTGATCGCGAACGAGTTCTGCTTCTGGATACCGCGCATCGACATGCAGAGGTGGGTGGCTTCCATGACCACGCCAACCCCGAGCGGATTCACTTTCTCGCGAATCGTTTCGGCGATCTGGTTGGTCAAGCGCTCCTGCACCTGAAGCCGCCTCGAGAAGATCTCGACGAGCCGCGGAATCTTGCTCAAGCCGACGACCTTGTCACTGGGAATGTAGGCGACGTGGCAGCGACCGAAAAATGGCAGCAGGTGATGCTCGCAGAGGCTGTAGAAGTCGATGTCCTTGACGATCACCATCTCGGTATAATCGACGGTGAAGAGTGCGTTGTTGAGCACCGCATCCACGTCGGCCCCATAGCCGCTCGTGAGAAATTTCAGCGCATTTTCGACTCGTTTCGGCGTGTTCACCAGTCCTTCGCGCATCGGATCCTCACCGAGCGCCGCGAGCAATTGACGGATGATCTCCTGCATCCTGGCATTCTACCTTGCAGTGTTTGTGCGACCGGGTGGCGCCCAAGCCGCTGACGCCGATGCCTTGTACGCGCGCCGCGACAACCTGGCGAGCGCGCAAAAGGCCGCGGCCATCTGGGCCGAACGGCTCGCTGCGGATCCCCACAATTTCGAAGCCGCGTGGAAACTGGCCCGGGCGAGATATTGGCTTGGCAACCATGTGCCAGAAGGGGAGCGGAAGACCACGCTCGAGAGCGGCATCGCGGCAGCGCGCACGGCGATTGCGGTGCAGCCGCAGCGGCCGGAAGGACACTTCTGGATGGCCGCCAACATGGGCGCGTTGGCTGAATCGTTTGGACTCCGCCAGGGACTCAAATACCGCGGCGAGATCAAATCAGAATTGCTCACGGTGCTGAAACTCGACCCCGCGTTTCAGCAGGGATCCGCCGATCGCGCGCTCGGCCGCTGGTACTACAGGGTGCCGGGACTGTTCGGCGGCAGCAAGGAAAAGTCGGAAGCGCATCTTCGGCGTTCGCTGCAGTACAACCCGAACAGCACCGCCTCGCACTACTTTCTCGCCGAAACGTTGATCGCTCGCAATCGCGATGCAGACGCCAAAGTCGAACTTCAGCGGGTGCTGGATGCTCCGCTAGATCCTGTCTGGGCCCCCGAAGATCGCGAATGGAAAGAAAAGGCGCGTAGACTGCTGGCGCAGTTGAAATAGCCGCTCGGGGCTCGAGTCCCGAGTCCCGACACCGGTCAGTACTTGTAGAATCCCTGGCCCGACTTCCGGCCGAGGCGGCCGGCAAGCACCATGCGCTTGAGCAACGGCGGCGGCGCGTACGCGGGTTCGCGGTACTCGTCGAACATGATGTTTGCGATGTAGTACGTGGTGTCGAGGCCGACAAAGTCGAGCAGCGTAAACGGTCCCATCGGGTAACCCGTCCCGAGCTTCATGCCTTTGTCGATGTCTTCGACCGTTCCCAATCCGTGTTCGTAAGACCGAATCGCATCGAGCAGGTACGGAACCAGCAGTCGGTTGACAATGAAGCCGGGCTTGTCGGGTGCGGTAATCGGTTCCTTTCCCAGCGACTGCGCAAACGCAAATACCGTCTGATACGTCTCATCGCTGGTCGTCAACGCCCGAATCACTTCGACCAGCTTCATGATCGGCACGGGATTGAAGAAGTGGAGACCGGCGAAGCGGTCCGGCCGCTTCGTCTTCGCGGCCAGCTCCATGATGCAGAGCGACGAGGTATTGGAACAGAAGATGGCGGTGTTCCCGACAACCGCGTCAAGGGCGCCGTACGCTCGCGCCTTCTCGTCAACGTTCTCGATGATCGCCTCAATGATGAGGTCGCACCCAGCAAGGTCGTTGAATACGACGGTACCGGACAGATTCGCCAGTGTCTTATCGCGCAGATCTGGAACGACTTTCCCTTTGGTGACACCGTCGTCGAGAAACTTTCTGACGCGACCCAGGCCCTTGTCGAGCAGCCCCTGATCCACTTCTCGAACAATCGTCTTGTATCCGGCCGAGGCACACACCTGCGCGATGCCGGATCCCATCAAGCCGCAGCCCAATACACCAACCGTCTGGATCCTGCCCAATTCGGTCACTCCCGTCCTCCCGTTCCGCCGTCCTCCCGTCCTCCCGTCCTCCGGGGTCAGACGGTCTCCACGATCGCCGCAATCCCCTGCCCACCGCCGATACAGGCAGTGGCGAGACCACGTGTGAGGTCACGGCGGCGCAGTTCCAGCGTCAGCGTCAGCAGCAGACGCGTGCCCGTCATGCCGAGCGGGTGTCCGAGCGCGATCGCGCCGCCATTCACGTTGACGCGATTGCGATCGAGCTCCAGGTCCTTCTCAACGGCGAGATACTGCGCGGCAAAAGCCTCGTTGACTTCGATGAGGTCGATGTCGTCGAGCGTCAGGTTCGCGGCCTTGAGCACCTTCCGCGTCGCCGGCGCTGGTCCCATCCCCATCAACGTCGGCTCAACGCCAACAGACGCCCAGTGCGTCAATCGGGCGAGCGGCTCGAGGCCGCGCTCGCGCACGGCCCGATCTGACGCCAGTAGCAACGCCGCGCCACCATCCACGATTCCCGACGCGTTGCCGGCCGTGACGCAGCCGTTCTTGCTGAAAGCGGCCGGAAGCTTCGCCAGGCCCTCTAAAGTTGAGTCCGGACGCATATGGTCGTCCTGCGCGAAGATCTCGACCCCTTTGCGGCTCTTGATCTCGACGGGCACGACCTCCTCTTTCAATCGACCTTCCTTCCACCCACGATCGGCGAGCTGCTGGCTGCGGATCGCGTAGCAATCCTGCTGTTCCCGTGAAATGCCGTACTTCGCGGCGCAGTTTTCGGCAGTGCCGGCCATCGTGCAGCCACAATGCGTGTCGAGGAGCGCCGACCATAACGTGTCCTCGAGTTGCCCCTGGCCAAGACGGAGGCCGCTGCGCAACCCGCGAATGACGTGCGGCGCCTGGCTCATATTCTCCATGCCGCCGGTGAGGACGATGTCGGCTTCGTCCAGGAGGATCATTTGGGCTCCGCTCACCGCTGCCTGAATGCCCGAGCCGCACAACCGATTCACGGTCAACGCCGGAACTTCGATGGGCAAGCCTGCCTTGAGGCCCACGTGACGCGCGCCATAGACGGCGTCCGAGCTTGTCTGCAACACATTGCCAAATACAACGTGATCGATGGCATCGGGCGGGACGCCCGTTCGCTCCATCGCTGCCCGCGCGGCAATCGCGCCGAGATCGATCGCGGAGATGTCTTTCAGCTTGCCGTTGTATTCGGCCATCGGCGTGCGTGCGCCGCCCAGAATGTAGATTTCTTTCAGCATCTTTCCCCTGATACTGTTCACGGTCGACACGATTTCCATCACGAAGACCACGAAGTAACGAAGAACACGAAGATATTGTTTTGAGAAGAATTGCTTCGTGGCCTTCGTATCTTCGTGATCTTCGTGAAAAGCCGCAGGCAAGGTCGTCTCATCGTACGCCGTCGCGGATAGTAGCTGCGATGTAATCTCCGGCTTCGCGTGTTCCCAGCCTTCCCCCGATATCCTGCGTCACCTGATTGTCGCGTACGGCCGCGAGAACTGCGGCATCGATCGCGGCCGCTTCATCTTTCATCCCCACCGTGTCGAGCATCAGCGCCGCCGACGAGATTGCGCCGATCGGATTCGCCACGTTTTTCCCCGCAAACTTCGGCGCCGATCCGTGCACCGGTTCGAACATGGACGAGCGCCCTGGATGGATGTTGCCCGAGGCCGCCATCCCGAGTCCCCCCTGGAAAGTCGCCGCGAGGTCGGTGATGATGTCGCCAAACAAGTTATTGGTGACGATGACCTGGAACTGCCCGGGGTCCTGGACCATGTACATCGCGAGGGCGTCGATGTAGTAATGGGTCGCTTCGATTCCCGGATACTGCGCAGCGACTTCCCTGAATACTCGCTGCCAGAGGGCGTGCCCATGTGGCATCGCGTTGCTTTTGTCTGCCATGCACACTCTGGTGAGACCATGCGTGCTGGCGAACTCGAAGGCGTGGCGGACGATGCGATGGACGCCCTTCCAGGTGTTGACCTCCTCCTGGATCGCGATTTCGTCGTCGGTGCCCGGCTTGAAGCGCCCGCCGATGCCCACGTAAACGCCTTCGGTGTTCTCACGGAAGACGGTGAAGTCCACATCGCTCGGCTGGCGGCCTTTGAGCGGACACAACCGCTCGTCGAGCAGCCTCACTGGCCGATGGTTGACATACAGATCGAGCTCGAAGCGCGTCCCGAGCAGGATGTCGCGGGCGTGGCGGTTATCCGGCACACGCGGATCGCCGAGCGCGCCAATGAAGATCGCATCGAACCCGCGCAGCGTGTCGTAGCCATTCGCCGGAATCGTGACGCCGGTTTCGAGAAAGTGGTCGGCACTCCAGGGGAGGTGTTCGAGATCGATGCGGCACCCGAAGCGATCGGCAACGGCTTCCAAGACCTTCACCGCTTCGGCGGTGACTTCTTTGCCGATGCCGTCGCCGGGAATGATGGCGATCTGCATGTGCTAACTCGAAGGCCTGAGGCTTGCCGGTGAACGACGCCACGAGTTGGCCTTCGGCCTGCACGAAGAGCACGACGGCACGAAGAACACGATGCAATCTAATATGGCTTCGTGATCGTCGTGTCTTCGTGTTCGTCGTGAGAGCCGAAGGCTCATTCGTCGCATCGTGCACTCCAGCAGCGTTCGTTCCTCAAACCAACTCGATCGCCATCGCCATCCCCAATCCGCCACTTACACACAGCGTCGCCAAGCCGCGCCGAACCCCGCGTTTCTCCATTTCGTGCAGCAACGTGACGAGCAGGCGCGCGCCGGTGGCGCCAATGGGATGGCCCAGCGCGATTGCCCCGCCATTCACGTTCAGCTTTACCGCAGGAATCGGCAGGTCCCGGAGTACCGCCAGCACCTGTGGGGCAAAGGCTTCGTTGAGCTCCACCAGATCGAAATCGTCCATCGTCAGGCGCAACCGCTCGAAGAGTTTCCGCACGGCCGGCACGGGACCAATCCCCATGAGGCGCGGATCGACGGCGGCGGATGCCCAGCCGAGAATTCGCGCGCGGGGTCTGATTCTCTCCGCGGCTGCCCTCTTCTCCGACATCAACACCAGCGCCGCGCCGCCATCGGTGATTCCCGAGGACGTGGCTGCGGTGATGATGCCGGGATGTCCCTCGACTTCGCCAAACACCGTCGGCAGCCTTCGAAGATTCTCGATCGTCGTCTCCGGGCGGGGATGCTCGTCAATGGAGACGGTCGTGCGCGTTCCCTTCGCATCGGTCACGTCCACCGGCGCAATCTCGTCCTCAAACCGTTTCGACGCCAGGGCCGCCGCGGCGCGGCGCTGCGTTTCGACGGCGTATGCATCGGATTCTTCACGCGAGACGCGATATTGCCGCGCAAGAACCTCCGCCGTCTCTCCCATCACGAGTCCGCAGAGCGAACACGTGAAGCCGTCGCGATACATCGCATCGACGAGCGTGAAGTTGCCCATGCGGTGGCCCCACCGGGCGTCCTCGGAGTCGACCAGGTGCGGCATTCGACTCATCGACTCCATCCCGCCGGCGACGACGACATCAGATTGGCCGGTGAGGATCGCCTGCGCTCCCGACGCGACGGCCTGAAGGCTCGAGGCGCACGCTTTGTTGATCGTGTAGGCAGGTACCGTTTGCGGCAGCCCCGCGCGCTGGACGACCTGTCGCGCGGTGTTCGGGCCGGAGCCAGCCTGACGGCCGTGGCCCATCAGGACTTCGTCGACGAGGTCCGGACTCACACCAGCGCGAATTATCGCGGCTCGTGTGGCGGCGGCCGCCAGCTCGGCCGGGTGAACCTTCCGAAACACTCCCCCATACCGCCCAATGGGTGTCCGCGCCGCGCCGACGATCACCACGTCGCCGGCTGTGTATGAGGGCATCACAATCAATGATATTTCACCGCCTTGACGGCTCTCTGCCTGATGAATAACCATCCCCACGGGACGAATTCACATAGAATCAGGCCCCCTGAAGAGCTTAGGTTCAGACTTTTGGATTCAACGAATCGGATTTACGGGACTGTTCGCTAGTCAGCTGGGGCTAAATGCTTGAAAAATAGGAGGAAAGGTGGGACGAATGGTGGGCACAAAGCCTGCAATTCGTCACGCAACCGGAACCAGGCCTGCCCGCCGGAGCTTTAGCGGAGGCTGGGTTCCGGTTCATTCCAGTCAGGGCGGGTCAACGTCCCCTTCTTTCGAAGAACGCCGCTCCCTCTGACATGTCTTGTTACTTAGGAGGATGAACCAGCAATGCGTGTACGCACATTTGCCGCACTGATGGTCACGCTGCTCCTGGCCACGCCGATGGCGGCCCAGGAACTTCGTGGATCCATCGAAGGTGTCGTAAAGGACACTTCGGGCGCCGTACTTCCTGGCGTCACGGTCGAAGCCAAAGCCGCCAACGGCCAGGCGCTCTCAACCACCAGCGACGCCACGGGCGCATTTCGCTTTCCCGCAGTCGCTCCGGGCACCTACGTCGTCACGGCCGCCCTTCAGGGTTTCCAGAACGGCACGGTGAACGACGTCGTCGTCGGCCTCGGTCAGATTAAGAAAGTGGACTTCTCGCTCTCGTTGCAGGGCGTGGCCGAAACGGTGCAGGTCACCGCGGAGAGCCCCCTCGTCGACGTGAAGCAGAGCGCACGTCAGACCAACATCCGCGCTGAGCAGGTGGAGCTGTTGCCGCACGGTCGCGACTTCACCACACTCGTGACGCAAGCGCCCGGCGCCAACCAGGAATCCAAACTGGGTGGTCTTTCCATCGACGGCGCAAGCGCGGGTGAAAACCGCTACATCGTTGACGGCATCGAGACGACCAACCTGCGAAACGGCTTGTCAGGGAAGGACGTGATCGCGGACTTCATTGAAGAGGTGCAGGTCAAGTCCAGCGGTTACACCGCCGAGTACGGCGGCGCCACTGGCGGCGTGATCAACGCCATCACGAAGAGCGGGACCAACAACTGGCACGGAAGCGCCTTGATGCAATTCCAGGGCGACTCGCTCGAAGGGAGCAGTCGGCCCAGCCTGCGACAGAAGCTGACGAACGCGCGCGAGGCTGAGTACATCACGTACCCGGAAGACACGTATACGCGCCTGGAACCCGGCTTCTCAGTCGGCGGTCCATTATTTCGCGACCGTGCCTGGTTCTTCGGTGGATATCAGCCGGCGCTGATTGAGACGACCCGCGACGTCACCACCCAGAGTGCTGGCAACCCCAGTGCGAATGCGGTGTCGAGTACGCAGAAAGAACAGATTCAGTACGTTACCGCGAGCCAGACGGCCCAGCTTGCCGAGGGTCTAAGATCGCGTGTGGCATTCAACAACAGCTGGCGAAAGACCAAAGGGATCCTGCCATCGCTGACCGGATCGGACCCAATCGGGACGAACTACGCGAAAACCTCCGAGTACCCGAATTGGTCGCTGTCCGGTAACGTCGACTGGGTTGTCTCTCCGCGCCTGTTCTTCGGCGTCCGCGGCGGTTGGTTCGTGCAGGACCAGCACGACAGCAACGTGACCGAGTTGCCACGCTACGTGTTCTCGGGCACCACGAATATTGGCCTGCCCGGCGTGCCAGCGGATCTGCAGCGCGTCTCAGGATTCTCGAGTTTTCCTGCCACCGCTTTCAACAAGACCGAACGCAACCAGTTTTCGCGTGGCTATTTCCAGGCCGATACGACGGTTTACGCCAGCCTGGGCGGCGAGCACCAGTTGAAGTTCGGTGTGCAAGCGGATCGCGTTGGCAACAACGTGCTCAGCGGCGAAGCTCGGAACCTCGTGACGATTCGCTGGGATGTGGCGCTTCCGAGCGGCGTGCCCTTGCAGAGGGGCCCGTTTGGCTACTACTCCATTCGCAGCAACGGCGTGGCTCCCAAGAAGGGCTTCATCACAGAGGGGAACATCCACACCACCAACATTGGTTTGTTCATTCAGGACGCATGGACGATCGGCAGCCGCTTCACGGTCAACGCGGGCCTGCGCACTGAGCGCGAACGGGTTCCGACGTACACGGTCGGCGAGGATATCCCCGAATTTGGCCTCGAGTTCAACTTCGCGGACAAAGTCGCCCCGCGCATCGGGTTCGCGTACGACCTCAAGGGTGATGGCCGGACCAAGCTGTTCGGTAACTGGGGCGTGTTCTACGACATCTTCAAGCTCGAACTGCCGCGTGGCTCGTTCGGCGGAGACAAGTGGCTCGAGTACTACTACACGCTCGATACACCCAACTGGACGACGCTGGCCGACGGGGCCGATTGTCCGCCGGCCTGCCCCGGCACGATCATCCGCGGGGCGCCAACGGCTGCCAATCCCAAGGGCGGGATCGATTTCCGTCATCCGTCGTTTGGATCGGACGCCATCGACCCAGACCTGAAGCCGATGCGCCAACAGGAGGCCTCGGCCGGGATCGAACATCAGTTGAACGATCTGATGGCGCTCAGCGTGCGCTACGTCCACAAGCAAGTTGATCGGGCGATTGAAGATACCGGGTCGCTCGACGCCGACGGCAACGAGATCTACGTCATCGCGAACCCTGGTGAAGGTTTGACGGCACTGGCGTGGACGAATCCGCCCGTCAACCTGCCAAAAGCGAAGCGTGACTATGACTCGGTCGAGTTCGCGTTCGACAAGCGGCTGAACAACAATTGGTATCTCCGCACCAGCTATCTGTGGAGCCGCCTGTTCGGCAATTACTCTGGCCTCACGCAGTCCGACGAAAACGGCCGAACCAGCCCGAACGTCGGCCGGTTGTTCGATTATCCAGCGATGATGTTCGATCAGAAAGGCCAGGCGGTGTACGGCGTGCTGGCGACCGACCGGACGCATCAGTTCAAGACCCAGTTCATTTACCAGTTCCCACTGGGAACGAGCGTCGGCATCAATCAGTACGTGGCGAGCGGCCTGCCGGTTTCGCGCGAAATCGGCATCATCCCCGGCAGCAACTATCCGCTGCAGTACCTGGGTCGCAACAGCGACGGACGCACACCCACGTATTCACAGACCGACCTGTACGTCCAGCACGAGTTCCGATTCTTGGGTTCTCGCCGGCTGCAGCTGCAGTTCAACGTCTTCAACCTGTTCAACCAGGATACCGCCACGTCGAAGTTCTCGACGTTCCAGAGAACGACGAGCCTGACGCTCAACGAGGCGGACCTCTATGCCGGCCGGCTGGACTTCCAGCAGTTGATCCAGCAGCAGGCGATCGAGCAGGATCCGCGGTTCCTGCAGGCGAACGGGTTCCAGGCGCCGATCGCGGCGCGGTTCGGCGTGAGATTCGTCTTCTAGACCGTTTCAGTTCCGGTAAGATGGCCCCGCGGGCTTCGGCGCCCGCGGGGCTTTTTTGTTTGGGTCCTCGGAGGTCTCCCATGTTCAGGCAAGCACTTCGAAGCGCGCTCGTGCTGACGCTGCTCGTCAATGTCGTATCGGCGCAGGCATCGCTCGAACGAGACCGCGCCCGTTCGCACTATCGTAAGGGCTGGGAATTCATGCGTGTCGAGGGCTGGCAGGATGCGGCGAAGGAATTCCAGAACGCTATCGACATCGATCCCCAGTTCGAAGATGCGCACTACATGCTCGGCCGCGCCGACATGGCGATGAAGAAGTACGCAGAAGCGATCGCCTCATATACCAAGGCCCGCGATTTGTACCGTGCGCAGGCCGGCCGCCAGTTCTCGAACCAGCAGGAGGCGCAACGGTACCGCCAGGACCGTCTCACGGAAATCGACGAAATGATTCGTCAGGCACAGAGCGGCCCGCAGAATCTGGCGGCTCAGGAACGCATGCGCCAACTGCAGGAATACAGACGGCAGATTCAACTCAGTTTTCAGCGCGGCGGCAATATTTCGATTGAGAACAGTGTGCCCGCCTTCGTCTCGCTGGCGCTCGGCAGCGCCTATTTCCGATCGGGCAAACTTGAAGATGCCGAACGGGAGTACAAGACGGCTGTTGCGACCGACCCGAAAACAGGGGAGGCCCACAGCAACCTTGCCGTCGTGTATTTCGAAACCGGGCGTTACGACGAGGCTGAGCGCGCGGTCGCGGCCGCCGAAAAAGCCGGATACAAGGTACATCCGCAACTCAAGCAGGACATTCGCGAAAAGAAAAAGGGGGGTTAGCGGCGGCCGATTTGCTGACTTGCCGTGAACTCTGAGAGGCGACTGTCGCCCGACTCCACGACTGTCTGCGCAGGCAGGGTGAGGCGGAAGCACGCGCCGACGTCGCTGGGACAGAGGTCCAGCGATCCGCCATGCGCCGATGCGATGCCGTGCGAAATCGACAGGCCCAGACCAGTTCCCTGCCCTACTTCCTTCGTACTAAAGAACGGCTCGAATACACGCCCCCGCAATTCCGCGCTGATCCCCGGCCCATCGTCGCTCACCTCGACCGCTTGATGTCGGCCGGATGTGAAGGTGCGAATGGTGATCGTCCCCCGCCCGTTGGAGCCTGCAATCGCCTGCTCGGCGTTGAGCACGAGGTTCAGGATGATCTGCTGAACCTCCTCCCGATTGACGAGCACCGGTAACGGTGATGGTGCGTACTCCACCTCGAGCTGAATGTCCCGCTGGTGCAAGTGGTATTGCCGCAAATCGACCGTTGCCTTCACGATTTGATTGAGATCGGCGGACACTCGATCCGGCGCGCTCCGGCGAACGAATGCGAGCAGATTGCGGACGATTTGCGCCGCACGAGCGGCTTCCCTTCGGACGACGTCGAGATCGTGGCGTCCCTGCGGATCCTTCTGCTCGTCGAGCATCAACTCGACGCAGCCGATGATCGTCTGGAGCGGGTTGTTGATCTCGTGAGCGACACCGGAGACGAGCTCCCCGACGGCAGATAGACGTTCGCTGTGAACGAGTTGGTCGCGCAGCTGCAGTTCTTCGGTAATGTCGCGCTCGACGTGCACGAAATGCGTCAGGACGTCGGAAGAATCCTTGAGCGCCACGACGGTGCACGCCGCAGGGAACGTCGAGCCGTCGCTTCGCCGTCTCAGCAGCGTCCCGCGCCAGATGCCGCGCTCACTGACGATGCTGGAGATGTGATCGCGGAGGCGCTCCATGCCGCGTTCGATGAGATCGGCAAAATGCAGCGAGGCCAGTTCGGCGCGGGAATACCCGGTCGCGCGGAGAAACGCTTCGTTGGCGTGCTCGAAGGCGCCATCCGCGCGTGTTATCAGGATCATGTCCCCGGTCTGCTCGGTCGCGGCCACGAGTAAACGGGTCTTGGCGTCGGATCGCTGCAACGCGTCTCCCTGGGCGACCAGCCGCAGCGTGAGCAGGCCAAGCCCGCCCACCGTGAGGAGCGTCGTCAGCAGCATCCGGAAGGAATCGCCGGCGGGACCAATCGACGCGAACTGAAGCCAGCCGTAGCCGAGGAGCGGGACCAGGATGATCGGTGCTGCGGAAAGGGCCAGCGGCAGGGCCGGACGAGTCGAGGTGAGGTCCTCTTCGACGGGAGAAGGGGCCGCCTCGAGTGCGGCGAGCAGATAAAACAGGAATGGAACGACCCACGCCAGGTCGCGAATCGTCCCCGTCTGGTAACTGCCGCTGAGGATCGCGAGACTCGTGTCGATGCGGAGGACGAATCCGATCGCCACGCCGGCGGCCAGCGTTCCAAAGGTCGATCCCCATACAGTGCGGCGCGCCAGCCAGGCGGAGGCGCAGAGACCAACCAGCATGCCGAATCGAATGAGCTGCGCCATCACCAGCAGCGTCACCTGGGCGGCGCTGCGGTCTTCCGGCAGCACGCTGGGGACCATGAGGAAGTAGCTGTAGAAGAACGCGCAGAAGAGACCGTAGCTCGCGATATCGAGGGCGGTCCGCGGGGTGAGTTCCGCTCGAACGCCGCGGTGAGGCCGGGCGACGAGCGCGATGAGCGGGGCGACCCCGCCGCACAAGCTGAAGAGTGTGTGCCACTGCAGCCACGACGGCCGCTTCAGTATCAGCTCACCGAACGCCCATCCCACATGGCCGATGCACCACAGCACCATGCCGATGGCAATCGTGTCCCAGAACAACCGCTGACACCCGGCCCACTGCCGCCGGCGTCTGAGAATCACGACGGCGACGGCTGCGGCTGGGAGAAGGAGGCCGACGGCGCCGTACACCGACCGAGCGGTCGGAAACCCCGCTAGCGCCGCACCGATCGCCGCGTAGGCGATCAGGTACCCGAGGCCGATGCTGAGATAGCTCACGTTGTAGGCGCAAACCACACGGCTGGGCGCAGGGTCTGCGATCGTTTTGGGGAACGAGAAAGTGTAGCATTTTCCCTTTTCCCTTCTCCCTTTTCCCTTTTTTACGTGTCGATTTGTGCACGTTGGAGCTTGCCGCTGAAGTCGATGTAAATCGACTTCCACTCGGAGAAGACGTCGAGTGCCGCCGTCCCCGCTTCGCGATGGCCGTTGCCGGTGTTCTTCGTGCCCCCGAACGGCAGGTGCACTTCGGCGCCGATGGTTGGCGCGTTGACGTAGAAGATGCCGGTGTACAGATCGCGCATGGCCGCAAATGCGCGGTTGATGTCCTGTGTGTAAATCGACGCCGAGAGGCCGTACTCCACGCTGTTGCCGATCTCGATGGCTTCATCGAGCGACTTGCAGGGAATCACCGAGACGACCGGCCCGAAAATCTCCTCGCGAGCGACGCGCATCCGCGGATTGACGTCGGCGAACACTGTGGGTTCGTGGAAATATCCCCGCGCGAATTCCCCCTGCTCGAGCCTGCGCCCACCGGTGATCAGGCGCGCACCCTCGTCGCGACCGATCTGCACGTACTTCATCACCGTTTGAAGCTGGCTTTCGCTGTTCGAGGGGCCCATTTGCGTTTCAGGCTGCAAACCATCGCCAACCACGAGCGACTGGGCGCGGGCGACGAACTGATCGAGAAACGATCGGTACACTTTTTCGTGGACCACGACGCGGCTTGCGGCCGTGCAGCGCTGGCCGGTCGTGCCAAAACCTCCCCAGATGCAGCCATCCACCGCCAGTTCGAGGTCGGCATCCTCCATGATCATGATGACGTTCTTGCCGCCCATCTCGAGGTGCACTTTCTTGAAGCCGGGAGCCGCCGCCTGGTTGACGATTCGCCCCACCTGCGTCGATCCGGTGAACGACACCACGCGGACCTGCGGATCGGTCGTGAGCGGCGTTCCGACTTCGTCGCCATCGCCTGTAACCATATTGACGACGCCGCGTGGAATGCCGGCATCCTCGAGCACCTTCACGAAGTTCAGAGCGGTCAGCGGCGTCTGCGTGGCTGGCTTGAAGACCACCGTATTGCCACAGACGAGCGCCGGAATGATCTTCCACGAGGGGATCGCCATGGGGAAGTTCCATGGCGTAATGACCGACGAGACGCCGAGCGGCTGACGCACGGACATCGCGAACTTGTTCCGCAGCTCCGATGGCACTGTCTGACCGAACATGCGGCGTCCCTCGCCGGCCATGTAGAAGGTCATGTCGATCGCCTCCTGCACATCACCGCGAGTCTCGCTCAGGACCTTCCCCATTTCGCGCGTCATGTCACGCGCCAGGCTCTCCTTGCGTTCGACAATCAGCTGCGCGGCGCGGAAGAGCATCTCGGCGCGCTTCGGCGCTGGTACCAGGCGCCAGCGTTCGTAGGCGCGGGCTGCCGCCGCGATCGACGCTTCGACGTCCGCACGAGTGGATTTCTGGAAGAGGCCGATCAGATCGTCAGTGTTCGCGGGGTTCCGGTTCTCGAACGTCTGCCCCGAGGCCGAGGGCCGCCATTCACCGTCGATGTAGTTGGTGTGGGTCGTGACGCGTGTTGCAGTAGCCATGTGGCGAGGATAGCAGGATCGGGAGAACGGGAGAACGGGAGGACGGAGCGCCTGCGGCCGCGGCGAGCGCCCGCCTCCGCTGGTCGCGGATATCGGCCGACCAGCTACGGCGAGGTCTCGCCGTAGCGCGAGCGAAGGCGGAAGCGAAGCGAGTCGAGCCGCAGCCCTTCGAGAACCTCAGGGCTGCCCTGAGCAAGGTCGAAGGGCAGCGAGCGGGGGTGCCCGCCTCCGCTGGTCGGACAGGGACGAGCGACCAGCTACGGCGAGGTCTCGCCGTAGCGCGCATGAGTGGTTCGCGCGCGGAGGCGGAGGGCCCCGCGAGCATTAAGTGTGGACGGGAGGTCGAGGGCGTGCTGCAGAATCCCTGGATTTCCGCCGATATCCTCGATCGAGATGACCATCGACGACGACAAGCGCGACCGGGAGCGGGTGCCTCTGGCTGGCCAAGTAACCGGGGAGGTTATGGTCTATCAGCCCGTCACCATACTGGACATCAGCCATGGTGGGGCCCAGATCGAGACACCGTTCCCCATGCAACTGGACTCTCTCCACGACTTCCGCCTCGCCCTCGGTCCGCGCTCGATCGTCGTCAAGGGTCGCATTGCTCACTGCCATGTCGATCAGCTCACCGAGAGTTCCGCCTTGTTCCGCACCGGCGTCGAATTCATCGAGCCGTCCGAACACGTACGCGAAGCGATCGCTGCCTTCGTGGCGGCGCTGAAAGCCGCGAACGCCGCCGCGGCGATCATCGACGCCGAGTACGCCGACGGCGGGAATTAGAAAGCCCAGCCCCGAACCCCGGATCCCGATCTCGGATCGCTTCAGCGGACCCGCACGTGCTCCAGATAGTCCCCGGACGGGATCTGCGGGGCTCGACCCAGGGGGGCGTTGTAGAAGTAGACCCAGGCACGGGCCTCTGTGCCGTCGGCAAGCACCACGTCAACTTCGGCGCGAGTGTACAGGCTCCGGTCGGGATCCTCGGGCCGGTACCCCTCGATCTCGTCGAGAGCAGCCAGCACCGTCGGTGGGTCTGCGACGTCGTAGACTTCGCCCCAGACGCGTCCTTCGGTCGATGGCACGGCTGCCGGATAGATTCCCAGATCGTAGAGCGCGGCGGCGATCGATCCCCGGCCGATGTACGTGAGTTTGGCGTCGATTCCGGCGCGCCGGCGGCGATCGAAGCCCGCCATCAACGTCCCGTAGAAGAAAACCCGTTCGGCCAAGCCAGCAGAGGGTACTTGCGCGGGGCGCAAAAGAAAAGGCCCCAAAAGACGACGAGCTACGGCTGGCAAGCCGTAGCTCGGACCTTCACACTCGGGGGAATGGGTTAGTGGCGCAGCCCTTCGTGCAACATTTCTGCGGCAGCGGGCTGACGCTTCGGTAGGACGAGCTCGATCACTTCCGCGGGCACCGTAAAACTCAGCTGAACCGTTTTGCCGCTGCCTTCGAGCTGCATCGAATTCGCAATCGCCGCGATTCGCGGATCACCCTGTGACTGCAGACGTCCGAGCGCAAGGAAGCCACGTACGACGTCGCGAAGGTTTTCCGCAGCCTGATCGTCGTTCGCCTCCGCGCGGATGAGAGCAGAGACGCCGCCATTGATGTGACCGGCTGCAGCAAACCACTTCACCGGCGGAATCTGACGCGCGATCTGTTCGGGGAGTTTGGCTTGTTTGGAAATGAGATCGAACCGGCCGACGGCCCACGCATTATTGGATGCGGCAATATCGCCAACGAGATTCATCATCTCGTCGTTGCCTGTGATGCTCTGTGCGCTCATCTGCGCATCGATGGCCTTCTTGACGGACGCCACCGCGCCAATCGCAACGAGACCGGGCTCGAGAAACGCGAGGGCATGCTGATCACCGTTCGGAGACTTCACGATGCGCTTGCCGCGATACTCTTCGGAGACGCCACCGTGCTCGCGTGCGAGCGCTTCGAGCTGGTCGGGGCTGAACGCGCCGCGAACGACGACGAGCGGAACGGGATGGACGCTCTCATCGCCGGCGGGTGAAAACGAGGCGACGATGTAATCGACGTCCTTTTCGATGTCGATGCCGGTCTCGCGCTTGAATTCCTCTTGACCCTTCTCACCGGGGAAGACTGTCTTCAGCCGCTGCCTCAACTCCGAATCCATGATCGACCGGACGTCCGCGTAGGCCACGACAGAGGCGTCGGCAGGAACGTAGGCCAGCTCTGTCGGACCAGTCGAGGCGGACAGCGCCTGAAACCCGCCGCCGTAATACGCCACGAGCCCGGTGCACAGCCCGGCCACCAGAATCGCTGCCGAACCGGCCATGAAATATCGGGTCTGCTTGGTCATGCGCGTGAATCCCCTTATGTGGATTATACAGATCCGGGGGGTAAAAAGTTCCTTCAGTGTGCGGATTCGGACAGCTTGCCTCCCGTCCTCCCGTCCTCATTGCTCCAGCACATATTCCCGCCGCTCCACGACGGAGGCGGCCAAATACAAGCAAACGGCCCAGATAACGGCCAGCCAGAACAGGCTCGTCAGAAGGCCTGGACTCTCCCGAAAGACGGCCTGGAGGAGGCCAACGATGCCGTCGTTGGGCATGGCGTGCGGGACGAGCGCCTGGAGGTAGTACATGACGGAAAAACGCTTCATGTAGCCCGGAATCGCGAGCGCCGCCTGTTCCCAGCCGAAGATGAAAATCAGCCCGACGAGGAGGGGCCGGTTGAACTTGGCGCCGACGAATGCGAAAAGCGCCCCATACACTGCCAGCCCGATAGCCAGGATGACGAGGTCCTTGACCAGGTCCAAAAACGACCCTCCCAGAGATCCGCGCATCGGGACGACGAGCAGATACACGAGCACGACCGATGGGAGCACGACGGAAATCGTGCACGCGAGATACGCGAGGTACTTGCCGAGCAGAACGGAGCCGCGCCGGATTGGCCGGGTAAACAGGTACGTGATCGTCTTGTCTTCCACTTCGTCCGCAATGAGCGAGGTGCCGTAGAAGATGCCAAGCACGGGAACGATGAACCGCAGGTAGAGGCCGAAGATCATCAGGCCAAAGATGCTCGGGCCTGTCATGCGCGTCTGCTCGAAAAGGGGCGCGCCGAGCGACACGACCGCGCGAAGCATCAGTGCCATCAGCACCGGGGCGCCCACCACGAGCGCCATGAAAATGGTCCGTCGCGACCACAGCATGTCGCTCAGCGAAACGTCGAAGATGCGGACGGCGGAGGTCAGGACGCCTGGGGCGCGTGCGGGTACGGTCGGGGCGCCGGATGTAGTGGTCATTTCACCAAATACTGGAAAACGGCCTGAAGGTTGTCGTCTGGCGACGTGACCTCCTCGATGGCTCCGAACTCTCCGCTTGCCGCGAGCTCGGTGAGCTTTGCGTAGAACAGATCGGGCTTCCCCGTTTCCACCACCACGGCGTTCTCCTCGAACTTCAAACTCCTCACATCGTCTCGGGCGAGAAACTGACGCGCGAGCGCGCGAGGATCGTGTGCCCGGACATACACCGTGTGCGGGTGTTCGTCGATGAGCTCCCGAATCTGGTGAACGTCTCCCTCGGCGAGGATTCGGCCGTTGTTGATCAGGAGGATGTTTGAGGTCATCGACTCGATCTCGTGGAGGATATGACTCGAGACGAGGATGCTCTTCCCCGCGCGCGCCCACTCACGAATCAGCCGAATCGTCCGGCGCCGCGCCAGCGGGTCCATGCCGCCGAGCGGTTCATCCAGGATGAGCAGCGCCGGTTCGTGGACGATTGCTTGCGCGAGCTTCACGCGCTGCCGCATGCCCTTGCTGTACGCGCCGATCTTTTTCCCCGCCGCATCCATCAGATCGACGGCGGTCAGCGCACGGCGCGCGGCCTCGTCTGCTTCCCGGTCTCCGAGGCCGTTCAGGCGAACGAGCGCGGTGACCCACTCGAGCCCGGTCATGCGCTCGTAGAACGCGTCCTGCTCGGGACAGAATCCAATCTGGAAGTACAGCTTCGGGTTGCGCCAGATCGGCTCGCCAAGCACCCGCACGCTCCCCTTGCTTGGCTGAAGCTGTCCGGTAATCAGCTTCATGAACGTGGATTTGCCCGCGCCGTTCGGGCCCAGAAGTCCGGTAATGCCGGGGGGCACGTTCACGCTGACGTCGTTGAGACCGATGACCTGGCCGTACCATTTCGACACGTGATCGGCCGAGATAATCGACGTGGCGGCCGTCACGTCACCACCTCAACGCCGCGCACGCGCCGCTCGAGAACCGAAATCGACAGCGCAATCAACCCAAGAATGACCGTGAGCGACACCGGCCACGGCGTCGCGTAGCGCGGCTTCAGTCGAAAAATCACGTCGATGACCTGTGTGAGATTCGCGCTCACCGACAAGTACGACATCTTCGTGCTTCCGGTGATGCCCAGCATCACCCCGTAGATCGCCAGCGTGAAAAAGATGATGCCCGTGTACAGGATGGCCACGTACCGGCTGCTCTTCGAGAGCGACGACAGCGCCAGGATCGTAAACGTGGCGACGAACACCTGCAGCAGCGACGCGACCGTGATGGCCGGAAAGAGAAACAGGTTCGCCTTCACGAACTCGAAGGTCCCGAAGAACATGATCTGCAGCAGCACCAGCAATATCGCTGGTACCCACGTCACCAGCATCAGAAAGGTGAAGAGGATGGCGGCCTTGCCCGCGATGTACTCACTTCGCAGGAGCGGCTTCGACAAATAGATCTGCAGCGCGTTGGCACGCCGATCGTTCGCGATTAATCCCGCGCCGACGTAGATCGTGACAATGAAGACGAAGAAGTTCTGATTGTCGAGGAATTCGCGAAACGTCTCGGCGGTGGGCGCCAGGATCGCCGCTTGCGGCACGTTGGCGGCAATGTAGAGCTGAACGGCCCGGACGATGAACGCGGCCGAGGACAGCAGCAGGATGCCGAGAAAGGCGCGCTTCCGAAGCATCTGCCTGATCCCGGCTTTTGCGATGACAGTCCATGCCCAGCCGGGCGTGGCTTTTCCGCCTGCGTATCGCCTGTAACTTTGATCGTGGATGGGCATGCCGTCGTGCTACCTGCTCATTCCTCTCCCACGGCCTTCGCAAAGACGTCCTCGAGCGTCGGGACGCTCGGACGCAGGTGGCGGACCTGGACGTGATGTCGGGCTGCGAGAGAGAAAATGGCTTGCTGATCGTTGCCCGTTGCACCTGCCGGGACGAAGACGCGCATGATGTCCTCGTCGGTCGAATGGCATTCCATCCCGGCACTGTGGAGGACGTCAATAAATGCCGGCAAGTCTCCTTTGACGCGCAATTCGAACACGCGTCCCGCCGGCCCTTTCAGCTCCGCAATGGGTCCGAAGGCCGCCACTTGCCCCTTGTCCATGACGACGACGTGATCGCAGGTGTATTCGACGTCCGGCAGGAGGTGCGACGAGAGGATCAGGTTGACGTTCTTGTTGTGCCCGAGGTCTCGAATGAGCTCGAGCATCTCGTCGCGCCCCTTGGGGTCCATGCCATTGGTAGGCTCGTCGAGAAACAGCAGATCCGGATCGTGCACGAGCGCCTGCGCCAGCTTGATACGCTGCTTCATGCCCGTGGAGTAGGTCTCAACGTTTCGATAACGCGCCTCGCCGAGGCCGACGTAGTACAACACCTCGTGGGCGCGTTGCATCGCGTCCACCGGGGGCAAGCCCGCGAGCTGGCCGCAATAGCCGACGAAGGACACCGCGTTCATGCCAGGAATGTGTGCATCGCTCTCTGGCATGTAGCCGATGCGCGCCCGGATCTCCATCGGGCGCTCGGCGACGTCAAGCTCGAGCACGGTCATGCGCCCCTCGTCTGGCTTGACGAAGCCGAGCAACGCCTTCAACATCGTGCTCTTGCCCGCACCGTTCGGGCCAAGCAGGCCCACCGCACCCGAGGAGAAGCGCGCGCTGACGTTTTTGAGCGCCTGATTCTTGCCGTAGACGACCGTGACGCCATCGAGCTGTACCACGGCGCCGTTGGGCGATTTCTGATCCAAGTTCTTTCCTATACGGGATTTCGGGCTCTGAAGGTTCCGCCGGAACGCTACAGGCTGCCGCGGAGCCCCAGCACGTCGGCCCGCTCGCGCATGAAGAGAATGACGTTCTCGACGTGCTCAGAGAGCGGCAACCCGATTTCCTCCGCCCCCTTGCGAAGATCGTCCCGATTCACCGCGCGCGCAAACGCCTTGTCTTTCATTCGCTTGATCACCGACGAGGCCTCGAGGTCGAGCACGCTTTTCGAGGGCCGGACGAGTGCCGCCGCCGTCACGAAGCCGGACATTTCATCGCACGCGTAGAGCGCCTTTTCGAGGCGCGACTCGCGCGGCACCCCGGAATATTCCGCATGCGACAGGATCGCGCGTGTCACCCACTCCGGATATCCCTGGGCTTTCAGGATCTCGACGCCACGAAATGGATGGTTCTCCTGGTCCGGCCACCGCTCGTAATCGAAGTCGTGCAGCAGCGCCACGATGCCCCAGTTCTCTTCGTTTTCCCCCCACTTGCGCGCGTAGCCGCGGACGGCAGCCTCGACGGCCAGCATGTGTTTGCGCAGGCTCTCGCTCTTCGTGTACTCCGTCATCAGCGCCCAGGCGCTCTCTCTTGATAACGTCACAGGAGGGAATGATATCTCCAATCCTCACTCGTCAGTCTTGACCCATGACTTTGACAACGACACGCTTCCGTCTCTGACCATCGAACTCAGCGTAGAAGATCTGCTCCCAGGGCCCGAGATCGAGCGCGCCGTTCGTAATCGGGACGATCACCTGATGCCCCATGATGGTCCGCTTCAAGTGCGCGTCGGCGTTGTCCTCGCCGGTCTGATGGTGCTTGTACGCCAACCCTGAAGGCGCGAGCTTCTCGAGCCACACCTGGAAATCCTCAATCAGGCCGTCTTCCCAATCGTTCACGTAGACACCGGCGGTGATGTGCATGGCGGAGACGAGCACCATCCCGTCCCGCACACCGCTCTTCTTGACGATGGCTGACACTTCGTCAGTGATCCGAATGAACTCCTGACGCTTCTTGGTGTTGAACCAGAGGTATTCGGTGGCGACCGCCATTCTGTCCTCTCAAAAACCAATTCTCCGATCGCCCCGTCGAGTTGAAGGGGCGGGCACCGCTCCGAGCCGACTCGTTTGTTCGCGCGGAAAACGACTGCATGAGAGGCTCGGCTAGAGCGGCAGGGACGCTTCGGCATTGAAGTCGACGTTGAACGTCGCGCCGGAGCGCAGTCGACGAAACCCCGCGGCGCCGATCATCGCGGCATTGTCGGTCGAGAGTTGTAGCGGCGGCACGAATACGGGAATACCGAGCCGGGCGCCGCGTTCAGCGGCTTCAGCGCGGAGCCGGCTGTTGGCCGAGACACCGCCAGCGATGCCCACGCTGCGTGCGCCGAGCCATGCTGCGGCCTCGAACGTACGATCCACCAGCGCTTGCACGACGACTCGCTGGAAGCTGGCGCAGATGTCTGCCACTTCCTGGCGTGAGAGACTGCGTGACGCATCGGTGGCCGCAGCCTTCACCTTCGCATCCACGCGGCTGCCGCGTTGACCGATGGCCGCCGGCGCGGCGTCCTTCGTGCGTTCGCGGACGAGACGCAGCACCGCGGTCTTCAATCCGCTGAAACTGAAATCTGCGCGCCGCGCAGCGTCGGGCGGCAACAAACCCGGAGGAGCAGTCGGTTGCTTCGTGTTCCGGTCGGCGTGCGTCAGGCGCGTCACTGGAAAATCGAAGGCGTCCTCTCGACCCTCGCGCGCGAGCTTGTCGATCACTGGCCCTCCCGGATACCCGAGCCCGAGGAGCTTTGCCACCTTGTCATAGGCCTCCCCCGCCGCATCGTCTCGGGTACGGCCGACGAGCTGATACGTGCCGGCCGAGGGCACGTGGTACAGGCTGGTATGTCCACCCGAGACGACGAGCACCGCCGCCGGCAGCGGCAACTCGCCGTGCGCGAGCGTCAGCGATTCGATGTGGCCGGCGAGGTGGTGAACAGGAATGACGGGCAGACCGCGTGCCCACCCCAGCGACTTCGCAAACGCTACGCCGACGAGCAGGGATCCGACGAGTCCAGGCCCCTGCGTCACGGCAATGGCCCCCAGATCATCCAGCGTCAGGCTCGCCTGATCGAGCGCTGCATGGACTACGCCGCAGATGTCCCGGACATGCTGTCGCGAAGCCAGTTCGGGAACGACCCCGCCCCACGCGCGATGGATTTCCGTTTGAGACGCGACGATGTTCGAGGCGATCCGCCAGGGATGCGAGGGGTCAGGCGTTTCAACAATGACTGCCGCCGCAGTCTCGTCGCACGATGTCTCGAGCGCGAGAAGGTTCATCCTTTCGCAGCAAGGGCGTCGAACGCGCGCTTGAGCGACTCGGTATATGGCGGCTTGAAAATGCCTTTCTCCGTGATGATGCCGGCAATGTACCGATGCGGCGTGACGTCGAACGCGGGGTTGCGGATCTTCGCCCCTTCAGGGGTCAGCCGGGCGGATCCGAGGTGAGTGATTTCGCGTTGATCGCGTTCTTCGATTGGAATCTGATCGCCATCCGGTGTCGAGAGGTCGATCGTCGAGAGCGGCGCCGCGACGTAGAAGGGCACCTTGTGCTCGTGCGCCAGCACGGCCACCGTGTAAGTGCCGATCTTATTCGCCGTGTCTCCGTTCGCGGCAATGCGATCGGCGCCGACCACGACGACATCGATCTCGCCGGCACGCATCAACGGCCCGGCCATGCTCTCGGTGATGACGGTCGTGTTGATGCCGTCGCGGACGAGCTCCCAGGCCGTCAACCGGGCGCCCTGGAGAAAGGGCCTCGTCTCATCGGCGAACACGGCAATCTGCTTCCCCTGTTCGACGGCCGCCCGCACGACACCGAGCGCGGATCCGTAGCCCGCGGTGGCAAGCGCTCCGGCATTGCAGTGGGTCAGGACGCGCGAGCCATCCGGAACCACAGCCGCGCCAAAGTTTCCCATCGCACGGCAACTGGCGACATCCTCGTCGTGGATGGCGCGCGCTTCGCGCTCGAGCCGATCGGCGAGCTCGTCGGGCGACTCCCCTGCCTGCGCCCCCTGCGCGAAGGCGCGCTTCATACGATCGATGGCCCAGAAGAGATTCACCGCCGTGGGCCGCGTAGCCGCCATCATGTCGCAGATCTTCTGCAGTTCGACGGCGTACTGACGCGTGCCCTTGGTTGTGCTCTTGCGCATGCCGAGCGCAATTCCCATCGCGGCGGCCACGCCAATCGCCGGCGCGCCACGGATGACCATCGTCCGGATCGCGCGCGCCACTTCCTGCGCCGACCGGCACCGTACGTAAATCTCCTGCGCCGGCAGCTTGCGCTGATCGACCATGACGATCACGTCGCCCTGCCAATCGATCGTGGGGAGCATGCTTCTATTCTATATTCGCTGTTGCCTCACTCGAGCAGCCTGCGATCGAACGGCAGTGGTAGCAGCGACGACAGTTGATGCCGTCCGGCCCCCTTTTCCAGGTTGCCGAGAATCACTTCGATGTCTCCGCAGTATTCCCAGAGCAACTGCCGGCAAGGGCCGCATGGCGGAGTCGGATCGTTCGTATCGGCGACGACCGCAATGCGGGTGAAGACCGTGTGCCCCTCTGAAAGCGCCTTCACGAGCGCAACCCGCTCGGCGCACAGCGTCAGGCCGTAAGTGGCATTTTCAATGTTGCAGCCGGTAATGACCTGACCGTCGGACGTCTCGAGCGCGGCCCCGACCTGAAAGCCGGAGTAGTGCGCCTGCGCGTAGCGCCGCGCGTCGATGGCCGCAGTGAGCAGCGACTGTTCGGGCCTGTAATCCATCAGAAGCGTCTGTTCGATTGGAACCGGCTGCCAGCCCGCTTCGCTGCGGCGATCCGATCCGCTCCGGCGCTGTCGGCTGCGGCGATCGTGCGTCTGCCGGCGCTCTCCGCCGGATTGTGGTGTATCGGCTTTGCGGCGGTGCTTCTGCCTGCGTCTCTCGGCACCCACCCGGCGGTCCCGTGTCTCGCGGCGATCGCCGGTCCAATCATCGGGCTGTCGCCGCTTAGAGGCGCTCAATCGTCCCTTCCAGAAGGCTGGCGAATGCTGTTCTCACGCGTCGCGCAACTTCCATGACTTCGTCGTGGACGAGCGGTTGTGGGAGCACGCCTGCCGCCGGATTCGTGATACAGGAAATCCCAAGCACTTCGATGCCCATCTGACGCGCGACGATGGCTTCGGGGACGGTTGACATGCCCACCGCGTCGGCGCCGATCGTCCGCAAGTAGCGAATCTCGGCCGGTGTTTCGTAACTTGGGCCGTGAAGCGCGACGTACACACCATGCGCGAGCGCCAAGCCACGTGCTCGCGCGGCTTCCCCGGCCAGGTCGCGCAACCGTGTCGAGTACACGTGCGTCATGTCCGGGAACCGGGCCCCAAAGCGTTCATCGTTCGGCCCGATCAGCGGATTGCTCCCCATCAAATTGATGTGATCGTCAATCAACATCAGGGTGCCTGGCTTGAAGGTGAGATTGATGCCTCCTGCCGCGTTGGTCAGGATGACACTCCCGACGCCAAGCCGCCCGACGACGCGCGTCGCGAATGTGACGGTTCTCAGGTCGTGTCCTTCGTAGAAGTGGACTCGGCCGGCCAGCGCCGCCACTCGCCGGCCCGCGAGCGTTCCCATCACCAACTTGCCGGCGTGACCAACGACCGCAGATGCCGGCCAATGCGGAATGTCGTCGTAGGCGAAGGTTTTGCGATCTTGGAGCGAGTCGGCAAAGTCGCCAAGACCGGAACCGAGCACGACCGCGACGTCAGGCGGGTCTCCGCTGTGGCGTTTGAGCCACTCGGCAGTCTCCGTCACCTTATCGAAGTACTCGGGCATGACGTCTCTGGTTCCTTGCTCAGAGCAGGAAGCCGGCGATCGTGGCCGTCACGAAGTTGGCCAGCGTACCGGCGAGCATCGCACGAAGGCCGAGGCGCGCGAGATCGTGGCGACGAGACGGCGCCAGCGCACCGATACCGCCAATCTGTATCCCAATCGAACTGAAATTCGCGAATCCGCAGAGCGCGAACGTCGCGATTGTAAATGACCGTGGGTCGAGCTGGGACTTGATGGCGCCGAGCTGCGAGTAGGCGATGAACTCATTCAACGCCATCCTCGTTCCGAGCAGGTTGCCGATGACAGGAGCATCGCGCCACGGCACGCCCATCGCCCAGGCCACCGGCGCAAATACCCAACCGAAGATCTGTTGAAGACTGAGACCCGCGAGACCGAGCAGGGCGTTTATCAGGGCCACCAAGGCCATGAAGGAGATCAGCATCGCGCCGACGTTGAGGGCCAGCTGCAGCCCTTCGCTCGTGCCCCGGCCGGCAGCGTCGATGACGTTGACGTCGGTGCGCTCGATCTCCAGACGCACCGTTCCCATCGTCTCGGGAACTTCCGTCTCCGGAACAAACATTTTCGCCATCATCAGCGTGCCTGGTGCCGTCATGATGACCGCGGTTAACAGATGCTGCGCTTCGATACCGAAGAGAATGTAAGCTGCCATGATCCCGCCGGAAATGTGCGCCATACCGGCGGTCATCACCGTCATCAGTTCGGATTCCGTCATCCTTGGCAGATACGGACGGACTGTGAGAGGCGCCTCGGTCTGTCCCATGAAGATGCTGGCTGCCACGTTCAGCGATTCGGCGCCCGACACGCGCATCACCCGTCGCATGACGATGGCGAACAGCCGGACGACGATCTGCATGACGCCGAAGTAGTAGAGCACCGCGAAGAGCGCGGCGATGAAAATGATCGTGGGCAGCACCTGAAACGCAAAGATGACGCTGTACCTGGCACCTTCGGCGCCAAGCACCTGGTTCATGATTCGCGGCCAGACTTCCTTGTCGCCGAGCGGCCCGAACACCATGCTGGAGCCCACGAACGCGAAATCCAGCAGCCGGTTGATCCAGCCGCCCAGCGTCTGAAACACGCGCTGTCCGATGGTGGTCTTCAGCACGATCAGCGCAAAGAGGATCTGCAGTCCCAGACCCCACGCCACCGTGCGACGGTCGATCGCGCGCCGGTTCGACGACAGCGCGTAGGCGATGGACAGGATGAGGGTGAGTCCAACGAACGGTTGCAGGCGCGGCATGTCCGCAAAAGCGGCTGCCGCCGCGACGAGGAGCGCGCCGGCCAGTGCCACTCCGAGCACTCCCGCGTCGCGGACCTCGAAGGGCGCGCGTCGTGGCGGCTCGCGATGCACCTGAGGCTCAGTTGCGGTCATGCTGTCGCTCCCCACCTACGGTGTCCACGATAAGCGGATTCGGATCCGCGGGCTCGTCCGAGATCGCGATGGCCCCGGTCACCAGCGGCAACGCCGCATGAAGGCCGTGACCGCTCCGATGGCGAACAATGAGGATGGTGTCCCCTTGTCTGACGTGGGTCCCAACCGGCGCGACGATTTCAATGCCGACGCCGTGATCGACGGTGTCTTCGAGGCGCGCTCGGCCGGCACCAAGCGCGACGGCCGCGCGGCCGATGTGCTCGGCGCGAAGTTCGTGAACGTAGCCGGCGCGCGCCGTGTTGACGGGGTGCTCGTCGGGCGCCGACGGCAGTCGCGAGTAGTCGTCGATGACCCGAGGATCCCCGTGCTGGTTCTCGATGATTCGTCGCAAAGCATCGAGACCGGCACCCGACGACAATGCCTTACGGACCGCGGCGACGGCGTCCGACTCAGTCACGACTATACCGGCCAGGACGAGCATCCGTGCCGCGAGCTGTAGCGAAAGCGTCTCCACATCCTGGGGACCTTTGCCCTTCAGTGTCTCGATGCTTTCGATCACTTCGTTCGCATTGCCGACTGCCCGCCCGAGCGGCGAATCCATCGAGGTGATCAGCGCCTCGGTTCGAACGCCCGAGGCATTGCCAATCGCGACCAGCGACTGCGCCAGCCGCCGTGAGTCATCCAGCGTCTTCATAAACGCCCCTGCACCCGTCTTCACGTCCAGCACCAGACCACCGATGCCTTCCGCGATTTTCTTGCTCATGATCGAGGCAGAGATGAGCGGAATGCTCTCGACCGTCGCGGTCACATCTCGCAAGGCGTAGAGCCGCCGGTCGGCAGGCGCGATGTCCGACGTCTGACCGATGAGTGCGCATCGCACCTTTGACATCGCCGTACGAAGTTCCGCCAGAGAGAGCGCTGTCACGAAGCCCGGAATGGACTCGAGCTTGTCGAGGGTGCCGCCGGTATGACCGAGACCGCGGCCGGACATCATCGGCACGGCGGCGCCGCAGGCCACGGCCAGCGGTGCAAGGATCAACGACGTCTTGTCGCCCACGCCGCCGGTGCTGTGCTTGTCGACGGGCACGCCCGGCATGTCGGGATATGTCATACGGGCGCCCGATCGAACCATGGCATCGGTCAGCTGCGCCGTCTCCTCCGCTGTCATGCCTCGCAGGAAGATGGCCATCAGCAGCGCCGAGGCCTGATAATCGGGAAGCGAACCGTCCGTGACACCCTTGACGAAGTAATCGATTTCAGCAGGCTGGAGGGCGCGCCCCTCTCGCTTGTTTCGGATAATGTCCGCGGCACGCATCAGGCGACAGGCATCCTCGAACTATTGGGTGAAGCCGGACAGTACCACACACGAGTCGGTTGATGAGAATTTGTTAGAATTCCGGCCACTTCTCCTGAGGATGCCAGAACCGGTCCCCGCTCCTTTGCATGCTGACGAGGCGGCACGTCTCGCGGAGTTTGCGCGCGCCTGCAAGTCGGCCGCGCGAGCGGTGTCGCTCTATCCCGGCGCGCATCCCGCGATTGGCGTGTCGTTGGAGCGTCTGGCGGAAATCACGCAGCGCCTCACGCAGTCGGGTCCGTTTCGCGTGCAGGTCAGTTCTGATCGATTGCTGGTCAATGGCGGTGCGGCCGCCAAGCCGGATCCCGCGATCGCTGAACTGGCCGGGCTGCTCCATCGCCACTTGATCGGCGGTCTCACGCTCAATCCGGGTGCTGATGCCGGTTCGTGGAGAACGCTGCTGCTCCTGCTGGCGCGCACGCCCGAGGAAGTTCGAGCCGATGGAGGGATCGCCAGGCTCTGGTCAACCGCCGGCGGTCCGAGCGTCGAGATCCAACAAATCGACTACGCCGAGGTACTCCGGGAGAAAGAAGGCAAGGATGCGGCGCTCGAGGAAATCATCGCAGCCGCGCTGGCCGGCCCGACCCTTCAGCTCGATGACAGTGGGATGCGTCTGCTGCTCGAGATACTCGGCGACTCAACGCGCCTGGCGGAATTGATGAACAGGCTGGAAACAGCGACAGCCACGGGCATGAGCGACGCCGCGGCGGCTTTCCTCAGCCTGGTCCGGGGGCTCACGGAGTGGACTTCGCGACATCAGCCCGAGAAGCTCGAAACCGTTTTGTCCCAGGCAAGCCGAGCCGCCGGTCGTCTGTCGGCCGACAGCATGCTGAGTCTGCTGGCGCAGCGTCAGCGCGCCGATCACCTGACAGGGGATGCGGACGCCGCCAGCGCGGTCGTCGACCGAATGACGGACAGCACGGTGTCGGAATTCGTGGCGCAGTCCGTCATCGCGGAACGAGGCGCGAGTGAGCGCCTCGCGCAGGCCTTTCAAACCCTGGTACCTGACACTGAGCGTCAGCGCCAGCTCCTCGCATTGGCTGAAGCCGAAGTCTCCTCGTCGGAGCTCGGGAACGAAGAGGGCTTCGCCGATCTCTGGCAACGCGTGGAAGGGATCCTAACGTCCTACTCCGACAAAACATTTGTGTCCGACGAGTACGGCCGCGAGCTGACGACGGCCCGCGCGCAGGCGGTCGACGTGGAACGAATCAGCGACGATCCGCCCGAACGCCTTGTCGCCTGGTTGGCGACGGTCAACGACGCGGCGCTTCGTGGGCTGGACGACCAACTGTTGCTGGATCTGCTGGTTATCGAGGCAGACTTGCTGCGCTGGCGTGATGTGGCCGATACCGTCACGGCGCACGCGGAGGATCTCGTGCGCGCGGGACAATTCGAAACGGCCTGCCGGCTGGGGGACGCCGTTGTCCGTGAATCACGCAAGGAAGCCGCTCGGCTGCCGCACGCACGGTCGGCACTCGAACGCTTTGCGCGCGGCGCGATGATGAAGCACGTGGCCGCCCACTTACGTGTCGCAGACGAGGAGACATACGAACGATTCAAGACGCTGTGCCACGCGATAGGGCCCCCGGTCATCACTCCACTCGCCGAGGTGCTCTCGGCCGAGCGGGATGCCCGCTCCCGCAGGCGGCTCCGCGACGTGCTCATTGGGTTTGGCGCCCAGGGCCGTGAGTCCGTGCAACCGCTCATGAGCGCGCCCAATTGGGAAGTGCGCCGCACCGCCGCATTCCTGCTGCGCGAATTCGGGGGGTCGGAAGGACTGAAGGAACTCGTGCCACTTCTCGCCGATAACGAACCGCTCGTACAGCGCGAGGCGATTCAAGCGCTGTTGCTCAACGGCAGCGAGGATGCATCGCAGATCCTGCTGAACGGAATCAGAACAACATCGGGCCGTGTCCGAGAGACGCTGGTGACCGAGCTCACGAACGCACGAGACGCCCGGTCGGCGCCATTCTTCAGGCACGTAGTTCGACACATGGATCGCCGGACCGAGCCGCGGCTTTACGTCGCGGCCATAGAAGCGCTCGGCGCGATCAACAACCAGGAGGCGATTGAGGCGCTGCGGTATGCACTCTATCAGGGCGACTGGAGAACCCCGTTCGAGACGCGACGAATCCGGTCGGCCGCTGCCGCCGCGCTGCGACGAATTGGCGCACCGCCCGCGATCGAAGTGCTCCGTGAGGCGAGCCGCCGCGGTAATCGCGGCGTCCGCGCGGCTGCGCGTGACGCGATGACAGGAATGGACTGAGATGTCCAACGATCCGGCGGCGCGCACCGCCATTTACGACGAGTTACTCCGCCGATTCGCGTCCGGCGTCCGTGCCGCACAGCTTTACGCTCCGGATCACCCGCTGCTGGCGCGGAATGTCGAGGGACTTCTCGCCGCGCTGAAGTCGCTCCATCAACACTCCCCCTCCGTCGCCGTCGGCATCGTCGGTCAGGATCTGGTCGTGGCCGACACGCCCATGCCTAAGACCAGCGCGGGCATGACCGAGCTGATTAAGCGTCTCCGGGATCACAAGATCGAGCGCATTGCATTCGAACGCGGCATCACGGCCGAAGAAGCCGGAGCATTCATCCATGCCGTGGCGGCGCTTGGCGGGCGCGGCGATGCAAGTCAACGGCCCTTGCAGTTCCCACATATTCGAGTCGGCCGGATTACGGCCGAGGAACAGCGAACCGGCGGCGTTGCGGGCGATATGGCCGCGATCCGTCAGCTGTATTCCAGCGCCGTGCAGGCGGCGCAAACTGCATGGGAAAGCGCAGAGGCCGAAGGAATGCCTGACATGCCGGCCGCGCTGCAGACCGTCGAAGGACTGGCTGACGCCGTCACGCAGAACCGGACAGCGCTCATGGCGCTGACCGCCATGCACAACTACGACAACTACACGTTCACCCACATGGTGAACGTGTCCATCCTCACGATGGGGCAAGCGCGCGCGCTCGGGATCGACGGCCGCCTACTCCGTGAGTTCGGGCTGTCGGCGCTCATGCATGACATCGGGAAGGTGCGAACGCCGAAAGAGATTCTGAACAAGCCGGACAAACTGACGGACGAGGAATTCGCCATCATGCGAAAGCACACGGTCGACGGCGCCGAGATTCTGCGCCGAACGCCGGAAATGCCCATCCTCGCGCCGGTGGTGGCATTCGAGCATCATCTGCGAATCGACGGGAGCGGATATCCGTTCGGCGTCAAGCGCCCGACGTTGAATGTCGCAACGATGCTCTGCAGCATTTCGGACGTGTACGACGCGATGCGCTCGCAGCGCGCGTATCAGCAGGCGTTCCCGACCGATCGCATCCTGGCCGTGCTCAAACGCAACGACGGCACGCAGTTCGATCAGCACCTCGTGCGCCGTTTCGTGCAGTTGCTTGGCATCTACCCGCCAGGCAATCTCGTCAAACTCAGTTCCAACGAAGTGGCCGTCGTCCTCAAGGTCCACGCGCCGGATCCGTACCGCCCCAAAGTCCGCGTGCTATTCGATCAATCCGGGGCCCGGCTGGACCTGCCGTACGAGCGGAACCTGTTTGAAACCGGTTCACAAGGCCCTGCACCCCCGACCATCGTCGCTCCCCTCAATCCTGCGGAGTATGGAATCGATCCGTTGAACTTCATGACGATGTGACCACGAGCCCCGAGCCCCGAAGGTATACTGCCCCGATTGACCGAAGCGCTCCGCACCTCGCTCATCGCCTTTGTTGCTCTCTCGGCTGGCTTCACATGGCAGGCGGTGAAGACGACGCTCATTCCGGTCGCGTCGCCGGAACGGCTCGTCGCCGAGTTGAGGCTCGCGCAGATCGCCGCGCTGCTCCTGTCGCTGGTTGGTGGCGCGTACATCGGCTTCGCCGTCGCCAACGAAGCTCGCCCCGGCACGGGTGCGGACATCGCCATCGCGATTGGATTCTTTCTGGTCGCGGCGACGACGCTCGTCCGCGATCCGCGACAGGCGCTCACCATCCTCGCGCTGGCGTTTGCCGCCCACGCCGTTGTTGACATCGCGCACCGTCCCGGACTTCTGCCCGACGGCATCGCGCCCCGGTGGTACGCCATCGGCTGCGCCGTCGTGGACGTGTACCTCGGGGCGCTCTGCTATCTGCCGATATTAAGGCGATGACCAAGAGACGCCGCGGAGCCGGATGGGTTGCACTGCTTCTGATTGGCAGTGCTGCCGCCGCGCAGGCCCTTTCGACAAGCTCAGGGCAGGACTTCACATCTGGTGTGGCGGTCGTGCCGCAGTCAGTCCCGCAACTCCGCGACTGGGATGCTCGACTCGACCGCATGGTGCGAAGTGGTGAGCTGCGCGTCCGGCAGCGCCGCGACGATGTGCAGATCGAGGGCCGCGTGCACGAGCGCGCTGACCAATACCACCGCGGCGTTCGCGTTTTTGGCGCGGATGTCGCGCGTCAGTTCGAGGGCGGGCAACTCATTTCAGTGTTCGGTACCCTCTACCCCGAAATTGACGCCGACACCACGCCGCGCCTCACCGAGGACGAAGCGCGCACGATTGCCGTCGCACGCGCGGGAATCACCGGCGGCGAGGCGATTCGACCTGAGCTCGTCATCCTGCCCGTTGGCGAAGGGTTTCATTTGGCTTGGCGCGTACGCGTGGCGTCGGCAAACGACATCCGGCAGTACTTCGTGGACGCGCGGGACGGCGCAATCGTCCTGGATTACAGCGACCGCAAGACCCAGGTACTGCAAGGATCGGTCGGCACAGCTCGCGGCGTTCTCGGCGATGTCAAGAAGATCAGCGTGACCCGGAACTCCGCCGGGTTCGTGACAAGTGACACGCTTCGGCCACCTGCCCTCCGCACCTACGACATGCACGGCGACTGGCAGCGAGTGATTCAGTATCTCAACCGCGACATTTCACTGGCGATGAGCGACCTCGCGACCGATTCCGACAACGAGTGGACCGACGGCGCCATCGACGACGCCCACGTCTATACCGGCTGGACCTACGACTACTACTTCAAGCGCTTCAATCGGCGCGGTCTCGACAACGCCGACATCCCCATCGTCACGCTCGTGCATCCGATCCGGCGGATCGACTTCTTCGATCTGTTCGACGAGCTGCAGGATCTGTTCGTCAACGCGTTCTACGCCGGCGACGGCGTGATGGTGTACGGCGTCGGCGCTCCGCCCGAGGTCACGTTGGCTGGACAGACCTGGGACTTCCTGTCGGGCGCTCTCGACATCGTCACGCACGAACTGACGCACGGCGTCACGGAATACACATCAAATCTCATCTATCGAAACGAGTCCGGAGCGCTGAACGAATCGTTCTCAGACATGATGGCGACGGGAGCCGAGTTCTTCTTCCAGAGTGCCGGCAGCGGCCCGATGCAGGCTGATTATTCGCTTGGCGAGGACGTGATCCGTCCGGGCGGGATCCGCTCGATGGCCAACCCCCTTCTGTTCGGCGATCCCGACCATTACAGCCGGCGCTTCACGGGCACGGCCGACAACGGCGGCGTCCACATCAATTCGGGCATTCCCAATCAGGCCTTTTACCTTGCCATTGAAGGCGGAACAAACCGGACATCCGGCCAAAGCGTTCAGGGCGTGGGTGCGATAAACCGCGAGCAGATCGAGAAAGTCTTCTATCGCGCGTTCACGCAGCTCCTGCCGGCGAACGCAACATTTGCTATCGCGCGTGCGGCAACGACTCAGTCCGCCCGCGATCTGTACGGCGCCAACAGCCCGGCTGAGCGAGCGGTCGTTCAGGCGTGGTCGGCCGTCGGAGTCGAGTGAGATTGTCTAGAGCTTCTGAGTTCGCGCGTCGCGTTCTCGCCGCCGTGCGTCGGATCCCGCCAGGTCGCGTGGCGACCTACGGCGACATCGCCGGGCTCGCCGGCAGGCCGCGGGCGGCTCGCGCTGTTGGCACGATCATGCGCGACTGTTCCGCGCCTGACGTGCCGTGTCACCGCGTGATTGCCGCAGCCGGACGGCTGGGCGGCTACGGCGGCAACGAGTCGATGAAACGCGAACTACTCCGGGCGGAGGGGATCCCTGTGAGCGGTACACGAATTCGAGATTTCAGGAAATTTCGCTGGCATGCGCCGCCTGCCCCGCCGTCCTTCGACGTTGCTCAGGACGGCCCTGAGCTTGTCGAAGGGCCGAAGCCGAAGGCGAAGGCGGGCGGGCGGAGAACCCGGCGTCTTCGAAAGACGTAAACCATTGCTGATGCAGACAGGCCGGGCCTGCCCCGAGCCAAGTCCAGAGGCAACGCGACGAGCGGGGAGACACGTCTAAGATGTCAGCGCCAGTCGTTCGAATCGGGGCCGCGACGCCGGATCGGCGTGACGAGCTCGCGCTGGTCGAACGGTGCCGCCAGGGGGACCTGGCAGCGTTCGAAGAGGTCTATCGAACCCACGCGGGGCGGCTGTACAGTGTGGCGTGCCGGCTCGTCGGGAATCAGGCCGACGCGGAGGATCTGCTGCAGGACATTTTCCTTGCAGCTCATCGCAAGCTGGACAGCTTTCGTGGAGATTCCGCGCTAGGCACATGGCTGTACCGGTTAGCGACGAACCTGTGTCTGGACCACTTGCGCAGCAAGGCGGTCCGAACGAGTCAGCTCACCGATACGCTGGACGACGAACCGGGGCTTTCGGACGCGCCGAGCCGGGGCCTCGCGGAACGAACGGTGGCGCGCATGGATCTCGAACGGGCGCTCGCGAGACTGCCGGAAGGTTGCCGCGCGGCGTTCGTGCTGCATGATATCGAGGGGCTCGAGCACCGTGAGGTGGCCGACATCCTCGGCATCGCCGAGGGCACGTCGAAGTCGCAGGTGCACAAAGCACGTTTGCGCTTGCGAGCGTTACTGTCGGAATAAGCAATGAACCACGACCGCTATCGGGACGCCATTCAGGAGCTGGCAGAGGGCACGCTGGGCCCACTCCGCCGCGCCGAACTGCAGCAGCACCTGGATGAATGTCCGGCATGCCGCCGGCTTGCCGACGACGTGCGCCGCATCCGCGAGCTGGCGCAGTCGCTGGATCGGCCTGCTCCGCCCGATCGCGTGTGGCTGCAGGTCGCAGGACGGCTGCGGCAGGAAGGGCGCATTGCGACGCCGACGCCGCGGGCGGTCGTGACGCGTCGATTCATGCCGCTCGCGATTGCCGCGTCGCTGCTGCTCGTGATTGGCGCGTCGCTCTATCTGCTGTATCCGCGTTCGACTGCGGTGGCGCCGCAGCCGGACACCCACGCCACGGCCCAGCAACCCTCGGGCAACGCGGCGCAGATGGATGCCGTCCAAGGAGTTGAAGCGGAATTCCGATTGGCCGAACAGCATTACCAGAATGCAATCGCCAAGTTGGAAGAAGCGGCCAAAAGCGAGAGCGGGGCGATCGATCCGCAAACGGCGGCGATGCTACAGAAGAACCTGCAGGTGATCGATCAGGCCATCGCGGAGAGCCGGGCGGCCTTGCGATCGGAACCGCAGAGCGCGCGGGCGCGAGACAGTCTCTTCGACGCGCTCAGGAAGAAAGTCACCGTGCTGCAGGACACGATTGCGTTGATGAATCACATGCGGATGGGAGATGCCGCCGGTGCGGCGCAGATTGTCGACGCGCCGAATAAGTCGTAGCGAAACTGAAGCGCCTGCGGCCCGAGCGAGGCGCCGGAGGGAAGTCGGCCGAAGGCCGACCGCCGAGCGAGCGCGAGTGGGGGGTGGGGCCCCACGAGCAACAATTGAACCGACCGAGCGTGCGGATCAAGTCACAGCTGCTATGAGAAAAACTGTCATTGTTTTCGTCACCTGCCTGCTCGCGACAGCCTCTGCCGCCGCGCAGGGCCGGCCACCCCGGGATCGCGAGGTTGAACGCGATCGCAAGGTCATCGTCGAACGGCAATCGAGAGACCAGCGCGAGGAACAAACCGAGCGATTCACCCGCACGCTCAAAGTCGGCAGCAACGGCGAGATCATGATCGGCAACATTGCCGGCAACGTGACCGTGACGCGCGGCGGCGGCAACGACGCCACGCTCGAAGTGATCAAAACGGCGCGCGGGCGGACGGCCGACGAGGCCAAAGAACTGCTCGGACTCGTCCAGATCGACATCATCGAACGCGGCGGCCGTGCGGAAATCAAAACGCGGTATCCGCAGGATGAATGGCGGCGGAACAATCGCCGCAACGTCAATGTATCGGTCGCCTACAATCTTGCCGCTCCCACCGGAACCCGCCTGTCCGTCAGCTCCATCTCCGGCAACATCAGTTCCACAGATATAACGGGAGACGTGACACTCGAGTCAGTCAGCGGCTCGGTCCGGATCGCCAACGGCGGGCGGGTGGCCGCCGCCAAGTCCGTCTCTGGCAACGTCGAGGTCATCGACACCGAAATCGAGGGACAGCTCGAGGCATCCAGCGTCAGCGGCACCGTGATGGTTCGGAACGTCAAGGCCAGGCGCGCGGAGCTTGGGTCTGTCAGCGGCAATGTCGTGGCGCAGGACGTCACCTGCGAGCGTCTCGAGGCGCAAACTGTCAGCGGCGACGTCCAGTTCGCTGGTCCGCTCGCAAGAAACGGACGTTACGAACTATCATCACATTCGGGATCCGTGCAAGCCGCGATAGCGGGGAACGTCGGGTTCGAGCTCGAGGCGACCTCGTTCAGCGGATCCGTGCGGTCCGATATCCCGCTCAAATCGCAGACCAGCGAACCCTCTCGTCGGTTTCAGAAGTCCATCCAAGGCGTTTTCGGCGACGGCAGCGCCATCCTCGAACTCACCACGTTCTCCGGCAGCATCGTCGTCACCAAACGGTAAGAGCGCCTGCGGCCCGAGCGAGGCGCCGGCTTGCCAGCCGGAGCGCCGGCCCGCCTTCGCTAAAGCTACGGCGGGCAACCTTCGCGATAACTCGGCGCGAAGGTTGGAGGGAAGTCGGCCGAAGGC
>JBAROV010000007.1:0-5472 GCA_049642465.1 Vicinamibacterales bacterium
CCAAGCTGGCCGGCCTGCCTCCCGACGCACGCAACCGCGTGGACGAGATTACGCGGCTCCTGGTCGAGAAGCTGCTGTTGTCTCCGACCGAACAGCTCAAGTCCCTGGACGATGAAACGATGGTGGCGGTCTATTCAGAGGCCCTCAGCCGGCTGTTCAGCCTCGCGGCTACGCAAGAACCGCACGAAGAAGGATGAATCCTCCGTCGCTCAGGCTTGGGACGCGAGGCAGTCAGTTGGCGCTGTGGCAGGCGCGATCGGTCGCAGGAGCGCTCGAGACCGCAGGGCATCGGGTCGAACTCGTCGTCATCAAGACAACCGGGGACAAACTGCAGGATGCCCCGCTGAGCGAATCCGGGGGCAAGCGGCTCTTCGTCAAGGATCTGGAGGATGCGCTCCTTCGCCGCGACATCGACTTCGCGGTGCACAGCGCCAAGGATCTGCCCTCCGACATCCCTGAGGGATTGACGATCGTCGCCGCGCTCGAACGCGAAGATCCACGTGATGCGATCGTGCTGCCCAAATCCCACAGCCCCTCCGACCTTCGGACCGTCCTTGCCGCCCTCCCCGACCAGCCAGTTGTTGGCACCGGCAGCGTTCGTCGCGTGGCACAACTCCGGCCGCTCATTCCGACAGCCGCCTTCGTGGCGGTCCGCGGCAACGTGGACACCCGCCTGAGAAAGCTGGACGAGGGAGCGTTTCACGCGCTTGTCCTTGCCTGCGCTGGCCTGCGCCGGCTGGATTTCGCGTCGAGAATCTCCGTTGCGCTCTCCATCGAGCATTCCGTGCCTGCGCCCGGTCAAGGGATCGTGGTGATCGAGGCCCGCGAGGGAGATACTCCGGTTTTGGGTTGCTTGCAGGATGTGCGGAACCAGGCCGGAGACGTCGCGCTGGCGGCAGAACGAGCACTCGTCGAGGCGCTCGGAGGCGACTGCCAGATTCCTCTCGGCGCGATCGCGCGGTTGGACGGTGCCGGCATAGAAATGTCTGCAATCGTGTGCTCGATCGATGGAGGCCGGGTGATTCGGCGTACTGGACGTGGCGCCGTCGCGTATCCAGAACGGCTCGGAAAACGGCTGGCGGACGAGCTCGTCCATGCCGGCGCCGGTGACATCCTCGACGAAGTCCGCCGCTGCGCAGGCGGGCGGAACGGGGCATACTGAGGGCTCATGAACTCGCCGCGCGTCTATCTCGTGGGGACGGGCCCGGGCGATCCCTCGCTCATCACCGTACGCGGATTGCGCTGCCTGCAGGCCGCGGAAGTGGTCGTCTACGACCATCGTGTGCCGCAACGAGTGCTGCGGCTGGCGCCGCCTGACGCGGAGCGGATCGATGTGGGACCCGCGGCCCCGAAAGCGCTCGATCAGGACGCCATTTGCTTTCTGCTCGCCGAGAAGGCGCGGGAGGGCAAGTCCGTCGTCCGTCTCAAGTGGGGTGACCCATTTGTGTTCGACAGTGGCGGCAAGGAAGCGCTGTTTCTGCACGAGCAGGGCGTTCCGTTCGAGGTGATTCCCGGCGTGCCCGTCGCGATCGGCGGGCCGGCCTACGCCGGGGTGCCTGTCACCTATCCCGGAGCCGGCGACGTGCTGACGTTCGTCCGAGGACACGAAGCAGAGACGGACGCACCTCCGCAGGTGGACTGGAGCCGCCTCGCGGGACTCGAGGGCACCATCGTCTGCTACGCCGGCGCGCGTCAGATCGGCGCGATCTGTGATGCCCTCCGCTCGCACGGCCGTTCGGACGATGAACCCGCGGCCCTGGTGTACGCGGCAACCACGCCCGCGCAATCGACGATTGAAGGGACCATCGGCAGCATCGCCACACAGGCGAGAAACGATCAGGCCGCCCTCCTCATCATTGGCGCCGTGACCAGGCTCCGGGAGCACTTGCGTTGGTTCGACGATCGTCCGCTTTTCGGGCGCCGAATTGTGGTCACGCGCTCCACCGAGCAGGCGGGTGAGTTTCTGGAAATGCTGGAGGATTTGGGCGCCGAGGCGATTCCCGCGCCGACGGTGCGCATCCTTCCACCTGAAGACTCCACCTCACTCGAGCAGGCCTGCGCCGAAGCGGGCACCTACGACTGGATCGTTTTCACGAGCGCCAACGCGGTCGATTTCTTCATGAAGTGCCTCGTTGCCGTGTCTGACGTCCGGGAGCTCAAGGGCGTACGCATCTGCACCATCGGACCGTCTACCGCCTCACGGCTCGCGAAGTATGGGATCCGTGTGGATCTGACGCCGGCGGAATTCAGGACTGAGACGCTCGTGGAGGCCATGCACACCCAGGCACCCGTGCAGAACGCCCGGGTGTTGCTGCCGCGATCCGATATCGCGCGCGAACTACTTGGCGACGAGCTTCGGGCTGCTGGGGCAGACGTCGCGGAAGTTGTTGCGTACCGGACGGTGCTTGCGAGCGGCGAACGTGAAGGAGATCACGACGTCTACCGCATGCTGCTCGATCGACAGATCGACGCCGTGACGTTTACCAGCGCGTCCACGGTGAGAAATTTCGTGGAGATACTCGGCCACGATCAGGCCATCGATCTGCTGCGAAACACCGTCGTGGCCTCTATCGGTCCGGTGACGGCCGAAGCCGCGCAGCAACTCAACATCAGAACCGCGGTGATGCCGGAGCGGTATACCATCCCCGACCTCGTTCAAGCGCTCGTCGAGCATTTCGCCGACCATCCGACCGCCGGAGCGTTTCGATGACACTCCCCAGAATCAAGTCGCTACCACCAATCTCTCGAGACGGCGAGCGCAGCGGCGCGCTCGATCTGCGGCACCGGCCTCGGCGTTTGCGTCGATCCGCGGCGATCCGCACGCTCGTCCGCGAGACGCGCCTTTCGCCGGACATGTTTCTCTACCCGTTATTCGTATGTGCGGGCGAAGGCGTTCGCCGTGAGATCCGCTCAATGCCTGGTGTGTTCCAGCTCTCAGTGGACGAGGCCGTGCGCGAAGCGGCCGCCACGAAGGCTGACGGAGTACCCGGCGTTCTGCTTTTTGGTTTGCCCGAGTCCAAAGACAGCGTCGGTTCAGCCGCGTACGATCCCGAAGCACCGGTGCAGTCCGCGGTTCGTGCGCTCAAGCGCGAGCTGCCAGAGCTGCTCGTCGTGACCGACGTGTGTCTCTGCGAGTACACCTCACACGGCCACTGCGGCATTGTCGTGGACGACGAAATTGCGAATGACGCAACCATCGAACAGCTTGCGCGTGCGGCGCTGTCGCACGCCGCCGCAGGGGCGGATATCGTGGCGCCGTCGGACATGATGGACGGACGCATCGGGCGCATCCGCATGGCGTTGGATGAGGCGGGCTACACGGGCGTCGCCATCATGTCCTATGCGGCGAAGTATTGCTCCGCCTTTTACGGTCCGTTCCGGGAAGCGGCTGATTCAGCTCCGGCGTTTGGCGATCGGCGGTCGCATCAGATGGATCCGGCCAATGCCGCGGAGGCGCTTCGGGAAGTGGAACTGGATCTGGAGGAGGGAGCCGATATCGTGATGGTCAAGCCGGCGCTGACCTACCTCGATGTCATCGCGCGCGTGAAGGCTGAATTTGGCGTGCCAACGGCCGCATATCACGTGAGTGGCGAGTATGCGATGCTCAAAGCCGCGGCCCGCAACGGCTGGATTGACGAGCCGCGGGCGATGATGGAAACGCTGACCGCCATCCGTCGCGCCGGCGCCGACATCATCATCACCTATTACGCGCGAGAAGCCGCGCGCGCGCTCTGACGTGATCCGCAGCTAGTGGCGTCTAACAACTGAATCGCTATCGCTGCGGGCACCCACGTGGGTGCTGTCGGCCGACAGCCCGGGATCCCCGCCGCGCGTTTTCTGCGTGTCGGGGTGGAGGTCATTGGGATGCGATCGCAGCGCGGCGAGGTGCACGGGTACCCGCGCTCGATCCCAATGGGCGCCCGCCGGCCGCCCCCCGCGAGCCCGCGCGTCGCTCCCGATTCAGCTGTGACCGCCACTAGCTCATCAGGCGCCGGCCACAATTAGCCGCCGCTGAGGGGCTCAGTCAACCGAAAGAGTTGCACAAGCGTTATCCTACGGACGTCACTTCGCGCGTCAGAAGCCCTCCGAGGCGATACCGGTCGCCACGAAGCTTGTTATGCGCATTTCGATCGACCCGACTGCGGTCCACCGTTTCTCCGAAGCGATCCAGCAAGCCATCGGGGACGTGATTGGCGTCAAGCCGTCCGCGATCGTCGATCGGTTCGGTAAGCTCACAGGCTCGCTTCCGACGCAACCGCAACCCTGCGAGTTTGCATTAATCCGCTCGTTGTTGATCCACACAGCTTGCAGAATCGAGCTGGCCACGGGCGTACGGCGGACCGCGACCTCATTTGCGGCGGATCTCGTGAAAATGGCCTCGACGATCTCTGCAGATCACCTGCAGTCGGCATTCGAGGGTTACTTGGAACACGTGCGGGAAGATTGCGCCATCATCGAGGGCAGCTCTCGCTCGCCCGATCGTCGGCTGATTCGAGCATTGGAGTACCTCCACACGAATGCGACGCGGTCGACAGTGAGCGTCGTCGACGCGGCGCATGCCGCGCGGATGTCAAAGTGGCACTTGGAACACCTGCTCCTTCGTCATACGGGGCGCCGTTTCAGGGATCACGTACGCGAACTCAGGATGGCGGAAGCCAGTAGACTGCTGCTGGAGTCGCTCCTGAGCATCAAGGAGATCGCCGCAAGAGTTGGATACTCGCACGTCAGCAGCTTCAATAGGCAGTTCCGGCGATCCTTCCGCTCAACCGCCACTCAATGGAGAGTCCTCTATGCCAGTAGTGAGGCGAAGGGCGGGTCTGCCCGTCCCGTCACGATCGCCGAGCAGCCGCGATCTCGAAAATTGTGATCGATCCTGAAGTGAAAACGGGCTCGAGAAAGCCAGCGCAACGCTGCTGGATGACTCGAGCCTGCTCGTCGCGGGCAAGAACGTGCGAAACCTCGAACCGCTGTCGAAGCTGCTGGAAGGATGAGACGTCGCCCGCCACTAACGCGTTGAGCATCTGATCTCGCGCAGACGTGCGCTCCTCATAGCTGACATAAGGGTTTGAAAAGAAGGGATAGACGCTCACGACGAAGCGGCCTGCAGGTCCGACGACTTTCAGCGCGTCGATATCCGATGAGACGAAGACCGCCATGCGGTCAGTGTCAGATCGAATCCATTCGTACGTGCGGCGCTCATCAATGCTGATGACACGCTCGCTGGATTCGGGCGCTCGAACGAAGGCGTCGCGGCGGAGGAAGCGAGGGTAAATTGCAGCTGCGAGCAGCAGAATGAGCGAGGCGCAAACCATTGTTTGCGGGACATGAACGTGGGTACGCTGCCTGAGGAACCGGATCAAGGCGTTCGACGCAGCAATGAAGCCGCACCCGAACAGGAGCCATTTCAAGGCGCGCATTGCAAACAAAAAGTGATAGGCGGGAACTATCGTTGGCAGGCGCAGCGAGCGTTCT
>JBAROV010000011.1:0-2306 GCA_049642465.1 Vicinamibacterales bacterium
GACTCGGTTCGCCTCCGATTGATTGCGGACGTGCCGGTCGGCATCATGCTGAGCGGCGGCGTCGATTCGAGCGTCATCACGGCGCTGGCGGCCCGCTGCTCGCCGAAAGCGCTGAAGACCTTCACCATCTCATTCCCGGGACACGGCGGCTATGACGAATCCCCCTACGCGCGAATAGTCGCCTCCCATTTCGGGACCGAGCACGTCGAACTGGCCGCAGAGCCCGCGACTGTCGACTTGATCCCGGATCTTGTCCGACAGTTCGATGAACCAATCGCCGACTCCTCCATGATTCCAACCTACCTGCTCTCGCGCCTGATTCGTCGAGAGGCGACCGTCGCACTCGGTGGAGACGGTGGCGACGAGGTCTTCGGCGGGTATCTGCATCACAGTTGGGTGCAGCAGCAGGTCCGGATGGGGGGGTGGATGCCGGGACCCGCACGTCGCGCCGCCCGCGCCGCAGCGTCAACGCTGCTCCCAATCGGCACGAAGGGCCGCAACTATCTCCTGGGCCTGACGGCTGAACGCCCGTACAACATCGTCCAGTTCAACGTCGTGTTCGATGCGCACGCGCGCGAACGGTTGCTCGGGCCCCTCGGATCTCGCGCATCGATTCAGCCCGAAGCGTGGAAGGCGTCGCTTTGTGCGGACCGTCGAACCGTCCTTCAACAGACAACCGCGCTCGACTTTCGCACCTATCTGGTTGATGACATCCTGGTGAAAGTCGATCGCGCCAGCATGCTCACGTCGCTCGAGGTGCGCGCACCGTTGCTCGATCCGCGGATCATTGAATTTGCGTTCGCTAAAGTGCCCGATCACCTTCGTGCGACGGCAACCGAGCGAAAGATTCTCTTGCGCCGGCTCGCTGCCCGGCTGCTCCCCCCTTCGTTGGACCTTCGCCGCAAGCAGGGATTCTCGCTACCGCTCCGCGCGTGGTTCAAAGGTGACTGGGGTCGTTTCATGCAGGACGTCCTGACGAATACAGACCCGATCTTCGATCGTCGGGTCGTGATGCAGCTCTTTGCCGGCCAGCGTGCGGGATTCACCAACATGCATCGACTGTTCGCGCTGGCGATCCTCGAACTCTGGCGACGCGAGTATCGCGTCAATTCTGTCGGCAGGTCGCCTGAACCCACAGGCGAGTTGCTGCCGCTCAACTGACGGCTCCGATTCAACTGATCATGAATGCGCTGCAAATAAAACCGAGAGCGTTGGCCGGCGGCATTGCATCGATGCTGCCTGGACTTCGAGCGTACACCTGCCGCGGATCCGGCGGCACGTGCTCGGCCCGCTACTGCTATTCTGTCTGGCTCCGGCATTTGATTCGCCTGCACGAGAACGCGCTCCCGACGTCGTTCGCCTCCGTTGCCGAACTCGGCCCTGGCGACTCGATCGGCATTGGTCTGGCCGCCGTGCTCTCGGGGACAGACCGCTACATCGCGCTCGACGTCAAAGCGCATGCGAACCCCGAGACGAACCTGCGAATCTTCGACGAACTGGTCGCGCTCTTCCGGGCACGAGCGCCGCTGCCCGACGACGCGGAATTTCCGCTGATGCAGCCGAAGCTCCCTCGCTACGACTTTCCTGATCATCTTCTGAGTGACCCGTGGTTGTCCGTCTCGCTGGCCGAGCCGAGGCTCTCCTGCATTCGAGACGCCATCAGAGGTCAGCGCGGGCCGATCGACATCTCGTACGTCGCTCCGTGGTACGAGCCTTCCGTCGTCGAAGAAGACTCGGTCGAGTTCCTGTTTTCGCAGGCGGTGCTCGAGCACGTCGATGACCTCGATACCGCGTATGCCGCGATGCAGCGTTCGCTGAAGCCGGGTGGCATCATGTCGCACAGCATCGATTTCTCGTCGCACAATGTCACGCGAGCGTGGAACGGCCACTGGACGCTGAGCGATCGGGCGTGGCGTCTGGTTCGCGGCGACAGGCCGTACCTGATCAATCGAGAGCCACTCTCGCGGCACCTCGCTTTGCTGCAGGAGTATGGGTTCGACGTCGTGAAGGTGGAAAGCCGCCGCGATGCGGTCAGCCGGTCGTTCCGCCGGGCACGCCGGTTTCGCTCCATCAGCGACGATGACGTCAGGACTCGAGGGGCGTTCGTGGTGGCGCGGGCTCGCGGCTGATGTCCGACGTCAAAGGTTTCCGGCCGCGACCAACGACCAGTCCCGGGCGCTGCACCTCGACGTCCTCGAGCGCCGCGGCGGCGAACCATTGCTTCAGCGTGCGCGTCGATTGAGGATGATCGTGCGCAGGGGCGAGCATATCGAACGTATCGAGGACGGCCCATTCGCGGATCTGTT
>JBAROV010000013.1:0-6830 GCA_049642465.1 Vicinamibacterales bacterium
CCCGTTGCGCCGAGGTGCAACGCCGCCAAGTAACACCCTCGAATGTCCCGATCGAAAGTACGCTGCCGAAGACAAGGCCGGCGGGCGCGGCTGTTGCAGTTTCGGCCATGCTGGCGCGAAGACGCCCCTGTGCTCGGAATTCCGTTGATTATGGTTGGCAGCACTCGTGCGATTCTGGCTGCCGGTCCAGTCAGTGAGCTCTCGCGGCATGCCCCGGTCGGCATTGATCGTCCAGATATGCCAGTCTACGTCCTCCGTCTGGGAGTCGAACGCGATCTGCCGGCACCGATGCGGCTGTCGACGGTCCTGGCGAGACCACGCGACGGCGTCAACACGCGGCGCTCGGGTGTTCCCCTATTGAACAGACACGCCACGCGCCAGCGGTGATTCTTGCCTTCCAAACCCGTTCGCCGGCTCCAGACGACGCGTTGGAAACCGTGATCGTCAGCCTTGGACATCTGGGAGGTCCCTATGAATATTCGGATCGCAGCCGTGGCAGTCGCCTCGATCTTCACCGCTTACGGCTGCGGTTCCTCTTCACCGACGTCACCTACGCCTCGACGGCGACTTTGTCCACACGTTCAGATTCCGCTGCAATAACCGTGAGCACGCAGGCTCAGCCCGCTGCCGTTGAGGTCAGCCTGGTGAGTGTCGTTCCGGGAACTTCCTCCGGCGACGGCGCATCCGCGAACGCGAGCGATTACGACTCACGCGCCCGCGATCTCGTTAAACGTCGCGATCGCACTCTCTAGACATGGAGACCAATCGAGCGCGCCACCTGAGGCTAATGTCGGCGACGATGCGCAGGTCATCGGACGTCCGGGAAATCCGCAAAATCGAGTCCGTGTTCCTTCAGCCAGAAGGGGCGTACTGCCTGTCAGGATGAATCCGACACTAGAATTGGCACCATGAAAAGGCGGGATTTTCTGTTCGCGGCGACAGGCGCGATTGCCGGAGCCGCCGTCTGCCCGTTACGGTCGTTCGCGCAAAACCGGGTAGATCTATCCGCCATTCGCAATCGCGACGGTTGGAGGGTGGAGCGAGACCGGATACTCGCCGGAATGCAGCTCGTGATGGGTGAACTTCCTAGAACGACAGGGCCGGGACTGCGAATCGTGTTGCTGGAAAGCGAAGAGAAGCCCGTCTTCACCCGAAGAAAGATCACCTACCTCAGTGAGCGGGGCGATAACGTCCCCGCATATCTGCTCATACCGAAGACCCTGAAGCGACGCGCGCCCGCGATGCTCTGCCTTCATCAGACGATCAAGGTCGGCAAAGACGAACCCGTGGGCCTGGAAGGCAACGCGAATCTGCATTACGCCAAAGAATTGGCCGAGCGCGGCTATGTCTGCATAGTGCCCGACTATCCTTACCTGGGCGAAAATGAATTCGACCCTTACCAGCACGGCTACGTCAGCTGCACGATGAAGGGGATCGTGAATCACATGCGCGCGGTCGACGTGTTGCAATCGCTGTCGGAGGTCGACCCGACTCGCATAGGCGCAATCGGTCATTCGCTCGGCGGGCACAACACGCTCTTTGTTGCGGCGTTCGACGAGCGGGTCAAAGCGATGGTGACGAGCTGCGGCTTCACGTCGATGCGCAAGTATGACGGCGGTTATCTGGCGGGTTGGGCGGGCAAACGCTATATGCCGCTGATCGCAGGCCGTTATGGCAATGACCCGGCGCTGATGCCTTTCGACTTTCCTCACATACTCGTCGCGCTCGCCCCACGCCCGCTCTTCATCAATGCTCCGCTGCACGACTCAAACTTCGAGGTCTCCGGCGTGAGGGACTGCGTCGATGCGGCGATGCCGGTTTACGGCAACGTGTTCAGGGCAAAAGAGCGGTTGGTTGCGACCTACCCTGATGCAGGACACGAGTTCCCCTCGAGGATAAGAGCTGCGGCGTACGAATTCCTGGATAAATGGCTGAAGTAGGTGTCCGTCGGGCGGGTGCCCACTCGTGAAGCGTGCAGATGTGGGGATGGTTCAGCGTCGCCACGGCGACCACGGTGCCGCCCATCATGGACTTTTCCCATCCCAGCTACCTTCAGATCTTCCTCACAGCAAGCCTGCCCATCATGGGTCATCCACTACGACGGTGCCAGTATGCGCGTCACCAATACGATCAAAGGATCGGGCGGGACGTGACGGATCCGAACGAGTTCCTCCGGCGCGAGTACCGCCAGCCGTGGAAGCTGACGTAGCGGAGTGTTCTCTGCTTTGAGTCGTCGTGATATACCTTCTGAATATGACTTGGACTCTCGCATTCATGCTCACCGCCGCCTTCTTCCAGACGACGGCACCGAAGCCTGGCCCGTGGAAATCGCTCTTCGACGGCAAGACGATGAGCGAGTGGCGCATCTTCAAGACCGACAACGCCCCGAAGATGTGCGACACGGCAGGCGCGAAAGACTGCTGGGAGATTGTCGATGGCGTGCTGCAGAAGGATGGCCGGGCGAACGACATTGCTTCGAAGGAGCAGTTCGGCGACTTCGAGCTCGAACTCGAATGGAAAATCGGCGACGCCGGCAACAGCGGCGTGTTCTACCGCGGCACCGACGCGTTCAACCAGATCTACTGGAGCGCCCCTGAGTACCAGCTCCTCGACAACGTGAACGCCGCCGACAACAAGAAGGACAATCACCTCGCCGGATCTGTCTACGACCTCTATCCAGCTCCGAAGGATGCCGCGCGGCCTGCCAACGAGTGGAACCAGACGCGCATCGTCGCGAAGGGAAGCCACGTCGAGCACTGGCTGAACAGCAAGAAGGTCGCGTCGTACGACGTCGGCACTGCCGACTGGAATGCCGCCATCAAGGCCAGCAAGTTCAATCCCGAGAAATTTCCCAGCTTCGGGAAAGCGCCGAAGGGTTATCTCGGCATCCAGGGTGATCATCCCGGGACGCTGGCACTGCGCAACATCAGAATCCGCGAGTTGCGGTAAGAACCGCGATCGAACGATCTGAAGGTCGCGAGGCTGCCGCGGCTATTTCAAGTCTCTCGCGTAGATGTTCTTCCAGTACAACTTGTCGCCGTGATACTGGAGCTCGATGTTGCCCTTGGCGGGAAGCGGCTTCGAGTAGTCCCAATAGTTCTCCATTTTCACGTTATCGACCACGAGTTGGCCGTTGAGCCAGATCGTCGTCATGTCGCTGTCGCGTTGGATGATGTGGAAGGTGTTCCAGCGGCCAGGAGGGTTGTCGGCGACGACCAGCGGATTCTTTCCGCCACCCTTGTTGTTGAAGAGCCCACCGGAGCCGAGCGGATTCGTCCAGATCTGAATCTGCGGCGCGTTCTTCAAGTACACCCCGCTGTCGGCGCCGGCTTCGATGCACCAGTCGACGTAGAGCTCGACGTCACCGTATTCTTTGACCGTCTGCAGGTTCTGCCCGCCCTTTTCCACGTGCGGGGTCAGCTTGTCCGCCTGGACGCCGTCGAAGATGAGGATGCCATCCACGACCGACCAATGCTTCAGGTACTCGTCGTTCGACTCCTTCTGCTTGGCAACTTTGTCCACCGGTGAGAGCTTCAGCAGATCGGCAGGATTGAGGCCCGCGCCGTACTTGAGCGTGCCGATGTCGATGAGCGCCTGCCAGCCGCTCAAGTCCTTGCCGTTGAAGATCGCGGTAAAGCCTTCGCGCGCGAGTGCGGCCGGCACCTTGTTGTCAGTCGGGGCGGCCGGCGACGTGCACGTGAGTGGCGGCGGCGGTGTCTGTGGTCCGCGGCCGCGGCCCCGTCCACCTTGCTGCGGTGCGGCCGGTACAGGCTCCTGCTGACCGGCAGCGGGCGCCGCGGCAGGCGGTTGCGCATGGAGCCACGGCACCGCCGCTGTAATCGTAATCGCGGCCAGCAGAAGTGCATGTCGCTCCATCGTGTCGTCCCCTCGTACTTCAGGCTGTGTCAGCGAAACCGGCGACCATGCCCTAATCGGTTCACTCGTGCGGCGCGCACCGGCTTCTTTCTTCAGCGACGGCGCGAGGCGACTGCGATGACTATCCTCGTGGGGGAAACGCCGCTGCTGGCGTCCGGTCGAAGCTCGTTCGCGGCGGCTGACGTTGGCGAATCAGAGCGTCCCTCCGCTCGATCGCGCGCCTGAATCGCTCCGCGGGTGTGAGCGTGTCGTCACTCGTGGGACTAGTCAACCCCGCGTTGGGAATCGTGCGCACCTCGTGGTAAACCATGTGATCTTCCCCATTGGCCATCCCGAAACTCACGGTAGGAGCGGAGTGATCGGCGAGGCGTGCGCGGGGAGCGTGCGACGTCCATCGTGCAACTACCTTATCGGTCGTCGAGTACCTTCGGTTTACCCAAGGGGCTCCTTAAACTCGCGTGCTTACCCTAATGATGGTTTCTTTTCCTGCCTGAACTCACTTCGGCAGGCAACCGGCTCGTGCGAGCACCGCGTTTAGGGCCGCCGCGCGATATCCCGGAAGAACTCGATCGTATGGCGCAAGTATTTCTCGAATTCACTCCGGTGCTGCTGCCAACAGGCCACGTCGTCGCATCCATGTGGCGTCCGCGGCCATTCGGCGGACACTCGATAATCAAGGGACTGGAGGCTACGGACGAATTCCTGGGCAATGGGTAGGCGCGGATCGAGCGTCCCACACATGACCAGGTACGGAACCTCGCGCGCACGCGCGGCGGCGCGCGTTTCCGCAACAGCAGCGACACGAGGGTCAAACAGGTCCCGAAGGTTATCCGGCATCTTCGATACGTTTGTGGAATCGGCCAGGAATGCGCGTGCATTCCGGACTTCGCCAATCCCCTCGACAAGAAACCTTCCGTCCGGCGTTGTCCACGTTCCGGAGGCCAGAGGGGCAACTGCCGCTACCTGTTCGGGATGGGCGAGTGCATAACGATGGGCGAACTGCCCGCCCCTCGAGTAGCCGGTAAGGAGGACCTTTGGTCGGAGGGCGTATTCCTTGCGGAGCTGCATCAGGACTTGCTCGAGGAATTCGCCTTCGCCTAGGGAGGGAAAGCGGCTCGCGTTGTAGTCGTCGTTCGAGAAACTCGGCGAGATGACGATGGCTTCGAGTCCGAACTCGGCCGTGAACCGTGCCATGCCGGCATTCGGGAACGGGATCCTACCGTGCTGACCTCCACCGTGAACCACAACCAACGCCCAATACGGCTTCGCGCGATCGAAGTTCGGTGGGAATCCCAAAAAGTATTCCCGCTGCGAACCGCCGACGGTGATGGTGCGCCGGAGGGGCAGGTATTTGGCAGTCTCACGGGAGAGCTGCTCGATCGGTTGTCTTCTCAGGTCGGTGGTGTCGCGTTCCTCCGACGTGAGAACACGCGATGTTGCGAGGAGGGCCACCACGCCAATCACGATCGCCCAGGCAACGCTGTCAGGACGCACCTGCGTAATGATTGTTGAGATGCGCACGGCGTGAGAGATGATGCTCATGCAATCGCCTCAGCGAACAGCCCGAGGAGCCCGGCGGTTATCAGCCGTCGATACCGTCGCGTGTCCGTCGGCCGATGAAGTTCCGCGGGAGCTCAGTTTACCCCTGCGATGTGACGATCGAGCCTCGTTGTCTGTGACGAACTCCGCTTGGCGGTCGCGCCAGCAGACGCGGCCGGCGGGGTTCACCAGCGAGGGATCTGCGTCGCGCTTCACCCGGCGGGCCCTTCACCGCTTCCAGGATGCCCGCCGCCACCGACCGCACGACTGTGCTGCTACACGGTATCCACAAATTAAGGCGGGGCCTTCCAATACTTTCCAAGAGCGGTTTTCCAGTCGCGGACGGTGTTCTCGCCGCCACTACCAAGTCCAAGTCCGCACCGCGACTGTTCGCTCTTTGCCTCCTCGGACGTGATACGGGCTGGCGTAAGCGGATTCTGCATCGCGGGAACCGGCCATCCATGACGGAATCAGCCTCGTGTCGGCGCAATGACCGTCCAGGTCCACGTCGAGCCGGGCCACTGTTCTTTCTTTTCGGTGCTCAGCGGAGATCGGGCGGAACCGCGACATTAGCACCTCTTCGAGACGTGGGGTGGGATAGACTCTCGCGGCACTTGATTAAACCTAGCGCTAGGTTTACGATCTCGAGGTGACCTGGGCCGAGGTGATCCGCAAGCTGAAGGCCGCGGGATTCGTCGAGGTCCGGTCTGGGAAGGGCAGCCATCTGCTGCTGAAGCACCCCACAACCGGCAAGGAAGTGTGGGTGGCCGTTCACACCAAGAAGATGTGGGGCGGCTCGGTAATCGCATCCTGCGTGAGGCAGGCGTCGAATGACAATGCTCTATCCGATTGTCCTTGAAACCGAAGAGGGCGGGGCGGTAAGCGCCTACGTGCCAGGGCTGCCCGTCTATGCGGCGGCAGACACCCAGGCGAAGGCCGAGCGCGCTATTCGCGCTGTGCTCACAGACTATCTGAACGCACACCCCGACAGCCAGCCAGATGCACGTGTCCGCGTCGCACGCTTCTCCAACAAGGAGCGGAAGGTCGATATCGTCGGCGTCGCGGCGTTGGTGGGCGCCCGTCGAAGCACTGCGAAGGCACGCGCCTCGCGAGCCAATGGTCGGCTCGGTGGCCGGCCTCGCAAGACCGAGGCGGCACGGGCGCGCACAAAGGCGTCCCGGTAGCCCGTGCCCTGAGCGCCTGAGCGACCTCAGGGCTCATGCTGACTCTCGCAGCGACGCGACCCTTCGCAACCAGTCGTCGAGCTGGTTCCAACTGGCGAAATTTAGGCTCACCAGCCTTCGCTCACGCCTGCATCCGAGAGCGTGAGACTCCGGCTGGCAGGCCAGCGCGAAGGCTGTCCGCCGTAGCCGGCGCTCTACTGAGGCCGCGCAGGCGGACCTTTCCCGCTCGCA
>JBAROV010000015.1:0-2237 GCA_049642465.1 Vicinamibacterales bacterium
ACGAAAATGGCGCAGTCCCATCACTCATGATCTCGGGGGAAGGCGAAAACGATCAGATCAACATCGCGGGGATCGAATGCCGCGATTGCCTTTCCGGTACGGCGCTGGAAGGAGGGCCCGGCAATGACACGCTGGTGGGCGGCAACGGCACCGACATGGTTGCCGGCGACGACGGCAAGGACGTCATCTACGGGGAAGGTGGCAATGACGTGATATGGGGCAACGCGGTGTACCCCGATTCGCCTCCCGTCGGACGTGACGATGACAAGCTCTTCGGCGGCGCCGGGCAGGACATTGCGTTGGGGCAATATGACAACGACCTGATCTTCGGCGGCGATGACAACGACGATCTCGACATGAACTCCATCTATGACGAGTCGTTCGGCCTTCCGATTGGAGGGCTTGATGGCGGTCCGGGCAACGATGCCGTGATCGGCGGAGGCGGCGCTGACATCATGCGAGGAGGGGATGGGCGCGACTCGCTGTTCTCGGATGAGTTTGACTCAGGCGAACCGACACAGCTGGACGTCGAGGTGGACTGTGGTTCCAACGATTCCTCTGATCCGCAGTATTTCCGTGCGTCGGCAGGCGACCCGTTCGTGGATTGTGACGAGCAGATGAACTCTCCCCTGTCGCTCGAATCTCTCGTGCATGACGACCCCGAACAGCCATGGTGGTGGTTCGGTTGAGGTCGGCCTTGGGCCAAGACGGGCCGCCGGCGGCGGAATCTTGGGGACGTAGCGCGACCGTTGGTAGATTTGCGGGGTCGGCTGCGACGCCGGCAAAATGGTGGGCGTAGCTCAGTAGGTAGAGCTCCTGGTTGTGGTCCAGGTGGTCGCGGGTTCGAGTCCCGTCGCTCACCCCTCAAGAAGCCGCGCTACGGTGGGGTTCCTGCCGTCGATGGCCGTTCGTGCCGCGCGCTCGTGGTCACAAACTGACGTTGCAACCGCAGGGCGCCGAAGTCCAACCAATCGCGCTCCCGTTCGCCCAAGGCGGCTCCTATACTGAAACTGTGGATCGTCTCCCGAAATGGGTAGTAGACAACCGTACGTCGGTCGCACGTGAGGCCGCGCCGTATCGCGGGCTCACATCGGAGGAACGACTCCGATATACGGCAATTGCTTGCCGGGGCGCTGCGCGGCAATTGGCTGCTCGATCGGATCGCCAGCGGGTGCTGGATTATCGCGACCCGCTCCCGCAGAGCAGCGTGGCCGCGCTCCGGCGTTTGAGGGCCGCTTACCGCACTCAGAGATGACAGAGCAGCTCGATGCCGTCCAGGCTGGGCTTCGGGTCGCACGGGCGTTAGAGGAAGCGGGCATCTCGTATGCGCTTGGGGGTGCGCTTGCCTACGGCCAGCATGGCGTGCCACGAGCGACGATCGATGTCGACGTTAACGTCTTCGCTGGCCCCGAGTTGCTCGGGGACGTCCTTACGGCTCTGCGACCTCTTGGAATCGAGTGTGACGAGGCAGTTGCTCGTCGCCAGACGGAAGAGCAGGGGATGCTGCAACTCGACTTTGCCGGTATGCGGCTGGACGTATTCGTTCCCAGTATCGAGTTCTCCCAGGATGCGGAGCGCACACGAGTTCGACAAGCGGTCGATGGTCAAGAAGCGTGGTTCCTGTCCGCTGAGGCGCTCTGCGTTTTCAAGCTGTTGTTCTTTCGCGGCAAGGACATCGTCGATCTCGAGCGGCTCATTGCCACCCAAGGCGATGCGCTTGACGCTGACTACGTTCGCACCAAGATGGTCGAGATGATGGGTGATGAAGACGAACGCGTCGAGACGTGGGATCGGCTTGTGCGCGAGCATCGTCCCGCGTAGTAGCACGAGGCTGGCTCGTCAAGCGGGCATCGAGGACCGGCCGCCGGTCAACCGCTCGCTAGCTCGGTCGCACGTCTTCGCAGTCGACATTGACGTTGTCGAGCGGCAAGAAGGAGAAGAATTCGAAATCAACAATCGCGACGTCGCGTGATCCTGCTGGATTGGTTCCGCAACTCAGAAAGTCGATCAGGCCATCGTTCGCGAATATCGTGTCGAGCCCGGCCTCACCGAGTACCCAATCGCCGCCGCCTAGGCCGTTGAGAATGTCGTTGTCATCTCCACCGAACAGCACGTCGAAGTTGGGGCCTCCCAGCACCGTGTCGGCCCCCGCTTCCCCGTACGTCGCGTTCGTGCCGCCCGCGACGCAATTCTCAAAGAGAGAGTCGGCAACCACGTCGTTGCCACCGCCTCCTCGG
>JBAROV010000244.1:0-59873 GCA_049642465.1 Vicinamibacterales bacterium
GAGCTCTTGATCTCCTGTTTATTTTTCTTCTGATCTCCTCACCTCCGGTGTTCTGACCGGGGATCACGAGATCGGCAGGAAAGTAGACCAGAGGTCCGGAGGTCAGGAGAGAGTCCGTGTCAGTCTCGGTCCGCGTAACCGTGTCCGGCGAACGCGGGCCGGGTCTGACACGGACTTTCCTGAGCTCTTGATCTCCTGTTTATTTTTCTTCTGATCTCCTCACCTCCGGTGTTCTGACCGGGGATCACGAGATCGGCAGGAAAATAGACCAGAGGTCAGGAGGTCAGGAGAGAGTCCGTGTCAGACTCGGTCCGCGTAACCGTGTCCGCCGAACGCGGGCCGGGTCTGACACGGACTTTCCTGATCTCTTGATCTCCTGTCTATTTTTCTCCTGATCTCCTAAACTCCTGTAGATCTTGGGCGTGTCAAATCACCAGGCGGCCACGTCAAGCGGCAGATCGCCACTAACCACCCCGGTTCTGCGCGATCTCCCCGACGCTCCTCGCAATCTCTGGCGCATCGTCGGCCCGGGTATCGTCGGCGCCGGTGTCGGACTGTCGTCGGGCGAATTCATCCTCTGGCCGTACATCGCGTCACAAGTGGGGCTCGTGTTTCTGTGGGGCGCTGTGCTGGGCGTGACCACGCAGTTCTTCCTCAACATGGAGATCGAGCGCTACACGCTCGCAACGGGTGAAACGGCCTTGGCCGGCTTCAATCGGTTCTGGAAGCACTGGGGACTCGTGCTTGCGATGATGGTGTGCTTCGCGAATCTCTGGCCGGGCTGGACCATGAGTGCGGCGACGCTGTCGACGTACATCTTTGGCGGGAATCCGCGCTACATTGCCGTCGGCGCGCTCATCGTGATTGGGACCGGGCTCACGTTCGCGCCAGTCGTCTACGTGGCGCTCGAGCGGATGATCTTCGTCAAGATCGCAGCGGTCCTGACACTGATCGCCCTGGCCATTGTCTTCGCGATTAATGCCGACACCTGGCGCGCATTGCCCGCGTCACTGACGGTGGATGCACGTTTTCCGAGCGAGCTGAGTTTCGCGCTGCTCGTTGGCGCGATCGCATTTGCCGGCGCAGGAGGTGGACAGAACCTCTGTCAAAGCAACTGGATCCGCGACAAGGGATTCGGCATGGGACGCTACGTCCCGCGTCTGGTCAGCCCCGTGACCGGCGTCGAGGAAGCGGCGCCGACCGGCGTCACCTATCTCTTCGAGCCCAACCCGGCCAACATGGCACGCTGGAGGAGGTGGTGGCGATTCGCCAACGTCGAGCAGGCGCTGGCGTTCGTCGTGACCACCGTGATCACGATCGGGTTGACGTCGATGCTGGCGCATTCGACCCTGTTTGGCACGCCCGGACTTCCAAACAACGTCACCTTTCTTCGCATCGAAGGGCAGCGGCTCCAGGAAATCATCGGCCCCTGGTTTGGGGTGCTGTTCTGGGGAATCGGCGCGTTCTCGCTGTTTGCGTCGGCCATGGGGATCATCGACTACACCAGCCGCCTCGCGGCCGACATCCTCAAGACGACGTATCTGCGTGCTTCGCGGGTGTCGGAGAGCCGGCTCTATTTCAGGCTGGTGTGGGGGATTGTGGGGATTGGCGCGGCGATTCTCCTTTTTGGGTTCGATCAGCCGCTGGTGCTCCTCGTGATCTCCGCCTGCACCGGTGCGGTGATCATGTTCCTGTACTCGTTCCTGCTCATCTTGCTGAACCGGCGCGCGCTGCCGGCTCCGATCGCGGTGCGGTCGTACCGAGTTGCGGCGCTCGTGTGGTCCACGGTCTTCTTCGGCGGCCTTTCGCTGATTACGATTTGGCAGCAGATGAGCAATCTCTGACTGCCGGGCGATCGACGCAAGAGCACGATGCCAGGGCGACTCACGACGACACGACGAACACGACGGGAGGATGTTCTCACGAACAGCACTGAGAACGGCGGACCGTGCCACGGCTTCGTGGCCTTCGTGCCTTCGTGTTCGTCGTGAGAAGACGTCGTAGAGCGTCCACGCGTCTGCGGCTGTCCGCCGAAATCGAGTAGGATCGCGCATCGCACCAGTGGATGAGGAAGATGACACATGTCGAGACTACTCTCTGCCGGCCTTGTGGCCTTCGCGATCGTGACGGGCGCTCAGACGCCCCCTGCTGATTCCATGCGCATCGAACGTCTCGACCCCGCGCTCGATAAGTTAATCGCTCCCGACGCCAAGATTGAGGTGCTCGCCCAGGGACACGACTGGACGGAAGGACCGCTCTGGATCAAGAGAGGCGGCTACCTCCTTTTTTCCGACATTCCAAAGAACTCGATCTATCGCTGGAAGGAAGGCGAAGGCGAGAAACTGTATCTCCAGCCGTCCGGGTACAGCGGCAAAGAGCCGCGTGGCGGAGAGACGGGATCGAACGGATTGACCCTCGACCGCGAGGGCCGGCTGGTGCTCTGTCAGCACGGCGATCGGCGGATGGCGCGGATGGATGCGCCGCTCGAAAGCCCGAAGCCACAGTTCACCCCGCTCGCCGTCCGTTATCAGGGCAAGCGGTTCAACAGTCCCAACGACGCCGTGTTTCGGAGCAACGGCGACCTGTACTTCACCGACCCGGCGTATGGCATGGAGAAGCAGTGGGAGGACCCGGCGCGCGAGATTTCCTTCGCTGGCGTCTACCGACGCTCGGCCGCCGGAGAAATCACGCTCCTCACGAGCGACATGACGCGTCCGAACGGCCTGGCGTTTTCTCCGGACGAACGTCGGCTCTACATCGCGCAATCGGACCAGAAGGCCGCGATCTGGCGGGTGTTCGACGTGAAGCGGGATGGCACGATCGAGAACAGTCGCGTACTGCTGGACGTCACGTCGATGGTCCCCTCGAAAAAGGGGCTTCCGGACGGTCTCAAGATCGACACGGAAGGTAACCTCTTCGCGACCGGTCCCGGTGGCGTGCTCATCATCACGCCCGACGGCAAGCATCTCGGCACGATCGCCACGGGGCAGGCGACATCGAATTGCGCATTCGGCGATGACGGCCGGACGCTCTATATGACGGCGGACGATTACCTGATGCGGGTTCGGTTGAAGACCAAGGGTCTGGGGTTCTGACGCTACGGCACGATCAGATCGAATCGAAGACTGCCACCACGGATTCTGGTGGCAAGCTCCCGATATTTCGGTTCTTTCCACGCCACCGCAGCCCGGCGTAGCAGCAGCTCCAATTCGCTCGGCCGGAACGGCGTAATCTGCGCCTCGGGCCACTTGCGCTCGCCCGCCGCGAACGGGACGAGATAATCCAGCGCCTGGCGCAAACTGCGACCGTCCGCCGTTCGGTAATTCCAGAGATCCACGCCGGCCTGTTGCCCGAGCATGGCGAGATCGAAAAATGCTCTCAGGTTGAAGATGCTGTAGTCCCACGAGCGCGTGCGCTCCAATTCGCGCGGCTGGCGGCCGTCCGGTTCAATCTGCCGCGCGATCCGGCCGCGCGATCCTTCGAGCGTTCGCCGGGCCAGCTCCTGCTGATCGGTGAACAGTGCCAGGCCCGCAACCTGCACGTCGTACCAGGTCTCGTGATTGTTCCCGTTCCTGGATTCATCGATGCCGTACTGACTGTTCGTGAGCCAGCGCAGATAGGCGGTCATCCACGCATGCAGTCCGCTGCGATCGGAGGGTTTCCACGCGGACGATTCAACGATCATCGCCACCCCGTCGAGCATTTCCGGCAACCCGCGCGTCTCGATGATTCCGATGCCGCGCCCCTCGTTGATTCCGGGAATCCCTTGTCCGAAGTTGAGGTGCGGATTCATCCGAGTGGCGGGATCGAGAAACCAGACGCGCACCAGACTGGCGGCGTGCTTCGCGTACTCCTGTCGTCCGGTCAGGCGATACGCGAGGCCGAGCGTGGACACGGTGCTCACCAGGCGACCGAGGTTGTCGTGATCCGGCAGCCGGTTGATTTCAGGATTCCGTTCGCCGTCTTTCCGAATATACGGACGCCCACCTGGCTTCGACGGATCGGGCCACCAATACGGCGCCTGACTCATGTAGTCGTGCTTGTCTCCGCTCGGGGGGGTGGTCGTTTTGTCCAGTACGGAGACAGGCGCCACGCTGAGCGCCTCGCGGGCGTCAGCTTCGAGCGACTCGATGGCGCGTGTCAGTTCGGCGTCGCCGCGCTTCGCACGGGCGGCGACGTTCGCCAGATGCGCCGTATCGAGCAGGAGCAACTTCCCCTGGCGCGGAGTTTCACGCGTCAAAGCGGGTGCCGCGCCAACCACGATTGTCAGGACCGCCGCTGCGCAGACGTATCGCATGGGCTCAATTCTCCACAAATAACGACCGTTTCCAAAGAAATTACCCTCGACAACGCCCGTGCTCGGGAGCTATCTTGCCGCCACAGTCAGACGTTCGGCGGTGAATTGATTGGGAGGTGTTCGCATGGCCGGGGGAATCTCGAGACGCCACTTCTTTTTTGGCACGCTCCTCGCCGGCGTGATTCCGCGCGGCGGTTTCGGCAGCGTCGCGTCGCTGAAGGGGCTCGGCTATCAGTCTCCAAACGAGAAGATGAACATTGCCGGCATTGGCGCCGGAGGCCGGGCGCTCGGCGTCCTCTCCCAGATGGAATCCGAGAACATCGTCGCGCTCGCCGATGTCGATTGGGCACGCGGAGCCGAAGGATTCAAACGCTGGGAGAAGGCGACCAAGTACAAAGACTTCCGGCAGATGCTCGACAAGGAAAAGGGCATCGATGCGGTCACCGTCATTATTCCGGATCACATGCACGCGGCGGCGGCACTCGCGGCGATGCAGCGCGGCAAGCACGTGTACGTCGAGAAGCCGTTGACCCGCACGCCGTGGGAGGCGAGGCTGCTGACGGATGCGGCCGCGAAGTACAAAGTCGCGACCCAGATGGGCAATCAGGGCTACTCGCACGATGCCACGCGCGTCGCGGCTGAGATCATCTGGTCCGGCGAGATCGGCGACGTCACCGAAGTGCACTCGTTCCGCGGGCGCGCCAGCTGGCCCCAGGGCATGCCAGCACTCCCGGCGCAAGAACCCGTGCCCGAGACACTGGACTGGGATCTGTGGCTGGGCGGCGCAGCTTTCCGTCCGTACACCTCGGGTGACGCCGCATACCGCCAGGAGTATCCGAACAATCAGTTTGGTTTCTATCTGCCGTTCAACTGGCGAGGCTTCTACGATTTCGGCAGCAGCCTGATTGGTGACTGGGGTATCCATCAACTGGGGCCGGCAAATCTGGCGCTTCGTCTTGGACCCCCGATCAGCGTGGAGTGCATCAAGCAGGGCGAGGGCAGAAGTCCGTACACGTTCCCGCGCGGTGGCGTCGCGATCAAGTGGGAGTTTGCGGCGCGCGATAAGATGCCCCCGGTCACCGTGTACTGGTCCGACACCGGCGACATGTATACGCCGTCTGGCATGACCGTGGAGCAGATGCGACCGATCCCCGGGACCGGACCTCAAATCGAGACTCCACCTGGCGGTCGCGGGGGCCGCGGTGGGGACGGTCGCGGTCGAGGAGGCGAGCAGCAGGGTGCGGCAGGCGAGCCCGGCGCTCCCGGTGCGGGACGCGGGCGTGGTGGACGCGGCGGCGGTCAGGCGGGACAGCCGGGAAGCGGCTACAACACCGTGTTCGTTGGGACGAAGGGATATCTGGGAACGAGCGGTCGAGGTGAAGGCGTCGGCCTCCTTCCAGGATCGCGGTGGGCCGAATACGCGCTCCCCCCACGTCTGCTGACTCGGTCGCCGGGACATCAGCGCGACTGGATCCGCGCGTGCAAAGGCGGAGAACCTGCCTGCTCCAACTTCAGCGTCGCCGGCCCGTACACCGAATGGATGGTCCTCGGCGCCGTCGCCACGCGAGTGCAAGGAAAGTTGCTCTGGGATCCGAAGAAGATGGAGTTCACGAATAACAAGGAAGCGAACAAATACGTGAAGCCGGTGTTTCGAAAGGGCTGGGAACTCAGGTCGATAACGTAGGGAGTTGGCAGCTGGCTTGAGCATCTGGTCAGCATCTATCAATGCGCGTGGGGCCCCACCCCCACGCGCCTACGCGCTTGGCGCGACGGCCTTTGGCCTTGCCGCCGCAAAAATCGCGGCGGCCTAGCGATCTGATTAGGAGAAAAGTCATGCAGTACACACGCCGTGAGATAGGCAAACTAGCCTTGGCAGTTCCCGCGGCCGGCTTGTTGCCGGTACGGTTGCTCGCGCAGACGAAGCCCAACTCAAAATTCGAAGGCGTGCAGATCGGCACGATCACATACAGCTACCGCAGCATGCCGGATCAGAGCGCAGAAGCCACGCTTAAATACATCGTTGATTCGGGCATCAGCGCGATCGAGTTGATGGGTGGACCCGTCGAGAGTTTTGCCGGTGCGCCAACCATGGGCGGGCGAGGCGGTCGCGGTGGCGGAGCGGGCGGGGGCCGTGCCGGAGGCGGTCGGGAAGGTCGCGGTCGTGGTGGACCCGACCCCGCGACGCTCACGGCCTCGTGGAACGGCGTACCGTGCGCTCCCGCACGAAGGGGCGACGAACCCGCGCCGCCGGGCGCGGGTCGGCGCGGTGGTGGCGGCGGCCGAGGGGAGATGACACCCGAACAGCAGGCGGCACAACAGGAGCAGGCCGCCAAGCTGAAGGCGTGGCGTACCAGCGTCTCCATGGACCCGTTCAAGAAATTGCGCCAGATGTACAACGACGCCGGCGTTACGATTTACGCGTGGAAGCAGCTCAGCCTGAACATGTCGGACGAGGAATTCGAGTACATCTTCAACGTCGCCGAAGCGCTCGGTTGCACCCACACGACGCTCGAACTGCCGACCGATGCCGCGCAACTCAAACGGCTCGGCGACTTCGCGATGAAGAAGAAGATCTACGCCGCGTATCACACGCACACGCAGGGCAGCATGACGGCGTTCGACCAGGCGTTCGCTCTCTCAAAGGGCAACATGGCCAACGTGGACTTCGGCCACTGGGTTGCAGCCGGCAACGTGGGCGGAACATCCATGCAGTTCCTCGAGAAGTACCACGATCGGATTTCGAGCTTCCATTTGAAGGATCGAACGAAACCGGAACACTGCGCCTTGAACCTTCCGTGGGGGACCGGTGAAACGCCAATCGGCGAGATCCTGCAGCTGGTGAAAAAGAACCGCTGGAACATTCCGGCGTCGGTCGAGCTCGAATACGACATTCCGGATGGGTCGGACGCCGTAAAAGAGGTTCACAAGTGTGTCGAGTACTGCAGGACCGCGCTGACGGCAAGGACCTAGCGCCATGCACGCGACTTCCGCGCGCCTCGTTGTGATGATCATCCCGGTTCTGCTCACCGCGGCGGCACTCGCGGCCGATTGGTCGGCCGTGTCCGCGGCGCCGATGAACCGCACCGTGTACGTCACCGTCACCGATCGCCAGGGGGCGCCGGTGACCGATCTCACCCCCGCCGACTTCGTGGTCAAGGAAGGCGGGAAGGAGCGCGAGGTCGTCAAGGCAGCGCCGGTGACCGCGCGGATGCGCCTGGCAGTTGGCTTCGAGGAACGCCTGGCGCCTGACAGCGCCGTTCGAGTCGGGATTTTTGAATTCGTAAAACGTGTGGCAAACGCCGCGGAAATCAGCCTGATAGCGATCGGGCTCGGGAACAGGACCATCGTCGACTACACGAGCGATCCCGGTTTGCTCGTCGGGGGCATCAACACCCTGACGCTGAATGCGTCGCGTGAGTCGAACATGGCCGAAGGGATCCTCGAGATCGTCGAAGGGTTCACCAAGAACAAACCCGAACGTCCGGCGATCGTGGTTATCGCGATTTCGGGCGGGCCTTCAAGCGTCAACCCGCGCAGTTTCCTGGAGAGGCTCGGCGACAGTGGAGTCACGATGCACGCCGCCACACTGAGGGGCGGAGGCGCGAGCGGGACACCAGTTGGCGCCTTGGCCGACGAGGGGGGGCTCGACCAGGTGCTGGGCGACGGTCCGAAACAATCAGGCGGCCGCCAGATCGAGGTGAACGCGACTGCCGGCATACCGAGAGCCCTCCAGCAGATCGCCGACGATCTGCTGGGGCAGTACGCGATCACGTACGTCCTGCCGGACGGCGTGAAGCCGAGCAAACGATTCAGCATCAGCACGAAGCGCCGCGGCGTGACCCTGCGCGCCCCGTCGACGATCCCCGATCGGTGAGTCTCGCCCATCTCACGTTGCCGACGCGTCATGTCGAGAAGACCGCGTCGTTTTTCGAACACGCGCTCGGCTATTCGCGCGATCCGGTTCCGGCAAACGTCCCGGATGAGACAGTGTGGCTGAACATCGGGCAGGCCCAGCAGATCCACATCTTTTATGTGGAAGGATTCAGCGTGTCACCGTTCGAACGGGAGTTCGGGCGGCACGTGGCAGTCCACTATCCGAGTGAGGGATTCGAGGCGCTGAAGGAACGACTCGTACAGCACGGCGCCGAACTCATCGAGCCAATCCGCGCCACGCCCTTCGCCCGGTTCTTCTTTCGGGAACCCGTCAATGGATACGTATTCGAGGTGATTGCTGACCGATCAGCGGGCGAGCGTTTGACCCGCTGATCTGGTGGTCGGTTATTTCCCCAGCCATTTCGACCAATAGAACGTGAGCGGCACCTTGCCCGTATTCGTGATGCCGTGCATGACGTTGCCGGCGCAGTACATCATCGCGCCGGGTCCGACTTCGGTCGTCTTGCCAGCGCAGAAGATTTCGCCTGTGCCGGAGGCCACGATCATGAATTCCTCTTCGGGATGCTGGTGCGGCGGATGCGGACTGGAGCCCGGTTCCAGCACGCACATGCCCGCACACAGGCCGCTCAACTGATCGGTCGGCCCGTTGTAGTGGGTGAATACCCGGCAGCCGTCCACGGGATCGGAAGATTCCAGGTCATCAAGATCGACAACACCATCGGGAAGCTTCGTGCCGGCGGTAGCCGCGCTGACGACATTCGGATTTGCATTAGCCATAGCTGCTGATCGTTCAGTACCACGGGCGTAGCGGTCAAGCTGCCATTGTTTTTTCACTGGCTCCGGCCCCGCCCGGGTGGGACGATGCGGAAGATTCAGGAGTGGCACAGATGAAATCACCCCGCTGCGCAGTACCGCTCGTCGTCGTGTCTCTCGCCCTGCTTGCCGCGCGTACGCCAGATCGCGTGCGCGCGGCTGAAACCCAGGAGCATCTCGACCAACGCGTGAAGAAATTCCTCGACAATCACGCCGGCCAATGGCGCGACCTGAACGTGCCGGCGGTGGATGGCCAGACGCTTCACGACATCATCGTCAAGAACAAGTACACGCGTGCGCTCGAGATCGGAACGTCGACCGGCCATTCCGGAATCTGGATTGCCTGGGCGCTCAGCAAGACGGGCGGGCGGCTGATTACGATTGATATCGACGAACGGCGACACCGCGAGGCGGTTGCCAATTTTGAGGCAGCGGGCCTCTCGAAGTTCATCGACGCACGGCTGGGCGATGCGCACCAGCTCGTTCCGGCGCTGTCCGGTCCCTTCGACTTCGTGTTCAGCGATGCCGACAAGGATTGGTACAAGAACTACCTGGTGGCCGTGCTCCCGAAGCTCGTCGTCGGTGGTTGCTACGCGACGCACAACGTCGGGCGGGGCGGGCGCCGTGGGGGTGCGTCCGACGATTACCTGATGTATCTGCAAAGCCTGCCGAACCTCGAGACGACGGTGGACACCCGTGGGGCGGGGATGGCGATCAGTTACAAACGGTCGTGAGGCGCCCCGCGACCTTCCGATAAGCTCCGGCGGGCCCTCTTCCGGGGATCTGCGCGTATAATCCGCGCATCCGGAGGACAGTCCATGCGCCTGATGCGGACCCTGTTGTGTGTCGCTCTCGTCGTACTCCCCTCGACGCTCCTCGCCCAGTCGTATACGGGCAGAATTATCGGCACGCTCAAAGACTCGAGCGGCGCCGTCATTCCACGCGCGACGGTGACGATCACCAATCAGCAGACCGATAGCCAGGAGGTCACCACGAGCGACCTCGAAGGCAGGTACACGTCGGTGCCCTTACCCCCAGGGGCGTACCGCGTCGAGGCCAGCCTTCAGGGCTTCCGCGGCGCCGCGCGCCGGGACGTCGTCGTGCAGGTCAACACGACGGCAGTCATCGACTTCACTCTCGAAGTCGGCGATCTGACGGATCAGGTCGAAGTGCGCGCCGACGCGACACCTCTCGAGACCGACACCGGAACCGTCGGCAAAGTCGTGGACAACCGGCGCATCCTCGAATTGCCGCTGAACACGCGCAACGTCTACTCGCTCATCTTCCTGACGCCTGGGGTGGCCGGATCGATCGGCAACAACTACAACTCGATGAGTTACACGGTCAACGGCGCGAGACCGACGATGATGGATACCGTAATCGATGGCGTGACGGCGTCGTTTCCGACCGTCAACGGGTTTACCGGAATCTCGGTGTTTCCGTCGGTGGACGCGATTCAGGAGTTCAAGGTGCTGGGCGCCAATTATCCCGCCGAGTACGGCCGTAGTCTCGGGAGCGTCCTCAACGTCGTCTACAAGTCCGGAACGAACGACTTCCATGGCAGCGGCTACGAGTTCTTCCGCGATTCCGCATTCGATGCGAACACCTTCTTTGCGAAGCGCGCGGGGCAGCCGCTCGGTGATTTCACCCGCAGTCAGTTCGGGGGAGTAGCCGGCGGGCCGATTCGACGAAGCCGCACCTTCTACATGACGTCTTACGAGGGGCTGCGCGAGCGCCGCAACTCGCAGACGACGACCACGGTGCCGACAATCGCGCAGCGCAACGGCGACTTCTCACAGACCTTCGCCCAGAATGGACAACTGATTCGCATCTTCGATCCGTTCACGACGCGGGCCAATCCTTCGGGATCCGGCTTCATCCGCGATCAGTTCCCGGGAAATGTGATTCCGCTCAATCGGATGGATCCGGTCGCGCTCAACGTGCTCAAGTACTACCCCCTGCCGAACCAGCCTGGCAACGCGGTGACGGGCGCCCAGAACTACTTTGCCACCGGCTCCGCGCAACTCAATGTGGACAACTACGATGGCCGTGTCGATCATCAGATCTCCAACAGCCAGAAGTTCTTCGTCCGCTATTCGTACCGCAAGACCAACAGCGTCCCGGCGACGTTTTTTCCTGAGGGCATCGAGATTGCGGAAGGACGGGTGAACGAGCAAAACCTGGCGCACAACTTCGTCAGCGATTACAGCCGCACGATGTCGAATACGACCGTGCTCAGCGCCCGCCTGGGATTCGCGCGGACGCTGTTCCTCTTCGACAACCAGGGACTTGGGTTCCGGCCGTCTGGCCTGGGCCTCCCCGCCGCGATCGACGACAACGTGGATCGACTCATGTTCCCGCGCTTTGGCGTGAGCGGCATGGTGTCGCTCGGCGGAAACGATCACCGCTACAACGCGTTCATGAGCTACACGGCGGCTGCGAGCCTGACCAAGGTGCGCGGCGATCACACGATGAAGGTCGGCTTCGAAGGACGCATGCTGCGGGTGAACGTGTGGGAGGCGCGTAGCGCCGGCACGTTCAACTTCCGCGCAAACGAAACACAGGGCCCCAATCCAACAACGGCGAGCAGCACGGCAGGGTATGGCTTTGCCTCGTTGCTCCTCGGCACCGGACAGCCGAACGACGTGCTGATTCAAAACTGGAAGAACGTGGCGGCGAACAGCTTCTACTGGGCGGGATACGTGCAGGACGACTGGCGCGTGAACTCGCGCCTGACCTTGAATCTCGGACTGCGCTACGACATCGACGTACCTCGTACGGAGCGGTTCAACCGCATGAACTTCTTCGATCCGGAGGCGCGATCGCCGCTGGCTGACGTGGTTCCCGGCTACCCGAACCTGCAGGGGGGCGTCGTCTTCGTCGGTGTCGATGGCCGGAACCGGTATCAGTACGACTGGGACACGAACAACATCGCGCCGCGCCTCGGCTTGTCGTATCAGGTCAATCAGAAGACCGTCGTGCGTGCCGGCTACAGCCACATCTTCGGGCCGTCGAACCAGGGCGCGCAGGGCACCGTCGGCCCGTTCGGCTTCCGGACCGAGAATCTGTGGGTGACATCAATTGATGGCATCACGCCGCTGAATACGCTGAAAAACCCCTACCCGAACGGCTTCCAGCCCTCACCGGGTTCCTCTCAAGGTTTGCTGACGCAGGCCGGAGCGAATCTGCAGGCGCCGCTGCGTGACACCGTCTCGCCTTGGACAATTCAGTACAACGTGAACGTGCAGCGGGAACTGCCATGGGCGATGTTCGTCGAGATCGCCTACGTCGGCACCCGCGGCTTCGACCTGTCGACGGTCGGCGAGAGCGGCCTGAGCCTGAATCAGCTCGATCCGCAGTACATGTCGCTCGGGTCTCAGCTCAATCAGCAGGTGCCGAATCCGTTCTACGGCATCGTGAACAACGGTGTGCTGACTCAGCCGACCGTTGCACGAGGACAGCTCCTGCGGCCGTATCCGCAATTCACCGACATCATCCCGCTTTACCACTCTGGCGCGAAGTCACGCTACAACGCGCTCCAGATCACCGGCAGGAAACGGATGTCGCAGGGCTTGATGCTGGAAGGCTCGTACACGTATGCGCAGTCGCGCGAAATCGGGATGAGCCATCAGAACAGCTACGACCTCGAGGCCAGCTGGGCGCTCGCCTCCTACGACATCAAGCACCGGTTCGTCATCAGTTACTTGTACGAACTGCCGTTCGGCCGGAATCGACGGTTTGGGTCGGGTGTGTCCCCGCTCGTCAATGCGATCATCGGCGGGTGGCAGTTCAACGGGATCACCACGGTCCAGTCCGGCACGCCCCTGTCGATTACGGCAAACAACACGGCTGGCATTTTTGGCGCCAGGACGCAGCCGAACAACAACGGTCAGGATCCGCAGCTGGACGGACCGGTGAGCGAGCGTCTCAATCGGTATTTCGACACGAGCGTCTACAGCCAGCCGGCAGCATTCACGTTCGGCAACGAGCCAGTGTTTTCGCCGGTGCTGCGCACGCCCGGCGTGCGGAATTTCGATCTCTCGCTCTTCAAGAATCTTGAACTCCGATCGACGATGATGCTGCAATTCCGCATCGAGGCGCTCAACGCGTTCAACAAGGTGCAGTTCTCCGGACCAAACACGAGTGTCACCTCGTCGTCTTTTGGCGTGATCAGCGGGCAAGCGAACGCGCCGCGTCAGCTGCAGTTCGGGCTGAAGCTGCTCTGGTAGCGTCTCGGGGCTCTCCTTGACATTCTAGGAGAGCCCCGCCTACTCTCCTTGTATGTCTAGGAGAGACGCGTGAGCGACCCGCCGGAACTGTTGCAGGGCACGCTCGACCTCCTCATCCTCAAAGCCCTCTCTCTCGGGCCGCTGCACGGCTACGGCGTGCTGCTTCGCATTCAGCAGATTTCCGGAGAGCGGCTGCAGATTCAGCAAGGCTCTCTCTATCCCGCGCTCTACCGCCTCGAACACCAGGGCCTCATCTCCTCTGCGTGGGGGGAATCGGAGAACAAGCGAAAGGCGAAGTACTACCGCCTCACCGCGGCAGGGCGCCGGCGCTTCAAGGAGGAGACCGCCTACTGGGAGCGATTCTCGGAGGCGATCGGCGTGGCGTTGAAGGCGCTGCCGGAGGACGTGTGACACGCCTCGCCCGGCTCAAGTCATGGATTGTCGCCAGTACGCGACGTGCGGAATTCGAGCGCGACATGGCGGCCGAGATGCAGGCGCATCTCGAGCTCTACGAAGCGGACCTTCGAAGCCGTGGTTTGTCCGATGCGGAGGCGCGGCGGCGTGCGCGGACGGAATTCGGCAGCATCGAGGCTCGGAGGGAGGAATGCCGCGAGGCTCGGGGCTTGCGCGTGTTCGACGAGCTGCGAGGCGACATGCGCTACGCCTTCCGGCTCCTGCGCCGCTCACCCGCGTTCACAGTCGTCGCCCTGCTGTCCCTTGCGCTGGGCATAGGGGCCAACACCGCGATCTTCAGCCTGGTTGACACGGTACTTCTGAAAACCCTTCCGGTCGAGAGCCCAGAGCAGTTGTTCTTCATTGACAATTCCGGAGGGAAGTCCGGCGGGAGTAACGGTCCTCCGTATCCATGCTTCGAACGGCTCCGCGATCACAACCGCTTCCTGTCTGGCATTGCGGCGTTCGATGAGCGCATGTTCAAAGTCACTATCGACGGCGTAGCCGAGCAGGTGCGCGGCCAATACGTGTCCGGCAGCTATTACAACGTGCTAGGCGTGACACCCATCCTCGGCCGTCTGTTGACGCCGCGTGATGATTCGGAATTTGGCCGCGGTGGGCCGGATGGCCCGGTCGGCGTGATCAGCTACGGTTATTGGACGCGACGATTCGGCAACGACGCCACCGTACTCGGCAAGAGCGTGCAGGTCGGAACCACCTGGGTGACCATCATTGGCGTCAGCCCGCCTGAATTCTTCGGGCAGCAGGTCGGCAGGCCCCTCGATATCACGGTTCCGATGATGCTGGTTGGGAGACCTCTGCGTTTGAAGCAGAGCTGGTGGCTGAGCGTCGTCGGCCGGCTCGCGCCCGGCGCGACGGTCGAACAGGCGCGCGCCGATCTCGATGCGCTGTTCGATTCCTACATGACCGAGATTGGGATACCGCGTGAACGCCGCGATTACTTCAGCGGCATCGCGCTGGTACCCGCTGCAAGAGGTCTGAACGACCTGCGACGAACGTATTCCGAGCCGTTGCTGATCGTCATGACGATCGTGGGCATCGTGCTGCTCATCGGCTGTGCGAACGTAGCCAACCTGCTGCTGGCGCGCGCGAGTGCTCGTCAGAACGAGATGGCCGTGCGTCTGGCGATTGGCGCCAGCCGCGGCAGACTGATCCGCCAGTTGCTCACCGAAGGGACGGTGTTGGCGTTGATTGGATCCTGCCTGGGACTGCTGTTCGCACGTGGGGGTGTGTGGTTGCTCGTCGGGATGCTTGCGGGGCCGGGAAACGATCTTCTCCTGGCTCCCGCGTTCGATCTGCGCGTACTTGGGTTTACAGCGGCCGTGGCGATGATCACGGCGCTGCTGTTCAGCCTCGCTCCGGCGTTGCGGGCGACCCGCATTGATGCGGCGAAACCCACCGCGACCCTCCGGACGGGTCTCGAGAGATCAGGCGTGCGGCTCGGCCAGGTACTGGTCGTGACCCAGGTGACGCTGGCCGTTGTCCTGCTGTGCGGTGCGGCGTTGTTCCTTCGGACGCTTCACAAGCTGAATACTCTTCCGCCCGGATTCGATCGTCGTGGCGTATTGACCATGAACGTTGACATGACCGTCCCCGGGCGGACGGCACCGGCGAAAGATCCCGGAGAGCATCGCGCCGACCACGCGAGGCTTGCCTCATTCTGGCGCGAGTTCGTTACTCGCGTCCGTGGCTTGCCGGGCGTGACGTCGGCCGCCGCCGCGACGATGAGCCCTCTGAGCGGTAGTGACCGCGGCGTTCTGATCGCAATCAGTGGTGAGCCACTGCGTCCGGAAAAAGACCGCGGTATCCATCTCAACCACGTCACCGATGGTTATTTCGGCACCATGGGCATACGGCTGCTGACGGGACGACTCTTTACCGCTGCGGATCGCACGGGTTCGCTACGCGTCGCCATATTGAACGAGACCGCCGCGCGAGACTACTTTGGCAGCAGCAATCCCATCGGCAGGAAGGTGAACTTTCCCAGGCAGCGCGTCGAGGACGAATACGAGATAGTGGGGGTCGTCCACGATACGAGGTACGAGGACCTCCGAATGCCCGACGAACGGATGGCGTATCTGCCCCTCGAACAATCGATCGATCCAGTCACGAACGCGGTCATGGCTGTGCGGGCGCAGGCTGATGTCATGAAGCTCGTCCCGTCAATTCGCGCCGCCGCTTCAGAAACGTTGCCAGGTGGATTCGTGACGGCGATCGGGAGCATCGAGCAACGTGTGCAGGCGTCCCTCGTGAGAGAACGGATGCTCTCCCTCCTTGCGACCTTCTTCGCCGGCCTCGCACTCACGCTGGCGTGCATCGGGCTCTACGGTGTGATGGCATACCGGGTGGTGCGCCGCACGCGTGAAATTGGGATCCGCATTGCCGTCGGCGCTGGTCAGCGCTCCGTGATCTGGATGATGGTCCGCGAGACTCTGATCCTCCTCGCGCTCGGCGCCGCGCTGGGCACGGCTGTGTCGCTGACGGTCAGCGGATACGTCGCCAACCAGTTGTTCGGAGTGGCCCCGCGGGACCCGATGGCGATCGCTGTCGCGCTGGTCGTGTTGATGGGCGTCACGCTGGCAGCCGGATACCTACCGGCCCGCCGCGCGAGCCGGATCGATCCGGTTGTGGCGTTGAGGGTTGAGTAGGACCAAAGACCGGAGACCGACGCTACCGCCGATACGCCGACGGCCGCTGCTGCCGCTGGTAGGTATCGTTCCAGTCGCCGATCCAGTCCTGGCGAAACCGTCTGCTCAAATCGATCTCCGCCACCGCCACCGCCGGCTTCCCAACCGGAACCGCCGCGACAACCTCGCCAGTCGGAGAAATGATCTCGCTCGGATAGTCATAGCCGGACGTGGCGAGATACACACCGTTCTCGATGGCGCGGGCGCGGACGAGCGGCTCGCGTCCTCCCCAGATCGGCATCAGAATCAGTTCGGCTCCCTTCAAAGCGAGCTCGCGAGCGGCTTCTGGGAAGGACGCATCGTGGCAAATCAACATGCCCACCTTGCCGAAATCCGTGGTGAAGATTGGAAACTCGCTTCCCGGTGCGATCCCGCGCGATACTTCCTCGAACGGCAGTTGGACTTTACGGTATTTTCCGGCGATACGACCGCTGCGATCGATCAGCACGCCGGTGTTGAACAGGTCGCTTCCGTCCCGTTCGACGATGCTGAAGGCAATCCATGTTTTATGTCGGCGCGCCTGCTCGGCCAGGCGTTCCGTCGTCGGGCCGGGAATGGGTTCCGCCTGAGTGTCTGGCTCCCCGGCTACTCCGACGCGATTGATCATTTCTCCCAGCAGGATGACGTCGGGATGTTCCTGAGGAGCGAATTGCTCGATGTATTCGCTGAAGCGCTGAACGGAATCCGCGCCCGTCTTGGACCGACTCGGACGTAGCCAGACGGTTGCTACTCGTACCTTACGCGGGGCGGGCGCTGCCGTCGGTTGAAAACTGATCGAACGCCATTCGACTTGACCGCTCGGTGTCCATTGCAGCACCAACTCGAGCTCGACAGCTTTCGTCTTCGGCGGCGCCTTGACGATGCGATCGAATTCGAGCACTCCGGGCTGGCGTTCGTGCGTTTGCCAAATGTAGGTTGGGCCGACAGCCTCGCCAAAGTCGCCTTGCCAGCGGATCTGAATACCTACGGATTCGCGCAAGGCGGTTGAGTTCTGGAGACCGCTTGGGACGAATTGGGCGCGCACCCGATAGTGGTGTTCCGGTTGGATCTGTGCGAGCCGGCAGCGCCACCCACCGTACCCGTAACGCTTGCCGCCGGACGTGAGGGTGAGCGTATAACCGGCGTCCTTTTTTTGCAGCTGCCCCGCAGGGGCATTCGATGCGCGAGGAGCAAACTGTGTCCAGCATGAGCCGTCGGCCGGGATGAGTTCATCGGATGCGGTCGCGTCGTGCGCCGAAACTACGGCGGCCGCCGCTGTGAGAATGACGACACGGGCGATACAACCCAAACTCAGCATGGAGAAACCCTCCGCTCTCTAGTCTAGGGGGTCGTCCTCATTGGGTGGAAGCCGCAAGGTAAGCGGCCAGGACCCTGAGATTTTCAGCGAATGTTCTGGATCGAATAATGCGTTCCCTTGGTGGCGCGGGATCGGCGAACACGTCGAGCGTCTCGTTCTCCTTCATTGGCAGCGTCTTGCCTCCCAGCGTGACGACAAGATCTTTCCCGGCAAACACCGAAACCAGCCGATTGGCCTTTCCGATGGTGCCGTCTTCGACCCAGGCACCGCGGGGATCCAGTGCGTCGATGATGTTGCGGACGCGCGATTCGAGATTGGATTGCGCGTTTTCGGATAGTCTGGCGCCACTGGCCGATTGCGTCTCACTCCACGGCGACAGACCGCGAAGCGTAACGGCTCGCTTGAGCGTGGCCGGGTCGGCGCGCTGAACTTCTGAGAATTCCCGTTCGATGTCCGCGAAATCGGTGGCAGAGACCAGCACCGCATAGTGGGTGATCACGGAGGCGTCGCTGTAGCTCAGTTCGTAGCCGTCCACGATCGTGGCGCCCTGATCGAGGGGCGTCACACGGGTGCCTTTGGTGATGTAGAGCGGGCGATTGGTTTTCAGCTCGTAGAAACGCGCAGCGCACGGCGTCCGTCCTGGACACGCCCGGGCACGCGCTTCTGATGGGTTGTCGGCGTCCGGCAGAATCGAGCGGCGATAGTAAGCGAGCGCCCGCGGGAGTGGCTCCAGATATTTTCGGTTCCCCGTTTCGCGGTAGAGCAACATCAGCGCCCGCATCGCGCTGCGCGCCTCGCCGCCGGTGATCGACGGCGGTTCAAAACGCCTGGCCCAGGCGGGATGCATGTCACGGTCGTATTGCTGCGCCCACCCGGGCTGTGGCTCCGGCATCTGCGCAAGAAGGATGAAGTCGCCGCCCCGTTCTGCGGCTCGAAGATACCGCGGCTCGTTGTAGATTCTCGCCGCTTCGAGCATCGCGTCGATGGCATCGACGATCGAGTTGTCATTGAACGTGTAGTGCGACTGATAGCTGGAGCCCGGCCAGGTTCGTGACCAGGACTCGGGGTAGCTCGCGCGTTTGACCGGGAAATCCTTCGCCTCCGGAAAACGTGAGAAGCGTTGCGGCCAGGCGCCATTTGGGTATTGCGCTTGAACGAGGCTGTCGAGAGCAAAACGCGCGGCCTCGTGAATCGCGGCGTCTTTGAAACCCAGCGCGCGGTCCGTGCGCATGAGCAGGCGCGCAGCCGCCTGCGTCACATTGTCGTCGAGCGTCGTCGGACGTTGGCCAGGGTTCGCCGGTGTGCTGGTGCACCCGCCGTTCGTCCGATAGGGCAAACCGGGCCGTTGCTTCGGATCGAATTCGATGTAGTAATCCCAGCCGCCGCTGCAGTACTGGCCGCGGACGAGCGTTTGCGCCACTTCGCGTGCGGCCTCGAGGTAGTACGGGTCGCGCGTCGCCTCGAATGTTTCGAGGTACGCCATTCCCACGAGCGGTGTGCCATCGCGCTGCACCTCGACGCGGGTGGCCCCTTCGCTCATTTCGGAGCGCCCGTAGCTGAGGTCCTCGGTGTACGCGAAGTGGTAACCGCCGTGAGTGGCAACGTGGGTCCTGTAGAACTCGACAGCTCTACGGAGGGTTGTGCGTGCCCGCTGGCGGAGGTCGCCCTGATCGGCGGAGATTATGGTTGCGGCCGCCAGGAAGCCGAAAAAGGGGACAGTCCCCCTTTCCCAAAAACGAACAGTTCGAAAAAAGGGGGACTGTCCCCTTTTTGCAGTTTCGCGAAATGGGGACTGTCCCCGTTTTCTAGAAATCCGGAAAACCGCCAAGGGGAAACTGCTCCATGTCGAGCACCGCGCCGGTGACGAGCTCGCTGTCGTCTGATGCGAAATAGGCGGCGGCCGTCGCGATGTCTCGTGGCAGCAGCAGCCGGCCGAAGGTGCGTGTGGCGATCGCTTCGTCAACCCAGCCGGGTCCATGTCCCACCTTCTTTTGAACCGCTTCTTCTCCCTCGGTCAGCGTCCAGCCGACATTGAGCTGGTTCACTCGAATCCTGTAAGGGCCCAATGCCAGCGCGGCGTTCTTGGTGAGCGTCATCAAGCCACCCTTGGAGACCGCGTAGGGGCCCAGTTTGGGCGCGCCGACGTAGGCGTTGATCGATCCGATGTTGACGATCGAGCCGCCGCCTCGCGTCTTCATCGACTTGACGGCTTCCTGCAGGCAGAGAAACGGCGCACGCAGGTTCACGGCCATCATGCTGTCCCAGAACTCCAGCGAGGCGTTTTCCAGCGACCCTCGCGAAGTGTCGCCGGCATTGTTCACCAGCACATCCACGCCGCCTTTGGACTCGATCGCGAAGCGGACGACGCGTCGGCACGCCTCCGGATCCCGCAGGTCGCCGGAGATAGCGACGATGTCGTGACCTGCGGCGCGCAGACGATCCGCCGCCGCGTGCGTTGCGCCGTCCTCGAGGCCATGCACGACGATCGCGCTTCCCAGCGACGCGAAGTATTCCGCGATACCAAAGCCGATGCCCGAACTCGAACCCGTAACCAGCGAGACTTTGTTCTTGAGTGAAGGCACTATCAACTCCCAATTTCCAACTTTCAACTCCCAAACCGAGATAATTGAACGCAACTCGGTGAAAGTCGTTCGTGCATCCAGCTCCCAGCGCACTCACCCAACAGCGTCGAAACACCGCTTTGGGAGTTGGCTCCTGGGAGTTGGGAGTTGACTGGAATCATCGACCATTTGGCAGCAGCACCGATTTGATGACGCGCCGGTCGTGCATGGCGTCGAAGGCCTCGCGCCATTTTTCGAGCGGTGCGCGCAGGCCAACGATCGTCTCGGGAAGCGTCAGGCCGCGATCGAGCAGGTGGATCACACGCTCCCAGACCGGATAGTTGTGGCTGAACGAGCCCTGCAGCCGGATGTTGCGTTGCACGAGCGGGTTCATGTCCAGCACGACGGCGTCGGGCGACCAACCCACTTTCGTCACTTGACCGTCCGGGCGCGTGATGCGCAGAGCCTGTTGAAGCGGGACGCTGGCGCCGGTCGCATCGCACACCAGATCGGCACCGGCCGGCGCGTGCTGGCGAACGATCTCCTCGAGATTTTCCTTCTGAAGATCCACGGTGTGCGTCGCCCCCAGCACGCGCGCCGCTTCCAGCCGCGGGCCGTCCGCCGTCATCCCCGCAACGATGAGTGGGTTTGCCCCGGAGAGTGCCGCCATCCGCGCGCAGAGGAGACCGATGGGACCAGGACCGAGCACCACGACGAGATCTCCGGGCCGGATCGTGGAGTTCACGCACATTGCCTGGTACGCCACCGCGTGCGGTTCAGTGAGGCACGCGATGTCGAAGGGCAGCGTATCAGGAATGTGGTGAAGGCATCGGGCAGGAACTTTGACCCACTGCGCCATTGCGCCGTCGACGCCGTAGCCGAAACCCTTTCGCGACGGACACAAGTTGTAACGGCCCGTGCGGCACAGAACGCACTCACCGCAGATCTCCGCGGCGGTTTCAGAGACGACGCGATCGCCTTCCCGGAAACCTCGGACGCCGCGGCCAATTCGTGCCACCGTTCCTCCGAACTCATGCCCCAGCACCACCGGCACATTCACGGGCCAGGAGTGCGTTTTGTGGGCTTGATGGACGTCGGATCCACAGACGGACACCGCGCCAACCCGGAGCAGGACCTCTCCCTCGCCGGCATCGGGGACTGGAATCTCACGGAGTTCGACCGCCAGCGGTTCGAGCGCGTAATGGACGACAGCTGCGTGCGTCGGCATGTTCAGCGTGCCGGAAGTTCAGCGATCGAGATATTGCGAAATTGTACGAGGCTCGGCGGACTCGTCCAGACGTCCCCCTTCTTCGATCCGTGGTGCTGGAGCGCGATCGGGCCGTTCGCCGGAATGCCTGGGAGCTCGGCGTTGTTGAGGACCGTTTGTCCGTTCAGCACGACGGTCAGCCGCGAGCCGCGCATCGTGATCTCGAAGGTGTTCCACTCGCCAACGTTGTTGTCGGCATTCTTCGACGGGGTCACGCCCGCGCGGACCGACGCCGGCATCTTCTCGTCCATGCGATAGCCGTAGACCTCGCCCGATCCGATCGGCCAGTTCCAGATGTTCACCTGCGACTTGCCTTCCCCCCGCAGGTAGATGCCGGAGTCCGAATCCGGGACCGGGATGCGAATCTCGCGTCCGTTCGCATCCTTTTTATGGGTGCCGTCGTAGCGGATGATCGGCACGTTGGGGTTGGTATAGGGCGTTTCCTTGATGCGCCAGTCGACGCGCAGGACGAAGTCACCGTACGACTTTTCCGACCAGAGACTCTTGTCCCCCTTGGCTTCACTCTGCGCGTCGTAGTCGATCACGCCGTCCACCACCTTCCAGTGGCCGTTGTCCCCCTCCGGGATCTTCCAGCCAGAGAGGTCCTTGCCGTTGAAGAGCGACACGAATGTCGGCTGCTGCGCTGTGACAGACGATCCCAGTCCAGCCAGACAGAGGGCAGCCAAAGCGACGTAGAATCGTGCGGGCATTCGAAGCATAGTGGTCATTAATGTAGGTCACGCGGGGCCAAAAACAAAACAGCGCCTGCGGCCCGAGCGAGGGGCCGGAGGGCAGCGCGGCGCAGCCGCGCCCCCGAGCGAGAGCGAGCGGGGGTGGGGCCCCGCGAGCATTAAGAAATGCAGACCATTCACGACGTTGTGGTGATCGGCTCAGGCGCCGGTGGCGGAACCGTGACGAAGGTGCTTGCCGATCTTGGGATCTCGGTTCTGCTGCTCGAGGCCGGCCCCATGCTGGCGATGTCGGACCTCAAGGAGCACGTCTGGCCCTATCTCATCCCGCATCGCGGCGCCGGCGAACGCGGCCAGGGCTACACGACCCCGCGGTCCGGGTTCACGTTCAGTGCGACCTTCGGTGGCTCGCAACTCGAGGGGGAGCCGTACACCGTTGCCGAAGGCAGCGACTTCTCGTGGTTTCGTTCGCGGATTCTCGGCGGCCGTACGAACCACTACGGCCGCGTCACGCTGCGGTTTGCCGACTACGACTTCAATCCGAAATCGCGTGACGGTCTCGGCTTCGACTGGCCGATCACGTACAAGGATCTGTCGCCCTACTACGACAAGGCCGAGCGCTTCATCGGTGTGACTGGCAGTCGCGAAGGGATCCGCAGCGCGCCCGACGGAATCTTTCAGCCGCCGGGTGCACTCAAGGCGCACGACGTCCTCGTGCAGCGGGCGTGCGCGAAACTCGGCATCCGAGCGGTGTCGGCCCGGCAGGCCGTCATCACCACATCGGTGAACGGGCGTCCGCCCTGTCACTACTGCGGGCAGTGCGGTCGGGGATGCATGACGGCGTCCAACTACGCATCGAGCTACGTCCAGATCTTCCCCGCGATGAAAACCGGTCGCGTGCAAGTGATCGCCAACGCCATGGCGCGCGAGTTGATCACGGATGCTTCCGGCAAGGTCACGTCCGTGGCTTACGTAGACAAAACGACCGGCGAGGACAAACAGGTGTCATGCCGGACGGTCGTGCTCGCGGCGAGCGCGTGTGAGTCGGCGCGATTGCTGCTCAACTCGAAGTCCTCCCGCCACCCGCAGGGGCTCGCCAATTCCTCGGGGATCGTCGGCCGATATCTCATGGACACCGTGGGTTCGAGTCTCTCGGCGCGAATACCCGCGCTGTCGGGGATGCCGCACTACAACTCCGACGGCTACGGGTCGCACCTGTATGTGCCGTGGTGGAACTGGAACAACAAAGGGTTGAACTTCCCGCGCGGGTATCACATCGAAGTCGGCGGCGGCTACGGCATGCCCGGTATTGGCTCGTTCACCGGCATCGTGAATCGCCACGAAGGCTACGGCCTGAAGATGAAGCAGGCGATCCGCGACGAGTACGGGACCAATATCGGCCTGTCCGGCCGCGGTGAGATGATCCCGAACGAGCACTCGTTCTGCGAAATCGATCCCGAGCTGAAGGATCGCTGGGGCATCCCGGTGCTGCGATTTCACTGGGCGTGGAGCGATCACGAGCTGAATCAGGTCCGTCACATGCAGCAGACGTTCCGTTCGATTCTGGAGTCGCTTGGCGGGCAGATTCAGACCTTGGGAGGCAGGGGAGGATCGCCGTTGGCAACGCGGCCTCCAATCTCACGCGGCGGCGCGATCATTCACGAAGTCGGCACCGTTCGTATGGGGAGCGATCGTCGTACGAGCGTGCTGAACAAGTACTGCCAGGCTCACGACGTCACAAACCTGTTTGTCGCAGACGCTGCGCCATTTGTCAGCAATCCTGACAAGAACCCGACACACACGATCATTGCGCTTGCATGGCGGACGGCCGAATACCTCGCCGAGGAAATGAGGAAGGGCAATGTCTGACATTTCACGCCGCGACGTCCTTCGTCGCCTTGCGCTCGCGCTCACCGCCGCCGGGACGCTCGACCGCGCGTCCGCGCAGAAAGTGCACCATCTCGCCGCGCAAGGGCAGAGCAGCAACGGACCGTATACTCCGCGGATCTTCACGGATCACGAATTTCGCACACTCGAACGTCTGACGGATTTCATCATCCCGGTCGAGAACGGTGCGCCGGGCGCGCTGGCCGCAGGGTGCGCGGCGTGGATCGATACCATCTCGAGCGAGAACGAGGAATTGACGACGATCTATAAGGATGGATTCAAGTGGCTGGATGAGGCGATGAAGGCGCGGGGTGCGGTGGATTTCGTCAGCGCGACGCCCTCCGAGCAGACTGCTCTCCTCGATCGCATTGCGTACCGCCGCAACCAAACGCCGGAACTTGCCGCAGGAATTCAGTTCTTCTCCTGGGTCCGGAGGATGACGGTGGATGCGTTCTATACGAGCGAGATTGGGATTCGCGATATCGATTATCGCGGCAACTCGCCGATGGCATCGTTTCCGTCGCCGGTGGAGGCGATTGCCTATGCTGTGAAGAGGATCGAGATTTGAGAGGGTTCAGAAGGGGTTCTGAACCCCCTCTGAACCCTTTCGAGGCTTAGAACGCGAAGCGGACGCCCAATTGCACGGTGCGCGGCGCCCGGGCCAGCCCGCGAATGCGCATGAAGTTGGGATTCGTGAAGCCCGTCTCCGGGTTCCCCCACTGCGCGTGGTTCAACACGTTCTGCGACTCCACGCGAACCTCCAGCCGGCGCTGGCCGATCGGGAACGTCCGGAAGAGCGACGCATCGAGGTTCCAGTTCGATGGTCCGCGGAACGCGTTGCGACCGCTGTTCCCCCACGCGTTGCCAGGTTGCGAGAAGGCCAACGGGTCGTACCATTCCTCATCGGGTCCCGCTTCGCCGAAGCCCGGTTTGGGATTCCCGTTCATGTTGATCGACTGGAAGCCGCCCTGCTGCTGCAACAGTCCATTGTCGCCGCCGATATCAAACGGTTCACCCGACAGCCAGGAGGCAATCCCGTTTATCTGCCAGTCCTTGATCACGAGCGCGAGCGGGTTGGACGAATTCCGCCCGACGGGCAACTCGTAGACGAAGCCCATCTGCAGCATGTGCGGCCGGTCGAATCCGGCGAGGGCGTAGTTGCGGTGGAACTGCGACTCCTGCGGCCACTCAACACCCGCGGCATCGTCATCGGCCATGTTCATCGCCTTGCTGAGCGTATAGGCCCCCTTGAGGAGGAGCCCGTTCTTGAACGGCCGGTTGACGGCGACTTGCAGCGAGTGGTAGCGCGTCTTCCCGATTGACGCCATCTGGTTGATGGTGGCCGTGCCGGCCTGCGCGAACAACAGTCGGCGCGCGTTGCCGCCGGATTCCGCGTAGTTCAGATTCCGCAGGATGTAGGCGTCATTGCTCGCGGTTCCGACGTAACCCACGCTGGTCGCGATGTCGAACGGCAGACGGCGTTCGATGAACACGTTCCACGACTGGGTCGCGCCGCGTTGCACGTTGTCCGGATCGGGAGTGGTCATCACGACACCCCGCGGGAGGGGCACCACGCCACTGGTGAGGTCCGGGTTCGGCGCGTCAGGAATCCCGCCGGTCACATTCCCGAAGGGGATGAACCCGTTCGGACCGGCATCGCTGTAAGCAATGGTCAACGGGAACCGGCCGCGCATGGGCCGCGACCATGGCAGCGGCGTGAACGTTCGGCCGAAGCCGGCGCGAAACACGGTGTTCTCATTGAGCCGGTATGCCGCGCCAAGACGCGGCGCAAACAGCGTCTTGCTCACCGTGATGCCGAGATCGGTCGGGTTACCGCCCAACCCGCCGAGCCGAACCGTCCACGAGTTGAAATCGAGCAGTTCAATGCCTCGATTCTCGCGCGTCATGAGCGGGTAATACTCGTAACGGACGCCAACGTTCACGGTGAGCTTCTCGTTGACCTGCCACCGGTCAGCCACGTACACCCCGTACTGGTTCTCGCGGCCGCTCAGCTCCTCGAACTGCACGCTCTTGGCGTAGCTGCTCATCTCGCCCAGCAGGAAGCCGGCATACGCGTTCCAGCCACCAACACCGGAGTATCCCGGAGTCCCCGTCACGCCTCCGCCGAAGGTGAGGATGCCGCGCGGGTTGCTCACCTCGGGCTGCCAGTGGTTGAGTCTGAGCCGCACGAAGTCGAAGCCCGTGCGAATCTCGTGTCGCCCAGCGACCTTGGTCAGATTCGTCGAAACCGTGTAGCTGCGCTCGTCGCGCCACACGGGCGTCCACGTGGAGTTGTTGCCGAGGACCGAGAGGCCCGTGGCCACCTGAGGCATGCCGCTGTAGCGGGCGAGATCGAACGAGCCCGGGCCCGAGACGCCGGCGCTGTTCAAGCCCGGGACGCCCCAGACGTCCAGGCCGAAGTTCGTCCCATAATCGGGCCCGGTCATGCTCTGCTGCATCACGTTCGCACCCACGTTGCCGTCGAGGAGGAGCGTCGGACTCAACGTCCAGGTCTGACCGACGGTATAGACGGTGGTCCGCGTGTCTCCACCGCCAGCCCCGTCGATCCCCAGGTAGAACAGGTCGAACACGGACGCCTGCATCATCGAGAACTTGCCCCAGATCTGGTGCGCCGAGGTGCGGTTCCAGTTCACCTTGAAGTCGTAGTTGTCGCGGTCCGCGGTCGGATTCCTCGGGATGAACAGATTGTTCTGCAGGCCGTCGTTGGTCCCGGCGTTGTTCGGGGCAGGATAGAACTCCTGGATACGTTTCGCGATCGCACTCATTCGATTCGCCGGAATGACGGCGCCGGGAAAGATCGAACGGTTCCGGCCATCGGACGTCCCGGTGGCGGGGTCGTAGATCCGGAAGTTGGGGTTGAGCGCGAGGACTTCGCTGAAGTCACCGTTCCGCATTTTGTCGGTCGGCACCGTGTAGGTGTTGAAGCGCCCCTGACGCTCCGAGTTTCTCTCCCAGGAGCCGAAGTAGAACAGCCTGTTGCGGCGGATCGGACCGCCGATCGTGCCGCCGGCGATCGTCGTGCTCGCGTCGACCTTGCTTGGATCGAAGTAGCCGCGGCGTGCGTTGAGCTCGTCCTGCTGGCGGAAGAAGAAAGCGGAACCCCTCAGCGTATTCGTCCCCGACTTGGTCTGGACGGCGGTGGCCGCGCCGAGCGTCATCCCTTGCGCCGCGTCGAAGCTGTTGGTCGAGATGTTGACGTTCTCGATCGTTTCTGCCGGCGCGACGTACCCCGCGTGGTGCGGAAGCCAGACGTTGATACTGGCTGCTCCGTCGATTCGGGTGACGTTGTTGTTGCGATTCACGCCGTTGACGTTGGTCGACAGCGCGCGGCCGGGCGTGTCGGTCTGGGCGTTCTGGAACTCTGGCGGCGTCGCGCCGGGCACCAGATTCAGCAAATACTGGTAGTTGCGATACTGGTTGAGCGGCAGGTTGAGCACGTCCTCCGGTTTGAGATCGACGCTGACGTCGGCCTTGTCGGTCTTGAGCAGGACCGCCTCTGTGGTGACGGTCACCGATTCGGTGAGCGCGCCGATTTCCATGCGACCGTTGATCCGGGCGATACCTCCCGCCGTGATCGGGATAGCGGTCTGGACGAATTCGCGGAAGCCCTGCAAGGTCGCCTTCAGCGTGTAGGTGCCTCCGGCGATGTTGCGGATAGTGTAGGTGCCGGTCTGGTCCGTCACCGTGGTGAGCTGTAGACCGGTGCCCTCATTCGTAATGATCACAGTCACGCCAGGCAGAGCCGCGCCCGTCGAGTCATAGATGGTTCCAGTGAGGGCCCCATACAGCGCCTGCGCGCCGCTGGGAGCTGGAACGAGCGAGATCGTGACTGAAAGCGCGAGGGCCATCCACGATCTGACAAGGAGCAGACGACAGCACTGAGAGACGAAAACGTTGCGGTCGGTCACAATCGTCCTCCGTTTTGAAGGATGTGATTGAAGAGAACGGATGTGCGCGTTGGCCGAACTCAGCGTCGCGAGGTGGACGCCTCCGATCGGCGCGGTCGAGTTGAGCTTTTAATCACGTCAACGAGACGCGTCAAGGTAGGAACTGCAGCTCCCGATATTGCGGAAGCAAATCTCCCCTGTTGCAGAAGTGAATCTCCGGTATTTACCGGAGTTTCTTCGGCGCCGGCTGCGCGGGTTGCCAAAGCGTTGCGACGACAGCGCCCAGCACGCAAGCCGCACCGACGAGTGTTCCGCGCGGCAGTCGCTCCCCCAAAATGACGGCTCCCAACGCGACGGCAATGGGCACTTCGGCGACGCTCATGACGAGCAACGCCGACGCATCCATCCGCTGCAGCAGCCAGTAGTTCATCCACAGCGCCACCACCGATGCAACCAGTCCGAGATACAGTAGGGACGCCCAGGCGCCCGCCGACCAGGTACTCAACGGAGGAACGTCTTCGGTGATCAGCGCGAGACCGGCGAGCGGGACCAGGCCCACGACCGACTGCAGAGCGGTGACCGCCGAACCGGAGACGTGGCGCGCGTAGGTTTTGATCCAGACGTATGAGAGCGCGACGCATGCGGCACCGGCGAAGGCTGCAGCGGATCCCACCAGCGAGGCACGTCCAGACACCCGTGCTTCGGCGCCGAAGATGATCGCCACGCCGGCGACCCCCGCGCTCACGGCCAGCAGTTTTCGAACCGTCACCCTTTCCGACCCGAGCAGCCAGCCAAACGCAAGCGCCAGCACCGGCGTGGTGGATTGCAGAATAGCGACGAGGCCGGAGGGAATGAACTGCGTGCCCCAGAACACCAGACCGTAGTTCACGCCCAGTAGCAGCACCCCCGCGAAACAGACGGCGAGCACGTCGCGGCGTGTCAGCGAACGCCCGTCGTTTCGGAGCAGGGCCAGCGGTATGAGCACGATCAGGGCGATGACCAAACGCAGCGAGGCAAACGTGAACGGCGGAAGATCGTTCAGTCCGAGCTTGATGAAGAGGAACGCGCTGCTCCACAGCACACAGGCGAGCCACCAGACGAGGAGAATGCGAACGCGGCTGACCGGCACTAGACGCGTCGCAGCACGTTCATCGGATCGAGGGAGGCCGCGCGGCGTGCCGGGAGGTAGCACGCGAGCAGCACGACGGCAGTCAGTATCACCGGCGTCATCAGCATGCTCAGAAGATCGACTTCCGGGAGCGGCAGATACTTGTTCGACGTAATCCGGATCGCCGTCCATCCAAACACGGCGCCAACCACGCACCCAAGGATCGCCACGAGCCCGGCCTCGCGCAGCACCAGCCGAATGATGTCGCGCCGATCGGCCCCCAGCGTCATTCGCACGCCGATTTCACCCGAACGCTGCGCAACCGAATACGACACCATTCCATAAACGCCGACGACTGCCAGCAAAAGGGCAATGGCGCTGGAAACAGCGAGGATCGCGCCGGCCACGCGTCTCGGATACAGAATCTCTCCCGCCATCTCGCCCATCGTCCGGATGCGGATCACATCGGCGAAGGTGTCGGCGCGCGCAACGGCATCCTGCACCGCAGGCGTGACAGTTCGCGAATCACCCAGGCTGCGAACGAGGACGGAGCTGGTTGTGGGCCGCCACTCCTGCGAAAGTGGGAAATAGACGAAAGCTCGCGTGCGGGCATCGTGCAGTATCGGTCTGACGTCGTTCACCACGCCAACCACTTCGAACCATTCCCGTTTGTCATTCGGGCTCCAGTTGTTGATCACTGTCAACGTCTGGCCAACCGGGTTACGGCCTGGCCACAGACGTTGAGCGGCTACCGCGCTCACGATGACCACCTTCGGGCTCCTCCGCGTATCACGCGCGTCGAAATCACGTCCAGACAGAACCGTCATTCGCATCGTGCTGAAATAATCAGGAGACACGGACGCTCGTTCTACCTCGGGACCGTGCCGCTCGCCCGCGGCTACTGCGTCCTCCGAGAGCACGGACCAATTCGGACGTTCGGGCGGTTCGTTCAGCGGTAGCCAACTGGCAATCGCCACGCGCTCTGTTCCAGGAATCGCTCGCAGCTGTTCGAGCAATCGATCGTAGAAGCGTCGCGCACGTTCCGCGTAGCGCTCCTCGAGCGCCGCGGCTGCCGTTCCACGCATGGCGCGTCTCGGCCGTTCCCCAGGCTGCGTTCTCAGAACCGGAGTCGCGACTAGCAGATTGCCGGGTTCGTAGCCGCGATTCGCGAATTCAGCAACCAGAAGCGCACGCACGTAGACGGCTGCAACGAGCAGCAGGGCAAGCGAGCATCCGATCTGAGGAAGAGTGATGACATGTCGAAATCGACGCTTGATCCGCTTGGTCTGCACGGCACCGCTGCCCGAAAGCCACGGCATGACGTCGCGCGTTGCTGCCTGATGCGCCGGTGCAATCCCAACCACGATGCCGGCGAAGAGGCAGATGGCTGCTGTGAACAGCAAGACGGCGCCGTCGAATTGCACATCCATCGCGAATCGTGCCGGCGTCAACGAGCGAAACGCGCTCAGGAACCACATGCCGAGCAGGAGTCCGCACGAGGCCCCTAGGACCGCCAGGAGAACACTCTCCGCCAGCAATTCACGGGCGAGGCGCAGCGGACCCGCACCGAGTACGCGGCGGACGGCAATTTCGCCAGAACGTCCGATCCCACGGGCCATGAGAATGCCCGCGATGTTCGTCGCAGCGACGAGCAGCACGACGGCCACCACGAGCGTCATCGCCGCCGCGAGGCGCCGCGGGATGAGTTCGGCTGATGGATCGAAGGGGATCCGAACGTCATTGGTTCTGTAGACGACGAGTCGTGGTTCGTACTCCGGTCTTGCGTCCGGCTGCAAGTAGTACCACTGACGGCCCTGGAGCGCGAGACCCGCGCGTGCCTGCTCCAGGCTGACACCTTGCCTCAGGCGCCCGATCGCGATGCCGGACCACAACATCTCCGGTTGTTCGCGCGCTTGTGCCATCGTCATCCAGATTTGGGTTGGCTTCCACGGGTCCGGCACGCCCTGGAAGCCAGAGCCCATCACGCCGACGACTGTGAAGGGGACATACGTGCTTCCGCCGAGACTGAGATCGATCCGTTTTCCAAGGATTGCCGGATCGGACCGAAAGCGGCGCACCCAGAGCGCGTGGCTGATGACCGCCACGCGTGCTGGATTCGTGACCTCGTCTTCTGCAGCGAGAGGCGTGCGCCCCAGCACGGGCTTGACCCCCAACACGTCGAAGTAATTGGAGAGCACCCATTCCGCGTTGACGATGTCGGTCTCGCCGTTCGCTCGTAGGGAGTGAGACGTTCCCCAGTGTGCGGTGATATCAATGAACGTTTCGTTGTGCCTCTTCAGGAAATCGAACTGGAGCGTGTGAATGATGGTCGGGCGCCCGGGTTGCTTCGCAAAGATCTGATAAATCGAAACGAGCTCGTGCGATGCCGCGACCGGCAGCGGCTTGTACAGCAGGACGCGGACGATGCTGAAGATTGCGGTGTTGAGTCCAAAGCCGAGCGCCAGCACCAGCGTCGCGAGCGCAACGAATCCTGGATGCTTTCGGAGAGCCCGAACGGCCAGCCGGAAGTCCTCTTGCATCGCTGACCCCAACCCTCAATCTTCAATCGTCATCCTGAGCCCGAGCCGAGTCCCGAGCTCCAAGTTCCCGAACTCCCGAACTCCCGAACTGCCGGACTCCCGAACCCTCGTTTTCTACTCTCCCACGACCTGCACGACGATGTCCCGTTGCCTGGGGCGCGTGTCGAACTCGAAGAGCGCGATGTGCTGCCACGTGCCCAGGAGAAGCTTTCCGTCCTGGAAGGGCACCGTTACGGATGGCCCGAGCAGCGCGGCTCGGGCATGACTCGACCCGTTGTCGTCTCCCCATCGAAGGTGATGGCGATACTCGCCCTCGCGCGGAGCCAGCGTTTCAAAGACCGCGTTCAAGTCGTGTACGGCCCCGGGCTCGAACTCGATCGTCGTGATGCCTGCCGTGGATCCAACGACGAAGACCGTCACAATTCCGTGGCGGGCGCCGGATTTTGTCACCAGGCGCGCAACAGTCGAGGTGAGATCGTGGGCGTCGCCCTGACCGCTCGTCGAGATCTCGTGGACGTGCGACACCACCATCAGGCCTCAAGAATACGGCATTCCCTGACAACAATATCGATCGCGCCGACGTCTAAGACTCCCATGGAATCTTTTCTGAGGGACCTCAAGCAGTCCCTGCGCTTGTTTGTACAAAGCCCCGCGTTCACAGTGACGGCCATTGCGGCGCTCACGCTCGGCATCGGCGCCAACACGGCGATCTTCTCGGTGGTCAACGCCGTTCTCCTCAAACCGGTCGGCATTCCGGATGCCGACCGTGTTGTCGTGTTCATGAACGTGTCGCCCCGCGGGCGTGGCGCCGCGGCATCCCCGGCCAAATTTGCGCACTATCGGCAGCAGGACCAGGTGGTCCAGGACGTCTCGGCATTCAATACCGGCGTTATGAACTTCACCGGCGGCGGCTTTCCCGAACAACTCCGATCGGGGCGCGTCTCCGCGGATTTCTTCAAGCTGGCGGTGGCGCCGTTCGTCCTCGGTCGCGGGTTTCTGCCGGAAGAGGACAGGCCGCATGGCCCGCGTGTCACCGTTATTTCACGACGATTGTGGGAAACGCGCTTCAGCGCTGACCCGAACGTCATCGGCAAGAGCATCTCACTCGGTAACGAGCCCTACACGATCGTCGGTGTCCTCGGGGATTTCGATTTTCGTGAGTTCGGTCCGACACCCCAGGTATGGGTGCTCTTTCAATTCGACCCGAATACAGCGGACCAGGGACATTATTTTCAGGCGCTCGGTCGTCTGAAAGCCGGTGTGACACTCCAACAGGCTGACGCCCGGCTGAACGCCTCCGCGGCGGACTACCGCAAAAAATATCCGACCGCCCTCGGCCCGCAGAACTCCTTCGGCGTCCGGCGAATACGCGATGCCATCGTCGGCGATGAGACCAAGCAGTCGCTGCTGATTTACGGCGGCGCGGTCAGTTTCGTGCTGCTGATCGCGTGCGCCAACGTGGCGAATCTGCTCCTCGTGCGCGCAACAGGACGAAGGCGGGAGATCGCGATTCGCGCGGCAATTGGTGGTTCTCGCGCCCGCATCATCCGTCAGCTCCTGACGGAGAGTGTCGTGTTGTCTCTGGCAGGCGGCGTACTCGGATTGCTGGTGGGATGGGCAGGGATTCGCGCCCTGCTGTCCGTGAACACTGCGGGCTTGCCGCGCGTCGGAGAGAACGGCTCGCTGGTCGGCCTCGATTGGCGCGTCGTGGCGTTCACGATTGCCGTGTCGCTGTTGACGGGTCTCATTTTTGGCCTGATCCCGGCGCTTCAGAGTTCCCGGACCGACTTGACGTCGACCCTGAAGGAGGCTGCGGGACGTTCAGGTACAGGATTCCGGCAAAACAAAGTGCGTTCGGCGCTCGTCGTCATCGAAGTTGCGCTGGCGCTGGTGCTCCTGATCGGTTCTGCGCTGCTGATTCGTACCGCCATCGCGCTGGGCCGCGTCGACCCCGGATTCGACACGCACAACGTGCTGACAATGAAGATGTCACTGAAGGGTGCGGAGTACGAAAAGGCGGAAGCCGTCGAGCGCGTCGTCCGCAATGGCGTCGAGCAGCTCCGCTCGATCCCGGGCGTCGTGAACGCCAGCGCCACGTGCTGCGTTCCGCTCGAGGGCGGATATGGTCTTCCATTCCGCATCGTCGGGCGTCCGCTCACGGCAGACAGTCAAGGTCCCTTTCACGGTGGCGGCGGGTGGACGACGGTCTCCCCGGGATATTTCGAAGTATTCAAGATTCCGGTGACGCGCGGACGTACGTTCAACGACCGGGACACCAGCACGTCGACCCCTGTTGTCGTCATCAACGAGGCAATGGCCAGACAGTACTGGCCCAAATCGGATCCGCTGTCGGACCGCCTGGTCATCGGCAAGGGCGTCATGCGCGAGTTCGCCACGGAAGGGGAACGGCAGATCGTCGGCGTCGTTGCCGACATCAAAAACGCCGGACTGGACAGCGAGCCACAGCCGCAGATGTGGATTCCTCAAGCGCAGGTTCCCGACGCGGCAAACGCGCTGAACGTGAGCCTCACGCCGATTTCCTGGATCGTGCGCACCCAGGTGCCACCGCAGGGGCTGAGCAGCACCATCCAGGAGCAATTGCGCCAGGCGACCGGACTGCCAGTGTCGAGCGTGCGCTCGATGGACGAGATTGCGGCCATTTCGGTGTCGCGCCAGAAGTTCAACATGTGGGTGATGACGGTGTTCGGCGGGTGCGCGCTGCTGCTCGCCGCCATCGGCATCTACGGGTTGATGGCGTACTCGGTGGAACAACGGACGCAAGAGATCGGCATCCGCCTCGCGCTCGGCGCTCAGGTGTCACAGGTCCTCAGGATGGTTGTCACGCAGGGGATGGCGCTGGCGCTCGTCGGCGTGGCCATCGGTCTCGGGGCTGCGTTCTGGCTGGCGCGGTTGATTACCGCGTTCCTGTTCGGCGTCACCGCCAAGGATCCGCTCGTCTTCGCGGGAGTGCCGATTCTGCTGACGGCGATTGCGCTGCTGGCAGTGTGGCTGCCAGCACGGCGAGCGAGTCAGGTCGATCCGCTCGTCGCGCTGCGCTACGAGTGAGTGTGGTTACGCCCTCGACCTCACTCGGCTCTGAGTGTCGCGATCGGATCCACTCGTGCGGCTCGACGGGCCGGGAGATAGCCGGCGACGAGCGTCACCGACAGGAGGATGAGGGCCAACGCCGTGAGCACCGTCGGATCGGCCGGCTTGACTTCATACAACAGAGCACTGAGCAGCCGCATTGACGGAACAGTAATGACCAGCCCGATCGCGATGCCCGCGAGCGCGATCGCGCAGACGCGCCCGACGACCATGCGGAGGATGTGCGAGCGGTCGGCGCCGAGCGCCATCCGTACCCCGATCTCGCGCGTGCGCTGCTCGACGCCCTGCGAGATGACGCCGTAGACGCCGAGTGCGGCGAGTACAAGCGCCATGGCGCCAAACAGGCTGAGGAGCCATGCGCCCATGCGCGTGCGCCATGTGGCATCGCTGACGCGCTCGTCCATCAACTTGATGTCGGTCAGGGGAAGATCCGAGTCGAGCGATCGTACCTCGCTCATCACCGTTGAGACCACCGGCTCTACGGCGCCGCGGTTGCGAACGAACAGGAATCCGAGCGGTCGGCGGGACTGGACGAGTGGAAGGTACACATCGGCGCCGACCGGCTGCTCGACCGACGCGTATCGCACATCGGCAACCACGCCCACGACCTCCGCGCCATCACCAAAGCCACCCTGGCCGATGGCGATCCGCTTGCCGATTGGATCCTCTCCGTTCCAGAACGTTCGGGCCGCAGTCTCGTTGATCACGACGACTTTCGGCTGACCAGCACGATCGGTGTCAGCAAACGTCCGACCGCGCATCACTGAAATACCAAGAGTCTCGAAATAACCCGGTGAAATCCATAGCACACCGACAGTCAGTCTCGGACCCGTCGCTGGCGGTCGTCCTGGAAACGTAGCGCTCGTCCGGTTGCACCCGCCGGACACCGGCGCGCAACTGCCAAATGCGGCCGTCGCCGTTTCTCCGTGCGCCCTCAGCTGGGTGACCAGCTGACCGAGAAACCGCGTCGCTCGATCGGAGTCGTACCGCGGCTGCAGCAGCGCAACCCTGAATGTCATCAGCGAACGCGGCTGAAACCCGAGCTCCGTCTGATAGAGATGCATCACGCTTTTGAGCATCAATCCACTGGCGGTGAGGAGCACGAGCGCGAGCGCCATTTCCGACGCCGCCATCAAATTCCGCACGCCAAACCAGCGCGCGCTCGAGGCAACCGAGCCAGACGACCCTGGCTTGAGCGTCGTCGTCAAGTCACGACGCGAAGCACGCCACGCCGGTCCAAGTCCGAACAGCGTGGCCGCCCCGGCGGCGACGACGCCGGTCAGCACGAGGACGCTGGCATCGAGATGAATCAGGTCGAGACCGACGCGCGTCAGGCCAGCGGTGTGATCGCGCGGCAGGACCATGCGCAGATCCGGTAGGACCGTGCCAGCCGCGACGGTCGCGAGAGAGGCCACGCCAAGGCCGCCTAGCGCGCCCAAGACAGCGATCAGCAGGCTTTCGGTCATAAGCTGTCGGACGATGCGGAAGCGGCTGGCGCCGAGCGCGAGGCGGATGGCAACATCCCGCTGACGGGCCAAGCCGCGCACCAATGTCAGGTTCGCGAGATTGATGCAGACGATCAGCAGCACCACAGCGACGGCGGCGAGCAGGACGAGAATCGAGCGCCGGATTAGTCCGCCGGCGCGCTCCTCGTTGAGCGGAGCCGCGGTCGCGCTCCAGCGCTTGCCGGTCGGGCTGCGATCGGCAAACAGCTCATCGACCTGCTTCCCAATCACTGGCATCGTCGCCTGCACCTCCTCCGTCGCCACACTCGATTTGCGTCGCGCGACCACGTAGTACGAGTGATCCCATGGGTTGCCGAGGTCATCGGCCGAAACGGTCGTGATCGGGACCCAGACGTCAGCCTGTCCTGTCAACCCGCGAAATCCAAGCGGCATCACGCCGAGAATCGTGTGCGGAATGCCGTTGAGCCCAAGGGTTCGGCCGATCACGTTGGGATCGCCGCCAAATCGCCGCATCCACACTCCATAGCTCAGGAGGGCAAGTGGCGCTGAGTGCGGGCTCTCAGTCTCGCGTGCATCAAAGAAGCGGCCGACCTGCGAGGAAACCCCGAGCACCTTGAAATACGTGCCTTCCACGAGCTCGCCGTTCAGTTGCTCGGGCGCGTCAGAGCCGGTCACGTTCCACACGGCGGATCCGAAAACAGCCGTCGAATCGAACAGTTGCTGTGCATCATGAAACGCGCGGTATTTGGGATAGGACCAGAAGGTTGGTCGTGAAATATCTGCATCCGGCATCGGCGCCAGCATGTGCACCATCATCAACCGCGCAGGATCGCGGTACGGCAACGGTTTGAACAGCACGGCATACGTCAACGAGAGCACGGCCACGGCTGCGCCGGTTCCGAGCGCCAGCAGCAGAATCGCTATCGCGGTATAGCCAGGTTGTTTTCGAAGGGATCGAGCGGCGTAGAAGAGATCTTGCAGTGCGGAATCCATGGTCGGCCTCGATGTGCTTTGCTCGGTTGGATGGACCGAAGCGTCGAACATGCGCGCCCACACAATGCTGATGACCTGACGCCAGTACCAGCGCCGCGCGCATGCGATGCCCTCGCAGGGCAGGACCCTCTCCCTGAACGTTTCCTCGAGATCCCCAGCGATGACCTCGGCGTCCTCCGCTGGAAGAACGCGTTGCAGCAGGGCCTGTGCCGAGCGCGGCGGAGCGGCGATCGGCATGGTGCGCTATCCCTTGATCGTGCGCAGGCGGGCGCCCACGCCTTGCGTCATCGATCGGAGTGATTCGTAGAGCCGCGCCACGGCACGTTCCCCCGACGGTTGCAGTGTGTACAGCCGCTTGCGCTTGCCACCCCGTTGGGCCGTGGGTTCGCCGAGACGCGAGGTCACGAACCCTCGCTTCTCCAGGCGGTCGAGGGCCGTGTACAGGGCTCCGGGAGAGATGGCGCGACCGCTTCTCTCCTCGAGGTGATTGCGAATCGCCACGCCGTGAACGTCGGAGCCGAGTCGAATCAGCGTGAAGAGTATTCTCTGCTCGAACTCGCCAAGCACCGGGGACATGCCCACACTGTAGTTTTAATTCCGGCCAGCCGTCAAGGACGAAACCGAGTTGGGTCCCGACCAGTACTGGAAGAATGGATCGGCGTACGAGACGTGCAGGATGTCCAGGGACGAGCCACCGCGATTGGCGGGCGAGATCCCCGTAAAGGATTCACGATGAATGTAGCGATAAACGTGAGAGCCGCTGACGCTACAGAGATCGATCGATTGTCAGCGATTTGGTACGACGGCTGGCATGAGGCGCATGCCCGGATCGTACCGACGGAACTGACGCGGCTGCGGACGCTGGAGAGTTTCAGAGACAGGCTTCAGGCGGCTCTCCCCAGTATTCGTGTGGTTGGCCCCCCTGGCGCACCCGTAGGCTTCAGCATCATCAAGGGCGACGAACTGTATCAGCTCTTCGTCTCAGCAGAATCGAGGGGTTCGGGTGTCGCGGCGGCGCTGATTGCGGACGCCGAAGGCCAGCTTCGCGCAAACGGGGTCACCACGCCATGGCTTGCGTGCGCGATCGGCAACGCGCGCGCCGCACGGTTCTACGAAAAGTGCGGTTGGCATCGCGTCGGGACGATGGTGAACGAGGTGGAGACGTCGCGGGGGCCGTTTATGCTGGAAGTGTGGCGATACGAAAAACCCCTGGCGCTCGGGGTGTGATCGTCTCGCAACCGCAAATGCCTGCCGCTCGAAGTAGTTCCCTCGATATGCGCCACGCCCGCTGACGAGGGCCCACAGCGCGGCGAGCAGGTACGCTGGCAAAAAGGCCGGTCCCCAGATCTCGCACTGGCGCACGTGGACACGCTCGTGCGTGCGGGTGGCGGCCAGCGACGCACGATCTCGGCCCAGGACGATGTGGCCGAACGTCATGGCTACGGCGCCGCCTGGAATCGGGACCAAGCGCGTCAGGATGGTGGCGACGGCGCGTCCGCGGAGCTCCAACACGCCGTCCACGATCTCCATCCGTCCTTTCGTGGCGATCACGACAGGGACGAAGAGCATGCCGAGCAGCGTATTGGGCAGGGCCCAGAGGTATCGAGGCAGTCTGAGAATCCGCACCATGGACTCATTGTGCCCGCGGCACAACCCTGCCGGCAATGCGGCGCGGAGCGCAGCCAGCGCGGTGGAGATGGTGAAGGGTACAATCGTCCACGCGCATGCGCTCCCGGTCATTCCGCGAGGTGACACGATGACTCGTATCGTGATGTGTTGGGCGGCAAGTCTGCTGATTCCATTCGTCGCGAGCGCCGCGGACAAGGTGACGAAGGAGACGTTCCTGTCAGGCGGCCGAACTCGAACGTATTACCTCTTCGTTCCAGCGACGGCCCGCAAGAGTGGCCCCGCCCCGCTCCTCGTGCTGCTGCACGGATCCGGGCGCGACGGCCGTTCGCTGATCGACAAATGGGAGTCGCTCGCGAACAAGGAGGGAATCATTCTCGTTGGGCCGGACGCGCTTCCTGGCCCTGGTTGGCGAATCCCGGACGACGGTCCTGAGTTCCTCTACGACGTCATCGAGCTGCTCAAGCAGCAGCTCAATATCGATCCGCGTCGAGTGTACCTGTTCGGCCACTCGGCAGGCGCCGGCCATGCGCTCATGATGTCAGTGCTCGAATCCGAGTACTTTGCGGCCGTGGCGATCCATGCAGGCGCGCTGCACGAGTCGAACTTTCCTTTCATCGAGCGGGCCGGTCGGAAAACGCCGATTGGCATGTGGGTCGGCACCAAGGATGCCCTGTTTCCACTGTCAATCGTCCGTGCCACTCGGGATGTGCTGAAGGCTGGAGGCTTTGCGCCGGAGTTGACCGAAATCTCCGGCCATACACATTGGTATTACGATCGCGCGCCACAGATCAATCGGCATGTCTGGGCCTTTCTCGAGCCGCACGTGCTGCCGGCGGAGCCCAGGTACGAGCGTCAGTACTTCGCTCGTTGAGGTCGAGTAGCAGCGGGTTACCTTGTCTCGAAGTTCCAGCTTGGCAGCACCGCGGGAGTCCGGGAGGTTCTCATGAGCTCCCTGATGCGCCCTACCACGTCCGGATTGGCGGCCGCCACGTCTGTTGTCTCCCGATCGTCCCGCTCGAGATCGTAGAGCTCAATCGGCGCATCTGGCCGTTTCGCGACCTGGCGCCGAATGCCTTTCCAGCGACCCATTCTCACGGCTTGCGACGCGCCCGCCGCGTGAAATTCCCAATAGAGCGATTCATGCGTTCTCTGCCCGCTCCGACCGAGCAGGGTCGGCACGATGGAGATGCCGTCAGTGTCCGGGGGCGCCGATCCGCCAGCCAGTTCCGCAAAAGTGGCCCAGAGGTCCCAGTTCGCCCCGACATGTCCGGATGTTTCTCCCGCGCGAATGCGACCCGGCCAACGCGCAATCATCGGCACGCGAATACCACCTTCGTAGAGATTGGTCTTGTGGCCGCGGAATTTTCCATTGCTCTCGAAGAATTGCGTCGGTGCCCCACCGACGTCGAATGTTGCGCCGTTGTCGCTCGTGAAGATCACGAGCGTGCGGTCGTCCGCACCGATCTCCTTCAGGGTGTCGAGAATCTGCCCCACTTGTGCATCGAGGTAGGTGATCATCGCCGCGTAAGCCGCACGGGGCGTGCGATGCGGCAGGTACCGATTGTTGCCGGTGTAGGGCGTTTCAGGAAAAACACCTTCGTATTCCTTCAGAGCGGGCTCTGGCACCTGGAGCGACACGTGTGGAATCGTGGGCGCGTAATAGAGGAAAAAGGGCTTGGCCGCGTTTGCGCGCAGCCAGCTCACGGCTTCCCGCGTCATGAAGTCGATCGCGTAGTCCGCACCGCGGTACTGCTCATAGGCCGTCCGATCGCCCGGATCGCCCACGAGGGCCTGGTGTGGGGAGAAGTACTTGTTGCGCAGCGGGAATCGCTCCTCGTTGCGCCAGAGATGCGTCGGATAATAGTTGTGAGCCTGCTTCTGATCCAGATACCCGAAGAAAAAGTCGAATCCCTGTTTGGTTGGAACGCCTGTTGATCCCGGCCCTCCCAGCCCCCACTTGCCGACGACAGCCGTCGAATACCCGCGCGCCTTCAGCCCCCGAGCCACCGTAGGATGTCCGGGCGGAAGCGCAAGCTGACCGCGCTCCTCTTCATCGAGGAATCCGCCCAGCTCGTGGTTGTCACGCACGTAGGCGTGTCCCGTATGGCGTCCGGTGAGGAACGTTCCTCTCGACGGAGCACACACGGTACTCCCTGAGTAGAACTGCGTAAACCGGAGACCTTGCGCGGCGATCCGATCGATCCGTGGCGTGCGAATGCGGCGCTGGCCGTAGAGACCGATGTCGCCGTAGCCCAGATCGTCTGCGAGCACGACGACGAAATTCGGAAGTGTCGGCGAACCCTGTGGAGCGATCTCGTGACGCACGACCAATGCGCCAGTGACGATGACGGCCGCAAGGAGCACAAGCTTCATATGACCCCGCGTGGAGTGTACTCCGGAGAGAAAGGACCGCGGCGGGGCAAAAAAATAGCGCGGACTGATGCCCGCGCCTTCAAATGTCCTGTCCGCCCTCGCCCAAGAGACGGAAGCGCTACTGCGTGTTACCCGCCTGTTTCAGCGAGTCCTGAATCTGCTTGGCTCGATCGAGATGCTGCCGCACCGTCGGGAGCGTCTTCGACGTCCACTGGCGGATCTCCATGTTGTCCGAGTCCGTCTTCTTCTCGAGTTCATTGACGGCTTCCTGGTGCTCGTCCACCATCGCGTCGATGTACTTGCGATCGAAATCGCGTCCTGACAGCTTGCTCAGATCTTCCTGCAGATCCTTGTGGTCGTTGTCGAGTTCGGCCGGCGGATTGACCTGTACGTTTGCCGCCGATGCCGCCTGTTTCAGCTCGTCCGCCGCGGCCTGATGGTCTTTCACCATCATCTCCGCGAACTCCTTGACCTGCGGATTGGTTGCGCGTTCGGTCGCCAGCCGGGCGAGGTTGATTTCGGCCTGCCCGTCCTCCAGTTGATCCTCGATCCAGTCGCGATCCGCGCTTGCGCCCGCCGTGCCTACTGCCGCGCCAGTGTCACGTGCCGCGGTGTTTGTATCGTTTGCGCGATTGTTGTTACACGCCACGATCGACGCCGCCAGGCCAAGGCCCAGCATTACTTGAGTCCAACGTTTCATGTCTCTCGACCTCCTCAGTTCTGTGATCCCTGGGAGGAGAGTGCAACATCCGGTCCGCGCGGCGGGCGGCTCAGCTCTTTAGGCGACGCCGGAGGCGTCCACCGCCGGTTCAGCTCTTGCGTGAATTGAGTGAACGTGAGGCAGCGATGGTAATTGCGAGGGCGCACCCAACCATAAGTGCGAAACCGGCTGTGGTGCTTGCGGCCACGGACGAGCGTGGCACCAGGACCGGCTGGACCCACGCGACGCGTCCATTACTTTCCAACACGCGAACGCGGACGTAACCTTCGTCTCCCCCGATCGTGTACGTGGCGGTGGGCTCAGCCACTTCGCGAAGGACGCGGCCCTGCTTGCCGATGAACTGGATCCGGTATTTTGAAAAAGAATCTGCCTTGACCGTGACGGTGATCGCCTTGGCGTCGGCCCGAACATCGTCGAGCACCACGCCGGTCGATGAATAGAAGTTGCCACGCTCGAGCGCCTGCATCACGGACGCCGCGTCAAGTCGTGCAGCGCGCACGACAATCCACCCGCGTCCGGGACCAGATACGTTCGGATTGCCGGGTTGTTTGAAAACGTGGGCATCGTCCACAGCGATGCCGTAGATCAACTGGCCACCGGAGAGGAGCGCATCCCAAATCTCCTCCAGGCCCGGTACTCCGCCGCCGCCAAGATTGTTGACCTGCGGATGGCCGTTGAAGATCTCAAACAACTTCGTGTTGCGGACTTGACGGAGTTCATCGGTCGTGATCGCCCAGCGGAAATTCGGGTGATTGATGTGCGGGACGCCGCGTGCTTTCCTGATTGCGTCGACGTTTCGCTGGAGCACGTCAACCACTGATTGTCCGCTCTGCGGCTCCACCTTCCCGGCGAGATCGAGGCCGTTGATGTGGAGCGGCTTTTCGCCAAAGCGATCGGTCACTTCCTCCCCTTTGACCAGGAGAAAGCGGTCGTCGGCTCCGTGGAGTGCATTCAGTCCATCAATTGACGTGAGAAAGTTGTGATCCGTGAGCACCAGGAACTGGTATCCGTGCTCCCGGTACCATCGGACCACTTCGTCTGGCGTACTGTCGCCATCGCTGTTCAGCGTGTGGGTGTGGGTGTTGCCCTTGAACCATCGGAGTTGTTCGGATTTCTCCTGACCGGAGACGACGGCGCCGGTTGCGAGGGCGGCCACCAACGAGCACACCGCGCCAGTCCAGTTACGAGGACTCACAAAAGTGCTCCCGCATCAGCATCAACGAAGAACGAGCAGTTCGGATGACGTCGCAGCAAGGACGCTGGAATCGTAACACCGATGTCCCGACGGACCGCTTCCCGGATGATGTTCGCCTTGCTCGATCCGGTTGCGAGGACCCAGACTTCATGTGATCCGAGAATCGGTCCAAGTCCAACGGTCAGGCCCCACCGTGGAAGGTTCCCGTGAGTGAAGTAGCGGGCCGACGATTGGACCGTCGTGGGATGCAGTTGCACACGTCGCGTCGGACTGTCCGCAGCGGACCCGGGTTCGTTCATGCCGAGGTGTCCATTCAACCCGATGCCGAGGATCACCAGGTCGAAGCCACCCGCGATGCGCTCGTCGTACTCGGCGCAGACCCGGTCGAGATCCGGCGCCCACACGTCGAGACTGAAAAACCTCTCCGGAGGGAGTCGGACGGAATTGAGCAGCGTTTGCGGGAGGATGTTTCTGGCCAGACCCGGATCGTTGGGTGCCAATCCGCCGAACTCGTCGAGCGCAAAGATGTGGGTGGCCGCGAATGACCCCAGTCCGGCCTCCACGCTACGCACCATTTCGGCGTACACAGGGGCGGGGGTTGCGCCGGTTGGGAGGCAGATTGTCAGTTCGGGGTGGCTCCTCAGCCGGTCGCGCCAGAACGAGGCCACGCCGCTGACCCACGCGGCTGTCGAATCGAACCTGAGCAGGTTCATGCGCTACGGTCCCTTCGACAGGCTCAGGGCAGGCCCAGCCACAAGTCGATGGGCCTCGTGACCTTTCGGTGAAACGGCAGCGAAACCTTCTGTCCGATCCGCGCGGAGTGGTAGGCGGCATAGACCAGCTCCAGGACGGCGCGGCCGTCCTCGCCGGTGACGGCCGGCGGCTTGTCGTCTCGCACGCACGCGACGAAATGTTCGAGCTCGTGCGGGTAGCCCTGATTGAACGCTTCTTCGAACGTCGTGAACGTCCAGCCCTGAGTCGAACCCGCTTTCTCCATGGCGTAGTCGTAACCCTTCGCGCTGTAGGTCAGCGCGGAGTTTCCCATGAAGAGGTCGGCGCTGATCACCCCTTGGGTGCCCGCCACTTCGATGCGATCGTCCATCCCGCCGTGCTTCGCCCAGCTGTTCTCGACGACGCCGATCGCGCCGCCTTCGAACTCCACGATCGACACCGAATTCTCCTCGCAGCGCGTGCGTGATCCGTGGATCAGGCCGCCCTGCATCTGTGCGTACACGCTCAGCGCTTTCGGACGTCCGCCAAGCATCCAGCGCAGCCACGCGAAACCATGGCACCCCATGTCCATCAGCGCGCCGCCGCCGGACTGATTGACGTCGTAGAACCAATCGCTGTGCGGGCCCGAATGCTTCTCGGACTGCCGCATGTGATAAATCGTCCCGATCGCGCCCTGGTGCACGAGATGGCGTACACGCTCGTACTTCGGCGCAAAGCACAGCTCTTCGGCGTACATCAGTTTGACGTTCTTTGCCTGACATGCCGCGATCATTCGGTCGGCGTCCTCCAGCGTCACAGAGAGCGGCTTCTCAATGATGACGTGCTTGCCTCCGTTGGCGGCGCTGATGACTGCGGATGCGTGAAGATGATTCGGGATGCAGATATCGACGATGTCACAACCCGACTGGGTGATGGTCTCTTCGAGGTCGGTATACCAGCGGGGAATGCCGTGCTTACGCGCGAACACGCGCGCGCGATCCTCGTCGCGTGAGCAGACGGCGACGAGGTCGGCACCAGGCACGAATCGATGATAGGACTCGGCGTGGATATCGGCGGCAAAGCCGGCGCCAATCAAGGCGATTCGTGCTTGTTGCGCTGAATGATCGCGTCGTACCATTCGATCAATAGCGGCACGATGCGGGATTGGACTTCACGAAATACGCCTTGTAGTTCCTGGCTTTCGCGTCGGTGCAGCCCTCCAGATTCAGCAATTCCACTTTCCGGAAATCGATCGGCGCGGTTTCCGCCTGAAGCGAGATGTAACCGCCGGTCAGCGGCGTACCGTCCACTTTGACTTTCGGATCCGTCGGACTCGCGCTCCCGCCTCCAATCTGCGGTTTCGTGTACTCGAGCACGGTCGCGCCGTCGACCACGTGCCGGACGAGCTCGTCACCATGAACGAGGACCTCGACGCGGACCCATTGATCGCCGTCGTAGGTCTTCGACGTGGAGTTGGTACAGTGCCGCGTCACGAGCGCGCCATTCATGACGATGTTCGTCCCCGGTGTGCAGAGATTCGCCGTTGACCGTGGCTTGCCGTCACCGAGGCCCCCGAGCAGCTGGACCTCAATTGAAATTGGAAAATCCTGGTCCTTCAGCATCGTCTGCGGCGCCGGAGAGTGGAGCATCAAACCGTTGTTGCGGATCGCCCACGCGAGATCGGTGCGCTCGGTCTTGACCTGCTGTTCGACGAAACGGTATTCGGCAGCCAGCAGATAGTAGTTGAACGGTTCACGATAAAAGAGGTGCCCGAATTCGTCGTTGAACGTCGTCCACTTGTCGTAGCGAACTTTGAGCAGGCCATCCTCGACGCGGAACGTGTCGTTGACGTTGACGCCGAGATCGTAGTGGCGGAACTTCGCAGTCCAGTCCTTCAGATCGCGGCCGTTGAACAACTGAATCCAGTCCTTCGGGTCGGCTTTGTTCTGAGCCGACTGGAGAGCTGGGGCACACAGACACAGCAACAATGTGAAACAGGCTTTCATCGGCTCGATGCCTCCCGGATCAACTCCCAACTCCCAACTTCCAACTCCCAATGCCCAACTCCCAAAAGGGCTGGGTCACAGTCTCTCTTCTACTTCAGACGGCTCAGGAATTCGACGAGATCGCGTATCTCTCTCGGCTTCAGCACCAGCCCCATCGGCGGCATCGCTGACACCGGATTCGTGCGCGAGACGATCTCGGTCTTGGCGACGCGTTGCTCAACCGCAGGGGTGCCAACCGCGACGACGAGGTGGGTGTCGGTCTCTTCGCGGAGTGTGCCCTCCACCGGTTGGCCGTTCTTCAGTTTGATCGACACCGTGCCAAAGCCCGGTGCGATACGGGCGTTGGGTTCGAGCAGCGCCTGCAGAATCTGCTCGCGCTGGAGCGTCGCGCCGATGTTCGACAGATTTGGCCCCACGTCGGCCCCCCTGCCGCCGAGTGAGTGACACCGCGGGCACCCGGCTGCGGCGTTCTCGACGTAGACGTCGCGACCGCGCGAAGGCTGTCCACCGCGCAGCAGCGCGGGCTTGAAGGCATCGACGAGCGTGTCCGCATCCTTCGATTCTTGATACGCCTGCAGTCTCGCCTGCAGCGACTTCGAGGCGCCCGCTTGAACGGCATCGACCAGATCGATGTGCAACTCGGGTGCAAGCTTGCCGGCAACCAGCTGGTCCACGTAGCGGCCGAGCACCTCGTAGGCCGGTGCGGTTTTGAGCGTCCCAAGTACCTCGAACGCCCCTTGCTGCTCCGAGACCGAGCCTGATTTGATGATTGTCTCGAGATGCTGGGCTTTTGCGGCATCGCTCAGCGGCAGCGTCGGGAGGATGTTCAGCGCGGCACGTCGGACCGACGGGTCCCGGTCGGCGAGCGCAGTCTTCATTACGCCGTCCATATTGGGCGCTTTGAGGGCCTGCATCGCTCTGAGCGCGGCAAGGCGGACCTCCGGCGCGGGGTCGGAGCGGATTTGTGCCAGCAGAACCGGCGTCGCGGCTGTCACACCGAGACGTCCTGCAGCGTCGGCGAGCGCGATCTTGATGGCGGGACTGGCGTCCGCCTTGGCCAGCGAGTCGATCAAACGCTCGACCGTAGCCCGCGCCGCTGCGCCGTCGCGCGTTCCTTGTGGGGCGCCGAGATACATGCCGTCCACCCGGTCGAGTGGTGAAGGATCCATCCAAACGCCGAGCACACTGATGGCTTCTGCGCGCATCTCATCCGGGCGGCCGACATCGGCCGCGAAGGCGGCCACCCGAGACAGCGCGTCGTTGGTGCCGACGCGAAGACTGGCATTGATGGCCCGGCGCAGGGTTGGTTCATTGGTGAACCGCCTTTCACCCAGGATCTGCGCGAGTGCGGGCACCGCCGCCTCGATCGATCCGTCGTCATTGATGGCTCGCGCAGCCTGTGTGACGATGCCCTCGTCCGTGTCGGTGAGAAACTTCGCCACGTCTGCATGCCGCATTCGGCGGAGCGCGACGAGTGCCGCAAGCCGTACCCCACGGGAAGGATGTTGTGACAGAGCCGAAATGGCCGCCGCGTCGCCAATCCGAGATAGCGCCAGACTTCCCGCGTGTCGGAGATACACGTCGCGGTCGTTGTTCTCCGCAAGCATTTCAACGAGAGGAGCGACAGCCGGCTTGTAGGCCAGCCGACCGAGTGCTTCAGCAGCAAAAAAACGTGCGCGAGGCGTCGAATCTTTCAACAGCGGCAGCAAGGCCGACGCGGATGCGGCGTGACCGACGTCGCCGATCATCTTTGCTGACTGGGCCCTCATCTCCGGATCGTCATCCTTCAGAAATTGCGCGAGGTGCGTCGCATGTTGCGCGTCTTTTCGGGCGAGCTGGGCGAGGCCCCACAACCCGTGAATGCGGCCGAACTGATCCCCCCTGTCACGCACGGCCGCCAGCAACGTCTGAACATCCCCGCGCCGGACGAGTTCGAACTGTGCTTTCTGCCGCACGCGCATGTCCACGTGGCGAAGCAGCGTTTCCAGATCCCCGACGTTCCGGGAGGTGAAGTCTGCCGCCAGGAGTGACTGGACTTCCTTGCGGATCGGCGTACCGGCCACTTTCGGTGCGTCCAGCTTCCACAGCCGTCCGCTGTTTTTCGAATCCCAACCTGTCACCCAGTCGGTGAGATACAGCGCTCCGTCGGGTCCGATCTTCATTCCAACGGTGAGAACGCCTCGCAAGAGCACTTTTTCGTTGTCGAGCGCAAAGCCCGCCCCTTCCTCTTTCAATGTGAACGCGTAGATGCGCGCGTTGGCGGGTGCACCCGGAAAGCTCGACACCATGAAGTGCTTGCGCCACTCCTCAGACAACGCCGTGCCCGGGTTGTAGACCATGCCCGATGGTCCGGCGTGCCACGGCGCAACGGGAGGAATGATGTGAGCCGCTTGCCCTTCGAAGCGCGGCTTGAACATCTCCTCATCCATCCACACGTTGTAGCGATTGTTCTTCGGGTCGGTGTACTTGCCGTACTGCCAGTTGGAGCGCCACCCGCTGTCCGATCCATTCGGGATGTACACCAGACGCTCGAACTCGCCCTGGTGGTCGCCATCGTTGTCCACGCTGATCAGGTTTCCGTGTTCGTCGAACGAGAACTCCTGCAGATTGCGTATCCCAGTGGCGAAAACCTCGAAATCCGTTCCGTCCGGGTTCGATCGCAGCACCCCTCCCTGATTCGGGTACGGCCATCGTCTTCCCGTCTTGTCAACAACGTTGAAGCCCATGTCGCCGACTTCCCAGTACAACCGGCCATCGGGCCCCATCATCACGCCGGAAATCCCGTGTCCGCCAAACGCCGGATGGATGTTGTAGCCCTCGCTGATGGGAATCTGCTGATCGATGTCACCGTCCCCATTCTGATCGCGCAACCGGTACACGCCAGGCGCGACCCCGACAATGAGATCACCCTCGTGATAAAGGAGGCCGCCCGCAATGTCGTAGCTCGGGTCAGCGTTGAAGTTCTCGATCAGAATGCGCGACTCGTCCGCGACACCGTCACCGTCGGTGTCCTGGATGCGATGAATGCGCTCCTTGTACTCGGCCAGATCCCGCCAGTCTCGCGAGCCGTCCTTGTTGAAGTCCTCGATCCACGTCGTGGCCGCGCTGCGCTCGGGAGCCATTTCCTTCCGATAGAACGCCAGCAGGTCTTCAGTCGTCTTGAGGGTGTGTGCCGGCGTGAACCAGGTTGGATGGCCACGGATGTCGAGCGGCATGTTGTTGCGCGTCGAACTCGTCACATACACCACACCGCGCGGATCCAGTTCGATGGCCACTGGATCGACGACGAGCTGTTCGGGCGCCCAGAGCGTGAGCTCGAGGCCGGCCGGCACGTCCACTGAGACTTCGTCGCGCGCTTGCTTGGCCAGGCGTACGGCGTCTGTCTGACTCAGTCGGACGAGCTTGGGATGTGGAGGAGTCGCGGGCCCCTGACTGCCCGTGAGCACAGCAGCGGAGAAGGTGACGAGCATCGCGACACTGCTCCACGGACGAAGCGGGAGGTTGCGAAGAGGAGTGTTCGACGTCACGGCGGGGATGCTAGCACAATGAGAACGGGAGAACGGGAGAACGGGAGAACGGGAGATCGGGTTTAATACCGACATGAGGCTCAACGATCGGCGAACGTTTCTCAAGACGATTGTGGGAACCGGTGCGGCCTGGCGTTTCGCGACTGGCGTGACGGCCGCCGACACGATGTTCGTGTCACTCAACGGTTCGCTCACGCGGCAGATGCCCTGGCCGGACTTCGCGCGCCTCGCGGCTCGACTGGGCTACGGCGGTGTGGACGTCAATCTGGGGGCTGCGAGGAAGGAGGGCGCGGCGGCCACCCGAGCGCTCCTGAGCGAACTCAAGATCAAGCCGGGGATCCTTTCCTTGCCTGTTCGCATCGGCGTTGCCGAGGACGCCGCGTTTCAGGAAGACATGAAGGGACTCGGGGACGCGGCGGCGTTCGCGGCCGAAATCGCATGCCCGCGAATGATGACGGTGCTGCCGCCGTCCAGCCAGACGCCCAAGCCGGAGTATCGCAAGATCATCAAAGACAGGGTGGTCGCCGTTAACGAGGTGCTGGCGAAATCCAACGTGCGATTAGGACTCGAGTTCCTGGGCCCGCTGCATTTCCGTACGCGCAATCCTCACGAGTTCATCTGGCGCATGGACGAGGCGCTCCAGTTCAGCAAGGAATGCGGCCCGAACATCGGTCTCACCCTGGACGCCTGGCATTGGCATCACGCCGGGGCCACGGCGGCCGACATCCTCAACGCAGGCAAATCACGCATCGTCCACGTGCATGTGTCCGACGCCCGGAAGCAGGCTCCGGAAGACGTTCGCGATAATCAGCGCGTCATGCCCGGCGAGGGCGTGATCGATCTCGGGACCTTTTTCAAATCCCTTCAGCATGTCGGGTATACCGATGCCGTCAGCCCTGAGCCGATCGGCCGCGTGCCGCCGGAAATGTCGCCGGAAGAAGGGGCGCGGCTGGGGTTGGAGACCACGCGGGCGGCAATGAAAAGCGCGGGGGTCCTGTAGGGTGCCACTTTGGCACTCTGTCACTTTTTCGCATAGACTGCCGCCCTATGAAATCTCTCCTTTTCGTATGCCCCTTGCTTCTCACGTTGGTCCAGGCCCCCACGCCCGAGCCTGGCTTTACGTCGCTCTTCAACGGGAAGGACTTCACCGGCTGGAAGATCAGCAACCCCGATTCCTTCAAGATTGAAGACGGCGCAATCGTTGCGAACGGTACTGCCGGACACGCGTTCTACGACGGTCCCTTCCGCAACCACACGTTTCGAAACTTCGAGCTGAAGGTGGACCTGATGACGCGCCCGAACTCCAACGGCGGCGTCTACGTGGCCACAGAGTTCCAGGAGAAGGGTTTTCCGCGAAAGGGTTTCGAAATTCAGGTGAACAACACCTACAAGGATCCGGTGAAGAGCGGGAGTCTCTATCACGTTTCGGACATTTTCGAGGCGCCTGCGAAAGACAACGAGTGGTTCACCGAGTACATCATCGTGCAGGGGAACACCATCACGGTGAAAGTGAACGACAAGCAGGTGGTGCAGTGGACGCAGCCCGCCGACTGGACTGGCGGACGCGAGGGGCCGGGACGAACGCTTGCTGACGGAACCGTTGCCTTGCAGGCGCACGATCCAGGCAGCACCGTGTATTACAAGAACATTCGCATCAAGCCGCTCGACGCCCCGCAGGCGCAAGGCACCACGGGGGCGCAGGCGCCAGGCGCACAGCCGAAGCAGCCCATGTCGTTCTTCGTTACGAGCGTTGGACTCGGCAAGGGAGCCAACCTTGGTGGTCTCGAGGGGGCGGATAAGCACTGTCAGGCGCTCGCGTCTGCTGTTGGTGCGGGCGATCGCACGTGGCGCGCGTATCTCAGCACGCAAGGTCCGAATGCGGTCAGCGCCCGCGATCGAATCGGCAAGGGGCCTTGGTACAACGTGAAAGGGCAATCAATCGCGCGGGACCTCGAGCATCTGCATGGAGACACGCTCGATCTGGCGCGCATGGGGAACACGCTCACGAGAGCGACCGCGCTCAGCGAAAAGGGGGAGCCGATCAAGGGCGTGGGTGACAAACCGAACGAGCACGACATCCTGACAGGCTCGCAACTCGACGGCCGCGCATACACGGACACCGCGGATCACACCTGCAATGGCTGGACGAGCGACAGCACCGGCACGGCGCAGGTGGGTCATCACGATCGGACCGGCGGGCCTGGCACATCGTGGAACTCCGTGCACGCGACGAAAGGATGCAGCCAGGAAAACCTGGTCAGCACCGGCGGCGCGGGGCTGTTCTACTGCTTCTCCCCGGGGGTGAAATAGATCGGGGCTCGGGGTTCGGCTTGTCCGCCGTAGCGCCGAGCGCGGAGGCGGAGACTCGGCTTGTCCGCTCATCGATCGGTCGCCGTTCGACCAGCCGCAACTGCGCCCGCGGGGCATTCATACCGTGTTCGTCAACGGCGCGCCGGTCTGGGGGGCAGATGGTGACGGCCCGCCTCCAGGCCGCGTGATCCGCAACCCGCGCGCACGACTGAAGTAGCCGCGGCTGAACCATCTGGAGTTGACGGCTCAGCCAGTGACGAACGGTCAGCCGCCTGGGTCATAGCCCCGGAATTCCGGTGCCGCGAATACCCAACAATGCAGTAGTCTCTCCCGTGCGTCCTGTCAGCCCTCCCGCTGGCGAACGCTCTTAGTGACATCAGAAAGGAGGTTCGGTATGCAGGTCCTGCAGCGCCGGCTGTGGCTCTTGCCGGTCGCGATTTGCACGCTCACGACCGTTGGTTCTGCCGCGACGACCCCCAAAGTGACCTTCACGGACACGACGCTCAAGAATGGCCTGCGCGTGATCATCGCCGAGGATCACGTGGCTCCTGTGTTTTCGATCGCAGTCAGCTACAACGTTGGCTCGCGCGACGAGCGCAAGGGCCGCACGGGCTTCGCGCACCTCTTCGAGCACATGATGTTCAAAGGATCGGAGAGGGTTGGGCCAGGCGAGCATTTCATGCTCGTCTTCAACAACGGCGGCAGCATGAATGGCACGACGAACAAGGATCGCACCTTGTACTTCGAAACGATGCCGGCCAATCAGCTCGATCTCGCGCTCTTCCTCGAGGCCGATCGGATGCGGTCGCTCGAGATCACCAAGGAGAACCTGGACAACCAGCGGCACGCAGTCCAGGAGGAACGACGGCTGGGTGTGGACAACCAGGCGTACGGCAAGACGTTCGAAGCGATCGACGAGCTCGCCTACGACAATTTCGCATACGAGCATTCGGTGATCGGCTCGATGGACGATCTCAGCGCGGCATCGATCGACGACGTGGCTGCGTTTTTCAAGACGTATTACGCGCCCAACAACGCCGTGATTGCCATCGTCGGCGATGTCAAAACCGCTGACTGCCTGGCCAAGGTCCGCAAGTACTTCGAGTCGATTTCGTCGCAACCCGCGCCGCAGGCGGTGGACATGAAAGAGCCGCCGCAGACGGCCGAGCGCCGGCTCGCGCTGGACGATGCACTGGCGCGGCTGCATCGCCTCGACGTGGTCTACAAGATACCGCCCGCGATGACCCCGGACGAGGATGCTCTGTCCGTGCTGGGAACGGTGCTCGGCGGTGGCCGGAGCTCGCGGCTGTACGAACAGGTCGTTCGTCAGAAGCAGCTCGCTTCGAACGCGAGCGCCTTCGCTGGCACGAGCCGCGGACCAGGACTGTTCCGCATCAACGCGATGGCTGCTCCAGGCAAGTCCGTCGCTGAAATCGAGAGCGCGATCGACGCGGAAATCGACAGGGTGAAGAAAGGTCCAATTGCGGCGTGGGAAATGGAAAAGGCGCGAACCAGCGCGCGCAGCAACTTCGTGTCGAGCGTGCAGAGCACGCTGTCCCGCGCAGTGCTGCTCTCGCAGTACGCGCTCTTTCACAACGAGCCCGGACTGATCAACACCCGCGCGGAAAAGATCGCTGCGGTCACCGCGGAGGACGTCCAAAGAGTCGCGCGCCAGTACCTCACACGTGAGAATCGCAGCGTTGTGGTCACCAATCCCAAGCCGCCAGCCGCAACCCAGGGAGGTCTGTGATGCGTACGCGAATGCTGAGAATCATCGCACTCGCGGTGGCGGTCGCGGGCGCGACAGCCATACGCGCACAGGTGCCCGCGCCGCCGCAGGCGCCGCCTTCGAGCAAGGGGGTCATTCTCAAAGGACAGGCCCCGGTTTCCGAGGAAGTACTGCGGGTCAAGCTGCCGAGACCGCAGGAAACCACCCTTTCAAACGGCCTGCATCTCATGGTCCTCGAGGATCGGCGCGTCCCCCGCATCACTCTTCAGCTCATCGTCCCTGGCGCAGGCGGCTACTACGATCCCGCTGACCTGCCCGGTCTCGCCTCAATCACTTCCGCGATGATGCGTGAGGGAACGAAGACCCGATCCTCCGCGCAGCTCTCGGAGCAACTCGAAACGATCGCCGCGTCGCTGACGGTCTCGACCGGAATGTCCTCGACAGAGGCGACAGCGTTCGCTTCCTGCCTCACGGAGCACGCGGACAAGCTGTTCGAGATGTTTGCCGACGTCCTCCTGAATCCGTCGTTCCCCGAGGACGAATTGGGCCGATACAAGCAACGCACCCGCGCGAGCCTGATTCAGCAGCGAACCTTCCCGGGATTTCTGGTGGCGGAGCTGTTTTCGAAGGTGATGTACAGCAGCCACCCGGCCGGCCGCATTTCACTGACGACCGAAAGCCTGGATAAGGTCACACCGGCAGCGCTCAGTGAGTTCCATCGGACACGGTACGTGCCCGATCATGCCGCGCTCGCCATCGCCGGAGACATATCTCTGGCGGAGGCGCGCAAGCTGACCGAGCAGAAACTGGCTCAATGGAAGAAAGTCGGCACGCCGAAGCCCTCGGTTACCGAGCCACCAGCGCAAGGTCCCGTGAAAGTCTCATTCGTCGCACGCCCGAATTCCGTGCAGACGAATCTCCTGGTCGGGACGCAAGCTATCGATCGGATGGATCCTGCCTATGACGTGCTCCAGGTCATGAACAAGGTTCTTGGCGGCGGGCCTACCGGGCGATTGTTCATTACCCTGCGCGAGGAGAAAAGCTATACCTACGGAGCGTACAGCAACCTGCAGGCAGGTCAATGGCGCGGCATCTGGCAGGCATCGACCGAAGTGCGCTCGGAAGTGACTGACGCGGCCCTGCGCGATCTGCTCGCGGAGATAGCCAGGATGCGGGATCAGCCGGTTCCCGACAAGGAATTCCGTGATCAGAAACGGTCCATGATTGGCAGTTTTGCGTTGTCGCTCGAGAATCCGCAGCAGATGCTGAATTACTTCGTCACGAGCTGGAGGTTCGGTCTACCCGCCGACTACTGGGACAAGTATCCGGAGCGCATCACCGCAGTCACGCAGGCGCAGGTCCAGGCGGCCGCCAGGAAGTACCTCGATCCGGCGCGTCTTCACATCATCGCGGTCGGAGAACCTGCGAAGACTGCCGATGTCCTGCGAAAGTTCGGAACGGTGGAAACCTACGACACGGAGGGAAAGCGATCGATGACGAGTTCGTTTTAGCCTCAGCCGCTGAGCAACGCGTCTATCGCATTCAATTCGTCGCGGTTGACCGTGTGGCCCATCCGCGGGTAGATACGCTCGTCCACTGACGCCCCCATTCGCCGAAACACCTCCGCGGTCTCGTAAACCCGCTCGAGGGGAATGTGGGGGTCGATGTCGCTGCATCCGAGAAAGACGGGCGTCCCGTCGAACGGTCCCTGGTAATCGCGCGGTGTGCCGGGCGGACCAATTAATCCTCCGCTCAGACCAATGACGGCGGCGTACCGCTGGGCATGACGTACGGCAAACTCCAGCGCCAAACAGGCGCCTTGCGAGAATCCCATCAACACGACGCGGTTGGGGGCCACTCCATGTCTGCCGGCCTGCTCCAGCAGCGACGCCAGGACGTTCAACCCTGAGCTGATTCCTGGCTCGTTGCGGGCGAGCGGTGCGAGAAACGTGTACGGATACCAGCTTGCACCGGCGGCCTGCGGCGCAAGATACGCGACGTCTTTGACGCGCAGCTCGTTGGTGAGAGAAAGGATGTCTTCGGCCGACGCGCCTCGTCCGTGGACGAGAATGGCAACCAGCCTGGCATCCGCCAGTGCCGGGCCGCTCGCAAGGATCGGCTGTCCGGCGTGCGGATCCATCGTTAGCGGGCGGCTGATGATGTGTACGTTCGAGTGACGGCGACCCCGGTTTCGCCGAGGATGCCGCGATCCCGGCCATCGATGACGACCCGAACCGCGCCCGCATCACCAGCACGAATCACGATCGTTCGTCCATTGACCGGCACACGGTCTCCGGCATTCAGCTCCCGCTCGAGAACGCGTTTTCCATCGACGGTCGCGCGCACCCAGACGTGGCGCAGTGCGCGAAGCTCTGATTGCGTTCCGGCTGGCACCGCAGACTCCGATGTCGGGAGACGTGGAGGTGTCGTCGTAGCCGGCGCGCCCGGGACCGCGCTCGAGACCGAAGATGACGCAGGAGATTGTGGAGGAGACGCACGCCACATTCGCGTAACTGCCACGCCGGCGGCAATCACGACAACGGCGCCGGCGAAGATCCCGGCCCTCGGAAGCGGGTTGCGCCTGGTCGCCGGAAGTATAGGCGGCGCTATCCGGCTGTCCCGGACGAGCGTGGACGGACCGACCTCTGCCCGAGGCCAGGCGGCATGCTCCGGACGCGGTTCGCGGCCGGGTTCCTTCCTGAACGAGTTGACGAATTGATCGAAGGCGGCGCTCGCGTCCTTCCTCTTTTGCCTCGATTCTTCGAGCGCACGCTGCAGCCGCTCGAGCTCCTCGAGTGCGGCCTGCTCGTTGAACGGGACATGAGATTCGTGTTCGGTGGGCATCAGGAGTAGTTCACTCCCTCTCGATCTCACAGTCAAGCAGAACGGTCGCCGTCAGCGGCGGGGAGGTCGAGCCGGGCGCGCATGCCGCCTCCGGGGGCCTGTTCGAGTGCGATGCTTCCACCGTACAGCTCAGCGAGATCGCGGACGATGGCCAACCCGAGGCCGGATCCTGGCGCCTGTTCATCCGCTCGAACGCCGCGCTGCAGAACAGCCTCACGCATGTGCACCTCCAGACCTGGCCCATCGTCATCAACAGTGATTGACACGTGGCCGTCCACTACAGTGGATGCGATCGCGACGCGAGTTCGAGTCCACTTGCAGGCGTTGTCGAGGAGGTTACCAAGCATCTCGTCCAGATCCTGACGCTGGCCGCGTACGAAGTGTTCTGGCGAGACGGTGACGCGGATGTTGACGCCGCGTGCGGCGTAAAGCCGCTCCAAGGTTCGCGCCAACCCTTCGGCGCATTCGCGTACGGAACAACGTACCCCGTGGGTTCGGCCAGCCGCCGCGGCTCGAGCGTGCGCGAGGTGATACTCGATCTGGCGTTTCATTCGCTCGAGCTGCTCGGACAGAATCGTCGCAAGTTCAGGGTGACCTTGGGCCTGCGCGCGGTCGGCCTCGTGGTTCAAAATGGCGAGCGGTGTCTTCAGGCCGTGCGCGAGATCGCCCGCCTTGGCGAGGGCGCGATGCACCATCCGTTCATGCTGCTCGAGCAAGGCGTTCAGGTCGTCAACGAGGGGTTGCACTTCGGAGGGATAAGTGCCTTCGACGCGTCGCGTCCGGCCGTCGTGCACTGCCGCCAGGCGTTCTCGCAGCTGATTGACCGGAGATATCCCTCTGCGCACCTGCCAGAAGCCAACCGCCATGCACGCAAGAGCAAGAATCGTCAGGCTTATCGCATACGCATGGGCGGTGCCGTGGACGATACGTGGAGTCTTCGGGTACTCCAGCATGATCATCGTGACCACGACGAACGCCGTGATGAACAACCCGGACGTCCAGAGCAGCGCGCCGAGAAGGAGGCGCGAGCGAAGCGAAGACATCACATCTGCCGCCGTGGCGGTTCGGACCCGTCCGCGATTCTGTAGCCGAATCCGCGAACGGTCTCGATCACGCCGGAGCCGAGTTTTCTTCTGAGCCTCGCGACAAACACTTCGACAGTGTTTGAATCGCGCTCGAGATCCTGCGAGTAAATATGTTCGGTCAGTTCTCCCTGCGACACGATCCGTCCGCGGTTATGCATCAGATATGACAGCACACGAAATTCGTGGCTCGTGAGCTTCACCGGGCTGCCGTCAACGGTGACCTTGGCCAACCTGGTGTCGAGGGCCACAGGGCCGCAGCGCAGTTCCGGAGTGAATTGGCCGCTGGCGCGCCGAATGAGTGCGCGCACGCGGGCGAGCACTTCTTCCATCCTGAACGGCTTGGCGACGTAATCGTCCGCGCCGCCATCGATCCCCTGAACCTTCTCGTGCCAGCTCCCGCGGGCAGTCAGGACCAGGACGGGTACAGACAGCGACGCCCCGCGCCAGGCCCGGAGCAGCGACAGTCCATCTACCTTCGGGAGTCCGAGATCGAGGATCACCGCGTCGTATTCCCCCGTTCGCAGGAGAAAGTCGGCGCGTTCACCGTCAGCAGCGCGATCGACGGCATATCCGGCATCGCTCAGCGCGGCGGCGATTTGCTTCGACAATCGCGCCTCGTCTTCAACAACCAGGACTCTCATGATCCTCGCGCAGTTATAGCGAACGAACCTGAACGGTCGCTGAACGCTTCGTTCAAGGGCGGCAGAGCGCTAGTCTATAGTCGCTGGTCTCTGGTCTCCGGTCTCTGGTCTCGGGCGACCGGTTCCTCCAGCGCATAATCTCAGCTGACATAGGCCACGTGCAACGCGCAGCCACGACTCTACGTAAGCTGTAACAGAGAGGAACGCGGACCATCCCGATCGACCTCGAGACGGTCACCGAAAACCGGCTCATCGCTGAAGCCCTGGCCGGATCGCAATCCGCGTTCGAACGGATTGTGCGCCGGTATCAGCGGCCAGTCATCAGCCTGATCAGCAAAGTACTTGGCGCAAGGGGTGACCGCGCAACCGCGGAAGACCTCGCACAGGAGACCTTCGTCAAGGCCTACCTCAAGCTCGCCGCATTTGACACGACGCGGCGATTTTCGAGCTGGCTGTTTCGAATTGCGCACAACACGACGATTGATGCCATGCGCCGTTCGCGACTCGCCGTCGTGTCGTCCGAGGACCCGGCTGAGATCGAAACGCTGGCTGATGCGTCTCCTGCCGACGCGGCGCCGGATCCCCTTGAAACCGCCGCACTCGGGCGGGCGCTGGACGAAGCGCTGAGCGCGCTGCGCCCCGAGTATCGCGCCGCCATCATGCTGCGGTATGAGGAAGGGCTGCCGTTCGAGGACATTGGCCATGTCCTCAGCGTGCCCGAGAGCACGGCTCGCTCTTACGTCCACCGTGGACGCAAGCAGTTGGCGGCGCGCCTTTCCCAGGCCGGGTGGCACCCGTGAAGACTTACAGGAGATCAGGAGATCAGGAGGAATAGACAGGAGACAAGGAGGTCAGGAGAGAGTCCGCGTCAGGCCCGGTCCGCGTGGCAACGGTCGTCGGACGCGGGCCGGTCCTGACGCGGACTTTCCTGATCTCTTGATCTCCTGTTATTTCTCTCCTGATCTCCTGATCTCCTGTGGGTCTGCAACGCCGCCCTGACCCGCTGCGTAAGCCTGTACAGAGCCTATGACCTCCGACGACATCAACCGCAGCTACCGCCGATGGCAGGTGGCCGAGGTGGATGGCCGCGATGACGACGCGGACGCGGAATTCGCCCTCGTCTTCGGCGCAACGCTGCCGGATACGGCCGTTCAGGCGTCATTCACAACCCGGACGATGGAAGCCGTGGCCGCCGCCGCCGCGAAGGAAGGGCGTCGCGCGCGGAGAGTGCGTCTCGCATCGGTTGCGGCTGGGGTGTTGGCTCTGGTGACCGGGGCCTATTTCGGCGCCGCGTTCGTGGTGACGCTCGTTTCGACCGTGGTCGTGGGCGGATTCGACTTGCTCATTGGTCTGGTCGTGCGAACCGCGGGCGCGGCGCAGACCGGTGCGGATTTGTGGTCGGTGTTGTCTGGAGTCGGACGGGCTGCTGCGGCGTTCGCGGCGAACCCGACGGTCACGATGACGCTCATTGCTCTGCAGGGCGTCGCGGTCGCTGCGCTGCTCGCATTGCAGCGTCTGCTTGGTGTTGATGAGGAGTCGCTCAAATGAAGCGATGTGCAATTGCAGTCCTGACACTCGTTCTGGCACTCGCTACGGCGAATGTCGCGTCGCCGCAACAGGCCGAACGGGACGACCTCCGCTCGCGTGTGGAGGATCGCTACAACGTGGTTCCCCTGGCCGACGGCATCGCCCTGACGCCGAAGAACCGAACGCGAGACGTGCGGCTCATTGAGATTTCCCAGGGGATCATCACGATCAACGGGACGCCGGTGAGCGGCCGTGAGCTGAAGGATCGGCTCGGCGATGACGCGGAGATCATTCTGCCGCTGTCCTACCTCACCACCGAACAGCGAGGCGAGCTTTTCGGCGGGCCCGGCGCGAAAG
>JBAROV010000078.1:0-13453 GCA_049642465.1 Vicinamibacterales bacterium
CTCTGGCACCATCCGAATCAGGTCCGGCCGCGTGCGGGGATGGAAGTGCGACACGGCGGTGAACACGAACATCGTCGCCAGCGCGATGCGGAGCGCGCTGGTCGACGAATCTGCCTGGGGCAACAAACCTACGAATCCCATCAATCGACCAAGCAGCCATGCGGCGAGCATCACGATCAGGGGTGCCATGGAAGTCTCTCCGACACGCGCCAGCGTCACCGCGTGACCTTAAAGTTGATCGGACAAGAGGCGGGAAACGGTGCCCATGACGGCCGCTCCTTCAACAGTGCGAGCCGTCGGCCAGGGCGCCGGCTCTTACCCATCGGCGTCGATCACGTCCTCCAGTAGCTCCGCCACGTATGGGGAACAATTCTCCACAGTAACGGATCGAGTGGTCAGTTCCCTGAACAGTTCGAGGCCAGTCGCATCGATCGATGAGACGTTGGCAAGATCGAGAACGACTTTCCTGTCGCCCTCCACGTCCTGCAACGTGCGATCACACTCGCTGCGCAATTCCTCGACCCAACGGCCGGCGATCTGACCTTCGAGTGTGAGTGTCGTCCGGCCCTCTGAGGATGTGCGCGAAATTCTCAGCATGATTCGGTTCGCTACCGCGCGGCAATTCCATTTGCCCCGCCAGGTAGGCCTCCGAACGTCGACAGAGAAGTGAGGGCGCCGTCGCCATTCACGCTGAATGTACTGATCGTCCCGTTCCCGCCGTTGCGCGTGTACAGGAACTGACTACCGGCGCTCAGTGCGGCGTCCGCAGGTGCGCTGCCGGCGTCGGTGGGTGCCGCCACGCCGTCCTGGTCGCGCAAGACAAGCGTGCCGTCCGGATCGATGCGAAGTGCCGACACCGTGTCGCTGCCTGTATTCGTCGTAAGCGCGGAGCGGCCATCCGCGGTTATGACCAGCGAGCATGCCGCTGTTTCCGTCGTCGCCACCGCGGCGGAAATGACTTCGAGTACTCCGTCCTGCGTCACCTGGTATGAGGAGACGCTGCTCGCGTCGGTGGCGCCACCAGCCGCTTCCGTAACATACAGACGGCCACGCCGATCGAACGCAAAGCCGAACGGAGTGAGACCAGCCGACGGATAGAATTCGCCCGGGCGCGCGACCCCATCGTGGCCGTCGTATTCGTCGTCGATGAGGCTGAACACCGCAATCAGGTTTGTTGCGCGCTCGGTGACCACGAGAAACTCGCCGTCCGGGGTGAACCCAATCTGAGCTGGCGCTGTATTGGACCCACTGAGTGCCTGAACCGCACCCGGAATGGCGAGCAGACGCCCTCGCCGGCCGAGACGGAAGCCCGCGATGTTGTCCGCGCCGCCCACAACCCCGCCCGCGTTCAGCACGTACACGAGATCCCGATCGATCGTGACACTCACGGGCCGTTGGCCGCCAGAGGACGTTCGGCTCGTGAGTGTGAGTCCGCGCCCGTCCACACGAAATACGGACACGTCGTGGCTCCCCGCGTTGACGACGACCAGCCACCGTCCGTCGGCCGAGAGGACGAGGCCGCCCTGGTTTCCGAGGCCGCCGCCGGTACCGAGGCCGCCCGTGGCAGCTGCATGCGCGAACGAGAGACTACCGCGTTCGTTCCGGTCGAACACGAGGATTTCATTGCCGCCAGCGCCATTCGAGGCAATGTAGACGACGCCATCCGTCTCTGCGGTGCTGGTCTTACCTGCATGGCCGGTTAAGGTGCTCCAGGGGATCACTAAAAGTAGAGTGACGAAAAACCTACGCATCCTGCCCTCCTTGGCGTCATGTGCGTTCCGCACTGTCGGTTGTCGATCTCCGACAGACGCGAATCGTGCGCACTTCGATCGCACGTAGGGCAACGAAGATGCCGCAACGTCCAATCGAAGAAGCGTGGCTTATCTACTGAGGAGAGTGGATGTTGCGGAGTCTGCGTCGAACTTAGTCGGCCACGAGGGTCCGAAATGTCGTCCGCTCGCGCCGATATCTCGTCTGATCACGTACGAGCTGCATGACCGGTTGCTATGGCAAAGGGGCGTGCGGCGATGCATACGATTCAAGGCAGACGCGATGAGATACCGAGCTTCTTCATTCGGCTTCTCAACGTATTCGGATGCAGGCCCAGGATTGCCGCGGCTCCCTTTCCCCCTGCGACGACACCGCCGCTGGTTCGCAACACTGAGATGATGTGTGAGCGTTCGACCTCTTGCAGTCTCTCTTTCGCGCCGGATCCGCTGGAGACGATCGGCGATTCCGGCGCACGACCGGCTGGCGAGCGGGAATGGACGGCCGGCAGCGACTCTTCGACGTCGAGTACCGGCCCGGGCGACAGGATTGCCGCACGCTCGACCACGTTTTGCAGCTCGCGGACGTTGCCGGGCCAGGAGTACTGCAGCAACCGCTCCATGCTGCGCGCATTGAATCCCTTGACCGGTTTGCCCAGCTTGCGCGCGAGACTCCCGGTGAAGAACCCCACAAGGAGGCTGATGTCCGAGCGCCGTTCGCGCAGAGCCGGAACCTGAATCGGGAAGACGTTCAGGCGATACAGGAGATCGTCCCGGAATTTTCCGTCGCGCACGGCCTGATCGAGATCCCGATTGGTAGCCGCGATCACCCGCACGTTGACGTGGATGGTTCGACTGCTGCCGACCGGTTCGAATTCCTGCTCCTGCAGGACGCGCAGCAGCTTCACTTGCGCCTCGAGCGGCAGCTCGCTGATCTCGTCGAGAAAGATGGACCCCCCGTTGGCGAGTTCGAACCGGCCAATGCGGTTCTCCACCGCACCGGTGAACGCTCCCTTGACGTGTCCAAACAGTTCGCTCTCAACGAGGCCTGGCGGAATCGCGCCGCAATTCACTTTGACGAGCGGTCGTGCGTTGCGTTTGCTACGGCTGTGCACGGCCCTCGCGAACAGCTCCTTACCGCACCCCGTCTCTCCGACGATGAGGACCGTCGAGTCCGTTGGTCCCACGAGCTCCACCTTGCGCAGCGCCGCGGTGAGCGCCGGACTCTTTCCCACGATCTCCTTGAAGCCGTGTTCGGTCGTGATCTCTTCCTGGAGATACACATTCTCCGCCTCGAGCCGGTTCTTGAGTGTCTCCACTTCGGCGAGAGCCGCGCGAAGCTTCTCCCCCGCTTGCTCGCGCTCGAGCTCCACGCCGGCGCGGGCCGCGAAGGTCCGCAGGACCGACACCCACAGCGCGTCTTTCTCGATCGGCTTCACGTCGAGGACGACGAGGTGGCCCATGATGCGTCCACTCGAACCCACGGCTGGAACGCCGAGATAGCTTTCAACGCCCAGATCGGCGAGGACTTTGTTGGTTGCAAAGAGCTGGCGTACCTTCTCCGGATAAAGGCGTTCGTGCCCCTGCGCGACGTCCATGCACGGTCTCTCGAGCTCGTACTCGAAGGTCTCGCCGAACCGGCCGTTGTTCCAGAACGCCCGCACGCGCGCGCGGTTGTCCTGTTGGCATTCAGCGACGAACGCATGGCTGATTTCCAACGAGGTCGCCAGATGGCGAACCAGAGACTCGTGGAAGGCTCGCCCGGTGACCGAGGCAGTGCCTTCAATGACCGCACGAAGAAGGTTCTCGGTTCGCCTGCTGTCGATGATGTCGGGTGAGATCGTGGCCAGCGCCCTGGAGCGGCTGTCCGTGTCAACGGTTGCGTTCACGGCTAGGTCCCACCACCGGTGCGTTCCACACCTTCGCCCACGATGAAGCAAGAACAGAACCGGGTGAGACCTGTTGCCTGGCCGTTGCCAATGGGTCGCGAACATGGCTGTGCCGTTCGAAGTGTCTGTGCATGGATGCGCAGTGGTCATGGATGCACAGGTCCAAGTCGCGCGAAGGCCCATGAATGCGCACATAATCACGTGAGAGCCTCGACGAGAGGGGGGCACATGCCAGCTGGTAGCGGGAACGACGCAGCGACCGGCGACCGCCTCAGCCCGGCGTCAACCGTCGCACGGTATGAGGCCCTCATCCGTGTGTCTGAGGCCCTTCGGGCCTATCACGACCGCGACACGCTCTTCCGCAGTCTGGCGCGCGAACTCCGGCCGGTCGTCCGTTTCACCTACCTCGGCCTTGGCCTCTACGACGAAGCAACGCACAGTCTGGACCTGCGCGTGCTCGCAGCCGCCGGCAACCCGCTGCCACCGCCGAACCTGTCCCCTGAGGAGTCTCTTACCTATTGGACGGTTCGCCATCAGGCGCCGCTCGTCATCCCCAACGTTGAAGACGAGACCAGGTTTCCAAAGGCCATGGCGTACTTCCGCGACCAAGACGTGCGATCGACGTGTTCACTGCCGCTCACGACACCGCGTCGCCGCATCGGCATGCTGGTGGCAGGCAACTCGGAGTTCCACGTGTACGACACGAAGGAAGTCACGTTTCTGTCGCTCGTGGCGAATCAGGTGGCGCTCGCCGTTGACGACGCCCTGAACTACGGCGCGTTGCAGCAGGCGCTTGCCCTCGAACGGGAGCGACAGCGGAACCTCGAGGCATCGGACGAACTGTTACGCGCGCTGACAACCGTGCTCGATATTCGCCAGGTGTTTCCGCGTATCTCGCAAATCTCGTCGGCGGTGCTTCCGCACGACCGGCTGATGCTCGCGTTCCTGAATCGGGAAGAGGAGGTTGTCGTCGAGGCCGCCTCCGATCGGTGGGATCCGCTGCCCACCCGGATGAAGGTTCGACACGTGGACCCTAAAGCCGACGGGACGATCATCAACGACTTCGACTATGCCGATACCCGCCTTGTCGTCGAGCCACCAGACTTCTGGGATCGGATTCGCTCGCAGGGCTACCGGTCCATGTTGGCTGTGCACGTGGCCGCCCTCAACCAGGGGATCGGTCTGACCTTCTGGTCGAAGCGGTCTCACGCGTTCGACGAAGGACAGCTGGCCACTGCCCGCCGCATTGCCGACCATGTCGCGTTAGCGGTCTCGCACGAACAACTCGCCGAGATGTCACGTCAAGCTACTGAGGCGAAACTGCGGGCGGACGACCTGGAGGCGCGGGTCAAGTCGCTGTCGGACGAGCTCGCCGCTAAGACGGGACGAATGGTTGGGCCGTCGCCACAATGGCAGCTGGTGCTCAAGGCAGCGATGCGTGTCGCTTCGACGGACACGACGGTGCTTCTCGTGGGAGAGTCGGGCACCGGAAAAGAGGTGGTGGCCCGATTCATTCACCACGCCTCCAATCGTGCAGACGGACCGTTTGTCGCACTCAACTGCGCTGCGCTCCCAGAGCAGTTGCTCGAGTCGGAGCTGTTCGGCTTCGAGCGGGGAGCGTTTACCGGCGCGCAACACGCAAAGCCAGGACAAATCGAGCTCGCTGCCGGTGGCGTCCTCTTTCTCGATGAAGTGGCGGAAATGAGTCCGTCGGCGCAGGCGAAGTTTCTGCGTGTGCTCCAAGAGCGAGAATTCCAGCGCCTCGGTTCCACGCGCACATTGAAGGCGAACGTGCGCGTGATCGCGGCGACGAATCGCGACCTGAAGAAAGCACTGGAGCGAGGGGCCTTTCGCGAAGACCTCTTTTACCGCTTGCAGGTGTTCGACATCAACCTTCCCCCCTTGCGCGAGCGCCCAGGTGACATCCTCCCTTTGAGCGAGGCTTTTCTACAGGAAATCGGGCAGCTCTTCGGTCGTCCGCCAGCAGGGCTCACCCGCGACGCGAAGGATGCCCTGCTGCGTTACTACTGGCCGGGTAACGTGAGGCAGCTGCGGAATGCGCTGGAACGCGCGGCGATCCTGTGCGAAGGGGCCCTCATCACTGCCGAGCATCTCTCGTTGGGCCAGGAACGTTCTGACGCGGCGCGACTCGTCGCCGCTCCGCCGACAACCAATTTGAATGCGGTAGAGCGCGACATGATCAAGCAAGTACTCGCAGAGTGTACCGGCAACAAGTCGAAGGCCGCCGCGAGACTTGGGATCTCGCGTACGCAGTTGTACGTCCGCATGCGCAAGTATCAGCTCTCCTGAACAATAGAGCTCCGCTTCGCTTATCACTTTTTTCACCCGCGCCCGTCAGATACATCCCTCGCTGCACCGGGTTCGACACGACGCCGTGCAAACGAGATTTCGTGTCAACACGAAATATCGTTGCGGACCTCATCTCCCCCTCAATAACGCAAGCTGCTGGCAGCAGTGAAGATGCGCGACACCGACGCAATGGCACCGAGGCTGCAGTCTCGTAATCCGACGCCGCCGGACAAACCGCTTCTCGGGATGCGCCGGCGACTTCCAACTGGAACATCAGGAGCAATCCGTATGAGCCGAATCAAACCCGTTCTGGAGACAACTCACGATGGCATTCGCAGGAGCTTCAACGCCATCGAAAGACAGCTTGGCGTCGTCCCCAACATGATGCGGACGATGGCGCAATCGCCTCGCGTGCTCGAGGGATACCTCGCACTGAGCGGCGCACTGAGCCGTGGTCTCTTGCCGGCGACGCTGCAGGAACAGATCGCCCTTGCTGTCGCCGAAATTAATGCCTGCAACTATTGCCTCTCAGCGCACACGGCGCTGGGTCGTAAGGCAGGGTTGTCCGACGACCAGCTCGCCGCGAGCCGGGAAGGCCGGGCCGCGGAGGCGAAAGCGAACGCCGCGCTGCAATTCGCGTCGGCCGTCCTGGAGCACCGCGGCGGTGTCGGCGACGACGAGCTCGCGCGCGTCCGGGCCGCTGGTTTCTCGGACGCGGAGATCGCGGAAATCATCGCGCACGTCGCGTTGAACGCTCTCACGAACTACTTCAATCGGGCCGCGGACACGGAGATCGACTTTCCGAAAGTCGCCGCGGCGCAACTCGTGTAGCCGGTCGGCAGGCCGGGCTGCGCGACTTCAGAGATTCAGGAAGGAATGCTGTCATGTGTTCGATCAAGGTCATGTCGGTCGTGGAAGCGGAAACCGCTCGCCGGACGTTCCTGCGCTCGATGGGTGCGGCCGCCGTCGGTCTCGGCGCTACAGCGGCGGGAGTCCGCGCAGCATCACAGAACCGCGTCCCGTCGCAGTTCGGGAGAGCCGTGCATTTTGAGAAGGTCATCGACCTCACCCACGTGCTGGAGCCGAACATCCCCAACTATTTCCGGCTCAACATGGAAATCGCCCCGCTGCTGACGGTTGAATCGAATGGCGTCTACGTGAACCGCCTGAGCGTGCCCGAGCATTACGGCACGCACTTCGACACGCCCGCGCACTTCATTCGCCGAGGCGCCACGGGCGAGAGCATCGCACCGGAGCAGTTGGTCGGACCGCTGGTGATCATCGATATCGCCGCGCGCGCCTCCTCGGATCCGAACGCCGAAGTCAGCGTGGCCGATCTCGAACGGTGGGAAGGGCAGAACGGCCGCATTCCGCGAGGGGCCTTCGTCGCGATGTATTCGAACTGGGCAAAGCGATGGCCCACCGCAGCGTACCTCAACGAAGACGACAGGGGCACCTACAACTTTCCTGGCTTCGGCGGCGAGGCTGCTCGGTTCCTGATCGAGGAGCGGGACATCATCGGCATCGGCTGCGACTCTCACAGCCTCGACATCGGCCCGAGCGCCAGCTATCCCGCTCACTTTGCTGTCCTTGGCGCCGGAAAGATTGGCGTCGAGAATTTCGCGGGCCTGGACAACGTGCTGCGCCAGATCGAGCGACGCAAGCAGGCAGGTACCGAGGGACACCCGCTGATCTTCATCGGTGGCTTGAAGACGCGCGGTGGATCAGGCAGCCCGATACGGGCCCTCGCGCTCGTGTAAAGGCTGTATACCGACGTCGCAGCAATTCGGCGGTATGACGTGAAGTCGATGGCGCGAGAGCGCCTGAGCGTGGCTGGTCGGGTGCCTCGAGGGCGGCTTCCGAGCCGGACGACTGAGATGCGCACAGTGGCCACGACAGAGAAACGGACACGGAAGGCGCCGGTGTGACGGCCGCGGGAGGTCATATGCTGACTGTTCAACTCGTCGGAGGACCTACCGCCGTTCTGGAGTACGCCGGGATACGCTGGCTGACCGACCCGACGCTGTCCCCGCCTGGCGAGTACGACGGACGGGTGAAGGCGACCGGACCGGCGCTGGACCGCGCGGCGATCGGGTCGATCGACGTCGTCCTGCTCTCGCACGATCATCGCAGCGACAATCTCGATCCGGCCGGGCGCGAGTTCCTGCCGAGCGCCAGACGTGTGGTGACCACCGTCGCCGGGGCCGAGCGCTTGGGTGGGAACGTCATCGGACTCGAGCCGTGGTCCTCGTTCGAGCTGGAACGCCCGGACGGCGGAACGGTGACCGTGATGGCCACCCCCGCCCATCACGGCCCGGATGGAACGGATCACCTCACGGGGCCAGTGATCGGCTTTCTGCTAAGTGGACCGGATCTGGAAACCGTGTACGTGTCTGGGGACAACGCGTCGCTCGACGTGGTGCGCACGATAGCGGAGCGCGCCGGCACCATCGACGTGGCGGTGCTGTTCGCCGGCGCTGCTCAGCGGTCGAGTCTCTTCAAGGGCGCATACCTCACGCTGTCGAGCGACTATGCCGCCGAAGCGGCGAAGATTCTGGGCGCCCGCGCCGTGGTCCCCGTCCACTTCGAGGGGTGGACCCACTTTACTCAGGGCGCCGAATTCCTGCGCGCCGCATTTGCGGGCAACGGAATCACCGACCGGCTCGTGCTCGTGGCCCCTGGGGAGACGGTTCACGTTCGACGTCCGCCAGGTCCTCGGGTGCGAAGAATCGCAGGTTCCGCTGTCAAATCCGAAGCGGATCGATCGTGCCGCGGGACCAGAGCGCCTGGCGCTCGTGCAGAGGTTGGATAGCGATGACAGTTGCAGCGATCTGGCGTTATCCCGTGAAGTCGATGGCGGGAGAGCGCCTGCGCGGTGCGGAGTTGACGGGTGCGGGTTTCGTCGGCGATCGAGTCGTGCAGGTCTACGACGCACACGGCCGAATCGTAACCGCCCGGCGGTTCCCTCGGCTCCTGCGCCTCTGCGCGACGCTCGGCCGGGACGGCGAACCGCTGGTGAACGGACTGCCGTGGGATTCACGCGAAGTTTCCACGCGCGTTCAAGCCGCTGTCGCGCCGGGCGCAAGGCTCGCGCGGTTTGATGGCCCGGAGCGATTCGACATCCTGCCGTTGCTCATTTGCACCGACGGCGCCGTGTCGATGTTCGGTCGTGATGTCCGACGGCTGCGCCCGAATATCCTCATCGCAGGTGTCGACGGAGCTGGCGAGCGACATTGGCCCGGCGCGACGTTGAGACTGCCTCACGCGGAAATCGCGATCGCCGACCTCCGTGGCCGCTGCGTCATGACGACGTATGACCCGGACACCAACGAACAGGACCCCGGCGTGCTCCGCGACATCGTTCGTCGCTTTGCCGGACGACTGTGCCTCAATGCGCATGTCTTGCGGCCCGGTCACGTGGAGGAAGGCGATGCCGTCGACGTGTTCCCGCATGCCAAGGACAGACGCACGTCACCACGTTCTTATGCTCACGGAGGATTCAAGTGAACAGGAAATCGTTCATGCCGGCAGGTATCGCCATCGCACTCTTGAGCAGCGCCGACCCTGTGTCAGCCGCTCCGGTACCCGCACGCGTTGAGGGTTCGTGGCGGTGGAGATGAAGATGAAGATACACAGTCGGCGGCCGGACGGCACCAGCAGAGAAAGGTCGGATCAATGCTCTTTGAAACTCCCGTTATCTTCCACAGTCAGGGCGTCCCGCTGGTGGGCCGATTCCTGCGAACCACAGAATCTCTGGACGAGCGCCAGCCGGCCGTCATCATCGTTGGCTCCTGGCTCACGGTAAAGGAGCAGATGGCAGTGGCATATGGCCGCAGGCTCGCGGAGGCCGGCTACGCTGCCTTCGTTTTTGATTTCTCCGGATTCGGCCAGAGCGATGGCGAGCCTCGGCAGGCCGAGATCCCCAGGCGAAAGATCGCGGACATCCGTGCGGCCGCGGAGTACATCCAGACGGTTTCTTTCGTAGACCCGGCCAGCGTCGGCTGCGTCGCTATCTGCGCGAGCGCGCAGTACGTGCTCGCCGCCCTGGCGGAAGGCGCGCCGATCCGCTCCTTTGCGAGCGTGGCCGGGTGGTACCACGATCTGGCGTCGCTGGCGCCGTTTTACGGTGGTCAGGCAGGCGTTGAGCAGCGCCTCGAGCGAGGGCGTGAGGCGCTTGACAAGTATGCGCGGAACCGCGAGCTGGTGCTCGCGCCCGCTTATGCCGATGGCGATGAGCGCGCTGGCATGCACTTCCGCCTGGATTACTACGCACGACCGGACCGCGGCGCCGTGCCGGCGTGGCGGAATGAGATGGCGGAGATGACATGGTTCTACTGGTTCACGTTCAATGGCCTCACCGCCGCCGACCGCGTGACCACGCCGGCGCTGTTCGTGCACTCGGACGGCTGCGTGTTCCCCGACAACGCGAAGCAGGTGTACGCCAGAGTCAAAGGACCGAAGGAGCTCGTCTGGGCGTCCGGTGCGCAGATCGATTTCTATGATCAACAAGAGCAAGTCGAACAGGCACTTGGTGCGATCCGTCGGTGGTTCGAGCGTACGATCGCAGGACGGCCGGTCGCCGTGTGAGGTGACAAGAGGGTTCCATCTTGACGGCCTTGTTCTCCGCATACTGTGGAATGGCGAGGATGCCGAACATGTGACGGAGGAATCCCGGTTCGAACACGCGACTGGCGCAGTTTGACTTCCGCGCTCTTGACAAACCTGTTTGGTTAGTAATAACTTACCGTTAGTGGCGACTGACAGAGAGCGGGACGTCTGGGCGGCGCTCGGGGATGGGACGCGCCGAGCGATCGTGCTGATGCTCGCCGCCGGCCCGATGTCCGTCGGCGATCTGGCGGCGCACCTGCCGGTCACGCGGCCGGCGGTATCGCAGCACCTCAAGGTCCTCAAGGACGCGGGACTCGTCAGCGAAGAAGCCATGGGAACCCGCCGGATCTACCGGCTCGACGCCGCCGGTGTGGCGGCGCTACGTGAACAGCTCGACGACTTCTGGGATCAGGCCCTGGGCGGCTTTCGAAAAGTGGTCGAGCGATCGAGGAGAGGCAGGAAATGACCCAGTCCGCAACGACGACGACCGTTCGACGTCAAATCCGGGTGAACGCGCCGATCGGCGAAGCGTTCAAGGTATTCACCGAGCGCTTCGGCGACTTCAAGCCTCGCGAGCACAACCTGCTCCGGGCTCCTATCGCCGAGACCGTGTTCGAGCCGCGAGTCGGCGGCAACATCTACGATCGCGCGGTCGACGGTACAGAGTGCCGATGGGCGCGGATACTCGCGTTCGAGCCCCCAGACCGCGTCGTCTTCAGCTGGGACATCAGCCCGCGGTGGCAGATCGAGACCAACCCCGATCTCACGAGCGAGGTCGAGGTGCGGTTCTTCGCGGAAACGCCCGAGCGCACACGCGTGGAGCTCGAGCACCGCAACCTCGATCGCCATGGAGCTGGATGGGAGTCCGTGCGCGACGGCGTCGACAACGAGGCCGGCTGGCCGCTATACCTGCAACGCTACGAGGCGCTGTTCGAACGAAACGCCTGACGCGGGCTTACGCAGCGTGAGCGAGTGCAGCGCGATCATCGTCGTCTGTGAGCTGGCTGACCTTAATGCGCCGCGCGATCACGCGATTGCATAGCCAAGCGCGACTGCGTTGTCACGGACGCGGTCGTCCCTGCTGACGATCGTCATCAACGGCGGCGGCTCACCGAGCAACTCCGCGGTGGCAAGGTGCACGGCATCAAGCGTGCGAATGGGTTCGACCGGAAACGGCCGCCGAACCCGGGCCAGCACGGCGTCCGTGATCGCCACGACGTAGCAGCGGCGTTCAAACCGCCGCAGGGCCTGCACCGACGCACGCTCCTGTTCCGTCGTTAATCGTCCGGCAGCATGTGCGCGAAGGATCGCGCGAGCAGTTTCCGCGAACGTGAGCGCGGAGGTAACCCTGCGTCCCTTCGCCAGAACGGCGCGGCGAGCCTCTGCGTTCCGCTCGAGAAGCGCGGCGACCAACGCGCTGGACTCGATATACCGAATGCTCGTAGGACTTGTCTGCGGAGTCGTTTGTGCAGCCGGAGAGGGCCGGGCACCCGCTTTGCGGCTACGCTTCGCCACGCTCAGCGTCGATCAATTCCGCAGCCGTTCCAGGAGGGAGCGCAATATCAGGCCAGTCCTCGGTCGGATCGCCGGCTTCGAGTGGCGGCCGGATCACGCCGGACGCGACGAGCTCGTCGAAGCGACTCGCCATCCCTGTTGTTCTCGTCCCCGGCGGCACAAGCTCGGCGACCACGCGACCATGCGCCGTGATCGCGATGCGTTCGCCGGCCTCGATCCGTCTGATGAAACGGCTCAAGTTGTCCTTGAGCTCGCGTATACCCGTAGACGCCACCAGTGAGATTATAGCCACTTGTGGCCACATTTGCCAAGCGGGCGCGTCCCTTGGGCTCAGTGGCCGTGTGCGCCCGACCCCAGTAGATGGGAGAGGACCACAAGGCCAAGGATCGCGAGCGCTACGAACCAGAGCAGATACTCCCATCTGCGCGCTGTGCCGCCGAGAACGTCTTGAACCGGCCTCGAACCAATTCCCTGCGCTGGCAGGCGTCCTCGCATCTGCTGCCGCGTGCCGTACGGCGTCATGCCGAAAGGCTTGTAGATTGACCAACGCGCAGCTTCTGGATCTTCGAGCGAAGCTTGTCATCGCCGGCTGACTCGCGTGTACAACAAAAAGGGCGATGACCATTCGATCACCGCCCTCCTTCGGCCGCCTTCGCTCTTCAAGCTACGGCGAGCCAGGCTCCTTCGACTCATGAGAAGGACCGCTCGCTCGCCCGCTCAGGGCAAGCGCAAACTCCCGAACTCCCGAACTCCCGACAAGCGTAAGACGTTATTGGATCTCGTCCCTCGCAAACGCTTCCTCGGGCTCGGCGAAGTAACCGCCGTCCACTCCAGAGGAGCTGGAGTTGGACCGCGAGATGGAGTAGCGAGTTTCTGGTCTACAAGTCGGGCAGCGCAGCGCCCGAGATTCGTTTTTTAGTATTTCGCGCTCTTCTTGGAGGGTCCGATTCTCTTTTGCGCAGTCGCGCCAGCTCCTCGCGCTCGGCCGTCGTCAGGCCCGGCTTGCTGCCGCTCCGATCCGCACGGGCCTGCTCGACCCAGTTATGCAGCGCGGTCCGCGCGAGATCGAGATCCCGCGCCACCGCCGTGACCGATTTGCCTTCGTCGAAGAAACCAGGCGGACCGCTTGGGCCTTGAATTCGTCGTCAAACCGCCGGCGAGGCCGCCGGCGTCTCGTTTCTGCCATTGTGGACATCGTAGCTGCCTTTCAAAAGATGTCCACCGAATCGGATCAAGCCCACCTGCGCCGTCGCGCGACGACTCGCGGCATCGTAGGTATAGGTAATGGTACCTTCGGGTGTCTGTTCCTGCGTCAGCCGATCGAGCAGATCGTAGGTGTGGGTGATCGTCCCGGCCCCCGAGTCG
>JBAROV010000081.1:0-6449 GCA_049642465.1 Vicinamibacterales bacterium
GTGGGGCCCCGCGAGCACTGATCAGCGCCTGCGGCCCGAGCGAGGCGCCGGAGGACAGTCGGCCGGAGGCCGACCGCCGAGCGAGAGCGAGCGGGGGTGGGGCCCCGCGAGCACTAATAGATGATGATCGCTGTTGCAGATCATTCAGGTGACGTTGAGAATGCTGGGCGGCATGCGCGCGCATGGCTCGTGCTCGTCGGTGCGCTGGGGCTTCACGTGCTGGACGAGGCGCTCACCAACTTCCTCGACTTCTATAATCCGCTCGTGCTGCGCATCCGATCGCAGGCCGCGTGGTTCCCGATGCCGACCTTCACCTTCGGCATCTGGCTCGCAGGGCTCATCGTCGCGACGCTGTTGCTTGCGCTGTTGACGCCGGTGATACGGCGCGGCTCGCGTGTCGCTCGCGCCGCCTCGTATGCGTTGAGTGCCGTCATGTTGCTGAACGGCCTCGGTCATCTCGTTGGCTCGATCTACTTTCAGCGGTGGCTGCCCGGCGCGACCTCTGCGCCGCTACTCCTGGTGGCAAGCGTGATGCTGGCTCGCGCGACATGGGCCAGGCGGCGTATAACTACTACGGCTCGACTCGGAGACCGTTGATGGCGGGATATATCAAGACGACGGGTGTGCTGTTTGCGCTGATCGCGCTCGCACATGTGTTGCGGATGTTTGCCGAGCCGCACCTGGCGACGGATCCGTTCTACATCCTGCTCACGCTTGCCGCAGTCGCTCTGTCCATCTGGGCCTGGCGGGTGCTGCGGTCCTCGAGTGGGTCGCTGAACCGGACCTGACGCGATCTGTAATCCGCTACACTCACCTCCGGAGGAACATCATGAAACCGTCTGCGCTTGTCGGGGCGGCATTTGCCGCTGCGATGTCGCTACCCGTCATGGCCGCGCTTCAGGCGCAGGCCGACCCGGCTGCGGCGTGTGCAGCATTGGCTTCGCAGCAACTCGAGAACACGTCGATCAAGGCAGCGCAGGCTGTCCCTGCCGGATCATTCACGCCGCCCGGCTCGAACAACGCGATCACGAACCTGCCGCCGTTCTGTCGCGTGGCGGGTGTCATCGCGCCGACGAAGGAATCCGAGATCGTCTTCGAGGTCTGGTTGCCGCTCGAGAAGTGGAACGGCCGATTCACCGGCGTTGGCAACGGAGGATGGGCGGGGTTCGTGTCGTACGGCGGACTCGCCGAGCAGATTCGTCGCGGCAATGCGGCAGCCTCGACGAACACGGGCCACGAGGCCGCGCCCGGCGTGAACGCCGCCAAGTTCGCCTTTGACTACCCCGAACGGCTCATTGATTTTGCCTACCGCGCGCACCACGAAACGGCGCTCAAGGCCAAAGCGCTGGTGCAGGCGTTCTACGGCAAGCCGGCGAATCGGGCGTACTGGGTCGGGTGTTCATCCGGCGGTTACGAAGGCCTGATGGAAGCGCAGCGGTTCCCAACCGACTACGACGGTATCGTCGCGGGCGCGCCGGCAAACAACTGGACGCGACTGATGGCCGGAGATTTCGATGGGATCGTCGCTGTCCTGCAGAAACCCGAGAGCCAGTTGACGCCTGCGGCGCTCAGCCTCCTGCATCGCGGCGTGCTCGCCGCTTGTGACGCTCGCGACGGTGTCACCGACGGAGTGCTTGAAGACCCCCGGCAATGCAAGTTCGATCCGGCAACGCTCCAGTGCGCGAGCAGCGCCGCACAGCAGAACTGCCTGACGTCCACGCAGGTCGAAGCAGCCAGGCGGGTATACCAAGGTGTCCGCGATCCAAAAACGGGGATGCAGCTCTACCCGGGCCTTGCGCCCGGAAGCGAGCCGTTCTGGCCCCACCGCGATCCTGCGAATCCGTTTCCCATTCCCATTGCTCACTACAAATGGCTGGTGTTCGCGAACCCGGACTGGGACTGGAAAACATTCGACTTTGCCGACCCCGCGGCGTACGAAGCGTTCCGCAAGGCTGAAACGAAATTTGCTCCGATCCTGAACGCGACGGATCCGAACTTGTCAGCGTTTCGGCAGCGCGGCGGAAAACTACTCCAGTATCACGGCTGGAACGATCAGTTGATCTCGGCGCAGAACAGCATCGACTACTACGAGAGCGTGCTTGGATACTTCGGCCGCGACAAGAAGGATCGGACGAAGACGCTGGCGGACGTGCAGAGTTTCTATCGTCTCTATATGGCGCCCGGCATGGCGCACTGCAGTGGCGGCACCGGGCCGAACACGTTTGAGATGCAGACGATGATGGAGCAGTGGGTGGAAGCCGGCAAAGCGCCAGAAGAGATCGTCGCCACGCATGCGATCAATGGCGTGGTCGACCGCTCGCGCCCCTTGTGTCCCTATCCGAAGGTGGCGGTCTACAAAGGCAAAGGCGACACCAACGACGCATCGAGCTTCGTCTGTGGTGAATCAAAGGGGGGATCGTGACGAATCGCAGGAAGTCGGTGCGAAGAACCGCGTGTATCGGTATATGCCTGCTGCTCGCTGGAGGGTTGTATGCAGCGGCGCAGACGGCATCATCCGGCGAGCAGTTCGTTGGCACCTGGACCGGGAGCTGGGCCGGGGCAGGCTCCGGTGGGGGATTCGAACTGACGCTCGAGAAGAGCAAGGATGGCGTTGTGACCGGGCGCGTGTCGGTCACGGGAGAGCCGACCTACAAAGCCGCGTTCAAATCGCTGTCGTTCGACGAGAAGAAGATGAACGCGAAGTACGATTTTCCGCCCGATGACGCCGCTGAAGTGGTGCTCGCTGCGACCTTCGACGGCAACACCGCGAAAGGCACGTGGTCGCTTCGCGAGAAGGCCAACGATACCGAAGCGTTTTCCGGGACGTGGACAGTGGAGAGGAAGTAGACGCCTTGACGCATGAGGACGTTTCTTGCGCTCCGCGCGCTGCTCTTCCTCATCCTGATACCCGGGACGGTTGCAGGCTATTTCCCTCTGCAGATCGTGCAGGCGACGACTCCAGCGTTGAAGGTCCGGTTCTCGGCATCATCGGTCCTGTCGTCGTGCCTGATCGCCGTTGGCGTGTTCGTCCTGCTGCGCTGCGTGTGGGACTTTTTTGCCTCCGGGCGCGGAACGCTCGCACCCTTCGATCCGCCAAGAAGTCTGGTTGTCACGGGTCTGTATCGATTCACCCGCAATCCCATGTATAACGGCGTGCTCGCGGTCCTTCTCGGCGAGGCGTGGCTTTTTCGGAGTACATCCCTGCTGCAGTACGCAGCCGCCGTGTTCGTGCTCTTCAATCTGGTCGTCCTCGTCTACGAGGAGCCCGTGCTCGAATCCCAGTTCGGCGACAGCTATCGTGCGTATCGCCGCGCGGTGCCGCGCTGGGGGTTCACCGCGCGCCCCTACGCGGAACCCGGAGCTCCATCGTGACGAGGCGTCGATTGCCGCCCGCGGTTGTCGCCGCCATCGACCAGAGCAAGATCCTCGGCGTTCGCGCGGGCGCTCGCTCGGACCACCGATTCACCGGCGTCTGGCCTGTCGTCGTGGACGGCCGCGTGTTCGCGCGCTCCTGGACGCGCAAACCGGACGGGTGGTACCGCGCGTTTCTGAACGATCCGCTCGGCACGCTCCAGGTGGGAACCCGCAACGTTCGTGTCCGCGCCCTCCGCGCCCGCGGCCCCCGCATCAACGCGGCCGTCGAACGTGCGTACGCGGTGAAGTATTCAACGCCTGCGTCGAGGAAGTACGTGCGTGGATTTCGCACCTCGAGGCGGCGGGAAACCACCATCGAGTTCGTACCCCGATAGCCCCCGCGGGGCCCTTGACTTGTAATAATGTGCTAGTACAATAGACACCACAGCCTGCCGCTCCGTATCAGGCGGCCGGACAAGCGGAGGTGCCGTATGGAACCGCTGCTCTTCGTCATCCTGCCGGGGATCATTGGGGGGATTGGCCTGGCCTTCCTCTTCAGGCGCCTGGGCGCCCGGCAATGGGGGTCGTCGGATTACGAACATCTGGAGCCCCCCTCCACCAACATCATCAACATGGCCCGGATTCGCGTCTCCGGCGTCGGAGGCCTCGGAATGGTGGCCATGTCCATCGTCGTGGCGGCGTTCGTACCGCAAATCCGAATGAGTATGGCCATCGCGTTCACGCTTGGCATCGCGCTCGCCCTGATCATGATTGGGGTGAGGAGGCGAAAGGGCCCGCTGGCGCCGAACCCTCCGGGTGCGCACATGATGTTGCCGCTCGACCCGGTGCAAAAAGACGGATCCAAGAAACCGTCAGGCCCTTCCACGCATTGTGATGAGCTGCCGGCCCCAGTTCCGGCACGTTAGGTTCGAAGGGAGTGACGGACGCATGTGCCGTCACTCCCTCCCGTCAAGGCCCTCCCCCAAATGCTTGACACCTCAATCTAAACGCCGATAATCGCCTTTTATCGTTCACGTTCCCGGTCCTCATCCTTTTCAGCGTTCTTTTTCCGACGTCGTAGACGGGTCTGACAGCAGGAGGTGGGCAGTGAGCGACCGCTACACACGCGTACGGTCCGGCATGTGGTTCGTTGCGTTATTTCTCGGCATCGTTGCGGCAATCGCACCTGAGGTGAGCGCCCAGGTGCTCTACGGCGGCATCACCGGGGCGGTGACTGATTCGACGGGCGCCAACGTGCCCGGCGCGACGGTTACCATCACGCACAAGGAGACGAACCTCTCTCGGGAGGCCGTCAGCAACGAAACGGGCATCTTCACGTTCACCAACGTTCAGGCCGGTGCGTACGACCTGAAAGTCTCGATGAGCGGCTTTCGCGAGTTCATCAAGACGAACGTGCCCGTCAGCGTGAACCAGATCAGCCGCGTGGACGTGAGGCTCGAGGTGGGCGCGCTCACCGAGACGGTCACCGTACAATCGGCCGCGGAACTGCTGCAGACGGACAAGGCGGACGTTCACACGGAACTGAAGTCCGCCGAGATCACCTCACTCCCGCTCAATCAATTCCGGAACTACCAGGCGCTGATCAATCTGGTTCCCGGTGCGACGCCGGCGGTGTTTCAGAACGCGGAAACCGACACGCCAACACGGTCCCTTTCCACCAACGTCAACGGCCAGAACCGCAACAACAACGGAACCCGAACGGATGGAGCCACGAACCTGAACATCTGGCTTCCTCATCACAACGTTTACGTGTCGCCGGCTGAGACCATCGACACGGTCAACATCTCGACGAACAACTTCGATGCCGAGCAGGGGATGGCAGGAGGCGCGGCCGTCACGGTCATCACCAAGTCCGGCACCAACCAGTTCAAGGGGTCGGCCTTCGAGTTCTACAACAGCGACAAGCTGAACGCGACGCCGTACTTCTTCGGCAACGATCCGAATGGCAAACCACCCAAGCTGCCGATCAGCCGGAACATCTACGGCGGCACGATCGGGGGGCCGATCCAGCGCAACCGGCTGTTCTTCTTCGGGTCGTTCGAGGGCTACCGGCAGGACCTCCGGCGGTTCAACTTCTTCAACGTGCCGGATGCTTCCCTGCGTGCGGGTGACTTCAGCAACGCGCGCAACACCAACGGGTCGCTGCAGATCGTCTACGACCCCACGACCGGGAATGCGAACGGCACGGGGCGAACGCCGTTTCCGAACAACGTCATTCCGGCGAATCGGATCAACCCCATCGCGTTGAAGCTGCTGCAGCTCTATCCGATGCCGAACTCCGGTGGCACAGGCGCGGGAGGTCTGACGCAGAACTACTCGCGCGAGGAGCGCCGAACGACCGATCGAGACAACTATGACGTCAAGGTCAACTTCAACCGCACCCCCACGCACCAGATCTGGGGCAAGTTCAGCCTGCTCGACGCTGTGGTTGATGACCTGACGTACTACCTCGGTCCCGACACGAACTCCAATTCGGATGGCGGGTTCACGAAGGTCTACATGTTCACAACGGGACAGACGTGGACGCTCGGTCCCACGCTCGTGTGGGACACCACGGTCGGATTCTCGCGTCAGGATCAGAAAGCATTTGGCGCGGACTTCTTCCAGGGCAACTTCGGTCTCGAGACGCTTGGCATCCCTGGCACGAACGATCAGGGGACCGGCAACCCACGGTACGCTGGCTACCCGCAGTTTGCGACTGGTTTCAGCACCCTTGGAAACCTCGACACCTGGACTCCGGTCTGGCGCGACGAGCGCGTCACATCGATCGCGACGAACCTGACGAAAGTCAAAGGCCGCCACGATATCCGTGCCGGGTACTCGATGAACTTCCTCTTTCTCAATCACTGGCAGCCGGAAGTCGATAACCCGCGCGGGCGGTTCGAGTTCTCCGGTAACACCACCGCGCTGCGAGGCGGTAGCCAGACTTCAAATTTCTACAATACTTACGCATCGTTCCTCCTCGGGCTAGTCAGCAACGCTCGTAAGAGCGTTCAGAACGAGTTGCTCACGGGACGCGAATGGCAGCATGGGTTCTTCATCCGCGATCGTTGGCAGGCGAGCCCGAAACTGAC
>JBAROV010000085.1:0-5736 GCA_049642465.1 Vicinamibacterales bacterium
ACCCGCCGCCGTCGGCTGCAAACGCGGGTTAGGCCGTGTGTTCACCTGTTACGAACCATCGCAGAATCTGAGAGCCGACTGCAGCGTGTGGATTCGCGAAGTGGTGGTACTCGTACTGGCCGAGCCTCTCGCGGAAGAACAGAGTGCCGGCCACCGCAGGCACTGCGGCAAACACGCCGCCATGCAGTTCATGAAGAACGTGGTGTACTTCGTAGGGCTCGATCGGGGCGGTAAACTCGCCGAAGACGGCGACGAGGTATGGGAGATGCAACTGTTCCGCAACTGATGAGTAGGCCTCCGCCTTCTCCCGAAACTTCGCGAACAGTCGATCCGGGGGCGTCGAAACCCATCCTACCCACGGCCGGTGTGTGGACACCGCCTTGCCGACCGCGCTATCGACCACACGGCGTTGATGTAGTGTCACGACGTCGAGAATCTCAGCCACTTGGCCGCCATCATCGATCAAGACCCAGTCTGGTTTCTTGCCGCCGAGGGCCTGCTCGTAGCGGAGGTTCCAGCCACAGCTTCTGAGGTGGGCTCCCAGGATCAGTTCCCGGTACGTGTGAAAACATTGTTCATCAGGGTCGCCACGGAACTTGCGCACGAAACGGTGTACGTCAGCCGGGTCCAGCACACCGAGCATTTCGTGGATTCGGCGATTGATGAAGTCGTTTCCAGCCAACGTTCCGAAGTTCATTATTGTCGGCCTAACGCCATGCGCTTCAGCCGCGGAGGCGCCGGCGAGTTGCAGAAGTTGGCGACTGCCGCCGATGCGCCTTCGCCGGCTGCAAGCGCCTGTTAGGCTGCGCCCGGCTGACCAATGGGTACCGTTCGGGATGGGTGATCGATTCGACAGCCAGATCGATGTCGAGCCCTGGCCAGTACAGATGATGCGAACTGGGCAACTCAACGCGGGCGAGCTCGGCGATCGAAGCATCCTTGAACCAAGGGAACTCCTTGAACGACACAAAGAGTTCCTGCTCGCCGATGAACAGCCAGAATCCATGCGGTGAGACGTTCGTGACCTCAACCCGGGAAGTGCTTCGCCCAGGCTTTGCGGATTTCATTGAGATGCTCCTCGATCAATTTCGTGGCTTCGGCAATCTGCTTCGGTTTGAGCCCATAGTTCGCGTGGAGTTCGACAGCCGGTTCAATCCAGAACTTCGCTTCGCCAGCGGCATGCTGGACATGCACATGTGGCCGGCGTTCCTCACGTGAGAAGAAGTAGAACCGAAACCCTCGGACGCGCAAGACTGTCGGACTCACCCGTACAGGATAGCCGACCTGCGCTGCGGCCACCGCCTCGTTCGGTCCCGTCCGATTCCAGATCCCGCACTGCGATCTCCAGCCGTCACAGCTGCCCCCTGGACTTCGGCACAGTTTGATTGGAATCCGCGCAGCCTAACGTCGTGCCGCTCAGCCGCGAGCGGCGCCGCGCGATCGTCTCGAGTCAGCTCCACGTGCCCGCGCCGCTCGCCGGCTGCAGCGGCTTGTTAGCCATCATGTGAACTGTTCGATCGTCTTGGTATTCTCCGCGTGCTGCTTGCACCCAAACCAATAGAACGTTCCCGCTGCGTGGCCTGATGACAGTAGGGCGCCAGGAATCTGCAGGATGAGGCTCAACCTCCGGTTGCATTGATCACATGTTGGCCATTCCTCGGCCTGTACCCACGCAGGCGTCGCACCAATCCGAGCCTGATCGATCGGCTCAAACTCGAAGCTCTCCCCCCCGACGCAAAGCAGATAGGACAACAAACTGTCGGGTGCCTCGGGACACACTTCCCGAAGAGTCGCCGCCAAGGCATCGTTGATAGCAAGGTTTCGTTGCGGAGAGTACACGGTTCGCAGCTTCCCCGATGACGCCTTGACGCGAGGCATCCTGACTGCTCTGAACACTTTCCCTCCGAGTCGTGTCTCCAGGACGCGCTCGTCGGTGAACCGAAACGTGACCCCGGGACTGGTGATGATTTCGACACTACGGTCGCTCCATGGAAACTCCTTGAGCGCAGGCGGGAGACCCACAAGATTGCGCTTGTCGGAGCCCACCCTGTTCGTTCGGCCCAGCACGCAGCCAGATGACTCCTCAGGAGCGGATTCTTCGATCAGCCGGTATATCCGATCAAGCCTGTCGTCGCACGTGGCCGCAGCAATGCGAGCGATCCGGAGCCGTTTCCAGTTGAATCGAACGAGCACGACCGCGAGTGCCACAGCCAGACCGCCGACGACCGTGCCCACTATGGCCAGCGCGAGACTCATCGACTGTATGGCTAACGCTCCGGTTCAGCGGCGGCGCGCAGCGCCGGCCGCTGCAACCGGTTGTTAGCCTCAACTTGACCGAGCATGACCTCGCCTTCTTGCGAGGCGCTCCCGATACCACGCGACCGTGCGTTCGATGGCAACCCTGATAGGAGTCGCAGACAGACCCAACCCTCGCTCTATTCGCGTCGAATCGACAACGAACGGTGCCGTGAACTCGTACATCATCTCGACGCTGGCCCGCGCGTCGGGAATGAACAGCCCGGCCAAGCGCATCATGAACGGTGAGACTACACTGAAGCGCGCTTCCATTCCGAGGACACCACAAGCTTCCTCCACCATCTCGCCTTGGGTTCTGGCCGGGGCATGCGGGGCAATCCAGACCCGACCAAGCGCCTCGTCGTTCATGCCGAGTGCGGTCGCCGCGTTTCCGACGTCTTCGATGTATGCAAAAGAATGCAGCATCTGCGTCGAACCAGTGATCTGCGCCTTCTTGCCGGCGACCAAGTTGCCGAAGACCCGTTCACCAAGCGCCGAGCCCAGCACGCCAGGTCCATAGTAGTCGCTAGAGCGAAGGGCAGTTGTGCGTACTTCGCCGCGCTTGTGCACCGCCATAACTTCTGCGGCCATCTCCTGACGCAACGCCCCCTTCTTTGACACCGGTGCCACCGGCGAGTCCTCAGTCATGGGCCTTGAGGAGTCGTACATGTAGAGGTTCTCAATCGACACGAATCGGGCGTTCACCGCCTTGGCAGCCGCCAGCGCACCGGCCTGCAGACCCGGGAAGAACTCCCGCCACAGGTGATAGGGCGGATTGAGCGCTTGATACACGACGCTGGCGCCCTTCGCTGCTGCACAGGATTGAGTTTGGTCTGCGACGTCAGCCTTGACCATCTCGACGTCGGCCGGCATGAGATCGGGGCGAACTCCGTTTCGATTGACAGCCCGCACCGCGCGGCCTTGGCGGCGTAACGCTCGCGCGGTCCAACAGCCCACCGGGCCAGTTCCAAAGATCACGTCTAGTTGGGCGGGCATGCGTTGTTCGTCCTGCTTTCTGGGTTTGAGGCTAACGTGCGGCTTGAGCCGCGGCGCGCCAGCGTGAGCTACGCGCCGTCGGCTCCAAGCCGGTGTTAGGCTTCACGGCAAACCCTACCACGCACCAAGGGATACGCGATGGTCGTGGAGAATGGCCCACACGTACGCCGGCCCGCGAACGAGAGCGTTGACCGCTCCAGGACCAGTCAGCGGCACCAGCGTGTAGACAGTCGCGACATTGGCCTTGCTGATCTGGTAAATCGCGAGGAATCAGGCGTTCGCTTGGTTTCGCTTTACGCCACTGTTTGCCGCGATTTGTGCGTGCTTGTGGCAGCCAAAGGGCAAGAAAAGGGCAACGTGGCGTCACGTGACAGCGCAACGATTTGCGACGATGTCAGCCGGCAATGCCCCGGTAATGCCCGCCGCAAGCAAACCTTGGCGACTACACGGAAGTGATCCTCAGGTGTGCGGTCACTCCCCTCGGCCGGTTCGATTCCGGTCCGGCTCACCACTTAAAATATTTCAGGGAAGCAGCACGCCGCGGACGCGACGCCGCTCGCGCGCACCTAACCTGTAATTCGTTTTAAGGGATGTCCCTATTAGCCAGGTTTGCCAGTGTCACTGTCACAGACACCTGAACGGCCATCCCGATTTCTAGCCGTCCTCGGGGCCATTCAACACCTGGGAGCAGGTGCTCGCCCGCCTGGAACGAAGATCAATCGCCACGCCTTCTACCGCGATTCAACAGAATGGCCGCTATCGGACCCTGGACGCCCGAGGCACAGGCGGCGCGAGGATGGACGAGGTCCAGTACGGCCGGGCGGCCAGACCGTTGTACAGGAACGGACGCCGAGGCACAGCCTCCCATGGCGCATTCGGCTTACGGACACTCCGTTACCGAGAGCCGCAATACCTCGCCCGCGTTGGGCGAAGTTCCCTTGTTCGTCAGATAGACCGCACCGTCCGGCCCGAGTGCGACGCCCGTCGCAAACGAAAGTCCATCGAGCAGCACCTCCCGCGCTCCGCCCGGACACTGACGCACCAATCGGCTCACGCCGAGGCCGGGACTGGGCGGCGGAAACGGCGGCACCTGACCCCTCGCGATCTCCAGAACGTAGAGTGTGAGGTCATCCGCGACCGCGAGATCGACGACCGCGGTGAAGCCGCTCGAGTACACCTCCGTCGAGCTCCCGTCGCTCGCGAGCCGAAATACGCTCGAGGTTCCCTGCCAGAACGGGAACCCGGTCAGCTGGCTCACATAGAGCGCGCCGTCGGGGCCTTCGGCGACCGAGGTCGGCACCGGATCGCGGCCGCCGGGTTGGGCGGGCGGGAGCACGGCGAGCGTTCGCGTCCGACCGTTGGCCGCGCTCTCGATGAGCGCGTTGGCGCCGGCGTCCGCAATAATGCGTCGGCCGGGCAGCGCGAGCACGCCGTAGGGGTTGGAATCAATCGGACCCCCGTACGGATTGTTAAGGGTCTCGTGATTGGCGATATCGACCAGCGGCCGATATCTTCCGTTCGGATTGACCTGCAGCAGCCAGCCAAACATGGCGCCCGCGTCACCGAGTAGGGCGCGTTGCGCCGGATCGCCGCCAAAGCCTATCTGCACGTACGCGACCATTCCGTGAAAGGACAGATCCGCGGGCCCGCCCTCGGCCGCACCCGTCGCGAGCACGAGGGAGGGCAGACCCGTGGCGACACGCTCGAAGCCCGGGACGCCGCCCGGCGCAATCCGAGTCAGAGCGCCAGTGGGGCCATAGCAGCGCGGTGGGTTCGGAAAGACCGGAGATGGGATGCACGGCCCTGGACCACCCACGCCCATTTCGACGACGAAGAGATCGCCATTCGGCGCAAACGCAATGCCCCGGGGATTACTGAGGCCGGAGGCGATCGTTTCCACGGACTGCGCCTCTGCATGCGCCGCAAGTGCCAGACTCACGGCAACCGCGCAACTCAGTCTGCCCAAACGACTCATGCTCATCTCGTGTGCCTCCCTAGTGTCAATCTGAGGATTTGTAACTTTTACCAAATTACCAAGATCTCAGCTTTGTGCCTGATTACGCCCCACGCGCTAGAGGTCGAACCAGAACGACCTCGCGCGCATTTACAGCTGATTGATCGCGGCGGGAACCCCCGACGTCCAGATGCCCCTGCTTCACTGAGTTGCGGCGCGACGACGTCGAACTCCTGAGCCCGCACCGACGAGAGCACCGATCCGCAGTTCAGATCGCCACAGGGTAGCGTCGAAGTCCCCGGTTGGCTGTTCACTTCTGCACATTGACACGGGTCGGGGAACTCGAAACGCTCGGACGCGCGCGACGACTCTCACGGTGCGAGCTTCGCGTGTCGCAAAATACGACGACGACCGCACAAGATCGCATTCGCCGGCTGTTGGTGAAATTTGTTGTGGGGCCAGCCTTGATTTAGGCCGTTGTCCGCGACTGG
>JBAROV010000089.1:0-2127 GCA_049642465.1 Vicinamibacterales bacterium
CGACTCCACGGCAGCCGTCGCGCAAGTCGGACACTCCGACGGGATGGGTCCCAATCAAAGCACTGCAGGCGCGCTGTCATCCTGGAACTCGGCGCACACCAACCAGAACTGCTCGAACACCGCGCCCCGGGGAGGCGCGGGCCGCTTTTACTGCTTCGCTCGGTAGGAGCGTCCACGCTCCCCGGGAGGCTCAGGGCAGAGCGTGGATCCACACGGGCGAGCCGATCTCTCGTGCAGGGAGGCGAGCACCTGCTGCGCGGCGGCGGAACTCCCGGGGTATCCACGCCGTGCACTGGAGCAGAAACTGAAGGGAGACGTCGAAGGGGTCCGCCTGCCGCCCTCGGGTCTCGACGAGCCCGAGGCCGCCGGAAAGGCCCTCATCGGCGACGGGCCGGAAGGAGCCATGCTGGATCGTCTTCGTAACCGCAAGGAAGATGCAACGCGCTCAGGGTTCTTGACTATCGCGCTGAGAAGCGGTTCCTGACGCCGACCCACAGGCGAGCGGCTAGAGGTCGACGCCTGACTTGGCGTCTCTTGTGGGCAAAACTCGCTGCCACAAGCTCCAGCCCCGCGCGATCTTCAGGACTGCGACTAGCCCGAGAAGCAATAGGCCGGCGCTCAGCAGCCACTGGCGGACGGCCTTGATGTTGTCGTCCTGCAGCAGCCCGGCACGAATCAGTTGCCCCTCGCACTCGGTTGCCGCCGTGATTCTCAGGCTCGTGTCGTCCACGATCGCGCTCGCTCGAATAGCGTCTTTGCAGCTCTCGAGGACGCGTTGCTCGGTGCGGGCCATCCTGCCCGGCGGGCAGCCTCTCAGCCGACGTCTTCAGTCGATGTTCGTCCACGACTTCCACCAGTCCGCGATCCAGCAACGCGACCGTGGCGACGCGGAGCGCTTCGGCTGGTCCACCACGCAGATAGGCGATCTTCAGATAATCGGTGAGGGGCGCCGTCATCTGGACGACAGGCTCCAATGTCCGGCTCAATACGGCAGTCGTGAGTGTGACGAGGGCGCCGAGGATCACGTAGAAGATCAGGAACTCCGGACCGCGCAGATCGAAGGGATTAGGCATGCGGATCAACGGCGGCTGAGCGCCGCGGCGCGGCCAAGAAGGTGACCGGCCAGATCGATGACCTTCAGCAACAGCGACCCGGCCGTGCCGGGCTCGAGGCGTCCTGTCTCACGTGCCTCGCTGATGGCTGCGAACACCTGTACCCAGGTTCCACCTGGCAACGTCCGCCCGATCTGTTCCAGCGCCTCACGCGGAGCAGGCGCCGGCGATCCTTCCAGGTCGAGAATCTCAGCGGCGCTCGCACGCAGCGGGCCCGCCACATCGGCGACCAACGCCGCGAGCCGCTCCTCATGCTGGCTGTGCATCGCATAGCTCGCGCGAAGCCGCATGATGAGATTCATCAGGACCTGACGCAAACGCGCAATGGCCACTTCTCGAGGCACCGACAACGACTCGAAGGGATCGCTGCCCCACAGGACTCGGCGGCGGCGCAGGATGTCGGCAAACTTGACCGCGAACGCTTCGATCGCGTGAGGAATCTCGTGCTCGAGCAGCCACATGACGTTGAGGCGCACCGCCGTGCGGGCGGCAAGCAGCGTCTCGCTCAGCGCGGAGATTCGCTGGGCGTCAAACGTCCGGAGGATGACCGCCACGTTGACGTCGGAGGTGGCGCGCAGGCGGTTCTCCGCGCCGCTGCCGAAGAGCACGATGTTAGCGATCGGATTCCGCTCGTACGCTACAATCCGCGCGCGACGTCATGCCGTCCCCGGTCGTCGATGGCGCCACCGATCTGCCGGCCCCAGTCGCCACGTCTCTGACAGCCTTCGTATCCGCGGCGAAGACTTCTCTCGGTTCCGACCTGCATTCGATCTTCGTGACCGATTCGTTTACACGAGCGCATCGATCAAGCGTGTGGCGACACTCCCGGCTCGGGGCGAGAGGCCGTTCAGCACGTTCGATCGCAAGGAGGCTTCGAAAATAACCGAGAGTTCGAAAGGGATATCCTCGATGGGTCAACCCGCGCATGGCCGGACGAGCAGTTGGGACGGGTGGTTCGCTGAGGCGGCGACTTCCCCCCGGTCCGGTCCCGTCGCGCCGGCGAACGGCAAGACGC
>JBAROV010000099.1:0-2689 GCA_049642465.1 Vicinamibacterales bacterium
CCCTGTCCGCAGATTCAGCATGTTCGACTTCATCAGGGCTGCTCCCGGTGTGTCGCCCACCTCGCCGGGAAGCGTCTCGACCAACAGCGTGTCCGCGTTCGGATCGGGCACGAACGAGAACAGCTTCCTCATCGACGGCACGAACTTCACCTGTCCGTGCAGCGGCGAAGCGCGATCCGAGCCGGGCGTCGACTTCATTCAGGAAGTGCAAATTCAGTCTGTCGGAGCGTCCGCCGAGTTCGGCAACATGCAGGGCGCCGTAATCAACGTTGTCACCAGGCAGGGAAGCGACCGTTTTCTGTATGACGCGTCGTACTACGCTCAGACCGCCGCGTTGACGAGTCAGCCAGCTCAACTCGCTTATCCCGGCGGCGGCCAGCGAAAAAGCGGGTACGAGCGGGTCAGGTGCCGCGACTTCACGACGAACCTCGGCGGCCCTGTCGTTCATGATCGGCTGTGGTTCTTTGCGGGATACCAGCACCTGCGCGACTACGACAGTCAGGCCGGGACCGACCCGGCATTCCCGAGGACTTACGAGCAGGACAAGATCTTCGCGAAGCTCACCTGGCGGCTTGCTCCAGGCCTGCAATTGCTTCAGAGCTTCCACGACGAGTTCTGGGTGAACCCCGAACTCCCGACGTTTGTGAAGCCGTTCGAGGCGACACAGCGCCGGCACGCGTCGGTCCCGGCCATGACCTTCGGCCACCTGACGCACACGTTGTCGTCCAATACCGTCTGGGATGTACGCGTCGGCCGGTTTGTCTTTACTCGCAAAGACGACCCGAGCGCAGGCAGTGTGACGACGCCCAGCCGGGTCGACCGCCTGACTGGTTTTTTCAGCGGCGCGCCGCCAACGTTCGGCGGACTCACGCTCATTCGTACGACGACCAAGGCAACCCTCAATCACTATCGGCCGGGGCTCCTCGGCGCCGATCACCAGTGGAGGATTGGCGGGCAACTCGAAAAGGGCGAACATCACCTGTCCACGATCATTCCGACCGGTGTCAGGTTTGTCGACAACGACGGGCGGTCTTTTCAGGCCATCTCGAGCGATCCCTCGATCGCCGGCGGTGTGTTCATCACCGCCGGCGGCTTCGTGAGCGATGCCATCACGGTGGGGAATTCGCTGACGATCAACGCGGGACTGCGCTTCGATCACAGCCGCGCCATCAGTCAGGACCTGCCCGTGCTTGATTCGCAAGGACGCGAAACCGACGAGATCGTCCGCGGCTTGGGCACGCTGTACACGTGGAACGTGTGGTCGCCACGGCTGGGTGTCACCATGAAGCTCACCGGTGACGGCCGAACGATACTGCCTGCGAGCGAGCTACGGGAGGTTCAATCAGGGCGTGTTGACTGGCGAGCTCGCACCGTTCCACCCGGCAGCGAGCCCAACGACGACGGCCGCTTTCGATCCTGCAACCGGTGGCTACACGACTATCGTCTCGGTGATCGATCCGAGGAGAAACCTGCAGCTTGATCCCGAGTCACGGACACCACGCACGGACGAGTACTCGATTGGCGTGGACCGGGAGGTCGGCCGCCAGTTCGCGGTGGCGATTGCCTACGTTCGCAAGGATGGCGGGAACTTCGTCGGATGGACGGATATCGGCGGTCAATATGTAGAGGAGACGCAATCGTTGTCGGGCCGCGACGTGCCGGTTTACTCACTCGTGAACTCCACGGCGGATCGCCGCTTTCTGTTGACAAATCCTGCAGGATACTCGCTGACGTACAACGGACTCGTGATCTCCGCCGAAAAGCGCCGGGCGCGCAGGTGGCAGGCGTTTGGCTCGTATACGTTGTCGAGGGCTTCAGGGCTGCAGCCATCCAGCGGGGCGACCGCCCCAGGCTCGCAGGTGAGCACCATCGCCGGAGCACCATTCCTTGCCTTCGGCCAGGATCCTAACAGTCTCACCAATGCGCGCGGCCGGCTGCCCAACGATCGACCTCACATGCTGCGGGTTATGGGTAGCGCTGACGTGCCCAGGACGGGATTCGTGATTGCGGCCAACGTGCAGCACTTCAGCGGTAAACCGTGGGCGGCCACGGCACAGGTCGCGCTACGGCAGGGGGACCAACGCGTCCTGCTCGAGCCGCGCGGCTCGCGCCGGCTGTCGTCGCAAACGCTCGTCGATCTGCGCGTGTCGAGGACGATTTCCCTCGGCGGCTCGAGGCGCGTCGAGCTGCTCGTGGACGTACTCAATGCACTCAACGACGCGGCGGAAGAGGGTGTGGCCACAGAAAATCTATTCAGCCCCAACTTTGGTCTCGCCACTGCCTTCATTGATCCGCGTCGCGCGATGTTCGGCGTGAGGCTGAATCTCGGCCAGTGATGATCGATCGACTGCGCGCGTGACAATTGCGCATTGACTGAGGCCTGCGGCAAGGCGAGAGGTCATCGAAGCCGGCCAGCATCTCACGCCGATAATGGATGAGCCAGTTGCCAGAGCTGTCCAGACTGGTGAGGCGAGCCGCTCTATGCCGCTTCAGCTTGCGACATTCCACAGCTGCAAGTACCGCTGGTTCCCCTCCTCTAGGTATCGCAAGACCTACGACTGGCGGGAACGTTCCTGTCGTAACGGGATTTGAACCCGCGAACTCTGTCCTCTTTGGAACATCGCATCGCTCACCTCTTCCAGTACCTTCGCACGTCGGAAGTATTCAATCCTCCGTGACTTCATAGCCC
>JBAROV010000115.1:0-2736 GCA_049642465.1 Vicinamibacterales bacterium
GTTTTAACCGAACGCTCAGCCGGCCGCTGCCGAAGCGTCGTCAGCAAAGTCGTACCGTGCGCGGATGGCCGCAACCACTTCGCGAATGGTTTCGGGGTCTGGCCGCGCACGGTGCCGCTCCTCGAGCGCTTTCAGGTCGGCGGCAAGCGCGTGGTCCCCAAGCACATCGGCAATCCATCGGGAAAAATCGTTGCGACGCAAGTACGCATCGAGATGAGGCGCAGGCGACGCCTCGAGCTCTTCGACGAACTGGCGAAGCGTGCGGGCCCGTCGTCCCGGGAGACGGCCGTTCGTGACAAAGAAGAACGCACGATGCTCGGCAACCGGCACATCCACGTATTTCTCGCGATGGCGCACGTGCGGCGTGAGTCGCGGCGCCATGGTGAAGAGCTGCAGGTGACCTCCGGTCTCCTCGGTGATAGGCAGTGCGACGGCCTGGCCTGCCTTCAAGTGGCCGAGGATCGACCAGCGCTGGCGCTCTTCCTGGGTGCAGGCCGTGCAATAGCGGCAGAACGCATCGACCTCCGCGGGATTCGACTCGCAGGTCACGATCATCACTTCCGTATCGGCCAGGAGATCCTTCGGCAACCGTGACGCGCAGTAGGTCACGACGGTGTAGCCGTCGGTATCCAAATCGAGAAGCTCGTGGGCGTCGGCGTCGTGCAGGTAGTAATGCGCCTCGTCCAGCAGGATACGGTGGGGCAGGCCCGTCCGCTGGCGCAACACGTTCAACGCCGGCAACGTCGCGCGGATGTACTGAATCTTCTCGTCGTGCGGGCGGCGCGACAGATCAATCACCACGCTCCGGTCCGGATAGCGCAGCGCCCGGATCAAGTCTCGTGGCGTCGGCGGTGGATCCTGGCCGCCGAGCACGGTGACGCCCGGAAGCGCTTCAAGCGACGTGTAGTCCCCTTCCGGATCGACGACGCAGACGCTATACCCATGCATGATCAGCTGCTCGCACAAAAGGCCCGCCACCCAGGACTTCCCGGACTTTGCGTCGCCCGCGACCAATACATTGCGTCCGCGCACGGCGAGCGAGAACTCGCGGCCGTCCTCGGTATGGCCGAGGAGGAGACGCCGGCGTGCGCGCACCGCGACCGGAAGCTGTGCGGTCGCCGCGAGCTTGCGAATGTACGCGGCGACGGCTGGCGGTCCGCTCCCGGATAACACGACATCCGCGGCTCGTTGCAGTGCAGCGCTCCCCCATTCCACTGCCACGCCGATTTCCGCGATGCGCAAAAGCTCGTGATCGTTTTCGGCGTCGCCAACGGCCAGCGTGTTTCGAGGCGACAGCCGGAGCATGTTCAAGGCGGCCTGGAGTCCGGTCGCCTTCGTGATCCCCTGCGGAAGCGCCATGACGCGCCCCGCGTTGAAGATCAGCACCAGCGGCAGCTGCAGCTCACGGATGACCTCGAGCAAGAGCGCGGCATCATAGGCGTCCGCATCGACCAGGCACTGACCCCGACCAAACGCGATGCCGCGGCGTCTCAGCTCTGCGACGAACCCGTCCGGTATCCGTGCGGCCGGCGCCGACAGGTGGCCAGTCGCGGGAAAGTGGATCACCGCACCGTTTTCGGCGACGACGACATCCGCGAAGTGGAGGTCGCCCGCCACGCGACGGAGGTCGTCGAGGATACGTCCGGTGACCAGGAGGACGATGATCCCTGCGGCGCGTGCGGCAGCCATGGCTTCACGAACCGATGGGTCCAGCACGTCGCCACGAGCAATCGTGCCGTCGTAATCGAGCGCGATGGCCGCGAGCTTCATGAGCACACGTCTCCGGTATTTCGGACGCACCTGCCGTCGGAGCAACGGCAGTACCGGCCGATCTGCCAGCAAACGCGCCATTGCCACCAGACGGAGGCGGGGAGTATTTCCCCAGACAAAGGAAGATTCCCGATCGACCGTTCAGCCAGACGAGCGTCGCCGCGCCAGCGCTTTGATCGCCGACGCGAGCTCCACTGGATCGACGGGCTTGGCCAGATGCATTTCGAAGCCAGCCTGCAGCGTCCGGGCGCGATCTTCGGTGCGGCCGTAGGCGGTCAGCGCCGCGGCCGGAGTCTCTCGCACGTCCTTGTCCGGCGACTGACGGAGCCGTTGAATCAACTCGAATCCATCCATCAACGGCATCCCCAGGTCGGCAATGAGCACGTCGGGCTGAGAGTCCTGGATCATCTCGAGCGCTGCGGCGCCGGAACGTGCGGTAGTGACGCGGGCTCCGGCCGCCTCCAGGATCTCGGTCAGTAACCGTAGCGAGTCCGGCTCATCGTCAACGGCCAGTACGTGCGCACCCTTCAAATCCGGCAGCTCGCCGAGCAGCGCTCGGCGTTCGTGCCGGGGATGGACGCGCTGTTCCGGTGGCACGGTCGGGTGCACGATCATGACCGGCAGCCTGACCCTGAACGTCGCCCCCGTGCCTGGTCCACTGCTCGAGGCTGATACCGTCCCGCCGTGAAGTTCCACGAGGTTTCGCACAATGGCGAGACCCAGCCCCAGCCCCGAATGCTGCCTCGACGTGCCCCCTTCGCCCTGACGGAAGCGTTCGAATATGTGAGGAAGAAAGTCCGCCGGGATCCCGATCCCCGTATCACTCACGATGATTTCGACGCTGGAGTTGATCCGTTCCAGCCTCACCTGGACCTGCCCCTCTTTGGGAGTGAACTTGATCGCGTTCGACAGCAGGTTCCAGATCACCTGGCGCAGCCGATCCGGATCCCCTGAAATCGGACTGAC
>JBAROV010000129.1:0-7184 GCA_049642465.1 Vicinamibacterales bacterium
CCTCACCACCGAACAGCGAGGCGAGCTTTTCGGCGGGCCCGGCCCGAAAGCGGCCCCGGGCGGCGCCGAAGAACGGCCGTTCGGGCGCCTTCGTCGATCTGGACGAGAGCGGGTCAGGATCTTCGGCGACGTCATCGTGAACGAGGACGAGGCGATCAACGGTCAAGCCGTTGCGGTCTTCGGAAACGTGCGCGTCAACGGCGAGGTCGGCCAGGAAGCAGTCGCCGTGCTCGGCTCCGTGAATCTCGGACCAAAAGCGCTCGTTCGTGGAGACGTCGTCAGCGTCGGCGGACGCGTGAGGCGCGCCGAGGGCGCCCGCGTCGAAGGCAGTGTGACCGAGGTTTCGTTTGCCGACAGTGGGATGCGCTTGAATGTCGGACCCTGGTTCGGGCCGGTAGAACTCTTCGGCCCATACAACGGTATTCCGCGACTCCTTGGCAGCACGTTCCGTATGCTGCTGCTGGGATTGTTTGCCGGAATCGTTCTGGTCATTGCCCGAGGGTCCGTCGAGCGTTCGGCTGAACGCGTGGCGGACAACCCGCCCAAGGCGATGCTGGTCGGGCTCGCAGCCGAGCTGTTGTTCCTTCCAGTGTTGATCCTCACCGCCTTCGTTCTGGTCATTACGCTGATCGGGATCCCTCTACTGTTGCTGCTGCCGTTTGCCGTCTTGATGCTGCTGGTGCTCGCCTTTGTCGGATTCAGCGGCACGGCCTACGCCATCGGGCAGGGCGCTCGCCGGCGCTTTGGGATGAGCGGTCAGGCCGCATTCCTTGACGTGTGCCTCGGGCTTTTGATTATCCTGTCGCCTCTATTGGCCGGCCGCGTCGTGGGCCTCGCGGGATGGCCCGCCGATCCATTGTCGTGGCTGTTGGTGTTGACCGGAACCGCGTTCGAGTTTCTCGCGTGGACAACGGGCTTTGGCGCGGTGCTCATGAATACGTTTTCCCGGTGGCGCGCCAAACGGCACGCCCGCACGACACCCCTTCCAACGACGACTTGAGACGGTTGGAACAGCCAACCGCACCACTACAGGTTCTCGCTGCGGATCTCCTACAATGCGGAGGTGCCGTCTCAACAAGACGACCGGTTCACGGGAATCGATAGTCCTGCCAGTTCGACCGAAGATAGTCTTCGGGCCCCGGCCGTCAGCCCGGCCGACAGGGACGCCCTGCGGCTCGCGGCCATCGTCGAGTACTCGGACGATGCGATCGTCAGCAAGGACCTCAATGGAATCGTTCAGACCTGGAACAAGGCCGCGGAGCGTTTATTCGGGTACACCGCGGAAGAGATTGTCGGGAAATCGATCACGCTCATCATTCCGAAGGACCGGCTGCCCGAGGAGGACCTCGTCCTGAGCCGGATCCGCGCCGGGGTACCAGTCGAGCATTACGAAACGGTGCGTCGCGCGAAGGATGGTCGCCAAATCGACATCTCGCTGACCGTCTCACCTATACGTCTGCCAGACGGCAGAATCATTGGCGCATCCAAGATCGCCCGCGACATCACGGAACAGAAGGAGCTTCGTCGGGCAGCTGATGAAGCCAGCCGGGCGAAAGACCACTTCCTGGCGATGCTGAGCCACGAACTCAGGACTCCGCTCAACGCCGTTCTCGGCTACGTCGACATGCTGCGCCACAACGTCGTCCCTGAGAATCAGCGCAATAAGACGATCGAGATCGTTGCGCGCAACGCCGAACTGCTGACCCGCCTCGTCAACGACGTGCTTGATACGTCGAGAATCGTGACTGGCAAGCTCCGGCTGGAGCTGCACGATTGCGACCTGTCAGCACTTGTCGCCGAAGTCGTGGAGAGTGTGCGGGAAACAGCGGCGGCCAAGCGGATCGAACTCGTCACCGACATCGCTCCCCATCAACACGTCCAGGGCGATCCTGATCGTCTGCGGCAGATGCTGTGGAATTTGCTGTCGAACGCCGTGAAGTTCACGCCGGCCGAAGGGCGCGTCCGCGTCAACCTTCAACAGGATGACGGATCCGCCAGGCTGAGCGTGCAGGACACAGGGGTTGGGCTTGCGCCGGAATCACTGCCCTATGTCTTTCATCGGTTCTGGCAGGCGCAGTCAGGAGACAGCCATTCACACGGCGGTCTCGGTCTCGGCCTCGCACTCGCGCGGCACATCGTCGAACTGCATGGCGGTTCGATCTCCGCACACAGTTCCGGGCTGGGCCAAGGGTCCACATTCGAAGTGCGATTGCCCATCTTCGTTACAGTCTGAGCGATTCAACCGGATCGATCTTCATGGTGCGCCGCGCCGGCAGGTAGCTCGCAATCACGGCGACCGCGATCAGGAGCATGGACACGCCGACGAATGTCACCGGATCGGACGCGTGGATTCCAAAGAGCTGAGCCGCAAGCCACGGGCGCAACAGCAGCGAGATCGCGAGTCCTATCACCACGCCAACCACGGCCAGCGCTACCCCCTCGAAGACGACTGCGCGAAGAACATCCGCCGGCTGCGCACCCAGCGCAAGGCGGATACCGAACTCAGGACGTCTCTCGCTGACGACGAGCTCCATCACTCCGAAGACACCGACCGCAGCCATGACCAAGGCGAGCACGCCGAAAGCGCTGACCAGCAGCAGGATGAATCGGCGTTGTGAGACAGATTCGCTGCGGACCTGGGTCATGGGCCGCACGTCGTATGCCGCAATATCCTTGTCAACCGCGCGGAGTGCCTCGCGCACCGTTGGGATCAGGGTTGAAGGTTCGATTGTTGCGCGCAAAACGATGAACGGGTTCACAGGCGGGTTCTGCAGGTAGTGAACGTAGACTTCCGGCGCGGGCGGCGTTTCGAGACCGGCATGACGCAGGTCCCCGATGACTCCGACGATCGTTACCCATGGTCCACCATTCGTACCGAATTGAACGCGTTGGCCGATGGGATCTTCGTTGCCAAAGACCCTGCGCACCAAGGCCTCGTTTACCACAGCCACCGGAAGGGCCGCGGGTCCGTCGTTGAGATCGAATGACCGTCCGCGGAGCACGCGAATGCCCATCGCCGGGAAGTAATTGTGAATCGCCCGCCGGAACTCCACTTCGGGTAATTCGGCGGTTGGGACGCTTCGCCCTTCAACAACCAGCTTCGTCGATACATTTGTGCTCCCGAGCGGAAGCCGCGTCGTCCCGCCGACGGCAGCGACCCCTGGCAGTCGCTCGAGTCGCCCCAGAAGATCCGCGTAGAACGCGCGGCGATGATCGGGCGTCTGGTATCGCGGTGGGACGGTGATCTGGAGCGTCAACAGATGGTCCGGGCGGAACCCGGGATCCACGGTCAGTACCGAGACAAAGCTGCGGAGCAGCAGGCCCGCACCGATCGTGAGGACCACGGCGAGACCAACCTCCGTCACGACGAGCGCAGCGCGAAGTCGACGCTGGGAGCGGCCGCCAGTCGCGCTACGGCTGCTGTCTTTGAGCGACGACTGGACCTCCGGCCGCGATGCCGCGAATGCCGGAACGAGTCCGACCAGTGTACCGGTCAGGAGTGCGAGGCCAAATGTGAACAGAACGACCGCTGCTCCAGGTGAGATCTCGTCGATGCGAGGGAGCTCGGGGGGCGCCAACGCCAAAAGTCCGTTCATGCCCATCTGCATGAGCACGAGTGCAACGGCGCCACCGGCAAGGCACAGCATGACCGTTTCGACGAGGGTTTGCCGAACCAGACGTCCCCGTCCCGCGCCGAGCGCCGACCGGATTGCCATCTCTCGCTGACGAACGGCGCTTCGGGCGAGCAGAAGGTTCGCGAGGTTGACGCACGCCATCAGCAGAACGAACCCGACTCCACCGACCAGGAGCCACAATGCCGAGCGAATGCTTCCGACAGTCTGCTCGTGAACGGACACCACGGTGGCGCCGACCACGCTGTTGGAATCCGGATAGCTCTCAGCGAGGTGCCGTGCAATTCCGGTAACCTCCGCGCGCGCTTGATCGATCGTCACCTCCTGTTTCAATCGACCGACCACCGCGAGAAATCTCGCGCTGCGAGTGAGGGTGGCGACACCGGTGGTGCGCACATCCTCCTGCACAAACGCCAGCGGCAGCCACGCGTCCACGTGAAACGCGCGAGTGAAGCCGCTCGGTCCAAGCATGGTGCGGTAGGGATACACGAAATCGGGCGGCATGACGCCCACGACCGTTCGCGGTTGATACTGAATATTGACCGTTCGTCCGATCACATCAGGATCGGCGCCGAGCCGCGATTGCCAGAACCCGTGGCTCACGATGACTGCCGTACTCAATTCCTGATCGGTAAACGTCCGACCCAAGAGCGGCGCACGACCGAGCATCTCGAACGTACCAGGCGTCACCGCCGTGACGACGACTTGCTCGGCGCCTGCGGCGGTGGTGAGCGTTGCCGGCACGAGAAAGCCATATGTGGCGTGCAATGCTGAAAACGCGCTGGCACTTCGAAAGTCGATGAAATCCCGCGGCGCGACGGTGTCGCGATCGCGGTGCTCGAGCGCGTTGGTGCTCCAGAGCATCGCGAGTCGATCCGGATCGCCATAGGGGAGTGGCTTGAGCAGGACGCCGTGCACGATCGTGAAGATCGCGGTGTTCGCACCGATGCCCAGCGTCAGCGCGGCTATCGCGAGGAGGGTGAAGACCGGGTTCCGCGCAAACGAGCGCGCGGCATAGCGGACGTCGAACATCAGGGATTGCCACATGATCCCAGGAGGTATACGCCCTTGCTCGCGGTGCCACAAGAGAGATGTGACGAGCGGCGAATCTGCACGCATAATATCGGGCCATGGGCGACCTTTCCCGGATCGTGAACATTGCGGACCTCCGGCAGGCAGCAAAGCGGCGGCTGCCTCGCGCGGTTTTTGATTACATCGATGGCGGCGCCGACGCCGAGTTCACGCTGCGTGAGAACTGTCAGGCGTTCGACCGGATTACGTTCCGCCCTCGCTGCGCCGTCGCCACGTCGACTTGCGATCTGCGTACCCAGGTGCTTGGAATCCCCATCGCCCTCCCCATCCTCCTTGGGCCCGTGGGAAGTTGCCGCATGTTCTACCCGCGCGGCGAGGAAGAAGCCTCGCGGGCCGCGGGTAACGCCGGCACGATCTACGCGCTGTCAACGCTGTCAGGTTGCCGGCTGGAAGACGTGCGAAAAGCGACCACGGGCCCGGCGTGGTATCAGGTGTATCTCTGTGGCGGGCGCGACGTGGCGACCGGTACGATTCAGCGCGCACGTGAGGTGGGATATTCCGCACTGGTCCTGACCATCGACACGCCGGTCGCGGGCATGCGAGAGCGCGACCTGCGAAACGGCGTCAAGGAGATGCTGACTCGTGAGCTCGTGCCGATGGTCCCTCACGTCTGGCAGTTTGCGTCGAAGCCGCGTTGGCTGGTGTCGTTCCTGCGCGACGGCGGGTTGATGAAGTTCCCCAACGTGGTGCTGCCCGAGACAGGACCGATGCTCTACGCGGATGTCGGGGCGGCGCTCGAGCAATCGATGGTCAGTTGGGAAGATCTCCGATGGATTCGAAAAGTGTGGAACGGTCCAATCGTCGTCAAAGGCGTGCACATCGCTGAGGACGCGCGGCGTGCCGTGTCGGAAGGGGCTGACGCGATTGTGGTGTCGAACCACGGCGGGCGACAGCTCGACGGCGTTCGCTCGACCATCGAAACCTTGCCGGAAATCGTCGCCGCCGTCGGCAATCGAACGGAAGTGCTGCTCGACGGTGGCATCCGCCGCGGCAGCGACGTGGTGAAAGCCCTGTGCCTCGGCGCGAAGGCTGTGCTCATCGGACGCGCCTACGCCTACGGCCTTGGCGCCGCAGGTGGCGCCGGCGTCAGCCGCGCGATCGAGATCCTGCGCGCGGACGTGATCCGAACGATGAAGCTGCTCGGCTGCGGGTCGCTGGCGGAGTTGAACCGATCGTATATTGATATTCCGGCCGAATGGCCCACAGCAGCAGCGCACCGCGAGCCCGTTGCCTGACTAGCGACTAGAGGATGTGCCTGCGCCTTTCGGCAGCGTCAACGCAACCAGCGACGTGTTGTCCCCCGCTCCCGTCGCAAACACGAGGTACTGCCGGCCCTTGTGCATGAACGTCATTGGCACGGCGCTCGTGCGCGACGGGATGCTCACGGCTCCGACCTGCTTTCCTGACGCTTTGTCCACCGCATAGATTCGCGGCGGTGCGTTCGGCGGGCCTCCACTTCTGCCCGTTCCGTAGATCACCAGCGATTTGGTGGTGATGACCTGCGCATGACCGCGCGTTGGCGCAGCAGGTGGCAGCTTGACGTCCTTGAATAGCGGATCGGGGGACGTGACCGGCAGCAGTTCACCTCCGTTGGGAATCCACCACGCCTTGTCGCCCGTATTCAGGTCGTACGCCGTGACACCGCCGAGTGGCTTCGGCTTCAGTATGGAAACGCCGCCGATCGTAGTCGCCGCCGCCGTGCGGCCGGATCCGCCGCCACGCCCGGACTGAGGTTTGACGTAACCCGGAGGCGGTGGGAGTGCCCCCAGCTGACCGCAGCTATCGTGCGGCGAACTGTATCGAAATTCCGAGCACGGATCCTTGACAACTTGAATTGTCGTCAGGCCGGTTTGCGAGGCGACATACAACTGGCCCGTCTCGGGATCCACCGCGGCGCCGCCATCGATGTTCACGCCTCCACTCGCGCCCGGCGCATACCACGAACAGGTAAACCCGCTCGGCGCTGTCCCGTCGCCAGGCGACGCCGGAATGAAGTACGGTCCCATGCGACAGGCTTTGGCAAGCTTCAGCGCGGCAGCTTTGATCTCGGGCGTGTAGTCGATGAGATCGTCCTCCACGAGTCCTTGCTGCGCGTACGGCGCCGGCTTGGTCGGGATCGGTTGAGTAGGCGCCGTCTTTTCTCCAGCGACTTCGGTCTGCAACACCGGTGTTTCGACGATCGGCCAGATTGGTTCGCCGGTCACGCGATCGAAGACATACAGCCAACCCTGTTTGGTACTCTGCGCCACGATCTTTCGACGCTGTCCTTTGACCGTCACATCCAGGAGGTTCGGCGCCATCGGCGTGTCGTAGTCCCATATGTCGTGGTGCACCATCTGGAAATGCCAGCGTCGCCTGCCGGTCCTGACGTCTAGTGCGACCAGAGTGTTGCCAAACAGATTGTCACCGGGCCGATGACCGCCATATTCGTCCATGAGCGGCATGCCGACGGGAATGTAG
>JBAROV010000132.1:0-7578 GCA_049642465.1 Vicinamibacterales bacterium
TTGGCTGGGACGTCCTGCGCGGGGACGTGGACGAACTCGAAGACCTGATGCTCCGGTATCGTCCCAAGCTTATTTACACCAACCCGACGTTCCAGAATCCCACTGGCGTGACCCTGTCAATCCGCGCCCGCCGGGAGATCCTCACGCTCGCCGAACGCTACCGCGTCCCCATCGTCGAAGATGCCACCTACCGTGAGTTGTATTTCCACGAGGCGCCACCGCCCTCGCTGCGGGAACTCGACAGCCAGAATCTGGTCATTCACCTGAATAGCTTCTCGAAAGTCATGGCCCCGGGGCTTCGTCTGGGCTGGCTGTCCGCCGCGCCGTCGATCATCGATCAGATGGCCATCATCAAACAGCGGCTGGATCCGCATACGCAGAACCTCGTCCAGTTCGCGATGGCGCGACTGATTCGCGAAGGCCACTTCGACGAGCACCTGGCGCGACTTCGCGGCGAACACGCGCGACGGTGCGCCGCGATGCTGGCATCCATACAGAGGCACATGCCGGCCATGACGCTGCGCTTCACGCGTCCGACCGGCGGGCTGTATTTATGGTGCCGACTGCTCCCGGGCACGAATTCTCGCACCCTGCTCGATCGAGCCCTCGCGGGAGGTGTCGCTTTCGTTCCGGGGCATGCGTTCTACTCCGACACCGCCGGCGATGCGGAGCTGCGGATCTGCTTCTCGAGCGTGTTGCCCTCGACGATTGACGATGCGATCAGACGGTTGGGGCTGGCGTTTGCCGAGATCAGTTCGCTGGAACGCCGACAACTCATTCCGATCGCGTAGACAAGGCGGACGAGCGACCGGCGTGGACCCAGCCGATTCGTGTCAGCAGCGACCCGGCGATCGCGGTCACGGCTGCAACCTGCCGAACGGAGCGCGAACGTCCGCCGAGCAGCCGTAGAGCCAGAGGCACCGGGCCGGCCAACACCGTTCCGGCTCGCACAAGTTGGGTGCCCGTGCTTTCACCAGGCTGCGTCCCGAAGCTGGTTCGAGCCACCCTCGCGGCGGCGATCGAATCGACCGCCGCTGCCCCAAGGGCGATGTAGTGCAGTGCCCGGTGGCGATGTCCAGCGAGTTCCAGCAGTGAAGCCGCCGCACCGAGGCTGGAGGCACCCGACTGCAGCGGCAGCAGCTTCACGTCGCGCGACCAGACCGGGATCGCCGTTGCGCCAAGCAGCACGCCCGGGTAGGTCGAGAGTACGAGACCAGTTGCCGCTGACAGAAGACCTGCCGCATCAGTAACCTGCCGAATCGGCAGCAACGCATTCGTCCGCTGCTGGACAGCGTCCGCCAATGCCGACGCCGCGGCAGTGCTTGAAAACGCGACCAGCGTCCACGCGCCGACCGACATCGGGCTCTGCAGCTTGAACACGCGAAGCATGTTCAGGAAACGCTCGGGGCGGCCGAGATCCGAGATGAGGAGCGCCGGCGATGCCGCACCACCGACCGCAGCCATCCACCGGGCGTCGCGAACGAGGGTTTGCGGCGCTCCGGTCGCGCGGGCAACGGCACCAATCACCGCAGCCGCGCCCGCTGCGCCGCCGGCGAAGAAGTACGCCGGGACTTCCCAGGTCCACACCGGCGGCTTGAGGAGCGGGAGATCGTAGTAACCGCTCATCGACGCGATGGCGCAAGGAACGCGAGTGCGGTGCCGACCAGCATCAGCCCCGCAGTCAGTGCAGCCGATCGCCATCCAGCTTCGAGATGCACGGTTGGGATTTCAGGGTGTGCGGGCAAATTGTAGTCGCCGGGATCGCCACGGACGATGAACAGCGCATGCGTTCCGCCAACGCTCGTCTCACGCGCGTCGTAGAGCACGGCATCATCGACGCCACGCGCGTGGAGGTCATGGACGCGTCGTTCTGCGCGAGCTCTCAGATCGTCGATCTCACCAAACCGAATGGATTCGGTCGGGCACGCCGCCGCGCATGCCGGTTGCAGGCCAGCCTTCTGCCGGTCGTAACAAAAGGTGCACTTGAAGGCCCGGCCATCGTCTGGGCGTCGATCGACGACACCGAACGGGCAGGTCACAACGCAGTAGCCACAGCCGTTGCAGATGTCCGGCTGGATGAAGACGCCGCCGAATTCCGTCCGGACGATCGCGCCAGTCGGGCATGCCTCGAGGCACCCGGCGTGTTCGCAGTGCTTACAGACGTCCGACGAGAAATCCCAGCGGAACGGAATGGTGCGGCCACCGTCGGCGGTGACGGTTTCGCTCGGGCGTTCGATGAATTTGACGTGCCGCCACGTCGAATGCCCGAGCGCCTTGGTGTTGTCGTACGACCATCCGCTGAACACGAACCCATCGTCGGGGACACCATTCCATTCCTTGCACGCGACCTCGCAAGCCTTGCAGCCAATACAGAGGGTTGAGTCGGTTAAGAACGCGGTGATCACGACGGGCACCGCGTGCACGTGACGCCGCAGGTCATTTTTTCTGGACGCGACATACCAGCGCCTTCGCTTCCATAATCCGAACGTTGGGTTCTTCCGAAATCGCCACGAGATCGTTCACGACGTCGCCGGTGACGAGGCCGCGGCCGCCAAAATGGTAGGGGAGCCCAACCTGGTGCACCGTCCGGCCCTGCGAGAAGACGGGTCGCATTCGCGTGGTGACGAGGGCTCGAGCCTCGATTGCGCCACGCGGTGTGGTGACAATCACCCAAGAGCCGGTTGTGGCGCCGATTTCACCGGCGAGCTCCGGTGACAATTCGCAGAAGAGTTCGGGCTGGAGCTCCGCGAGATGCGACAGCGTGCGTGTCATCCCGCCGGCGGTGTGATGCTCGGTCAATCGGTACGTCGTCAGGACGTGCGGATAGCGTGGGTCGCCCGGGGACACGGCATACACGTTATCCGGCCGGGATTTCGGATCGGCTGCGGGGTTGGTCTGGCGCGCGTACAGCGCGTTCGGCAGAGGCGACTCCAGCGGCTCGTAGTGAGTGGGAAGGGGTCCGTCTTTCAAGCCGTTCGGCACCCAGATCCATCCCATGCCGTCTGGATGCATGATGAACGGCGCATCGCCCGCGAGCGCATCATCGCCGCGAGACTTCGGCGGCGGCCGATAATCCGGAGCCTTGCGCCGTGAGAAGTCCGGAGTGTCCAGACCGGTCCACTCGCCGCGCGATTTGTCCCACCAGACGAGGCGTTTCCGTTCACTCCACGGCTCGCCATCCGGACGTGCCGAGGCCCGGTTGTAGAGAATCCGACGGTCATCGGGCCACGCGAATCCCCACCCCCGTCCGTACGGTCCTTCGGCCCGGCGCTCGCGTGCGCGATTCTTTTCAGGAGAAGGATAGACGCCCGAGTAGATCCAGCAGCCGCACGCGGTACTGCCATCGGCCTCGAGTGTTCGGAAACTGCCGACCGCGTCGTTGTTGGCGACGGTGTAGCCGTTGATCTCGTGCAGCACGGCGTCGATCCAGGGCTCGTCGTGCGGGCCCTCGACCGGGTAATCCCAGGTCAAGGCCCTGAGCGGTTCGTGTCGTGAATGGAGGTCGGCGGCCGCCCGGGCCTTGAGCTTGCGGCCGAGATGGTAGACAAACCACGCTTCACTTCGAGCGTCGCCCGGCGCATCGACCGCACGTTCATGCCACTGGAGCAGGCGCTGTGTGTTGGTGAAACAGCCGTCCTTTTCGGCGTGCGCGGCTGCTGGGAAGAAAAAGACCTCGGTAGCGATGTCCCGCGTCGCGAGCTCCCCTTTGCGCACCTCGGGAGAGTCGAGCCAGAATGTCGCGGTTTCGGTTTCGACCAAATCGCGTACCACGAGCCACTTCAAGTTGGCGAGCGCGCGCCGTTCGAGTCTGGCGTTGGGCGCGCCGACAGCCGGATTCTGCCCCATCACGAACAGGCCTTCGAGCGGGCCGCCGCCATCTGCCATCTCCAGCCAGTACCCGAAGTGCGAATGGTCGCCGCTGATCCTCGGCAGCCACGCGAAGCCGAAATCATTGGACTCGGTCGCGCGTTCGCCGTACCACGCCTTCAGGAGCGACACGACGTACCGATCGAGGTTCGCCCACCATCCAGAGGCCGAGCGGTGCTTCTGCAGGTATCCAGCGAGGCTACGACTGTCGGGACCGAGCGCTGGCATGGGGATGTAGCCCGGCAGGATGTCGTACAGCGTCGGGATGTCGGTCGATCCCTGAATCGAGGCGTGACCACGAAGCGCGAGGATGCCGCCGCCCGGACGGCCGACGTTGCCAAGGAGGAGTTGAAGTATCGCCGCCGTTCGAATGATCTGCACGCCGATGGAGTGCTGCGTCCAGCCGACGGCGTAGCAGATGGCGCCGGTCCGCTCGGGACCCGACGCGCGGCAAAAGGCGTCTGCAATCTCGAGGAATGCATTTCGCGGGACCCCACAGACATGTTCGACCATCTCTGGGGTATAGCGTGCGTAATGGCGCTTCAGAATCTGGAAGACGCAGCGGCGATGCTGCAGCGTCGGATCTCGATGCGGCGCTGCAAGTGTTGTCGCTTCTCCGCCTCGGTCCTTACCGTGACCTCCACGGACTCGCTCGTGGGCAGTGCCTTGATGCGTCGGTTCCGAACCTTCGTAGGACCAGGTATCGGGTGAGTAGCTAGCGGTCGCGGAGTCCCAGCCCGAAAAGAATCCGTCCAGCTCCTCGGTGTCGCGGAAATCCTTCGTAATGATCGTAGCGGCGTTGGTGTACGGCACGACATACTCCCGAAACTCGAGACCGTTCACCAGCACGTAGTTGACGAGCGCGCCCAGGAAGACGATGTCGGTGCCAGCCCGGATTGGCACCCAGAGATCCGCCATGGCCGACGTGCGGGAGTATCGCGGATCGACGTGAATGACTTTGGCGCCGCGCTCGCGCGCCTTCACCACCCAGCGGAACCCGACCGGATGGTTCTCCGCCATCGACGAGCCCATAATCAGGATCGCGTCGGCGTTGACGAGATCCTGCTGCGCGGTTGTTGCGCCGCCTCGTCCGAACGAGGTGCCCAGACCGGGCACCGTGGAGCTATGTCATATTCGGGCCTGGTTGCTGATGGCGACCATCCCGAGCCCGCCTGAGAAGAGTTTTTTGATCAGGTAGTTCTCTTCGTTGTCGAGCGTGGCCCCGCCGAGGTGCGCGATCGACGCACATTGCATCAGTGGCTGCTCGTCTCGAGACTCGGCGAAGTGCCTGTTGCGCGACTCCCACACCCGATCTGCCACCAGGTCGAGCGCCCTCTCCAGATCGATCTCCTGCCACTCGGCGGTATGGGGCGCGCGATATTTCACGCGAGTCGCGCGGGCCGAATGCGTCAGCAACTCGAACGTTGCGGCTCCTTTCGGGCAGAGGTGTCCTTCGGAGATTGGCGACGCGGGATCCCCTTCGACCGAAATGACGCGATTGTCGCGGTGAAAGATGAGCTGGCCGCAGCCAACTCCACAATACGGGCACACCGATCGTGCGACAGCCGCTCCTTCGTGCCGGGGACGCAGTGCGCGCGTCGCGGCGCTCATCGCCTCCAGCCCGGTACCGTCGCCGCCGGTGGCGATCTGTTTGACCACCGGCCACGACGCAATCAATCCGCGCAATGTAGCGCCCATACGAACTCCCGGCCGAGCGCTATCATCTACTGAGGAGGGAAGGCATGGCAAAGGATCCAGTCTGCGGGATGATGGTAGATGAAAAGAAAGCTGCCGGCAAAAGCGAATATCAGGGAAAGACCTACTACTTCTGCGCGCCGGGCTGCAAAGCCAAGTTCGACTCGAATCCAGCGAACTATATCGGGAAGGATCGGTAGCGCGACAGGTATGATTCCGGGATGTCCCACCGGTTCACCGTGGGAGTCGAAGAAGAGTTTCAGATCGTCGATCCAAATACCTGGGAACTGCGATCGCACGTATCTGAGCTGCTCGCCTCCAGCGCGCCCGTTCTTGGCGATCAGATCAAGCGCGAGCTGCATCAATCGATCGTGGAAGTGGGCACTCGAATCTGCGCCGACGTGTCGGAGCTTCGCGAGGAGATTTTCCGGACACGACGCGAGCTGGCAGGTTCGGCGCAACGCGTGGGTCTGGCGGTCGCCGCGGCGGGCACCCACCCGTTCTCTCACTGGATGGATCAGGTGCTCTCTCCCGGCGTCCGCTACGACAGCATCGTCGAGGAGCTTCAGCAGCTTGCGCGGTCGCTGCTCATCTTCGGTTTGCACGTCCACGTCGCCGTGCCAGACCGCTCGACGATGATCGATCTGATGAATGCGGCGAGGTACTTTCTGCCGCATCTCCTGGCGTTATCAACCAGCTCACCATTCTGGATGGGCCGTGACACGGGTCTGAAGTCGTACCGCACGACGGTGTTTCGACGTTTCCCACGAACGGGTGTGCCCGATCACTTCGGGTCGTGGAGCGAATACGACAACTACGTGAAACTCCTGATCGATCTCCGGTGCATTGACGACGCGAAGAAGATCTGGTGGGACGTGCGGCCGCACCCGACTTTCGGCACGCTGGAGTTTCGAGTCTGCGATGTGCCGACCAAGCCGGACGCGGCGGTGATGCTGGCGGCGCTCTGTCAGGCGATTGTGGTCAAGCTTCATCGACTCTACACGCACAATCTCGGATTCAGACTCTATCGGCGCGCCCTCATTGAAGAGAACAAATGGCGCGCCGCGCGCTGGGGAATCGACGGCAAGCTGATCGACTTTGGCAAGCGTGCAGAAGTACCGATGCGCGAGCTCGCACGCGAGCTGCTCGAGTTTTTGGATGACGTCGTGGACGACCTCGGCAGCAGGAGAGAGGTCGAGTACATACATACCGTGCTCGCTGAAGGCACCAGCGCGGATCGCCAACTCGCCGTATTCCGCGAAACGGGAGATCTCAAGGCTGTCGTCCGGCACATCGTCGAGGAGACGCAGGCGGGTGTGGACCGCCGCACCGAGGAGCGACGCGCGTGAACGATCGAACTGATGCGAACCGGTCGACGAAGATAGGGCTGCTTTGCGGACGCGAATACAGTTTTCCACCGGCATTTCTCGAGCGGGTGAACCAGCTCGGATCGCCGTTCGGCATCACCGCCGAAATGGTCAAGCTCAGCGGGACGAGGATGAACGAGCCGGCGCACTACCGCGTCATCGTCGATCGGATTTCGCACGAGGTGGAGTACTACCGCGGAGCGCTCAAGCAGGCGGTGCTACAGGGAACCTACGTGATCAACAACCCGTTCTGGTGGACGGCGGACGACAAGTTCTTCAACTACTCCGTCATGGCGAAGCTCGGCGTCGCCATTCCGAAAACGATCCTGCTGCCACAGAAGGGCTATCCGCCGGATGTCGACCTGACGTCGGAGTCGCTCCGTAACCTGACGTTCCCGATCGACTGGGATGGTCTGCTGGATTACGTCGGACGCCCCGCCATTCTGAAGCCGTATTCCGGTGGTGGCTGGAAGCACGTCTACAAAGTTCACACCCGCCAGGAACTGATCGAGGCCTACGATCGCACGGCGCCCTACTGCATGACGCTGCAGGAGTTCATCGATTTCAAGCTGTACGTGCGGTGCTTCACGTTCGGAAAGACCGACATTACGCCAGTCGCCTACGATCCACGCGAGCGGCGCTACTTGAT
>JBAROV010000134.1:0-1674 GCA_049642465.1 Vicinamibacterales bacterium
GAATGGGGTCAGTGACCCCCCTCGTTCAGGCCGCCACGACGCCGGAGCCCGGCACGATTGTGTTGTTGGCGACAGGCCTCGGCCTTGGCTTGGCTCGTCTCCGCCGGCAACACGCCTAGAGCGCTCATCGCTGCTGCTCGGCGTATCCTGTGCACAGGAGAACTGAGTGGAGCTTCGAGAACTTGCCGAACGCGCTCGAACACTGTCCAAACCGTATCGCGTCACGAACGGCCGGCGATTCAGATTAAAGGACTTCGACCCGTCGGATAGTGGTCCATTCGATCGTGAGGACCGGCCGAGTGCAGAAGAGGCGCTCAGAACTGGAGTGGAGGCGCTCAGCGATCTCCAGGAACGTCTCTACGCGCAAGATCGCTGGACGTTGCTCCTCATTTTTCAAGCCATCGACGCGGCCGGCAAGGACGGCGTCATCAAGCACGTCATGTCCGGCATCAACCCGCAGGGCTGCCAGGTCTATTCATTCAAGAAGCCGTCGGACGAAGAACTCGACCACGACTACCTGTGGCGATGCCTGAAGGCGCTGCCCGAGCGCGGTCGTATCGGGATCTTCAATCGGTCGTACTACGAGGAGTTGATAGTCGTGCGCGTCCACCCCGAGCTCCTGGCGCACCAAAAGCTTCCCCCCGAGCTCGTCAGCAAGAAGATTTGGCAACAACGCGCCGCGGACATGTGCGCCGTCGAGCGATATCTCTCCAACAACGGCGTCGTCATCCGCAAGTTCTTCCTGAACGTCTCGAAGAAGGAACAGAAGAAGCGCTTCCTCGAACGTCTCGAAAAGCCCGAAAAGAACTGGAAGTTTTCGGCGGCCGACATTCGCGAACGCGAGCACTGGAACGGGTACCAGCACGCGTATGAAGATGCCATACGGCGGACGGCAACCGAGTACGCACCTTGGTACGTGGTGCCAGCCGATCGCAAGTGGTTTACTCGGATTGTCGTGGCGGCCGCCGTGATCGACGCACTGGCATCTCTGAATCTCCGGTATCCGGTCATCACGCCAGCCATGAAGCGGGAGCTGGCGCACGCGCGAAGAATGCTGCTGCGGTCGTAGCGTCGCTTGAAGTATCAGCGTCCTTCGCGGGTCAGCGGCACGCTGACCTGGACGGTCCCGGTCACGGTGTTCCCGGCGGCATCCGTCCCCGCCACCACAATCGAGTGGATGCGGCCCCTAGTCGTTCCAGATCGTTCGGCACGCCGGGCCCGTGGCCCTGTAGACATTGAACGCGATGTTTGACGGGTCGGTCCCGAGCAGCCGCCATCCGAGGTACACCGAGGTGTCCCCCGTACGCAACGCCACCAAGCCGCGGCCGAGATTTTCGACAACGTACGGCTGAAGTGATGCGGTTGGCTGAAGGAGTGAGACGCAGGCCGCTGCGGCGATGACGAAGACCAGTCTGATCATCGATGATCCCTCTGTCCGAAATCAGGCGCGAGAGGATACCGCGCCGGCCGAGCCGAATCAACGGCGTCAAGACGCTCAGCTTGCGCGGAACTCTCCCCGCGGCGCGCGGGAATTTCCTCAGATTTCGCCGCCCGTCTCGCATCAATCAACCATTTACGCTGGCATCCGCGTTGCGGCATCTTCTTGTCGCGAACTCACCGACGAGACCCCGCCGTAGTTGCGGCGCCTTCACTCGCCCTCTGAGATTTCGGGGA
>JBAROV010000139.1:0-1795 GCA_049642465.1 Vicinamibacterales bacterium
ACGACTCGCTCGCGGAATTTCCGGCGCCTCCACTCCGCCAATAGCAGACCCACCAACGTCTTGCCGCTACCGGTCGGGAGTTGGAGTGCGACATCGGGCTCCTTTAATGCACTCGCCGCGTATGTGCGGAGCATCTGGCCTTGATGGTCGTAGAGACTTGCGAGCTTCCGTCTTGGAAGGTCGCGGAACAGCCGGTCTGGGCTGTCAGGGACAGCAGCGTGCGTTGTGGGCTTCTTAAAGGCCATTAGGGAGTGAACATCCAAGGCGAGTGTCAGAACACAGTCACAGCCTCGGCGCCTCGTCGTAGATTCATCAGTTGTCTAACCCGTACGTCCGTGGGTTGTTGGCTTCGTGAGCCGCGAATCCTGTATGAGCCGCTTTGCATCGTCGTTTCCTCGCGCGCCATCAGTAATACTGCTTCACGTAACCGTAGGCCCGCTCGAATAGATCGACGTCCTGGTGCAACTGATACTTCAACAGGCTCCGGCGGAGCGCCTTCTTCACCTCGCGCTCGCCGGCGGCGGTCTGCTGCCAGCCGGGGAAACGCACCAGCCGTACGATCTCGTCGATGTCGGCGACAATGCGCTCGACGACGACGGGCGTGTTCGGGTTTTTCACTTGCTGAAAAAGCTCCGTCAGGGCCGCCTTGCCAAGATCGACATCTTCTTCAGGCGGCGTCTCCTTCTCCGTGACGACGAGGTCCCTCGCCAGTTCGAGCAACTGCTTCAGGAACTCGACGCTGTTGAGCAGGCCGCGCTCGTGCCTGTCTTTCAACGCTTCCAGCCGCTCAGACAACGCCCTGTACCTCGGATTGCCCATGTGCTTCCGCAGGCGGGCGATGAGCTTCGTTTCGAACTCCTTGGCCCGCTTCGTCGGATCGGGCGAGCCCATGATGGCTTCCAGGAGCTCCGCATCGACGACCAGCGTATCGAGGTCATCGCGAACCGGATTGACGTGCACGTTCTGATGAATCAGTTCGATAGTCTTCGCACCGAGCGCATGCCACAGCAGCTTCCCGGCGCCGCTGGTCGGCTGCACCGACACGTAGACTTGCGTCAGCCAGCGGTAGTCGGATTCGAACGACGCAAGCATCGGGTCCGGTGAAATCGCCTCCCACAACCGCCCGAGGACGGAGTACTCCGCCGCGAAGCGGTCGCGCACATCGTTATTCGGCAGGCAGTCTTGCGCTGCCATCAACCCTTCGTATCCGGCGCGCTCCCGGTCAACGCCTGGGAAGAAGGCAACGCACTTCTGCACAGCCTCCGGGAGCTGGTCCTTAAGTCCCGCGATATTGCCGACGACGTTCCGGAATCCCTTCTCGTCAAACTCCAAGGCCTTCGCCACATCGTCGAAGACGCCGAGGTAGTCCACGATGAGGCCGTGGCTCTTGCGGTCGCCGTAGGTGCGGTTGGTGCGGCAGATCGCCTGGAGCAGCGTGTGGTCGCGCAGCGGCTTGTCCAGGTACACCGCCTGCAGGATGGGCGCATCGAACCCGGTGAGTAGCTTAGCGGTGACGATTAGGAGCTTGAGCGGGTCGTTCGGATCGCGGAAGCGATCTAGGAGCTTCTCCTCTTCGTCGCGGCTTCGCGCGTAAACTTTGAACCGCTCGTCGCTGCCGGTAGCGGAAATTACGACGTCGCTGACCTCTGGTGGCAGCAGCTTGTCGAGCGCAGCCTTGTAGAGCAGGCAGCATTCCTGGTCGAAGGTGACCACCATGCCCTTAAAGCCGTTCGGCGCTACGGCCTCCTGGTAGTGCTTCGCGATATCGGCACAGATGCGATCCACACGCTCGGGC
>JBAROV010000143.1:0-4676 GCA_049642465.1 Vicinamibacterales bacterium
CTGAAGCGTTGCTTGAAGCGCTCTATTCAGACGTCACGGTGTCCCATTACTTTCGCCCTCAGACAACGCAAGTCCCGGTCGAGCTACATGGCATTCTCGCGTCCTACGTCGAATCGTGGCGTAACTCTGGGGTAGACGTAGAGCATTATTCTGCCCAGACAGCCGACGAACTATTGCTCGAACTTCGCCGGACTGAGCGCTCATGTACTGCCTTTAGGATCGCGTATGGCGTTGAAGTTGGACCTGACTCACCAGGTTTTCAGCTCTCCTTTGGCCTGCAGATCTTGTCGGCCACTAGAGCCAACCTCGAGCAGCTTTTTCTTAGCGCGGGAGCCAGTGCAGACGAGGCGATTAGGGTGCCGCGAGGACCAGCAGCGTTGTTGGTTGTGAAGCAGCGGGTATCCAGAGACGAGATGACTGACATTGCTGCGACAACTGCCGCCGGCTTTAGCCTGGCTCGGACGATGCAACTGAGGATTGCCACTTGGCTAGCGTCAGGTATTCCTGTAACTCTCGGGGATTCTTTCGTCTTTGAAGACTCGCTGTACCCTGCCGTGCCATTCAATCGAATACCGGCGGAGCCGACCAGTGCACAGAGAGATGGAGATCGAGGCCTATTAGATGCGGAAGTGGCTGCACGTGTGGAGGAGGTCCTTCGTCAGTTAGCCCCCTTTTGGGCTTGGCTGGAATCGTCACCTCCGGACGCAGACCGCGATCACCTGATGTACACGACCCTGGCATATCTAGAGGCTGCCATTAATTCAATCGATTGGGCATTTGTCCTGTTTCTGACTTACGCGGTTATGGATGGAATGATTCTTCGGCGAGACGACCACGATAGTAACCTGATGCCTCGCATTGCCTGGCTGATTGGCAGTAGTGACGCAGAGCGCAAGGCCATCCGGAAACTCCTGAACGAGCTGTATCAGGCACGATCGAAGGTAGCGCATGGCGAGAGGCCTACATATGAGGAGATAGCCCGTCTACTGGATCGTTCTCTAGATGAAGGTCGGGAAGCCCAGGATGGCAACCCTGTTCTACGGTTCCGATTGGAACGAGACCTGAGGATGCTCTGTATCGACCTGGTTCGAAAGACGTTCCTTGCTTTCCTATGGCATCTGGTTCAGGTCGATGGCCGAGGCATAGTTTCCTTTCCAAGGACAAGAGAGCAGATCATCAGTCTGACAGAGTCGGCGCACTTGAATGATCCCGAGGCAAAGGACCATCTTGGACAGAATCCCGTTGTGCAATGGTGGAAAGAATCACCCATCGGTTAGGCCATTAGGTCCTCTCCGCTTGACACCAGCCCGCTTCTCCGCGTAACCTTGACGTACACGTAAAGGATCGCCCCGAAGTCAGCCACCGATAGAGCAGACTTCAGTCGGCGGTGATGTATGTTCGAGGTGGCGTATGAAGTTCGGAATCTTCTACGAGATGCAGCTCCCCAAGCCGTGGGGGGCCACCAGCGAGCTGGACATCTACCACCAGTCGTTGGAGCAGATCGAGCTCGCCGACGAGCTCGGTTACGACTACGTCTGGGAAGTGGAGCACCACTTCCTGGAAGAGTATTCCCACTCATCCGCCCCGGAGGTGTTCCTCGCCGCCGCGAGCCAGCGCACCCGCAACATCCGCCTCGGCCACGGCATCGCGTTGCTACCGCCACCATACAACCACCCGGCGCGCATCGCTGAGCGCATCGCCACGCTCGATATCGTCTCGGAGGGCCGCGTCGACTTCGGCACCGGCGAGTCGTCGTCGCACATGGAGCTGGGCGGCTTTGGTATCGAGCGTGACGCGAAGCAATCGATGTGGCAGGAGGCGCTCGAGTGCATCGTTGGCATGTTCCGCGACGAGCCGTGGGAGTTCCACGGCGAGCACATCGATTTCCCGAAGCGTAACGTGATCCCCAAGCCGGTGCAGAAGCCGCACCCGCCGCTCTGGGTCGCCTGCTCAAACCCCCACACGGTGTTCACGGCGGCCCAGATGGGCTTGGGCGCGCTTGGCTTCGACTTCACGGGTCCGGAGGAGACCGGCCGCCGTCGCGAGGAGTACTACCGGATCATCCGTGAGGAGTGCGAACCGGTCGGCGATGCAGTGAACGCGCAGTTCGCCATCGTCTCCGGCTTCATGTGCTGCCCGAAGGACGAGGAGGCGCTGGAGAAGGGCGTGCCGGGCATGCAGTTCTTCGGCTACGCGCTGTCGCACTACTACGCGGGCGGCGTCCACGACCCCGGCAACACCGACATCATGCGTGCGTTCCGGGCGACGACGACAGCCGCGCCCCCGGCAGAGGCGGGCGGCTGCATCGGCTCGCCGCGCACGATCCGCGAACGGCTGCTCAAGTACGAGGAGGCGGGTGTCGATCAGATCATCTTCGTCGCTCAGGCCGGCGCAACGCAGCACGAGGACATCATGAGCTCGCTCCGGCTCTTTGCCCGGGAGCTCTTGCCTGAGTTCAAGGAGCGCGATCGCGCGCACCAGCAGCGCCGCGAGTCGTGGCTCAGCCAGCCGGTTCAGGCCGGCTAGGGTCGAACCTCGGACTTCGAGTCTCGAACTTCGACAACGCCCTTTACTTCCGCGGCAGGCGTTCTGCCATAGGTGGAAGCGTCGGGAACGGCGCGTGGGGCTCTGTCTGGTACCAGTACGCGGTGGAGGAGTAGTCGTTCGAGAGGTTGTTGGCGTGGCCGTGCTCGATCGTGACGCGGATCGACTCGTGAAAGTGCACCGGGTCCTCGATGTGAAAGCGGTACATCGAGTGCTTGCCGCGGTACGGCCACTCGTCCGTGCCTTGCGTAAGCGGCAGTCCGTGGTAGGGCGTGCAGAACTCCTGCTGTGGGCTCCAGGCGGTGTTAAAGTAGTCCTCTGTGCCGGTGCCGTGGAGCGTCGGTGATGTGTCCCCGTCGATGAAGATCATATCATCGCCTTCGCCGTACCAGTCGTTCTTCAGACGCTGAAAGCAATCGACGTTCAGGTTGCAGCCGACGTAGTGCCCGCGCCCGCGCGCCTCCAGGATCACGTAGTTGCCTTCACCCGAGAGGTTCGGTGTCGAAAACACCTCCCTCAGGTATGCCGGGTCGTTCGCGAAGCGGCGGCTGTCGTCGCCCCAGCCCTCGGTGGAGTTCTCGCGGCGCCACTGCGCGTGGAAGCAGCCGGCGTCCGCGAGCGGCGTGTCGTACTCCTCGTAGTCGATGTAGAAGTACGCGACGAGGCGGCGCTCGCCCGCGTTCGTCAGCTCGATGCGCGCGCCGTTGGCGAAAGGCATCGGGAAGTAGCAGTTGAAGCCGCGGCCGTCCTGCGGGCTCATCGTGAGCGGCAGCGACCAGAACTCCTTGGTGATGCCGTGCCCGATGCCGAAGAAGTCGCCCGTGGGCACTTCGACGCAAGGCGTGGCCGCGCCGTCCCAGTACATGCGCAAGACGCTGCGCCGCGGGTACGCCTCCTCGCGCGAGGCGAGCGTCATCCAGATGTGACGCACGCAGCCCGGACCTTCGACCTGCGCGAGCGTGCGCGTCTCGCCCGGCTGGAGCAGCCACATGTCGGCGTTGCCGCCGGACGTATCGTAGGACGAAGCGCGTCGGCGCCGCGCATCGCGTAGGCGCGGCAGGTCAGCGAGGGAGGAGAGGCCGAGCATCACCCGCCTCGGGCGAGCATCAGACAGTCGCTGGCTCTTTCTATCAGAGAGTCAACTGAATCGGGTTCAAAGGCTAGGTTCTCCGTCAGGACGTTCTTTTTGGGGATACCTATTCGACTGGCAATGTCGGATGAGTCTGCGTGTGGGCCAACTGCAAGAATGTAGAACTGCTTGCCCCGACCTACACGTTCTCTGATAGCTTCGTTGATTTCTGCGTCGCGAAACGAGGTACCGATGAAAACGCCGAGCTGGGCCGCTTTGAGTGCTTCGCGGAAGTAGCGATATGCCGTGGCGAAGGGCTCTATCGCTATGGCCTTCTTAGCGGTCGTTGGGTAGAGCACGACGTGATCCTTGCCCTCACGACGCCTCGGCACATCAATAGTCCTCTCGATGCGATCCGACCCGGTAGCGCGCGTCCAAGATGCGGAACCGTGGAGCTTGAAGAGCATGACAGGAACGGGATCAGACTCCAGTTGACTCGGCACTTGCTCAAAGACGTCCGGGGTCCATGTGGGGCGATAGCCAACCCGAAACCCGTCCACTAAGTTAAAGTCAGGCAGCTGGTCAGCTGCGGACTCGATGGCCTCGTCGTAGTTTAGCGTGAAGAGTGGTATTAGGCGTTTCCCAGGGTACCGCTCGAAGATACGTTGGATGCAAAGGAACAGGGGTCCGTACAAGGCAGCTGACTTCTCGCTGTCAACACTACCGTAGTAATCGACAATGAAATCAAGCGCTTCCTCATAAGCGTCCTCGTAGAAACGGCGCGCATCGCTACCGCTGCGCGTCATCGGCTCGTACTCCGGCGCCGTTGTCAGGCGGTCATACATACAGTTCAGTTGACGGACTTCGTCCAGTAGACGTTCGAAGTCAATCGGTTTGGCCGCGTTTGCTTCCAACATTGACTCACGGAGAGCTTTAAGTATGCTGAAGGGTCGTTGGCGGGCTCTTCGGTCAAACTCGGGGGAATCGTATATGTCGAATGTCGTCGCCTTTCCCAGCCACTTAGATGCGCCGGCGCCTGTTAGGAAGACGACGGGCTGTGATG
>JBAROV010000159.1:0-35626 GCA_049642465.1 Vicinamibacterales bacterium
CGGAGCGCCGCCGCCGAGCGAGAGCGAGTGGGGGTGGGGCCCCACGAGCACTGAGCAAAGATGCAGGCAGATTCGATCGACCAGCACTTCACCGTCCCGTTTCGCTATCGGGTGTACTTCACCCGGGACGTGTTCGCACGCTCGAATCCACTCCTGGCGAACGCGACTGCCAACACGATTCCAGGGCAACCCTCACGCGTCCTTTTCGTCGTGGACGAGGGCGTGAGCCGCGCGCACCCGGCGTTGATTCGCAACATCGAGGAATACTGCAACGCGCATGCGACTGCCCTGAGCCTGGCCGGGCCTGTGCTGGTTGTCGCCGGCGGCGAGCAGGCGAAGAACGATCCCAACACAGCAGAGACCATCCTGCAGTCGATTCACGGCGCATCGCTCTGCCGTCACTCGTACGTCGCGGCAATCGGGGGCGGCGCCGTGCTCGATGTTGCCGGGTATGCTGCGGCCACGGTTCATCGCGGCGTCAGGCTCATCCGCCTGCCCACGACGGTGCTCGCGCAAGACGACTCGGGCATCGGCGTCAAGAACGGGATCAACGCGCACGGCCAGAAGAACTATCTCGGCACATTCGCTCCGCCGTTTGCGGTGATCAACGATTTCAGTTTCCTGACGACGCTCTCGGATCGTGACTGGCGTGGTGGCGTGGCGGAAGCGGTCAAAGCGGCACTGATCAAGGACGCGCGGTTCTTCGATTTCATTGAAGCGCATGCGCCCGCGCTCTTGACCCGTGACATGCCGACGATGGAGGCGGTGATTCGCCGGTGCGCCGAGCTTCACCTCGAGCACATTGCGAGGGGTGGCGATCCCTTCGAAATGGGCTCGTCTCGGCCGCTGGACTTCGGCCACTGGGCGGCGCACAAGCTGGAGGGCCTGTCGGGCCACCGGTTGCGGCATGGTCAGGCGGTGTCCATTGGCATCGCCCTCGATACCACCTACTCGCAGCTCGCGGGCTGGCTGACTGAAGCCGATTGGCGACGCATTATCTCGCTGCTCCAGGATCTTCAGCTGCCGGTGTTTACGGCCGAACTCGCCCAGCATCTCGACGACGATGCCCACGCGGTCTGTGTGTTGCGCGGTCTGGATGAATTCCGGGAGCATCTTGGGGGACAATTGACGGTCATGCTGCTGAAAGGCATCGGCGCGCCGTTTGACGCGCACGAGATTCAGCGCGACCTCGTTGTTCGCAGCATCGACAAGTTGAAGTCGCTTCAGGACCAGCGACCGCTGCATGAGGAGCCTCATGAACACCCGATCGCCGTTGAGCGCAAAAACCCTCGTTGACGAATACTTCATCGAGAACCGCACGCGGCTCCTCGAACTGGCGGCCTTTCTCGATCGCCTCGATCGCGCCGATCCTGCCTACGCGCCGCAGGACTTCCGGATGAAAGCCTTCAGCGAAGCGCTCGGGATGCTGACCAAACCCGACCGGCTCGATCGCATTCAAATGCTGCTCAGCGACCCGACAACCGAACCGCTCGGCGCGCTCGATCGGAAGAGCGCCATCGGTGCCTTCGACCGGTGGGGAGCGAAGTCATGAAGTACATCGACCATCACGCGCACATGGTGTCGCGGACGACCGACGACTATCAGCAACTCGCGTTGACCGGCTGCGTCGCCGTTACCGAACCGGCATTCTGGGCCGGTTGGGATCGGAGTACGGCGGACAGCGTCGAGGACTACTTCCGCCAGCTCACCGGCTTCGAGCCGCAGCGCGCGGCGCAGTACGGCATTCAGCATTACACGTGGATGGCGATGAACCCGAAGGAGTCGGACGACCGGGAACTCTCGCGCGCCGTACTGACGCGGATTCCGAAGTTCCTGAATCACCCGACCGTGCTCGGCATCGGCGAAATCGGATTGAACCGAATCACACGCAACGAGATCGACACCTACACCGAGCAGGTCCAGCTCGCTGTCGACCATCGCCAGTTGATTCTGATTCACACCCCACACCTCGAAGACAAGCTGAAAGGCACACGCATTTCAGTGGACGTGCTGCGGAGTCTTCCGCAAATCGAACCCGAGCGCGTGCTGGTCGATCACGCGGAAGAACATACGCTTCGGGCGATCCTCGATCACGGGTATTGGGTTGGCCTCACCCTCTACCCGCAGACGAAGGTGTCGGCGCAGCGCGCGGCGGACATGATCGAGCGCTTCGGCGCGGAGCGCATCTGCGTCGCTGGCGCGTGTGACTGGGGTCCAAGCGATCCGATTGCCGTGCCCCGCTTCATCATGGAGATGCGGCGGCGCAAGCACTCCGAAGAATTGATTCACCGGATCGTGTTCGACAACCCGGTGCGCTTCCTGAGCCAGTCGCCAAAGTTCCGCATCCGCCCGGCCCAGGCGGAGGTCTCACAGGCATACGCGCCTTCGATCCGCTGATCGCGTCGTGAGGCTGCCTGCGCACCAGCAGATTCATCTGACCTATTGCACGAATATCCATCCCGGCAATGGCTGGGATGCGGTGTACGAGAACCTGAAACGATACGCGCCGGCACTGAAAGCGCGGTTTTCCCCCGCTGCTCCCTTCGGTCTTGGCCTTCGGCTCTCGGCGCGCGAGGCACGCGAGCTGCTCAGCGAAGCACGCCTCGATCGATTCCGTGCCTTTCTCGACGAAGCTGGCCTCTACGTCGCGATCATCAACGGCTTCCCACACGGTGCGTTCCACGGAACCGTCGTCAAGGCGGATGTATACGCCCCGGATTGGCGTGACGACGCGCGCGTCCGCTACACGCTCGATTTGATCGAGATCCTCAAAAGCCTTCTTCCCAAGGGAGTCGATGGCGGGATCTCGACGGCTCCACTCTCCTACAAAGAATGGATGGCCTCGGCGGATGACAACGGATGGGAGGCGATCACGCGCAACGTCGTTCGCGTGGCGGAGGCCCTCGTCCGTGGCCGCGACCAGCACGGACAGGTCATCCACCTCGACATTGAACCTGAGCCCGATTGCTCGATCGAGAACACTGAGGAAACGATCGAATTCTTCACGAACCGGCTGCTCGGATCTGGAGCCCGAATGCTCGGCGGCGCGCTCGGCATCTCAGAAGCCACTGCGCGGACGCGGTTGCTCGAGCACATCCAGGTCTGCTTCGACTGCTGCCATTTCGCTGTCGAATACGAGGATCCAGCCAGCGCGATGGAGCGCCTGCGACAGGCGGAGATTCGTATTGGACGGGTGCAGCTCAGTTCTGCACTGAAGGTTCGCTTCCCGGCCGATCGTGTCGCGTGCGCCCAGACTGCCGACCGACTCAAACCATTCGCGGATCCGGTTTACCTGCACCAGGTCGTCGAGAGTGCAGACGGGCCGTTGCAACGATTTCCGGATTTGAGTCCGGCGCTCGAGCGTTCACACCGGGCGTGCGGCAAGGAATGGCGAATTCATTTTCACGTGCCGCTCTTCGCCGGCACGTATGAGCGTTTCGAGTCGACTCAAGGTTACGTCCGCGATGTGTTGCAGACGATGGTGAAAACGGGTGAGACGACGCACCTCGAGATCGAAACGTATACGTGGGATGTATTGCCGGCTGGCCTCAAACGGGAGCTTCTTGATTCGATCGCCCGGGAATACGAGTGGGTGTTGGCGAATCTGGAATAGAGTCGGGGCTCGGGGCTCGGCTTGCCCGCCGGAGCCTTGGCGAAGGTGGGGGCTCGAGTGAATGAATAGAACCGTCGTACTTAACGTTGTTGGGTTGACGGGATCGCTGCTGCGTTTCGCGCCAAATGTGACGCAATGGGCCGCAGGCGGCAAGGTCGTAGCGATTCGTTCTGCCTTCCCCGCTGTCACTTGCACCGCTCAAGCAGATTACCTGACAGGGCGCTACGCCGACTCTCACGGCATTGTGGGGAACGGCTGGTACGAGCGAAACGATTGTGAGATCCGCTTCTGGCGACAATCGAACAAGCTGGTGCAGGCGCCACAACTCTGGGAGGAGGCCCGCCGGCGCGATTCCGCGTTTACCTGCGCGAATCTCTTCTGGTGGTTCAACATGTACTCGACCGTGGATTACAGCGTGACGCCACGGCCGATGTACCCCGCCGACGGCCGAAAGCTGCCAGATGTCTACACGACACCGGCGACGTTGCGCGCTGAACTCCAGTCGGCACTCGGAACCTTCCCGCTGTTCAGCTTCTGGGGGCCGCGCGCCGCCATCGAATCGAGCCGCTGGATTGCCGGGTCCGCCCAATATGTCGAGCGGAAGTTCGCGCCGACGCTGACGCTCATCTATGTCCCCCACCTTGACTACAACCTGCAGCGCGTCGGGCCGGGAGCGAAAGAGGCGCAGGAAGACGTCCGCCAGGTCGATGAACTCGTCGCCGACCTGATTTCGTTTTACGAAGCGGCCGGTGCGCGAGTGGTCATCCTGTCCGAGTACGGACTGCGCGACGTCTCGATGCCGATTCACATCAACCGGATGCTCCGTGAGCGCGGCGTGATCACCGTTCGTGACGAATTGGGGCACGAATTGCTCGACGCGGGTGCGAGTGCGGCCTTTGCCGTAGCCGACCACCAGATTGCCCACGTCTATGTCAACGATCCACGGCGGCTCGAGGCAATTCGGCAGCTGCTCGAGAGTACGCCAGGCATCGAGCGTGTCCTCGATGCGAACGGCAAGCGCGACCACCGCATCAACCACGAAAGAAGCGGCGAACTGATCGCGATTGCGAAGCCGGACGCCTGGTTCACGTACTACTACTGGCTCGACGATCGACGCGCGCCCGATTTCGCACGAACGGTAGAGATCCATCGCAAGCCAGGCTACGACCCAGTGGAGCTGTTCCTCGATCCGGCAATTCGTGTCCCGGCGGTGACCGTCGGGTGGAAGCTCGCCCGGCGGCAGCTCGGCTTCCGAACCCTGCTCGACGTGATTCCGCTCGATGCCGCGTTGGTCAAGGGATCGCACGGCAGACAAACATCGGCTGGCGATCCAGATGCACCGGTATTCATCTCGAAACAAACTGGACAGCTGACGACTGCATCGATCGCTTCCGTCGACGTTTATCGCCTGCTGTTGCAACACCTCTTCGATTAGAAACGTTATCGGTCAGGCGCGGGAGTTGGGAGTTGTCTTCAGCGCTATACTGTCGTCCGCGAGGTGCACGCATGGGCCGAACCCTCTCTCTGGTCGGCGTCGCGCTGTCTTGTGTCGCGCTGTCCATTCCAACTCTCCTCGCCCAGGCCGCCAGCGGAATCACACGCAGCGTCTTCGTCACGGTAACCAACAAGAACGGCGCCCCCGTGATTGATCTCACAGGCTCCGACTTCGCCGTGAAAGAGGGGGGCAAAGGCGTTGACGACATCCGGGCCGTCAGGGCGAGCGAGCAGATGCAGATCGCGCTGATCGTGGACGACAACGGTACTGGTCTCTTCCGCGCGCCGCTCGCTCGTTTCGTTCAGCGGATGGACGGCCATGCCCAGATGTCTCTCAGTTCTGTGGTCGGCCAGACCATGAAGATCGTGGACTACACGACACGCATTGACGCGATCAACCAGGGCCTGGCGACGCTCAATGCGCGGCCGGGTACCCCCGACGGAGGGCAGTTGCTCGAAGGGATTGCCGAAGCGGCCGACGAGCTGCGCCGGAAGGAGGCGCAGCGTCCGATCATCATTGCGCTGACGGTCGGCGGTGAAGAGCACAGCACGGCCACCGCCGATCACGTGCTCGATCAGCTGCGACGAAGCGGCGCGAGCTTGTACGTGTTTTCCGTCATCAGCTCCGCGCTTCGATCGACGGTTGCCGTGCAGCGGCCGTCTGCGCTGCTGCAGGAGAACCTGAGCCTGCAACGAGTGCTTGGCGACGGACCGAAACAGTCCGGCGGCCGACATATGGAAATAGCGCCGGCGGCGGGGAACCTTCAGGATTTGCAGCACCTTGCCTCTGAACTGACGCAGCAGTACCGCGTGTCCTACACGCTTCCACCAGGCATGAAGCGCTCAGACCGATTGTCGGTTTCGGTCAGCCGGAGAGGTGTGTCCGTCCGGGCACCGTCTCGCATTCCGAACTGAGTCCAACGTTTCGGATCCCGTCTCTTAACCGGCCAGAATGGAGATGATGTCGAGCACCCTCTTCCGCGCGGGCTTCATCAGCGGGACGTTGGACAGTTTGATCAACATCAGGACAACCTCGAGGCTCTTCTCGAGCAGCTGCCTGGTGCGGATTTGATGGGCAGACCGGTCGTAGATCCAGAAGAGAATCAAGCCCATCTGATAGAACCAAAGGATCTTGCCGATGTGCGGCGCCAGATCCGACGGAACCGTAGTCTTCGTCTCGGCAAGCGCGCGCTCGAAGTGCGCAATGTCGAACTCCCGGCTTGCCCGTGACTCGTCGCTGAATGGCGATAAGGGATTGGCTGCATCCGCGGCGTGTGACATCAGGGCGCCGAGAAACCGGCGATTCGGCTTGAAGTACTCGAACTTCGTCTCAATCAGCGCCTGGAGGCGCGCCGCGAGCCGCTTGTCCTGCTGTGCGGCCTCGAGTTGCTCCGCGAGATCCAACCTGGCGCGCTGATAGAAGGCGAGGACGATGGCGTCTTTCGATTTGAAGTAGTAGTACGCAAGCCCGGTGGCAACGCCCGCCTGCCGGGCAATGTCCCTCATCGTCGCTTCGGCAAATCCGCGCTCTCGAAACAACTCGAGCGCGGCTTCGAGGATCCTTTCGCGCGTGTCTTGTCCCGCCATCGTCGTCGCCAGTGGAGGCTTCCGTTTAAGCCGGAAGCCACATCAGCGCGCGCCGATTGTCATCGGAGCCACAGGAGGCATCGTGCTGATTCGCTCGAGCGCACGGCGACGGAACCGGCTGAACAAAAACAGATTGAAAAAGTGCATGAGGCCGAGGACGAAGAGCACTGTGCCGATCTTGTCGCTCAACAGCTCGATGGCCGAGCGCAGCGTTGCAAGGTCCAGCTGCGTTCGCAGCGTCATCACAATCCACCCGAGATTGATCAGGTAGAAGCCGACGACGAGCAGGTGATTGATGGAATCGGCGAGCGCTTCCTGTCCGTGAAACGCCTCGACGAGAAACGCGCGCCCGTTCCTGTGCAGGGTTCGCGCAACCCAGATGGTTACCGCCGTAGAAATCGCCAGGTACACGAGGTAGGTGTAGACGACGTACATGGCCGGGCTCCTGTTCTGAACGCATGCATTTTGAACGCGTTCAAATCAAGGATGCCAAGCGCGAAACCGCCTGTCAAGAGATATTTTGAACACGTTCAAAAACGCTCCCGACGCCGTCACAGCGCAGCGAGGACCTCTTTATACAAATACTTCGAGCCCTCGACGCCGTCCCACGGGCCGTCCTCGTATTCGAGTGCGAACGTCCCCTTGAACCCCGCGTCCATCATGATCCGCACGGACCGGCGGACGTCGTTGTCCTTCCAGCGATTCCAATACTTCGCGTGAACGTTCGTGTGGGAGTAGGGCGCGAGTGCCTTCAGGCCGTTGTACATCAGGTACTCATGCTCCCAGTTGCAGAAGTCCGGCGAGGCCTCGCAGAAGGGATGATGCACCTCGTCGATGATGAGACGGATATTCATCGGGTTCGCGGTCAATCCCCAATGGTTTTCGAGCGTGACCTTGACGCCAGCCTTGCCACCGTAGTCGGCCAGTTCCTTGAGCGATTCGATGCAATTCGATAAATACCCGGCCAGTTCGTCCGCCTTGGGATAGCTGTCGGTCGTGACCGCGCACGGCGCAATCCTGGGCCCGCCGCTGTTCACCCGCATCGATTTGGCGCCGATGATCTTCCCGGCATCGAGCCACGTCTTCGCGACCGCAATGCCCGCCTTCCGCCGCTCGACGTCCATCTCCGACAGGTCGCGGGGGGCGTTGTTGGAGATGTGCTGACACGAGGTGCCGGTCGCGGCCATCTTGCTCGCCAGCGCCTCGAGCCATTTACGGCCCGACGCACTCGAGGGATCGAACTCACGCCCTCGCCCGGTCGGTCCGAGCGAGACGTACATGCTGTCGTCGGTCACGTCGCCGAACAGCCCCGAAAACAAGTCCATGCGGGTCACGCCCGGAAACGTGTCCTTCGTGAACTGTGGCATGTCGAGCATGGTGATCTCGCCATACTTCTTCTTCATCTCTTCGGCGCGGGGGTTGGCAGAGCCGCCGAGTCGGCTCTTGAAGATCTGCCTGAGCGGCCACGTATTCGAGGCGATTTGCGCCAGCTTCTCCTTTTCGCTCAGGCGGCGCGCGTTGGTCTGAGCCGCCGCAGCGGCATCGCCGACGCCCTTTAGAAGGGCGGCTGCCGCGACGCCGGTCCCCGCCACTTTCAAGAATCCGCGCCGATCGACGTCGTTCCTGTTATCCATGTCGCCTCCCAAACCTCATGCGAGAAATCACGAGGACGATGCCCGGCAGCAGCAGTGCTCCGAGGAACGCCACGGCGAAAGAGTTTATCCGCATCGAGTACGCGCCAAACGCCGAGTACCCGAGCGCAATCCCAAGATTTGACACGGCAGTGAGAGCCGTAAACCGTGCAAACGGCGCCCGCACGATCCCGGCAAAGATCACCGTCGCTTCGGCCAGGACGGGAACGGGCCGACAGAGAACGATAGCCGATTCCCCGTACTTCCGCATGAGCGCTTCAGCCCGTGCGAGGTTTTCCGCCCCGACGATCCAGCGCGCCGCGGCAACTGCACGAACGCCTACGAGATAGGCGAGAAGGCATCCGGCCATCATTCCGCACCACACAATCAACGCGCCGCGGACGAGGCCAAAGAGCACACCTGCTGCGGTAGAAACGATGCTGGACGGAACTGGAAGGAAGACGTCGAACGCGAGCAACACGAATATCCCACTGGCAGTCAGCCAGCGCGACGTGCCGCTGCTCGTGATCTCGGCCGCCAGGGCGCTGAACTGCGCTTCAAAGAGGAAGAAAGGAAGGAGGATGAGCGCGAGCAAAACGATCCACAGAACGGCCCATCGCATCACAAAGGGAAAAGGGAAAAGGGAGAAGGGAAAAACCCCTTTTCCCTTTCTCAGTATTTCGGCAGCGATGGGTCGATCCGATCGATCCAGGCGAGAATCCCTCCCTTGAGGTTCCGCGACGAGATCCCACGTTCCTTGAGGAACTGCACTGCCCTTGCGCTGCGGCCGCCCATCTTGCAATGGACGATGATCTCTGGCGAACCCGGGCCGGTCGGAATCTCGCTCAGCCGCTGCGGCAACTGGCCGAGTGGAATCAGCGTCGAGCCTGGAATGCGCGCAATCTGAAACTCCTGCGGCTCGCGAACGTCCAGGAGGTACAGCGGCCGGCCCGACGTCTGAATCTGCTCGAGCTCTTCCACGGTGGCTTCCGCCTCGGTTGTCTGCGGTGCAGCTCCCTGCTGTGGCACGCCGCAGAACTGATCGTAATCGATGAGTTCCTTCACGGTCGGATGGTCACCGCAGACCGGGCAATCCGGGTCGCGGCGAAGTTTCAGCTCGCGGAAACGCATGTTCCACGCGTCGTAGAGCAGAAGCCGGCCAGCAAGCGTGTTCTTCGCGCCGAGCAGCAGCTTGATCGTTTCGGTTGCCTGGATTGTACCGATCACGCCCGGCAGTACGCCGAGCACGCCGCCTTCCGCGCAGCTCGGCACGAGCCCCGGTGGCGGCGGCTCGGGATAGAGGCAGCGGTAGCAGGGCCCGCCTTTGACCGCGAAGACCGACGCCTGTCCCTCGAAGCGGAAGATGCTGCCGTAGGCGTTCGGCTTATCGAGCAGCACGCACGCATCGTTCACCAGGTAGCGCGTCGCAAAGTTGTCGGTGCCGTCGAGGATGACGTCGTAATCGCGGAACAGCGACAGCGCGTTTGCCGAGGTCAGCGCCGTCTCGTAGGTTTCAACCCGGACCTCCGGGTTCAACGCCGTCAGCTTCTCACGCGCGGACAGCAATTTCGAGCGCCCGACATCCGGCGTGCTGTGGAGAATCTGCCGCTGAAGATTGCTGGCGTCCACTGCATCGAAATCGACGATGCCAATCGTGCCTACTCCTGCGGCGGCCAGATAGAGCGCCGCCGGCGATCCCAATCCGCCGGCGCCGATGCAGAGCACACGGCCGGCCTTGAGACGCCGCTGGCCGTCCGGGCCGACCTCGGGAAGAATCAGATGCCTGCTGTAACGCTGCACTTCTGCATTCGTCAGCTCCGGAGCCGTCGCGTCCGATACCGGCGCGCCGCCGGCCACCGATGGAACGATGCTGATCACGTCCCCTGCCTTGAGCGATGTCGCCTCCCGTTCGAGATATCGAATATCGTCGTCGTTGACGTAGACGTTGACGAAATGCCTGAGCTTGCCATCGTCTGCATAGAGATGACGGCGAAGATCGGAGTAGCGCGTTGTGAGCGCTGACAGGATCTCGCCGACTGTCCTCCCCTCCAGCTCCACGGCGTCCTGCTGGCCGGTGTACGGCCGGAGCGGAGTGGGGATCAGTACCCGGTGTGCCATTTCAATTCTCCTTCGTCGAACCCCGAGCGATCGTCACGAAGATGCCAGGCGGTGATGTCACCCGGCGTGCCCCCGTTCACGGAAATGATGATGTAGGTCAGGTTCGGCCACGCGTGGTCCAAATCATACTGCGACGGACGGGCGGGCTCGTTCGGATGGGAATGATAGAACCCGGCGAGCGTGCCACCGGACTCCCGTGCACGGGCTTCGGCCTCGCGATAGCCCTCCGGACCGATGCGGAACCTGCGGGTCGCCCCGCCGCCTGTTGTATTCCGCAGCGCGACGGCTTCTACAATCCTTCCGTCGACATCGACGAGCGCACCGCAGCATTCGTACGGGAATTCAACGGCCCCGTGTTTTCGGATCGCTTCAATCGCCTTGTCGCTGATCGAAATCGTCCGCGCCGTGGTGGTCGGAAGATCGGTGCTCATTGGAGTCCTCTGGACGCGCTGCTCGAGTTGCTTGCCACGGGTGCTACGGGTGTCCCCAGAAACTCTCCGTAAGATATCGCGTTCCGCTGTCGGGGAAGATCGTCACGATGACCGCTTCGCGTTCGCGGCTGGCGACGTCGAGCGCAGCGGCGAGTGCCGCACCACTTGACGCTCCGACGAGCAATCCTTCCTCCGAGGCCAGTCGCCGCGTCAAGGCGTGTGCGCGCTCAGTCGTCACCCGCACGTCCTCGTCCGCCAGCACTGGATCGTAAATGCCCGGGACGATCGCAGTGTCCATGTGCTTGAGACCCTCGATCGCGTGGAGCGGCGAATCCGGCTGCACCGAAATGAGTCGAATATCGGCGCGATAATCACGGAGCCGGCGTCCGGTTCCCGTAAACGTCCCGCTCGTGCCAAGGCCGGCCACGAAGTGCGTGATGCGGCCTCCGGTCTGTTCGATGATCTCCGGACCCGTCGTCTCGTAGTGCGCTCGCCAGTTTGCGTCGTTGTTGTACTGATCCGCGTAAAAGTAGTCGTCCGGATGCTCCTGGTACAACCGGCGTGCTTCGCGAATGGCGCCGTCGCTGCCTTCCATCGCGCTCGTCAGGATCACGTCGGCGCCGTAGGCGCGAAGGATCCGTAGCCGTTCCGGCGTGACGTTCTCCGGCACGCACAGCTTCAGCTTGTAGCCGTGCGCGGCGGCAATCATCGCGTAGGCAATCCCCGTGTTTCCCGACGTCGCGTCCAGAATCGTCGAACCGGGATGCAGAAGGCCACGTTCTTCGGCGGCCGCGAGAATCGCCTGCGCCGCCCGGTCCTTCACCGACCCGCCGGGGTTCTGAAACTCTGCCTTGGCATAGATCTCGACGCCAGGACGATCGGGCGCAAGACGACGCAGTCGCAGCAGCGCCGTGCGGCCTATCGTGGACAGCAGAGAAGCGGGTGGCATCAAGCTACGGGTCGTCATTGGGTTACGCGCTGCACTCACCTTCCATCACAGTTGGATCAAACGCGGTCTCCTCCGCGAGATCGATAAAGTCCTGCGGCTCGGCGTCCTGTGCAGTGAGCCGATCCAATCCCTGTAACGCGGTCTTGACCGCTACGACGTCCACTCGTTGGAAGAATCCCAGCGCTGATTCCCCTGCCGCGCGTTGGTCTCGATACAGCTGGATCAGCCGTTCGACGGCGGTGTCACAGCGCCGCGCCGGAATCGTCGCCACGTGACGGCCGAACGTCGCGCCTTGTTCTGCCGTCCCGCCACCGATCATCACGAAGTAGTGCGGCGCCGGCCGGCCATCCACCTTGCGCAAACTTCCCTGGAACCCGATGCCGGCCACGTGATGTTGTCCGCATCCGTTGGGGCAACCACTGATTTTGATGTTGAGACCCGGCACCTCTCGCACGAGATCCTGGCGGCCGTCGAGGTGATCCGAGAGCAAGCGTCCGAGTCCGCGCGATTGCGTGACCGCCAGACGGCAGGATTCGGCACCGGGGCAGCTGGTGACGTCACTCAGCGTGCCCGCTCCAGGACGCGCGAGCCCGGCAGCCACCAGGCTGCGATAGAGCTGCGGAACCTCCGTTGTCCTTACCCAGCGGAACACGAGGTTCTGATCGTGTGTGACCCGAACAGTTCCGTCGCCGAACGCATCGGCCAACTCTCCAATGAGACGCATCTGGGCCGCGGTCAGATCCCCCAGCACGGTCGAGACGATGACGATCGACCACCCGGGATGTTTTTGCGCCTTGAGGTTCGTCGTGGCCCAACGCGCAAACTCCCCGTCTTCGACTGACAGTCGCGGTTCCACCCGGGGAACGATCCCCGGGCCGCTAATCCGCGCGCTGGCAGCACGCGCCGCAATTGAGATCGGCGCGAGGGCATCGCCGCCTTTGCCAGCCGGCGGCACTTCGCCTGGAGCATGCTCGGGATCGAACGGCAGGAGCGCGCCCCCTTCAGCCCGGAACGTGGTCAGCTCGCGATCGAATTCCGCCTTGAAGCTGTCCCATCCCAGCGATTTCACCAGGAACTTGAGACGGTTTCGCGCCTTGTGTTTATAGTCGCCGTGTTTGTGAAACACGCGGACGATCGCTTCGGCGACTTCGAACATCTCCCCCACCGGCAGAAATTCGTAGAGCACGTTTCCGGCGCGAGGCATCGTCGACGTGCCGCCCGCCACGAGCACCTTGAATCCACGCAGCACCCGACCGTCTACACGCTCGACGCGCGCCTGCCAGCCGATGTCGTTGATCGCGAGCGCAATATGGTCGGCCGTGCATCCCTCGAACGCAATCTTGAACTTTCGTGGCAGCCGCGCGCTGAGCGGATGGCGCAGCAAATACCGCGTCAGCGCCTCGGCGTAGGGCGTGACGTCGAAGGCTTCGCCTTCCACGACACCCGCGTAGGGGCAGGCGGTGATGTTTCTGACCGAGTTGCCGCAGGCTTCGCGCGTTGTCAGGCCGGCATCGGCCAGTCGCCGCATCGCGGGTTCCACGTCGTGCAGCTTGAGGAAGTGGAGCTGGACGTTCTGCCTGGTCGTGATGTGCCCGAATCCGCGAGAATACCGCTCCGACGTATCGGCGAGCGCGTCGAGCTGCTCCTTCGTCAGGATGCCCTGCGGAATCTTCACGCGCAGCATCTGCGAGTCGGTCGCTTGCCGCTGGCCGTAGGTGCCACGAACCAGTCGAAAAGCGCGCCACTCGTCCGGCGTGATCTCGCCGCTCTCGAACTTCGCCAGCATCGTGACGAAGTCGTCGATGTCCCGATCGTCGGCAAACGACAGCCGTGCGCGGCCGAATGTTTCCTTGTCTTGACCAATATGCATAAAAATCTCTCGTAGCGCAGCGCTTCAGCGCCGCGTCTCTGCCGCGCGGCTGAAGCCGCGCGCTACGGGTGTCTCGATCGCGTCGCGAATACCCACAACGTTTCCAATCACTATGGTTCCGGGCGCGGTAACGGCCGTGAGATCGAGACCGCGCTGAAGATCTGCGAGCGTCACCGTCCAGACGTCTGCATCCTCTGTGGCGGCGCCGAAAATCACCGCCGCAGGCGTCAAGGCGTTCCATCTGCGGGAGATGAGCAGCGACGCGATCGCTGCGGCGTTCGCGATGCCCATCAGGATGACGACAGTCACGCTTTCGGGCTCGACGCTGCGCAGAATCGATCCGTAGGCCTCTTCGGCGTGACCTGAAACGACGAGAAACCCCGCGGCGATCGATCGATGGGTGACAGGAATGCCGGCGAGCCCCGCGGCCGCGATTGCAGAACTGATACCCGGCACGATCTCGAATGCCACGCCGGCGGCTGCCAGCGCCAGCGCTTCCTCTCCACCGCGGCCGAACACGAACGGATCGCCGCCTTTCAGACGAACAACCTTCTGGCCGCGCCGTGCCGCGCGGACCAGCAGTCGATTGATGAACTCCTGCGATACCGCGTGACGACCCGCTCGCTTGCCCACGTAAACACGCCGCGCCGAACGGGCTCGATCCAGAATCTGCGGGTCGATGAGCGCGTCGTACAAGACCAGATCCGCTTCTTCAAGGCGTCTGACCGCGCGGAGCGTCAGCAGCTCCGGGTCTCCGGGCCCGGCGCCAACAAGCGACACCATTCCTGGACGCAGCGGACCGTCAGTGGGGTGAAGACTCATCGTCGTTCTGCCCCCGCCGACGTGCGAGAGGCATACAGTTGTTGCAACGCTTCAAGGAGAAGCGGGCGGCGCTCGGCCATCGGCACGCCTTCAGCAAGCCATCGCCGTCGTGCCTCACGCGCGCACGTCATCCAGTCCTCGAGGTCCTCAGGCAGCACCGTCTCGAGTGCTTCGCGCAGGAGACCAGCGAGGGCAGGCGCCTCACCGTCGGTGGACAACGCGATCGTGACTCCACCGCGGTTCAACACCGCACCGGCGTATGCGCTTGCGTTCTCCAGGTCGTCCACGGCGTTGACGAAAATGCCGCGAGCATGCGCCGCGGCCGACACCGCCCGATTCACCTCTGGCGGTGCGGCGGCGACGACGTACCACATGCCGTCGAGGTCCTCGGGCCTGAACTCGCGTCGCAGGACCTGCACCGGGGCATCAGCAATCGCGTCCAGGATCTCGGGCGCGATAACCGTCACGGCCGCTTCGGCGTCGAGCAGCGCGCGCAGCTTGCTGCAGGCGACCGGACCGCCGCCCACGACCAGCACCCGGCGACCCGCGAGTTTCAGAAAGACAGGGAAGACAGCCATCGTCACCCGACAAATAAAAAAGCCCGGAAGGCTTGAGGGCCTGCCGGGCTTTCGGTTCCTTGCTGCTGGTGTTTCTACTTCGTCAGCATCGTTTCGTGAGCAAGACCTCGGCCGCGACGGCCCCCCGGGCTGCCGGGCAACAACAGACGCAGGTCAGGCTCTTGATCACTTCGGTCAGACTATCGGCACCCGGCCGCCCTGTCAAGCCTGCCGGAAAATGGGGACTGCTGAGTGTGGGGTCAGACCGTCAACCGGTTCCCAAATTTGAGGGTCTGACCCCACACTCGCGAGTCCCCCTTTTTACCGGGCGGGCGCCTCTACCGTGCCCTGTAGAGGGCTCGCTTCCTCTTTCAGCATCACGGGGGTCGTCCCCATACTCCCCTCGGAGTGCGGGTAGGCATCCTCGCCGTGCAGGCTGATGTCCAGACCGGTGGATTCGTCGTCCACGGTGGCGCGGAGCGGAATCACGAGGGCGATGAGCTTGAGTAACGCGAAACTCATCACGCCGCTGTAGACAATCGCGGCGCCGATAGCGGCCGCCTGAATCCCGAGCTGCGCGGGGTTCCCGAAGAGCAGGCCATCAGCGACGCCGTTCAGCGCTTTCTCCGCGAAGACGCCCGTCAGCAATGCGCCGACCGTCCCGCCGACGCCATGTGCTGCGACGACATCGAGCGAATCGTCCAATGACGTCTTCGCACGCCAGGCAAGTGCCAAGTAGCTGGGCACCGCCGCGATACCACCGAGCAGGATCGCGCTCAATGGGCTGATGAACCCAGCAGCCGGCGTCACGGCGACGAGGCCGACGACGATTGCCGTCGCAGCGCCCACCGCGGTAGGCCGGCCCGATCGGATAGCGTCGAGGAACGTCCACACCACCAGCGTCGCCGCCGGCGCCAACATCGTCGTCACGAACGCGAGGCTTGCAATGCCATTGGCGGCTAGGGCGCTGCCGGCATTGAAGCCAAACCATCCGAACCACAGCAGACCGGCGCCAAGCAGCGTGAACGGCACGTTGTGCGGAATGAGCGACGGGGATGGATACTCGGTTCGCTTGCCGACAACCATCGCCGCGACGAGCGCCGCGATCGCCGCATTCACGTGGACGACGGTGCCGCCTGCAAAGTCAAGCGCGCCCAGACGGCTCAACCATCCGCCACCCCATACCCAGTGCGCGATCGGGCTATACACAACCAGCGCCCACGACGAAATGAACAGGACGTACGCCGAAAACCGCATCCGCTCGACGATGGCGCCGGAGATGAGCGCGGCGGTGATGATCGCGAACGTTCCCTGGAATGCCATGAAGAGCACGTGCGGAATCGTGCCCTGCGGATCGAGCGTGACGCCTCGGAGAAACACCCGCGAGAAGTCACCGAAGAAGGCGTTCCCCGGCGCAAACGCCAGTGAGTACCCGGCGATCGCCCACAGCACGCTGACGAATCCGAGCGAGATGACGCTCATCATCATGGTATTCAGCGCGTTCTTGGATCGAACGAGTCCGCCATAGAAGAATGCGAGCGCCGGCGTCATCAGGAGCACGAGGGCCGTCGCGACCAGCATCCATGCGGTATCTGCCGGATTGATGGTTGGCGCCGCCTGCTGCGCGCTGGCCACCGAGGGAATCCCCAGCAGGAACAACGCGGCGACCACTGACAGCCTTTTTGCACTAACCACACATCTGGTGCTCATGTCCTTGAACTCCTTTATCACCGGGGGGCTTCGCCCCCATCGCCTTTGCGCGCCGTCGATCGATTAACTTTTCTCTCCCGTCCGGATGTTGTAGCTCTGCTCGACTGGCAGCACGAACACCCGTCCATCCCCGATCTCTCCGGTCCGTGCCGCGCGGATGATGGCCTGAATCACTTCATCGACTGAGTCGTCGCCCACCACCACTTCGATTTCGACCTTGGGCAGGAGCGTGACGTCGTACTCCTTGCCCCTGTAGATTGCGGTATGCCCTTTCTGCCTCCCGTGACCTCGAACTTCCGTGACTGTCATGCCGCCCAGATTCAGCTTCTCCAGCGCGGCCCGGACGTCGTCCACCTTGTTGGGCCGGACGATGCTCTTAATGAGTTTCATCAGCCGCCTCCAAAACACGCGCTAAAGTTTCTTTGAGCTGATTCTGTTCGCCTTCAACCAGCTTTCGACCGCCCTTCGTTACGTGCAGCACGTCAATCGCCTTCCTCCCTTCGGTTCCAATGAGTGCCAGATCCAAATCACATCCGTGTTCCGAGACGACGCGGCTCATTCGGTAGAGCAGACCGGGAGCGTCGTCGGCGACGATCTCGAGGACGGAGTACTTTCGCGAGTGCTCGTTGTCGAAGTGAATCCGCGGCGGTTCCGGCAATCGTCGCCGATACAACATGCTGCGCTCGCGTCCGCGGAGCAGCGTTGGGACATCGATCGAACCCGCGACGACGCGATCGAGCATTCGACAGATGTCGTTGGCCGCAGTCGGATTCTGCCGGAGGAACGCCTCCGCGTCTGAGAACTCGAACACGTCGAGGACGAGACCGTCGGCGGTCGTCATCGCCTGGCCGCGCAGGATGTCCATGCCGAAGTAGGACAGCACACCGGCCACGTTCGAGAACAAGTACGGCTTGTCGAGCGTCACGATCGTCAATTCCCACACATCGTCGTGGTTCTCGAGGATGGTATGGACCTCGTCGCGATGAATGCCGCGCGCCAGACGAACATGGCGATAGATCGACGCGAGCCCGAACAAGGCGACGTAGCGCCGCGGCAGGCCACTGAGGAACTGCGTGAGTTCGGCCTCGGCAATGTCTTCAGGACGGCCACCGAGCACCACGGAAAGACCGACCGGGTCGGACTGCATCAGTTCATCGCCGTATCCGAGCGTCAGGTGGTTGTAGGTGTCCACGTACAACCGCCACAGCAACTCTTCCTTCCACGGCGTCAGCGTGGTGGAGCTGACCGCCTCGACGTCCACCAGGGTCATGAGGCACAACATCTTCAGCAACTCTTCGGTGCCAACAAGATGGGCAAAGCGCTCGACGACGTGCGGATCGTCGAGATCGCGGCGGAACGCGACGTTGGACATCTCGAGGTGATGGGCGATCAGGAACTCGACCGTGTATCGCGCCTCGGGAGAGAGCTCCATCCTGTCGAAGGCCGACCGTGCGAGACGAACGCTCGCTTGCGCGTGGTTGCCTTCCTCCGACTTGCCAATGTCGTGAAATACCAGCGCGAGCGTCAGAAGCTCGGGCGCCCGTAGTTCCTCGAGCAACGCACTGAAGCGCTTTCGAGATGGAGTCGCAGGGTGCCACAGGGCCTCGAGGCCGCGGATCGTCAGGAGGGTGTGCTCGTCAACGGTGTAGCGGTGGTAGAAATCGCGCAGCACGCGACCGTGGATGCCTTCGAACTCGGGCAGGATCCGATTGAACAGGCCGCAGTCGTGCATCTCGGACAGTCGCGCGTAGAGTCCCGGACGCGGATAGAAGAGGTTTCGGAGTTGCTGACGCTCCGCCTCGGTGCCGACGAAGTCTTCCGCCGTATAGCGATGCGTGTGCTGCTCGATGCAGTCGAGCGCGTCCTCGGCCACCGCACAGCCGTGAGCGATCGCCAGGCGGAAGATCTCGAGCCAGAGCGATGGTCGCGAGCCGGCGGACACCGCATCCACGAAGCGGATCCCGTTTGTCGCGATCTCGAATTGCCGGCCAACCAGCCTCTGGACCGCCGGAGCTTCCCCCGGCCTGATCGCCTGGCGCGCACGTGAGAGCGCGCGCGCCGTAACGCGGGCATGTCGAAAATAGTCGCCCATCAGGCTTTCGACACGACGATGCTGATCCTCGCCCGGACAGCCGAGCGCGTCGGCCACACGCTCCTGGAGTTCATGGGTGAGCACGTTGGCGTCGCGCCCTGTTTCCGCGTGAAGGACGGACCGCACGCGCAGCAAGAATTCCTCAGCCTCATCGAGCGACTGGGTCATCTTGTCGCGCTCGGCCGGAAAGGCATCCGGTTCCAGCGTCCGCAAGTAGCGCGCTGCGGCGATGTCGCGAAGGCCGCCAGGTGCGTTCTTCACGTCGGGTTCGAGCTGATAGATCGTGTCGTTGAATTGCGTATGGCGCTCGTCGACGAGCGCCAGCAGCGCATTGCTGATCCGAATTGGCAGATCGGCTTTCGCCTGGGTCGATCGGCGGCGAAGCTCCTCGAACAGCGTGTCCTCGCCGGCGATCACGCGTGCATCGAGCAACGCCATCTGGAACTCGATGTTGTCGCCATCGACTTCGGTGAAGTCCGACAATTCACGCACGTGGTGCCCGACGGCGAGCTGCAAATCCCAGAGCGGCTGGAGGATGGCGTTGACGACGCGCGCTTCCTCCCGCTCGATGCCGCGCTCGAACAGGATCAGCAGATCGACGTCGGAGTGGAGACACAGCGTGCGGCGGCCGTAGCCGCCCAGCGCACAGACGACCAGTGGCTGAGCGGAGTGCACGCGGCCTGCGTCCACGAGCTGCCGAACAATCCCATCCATCGCCGCGGCGTGCTCCGCTTGCGCGTGCCGGCCGCCAATGCCCTGCCTGGCGGCGGCGATGTAGTCCCGGCGCGCACGCGCGAGACTTTCGGAGAGTTGCGCCTTCTGCACACCCGAGCCGCCCGCGCCAGGCGCGGCAGACTGCGGTTCACCGGCTATCGCCTCACGAACGATGTTGGCGTCAGTAGGTAACACTGAGTCCCAGGACGCCGACCGGTTTGGTGCTGTCGGTTCGATTCAGCAGCCGCAGGTTGTCGCCAAGCCACAGGAAGTCCACGCCGCCATGTACTTCCCAGGAACTGCCTGCAGGCATGAACGCGAGCGGGACGCTGGCGATGAGGCCGGTGTCGAAATAGCCGAAGTGATTGTTGAGCGCGGGCCCTTCGTAGTAATCCCGCACGCTGAGTCCGAGTTTGAGGGGAATCGCGAGGCTCACGGGGTAGCGTTGTGCATCGATCAATTTCACCGTGGGTCGCGCCCCAAGCTCGAGATACGTGCCGCGATTTGCGCCACCGTCGGCCTGTCCGTGAAGCTCGAACGCGAGGGTAACCTTCGGCGACATCGGGAAACGGCTCCCGCTGTCGTCATAGGCGACCACAGCCGCGAGTTCGTGGACCGTTCGAAAGGCATCGTTCGGGCTGGTGTACGACGTGAAGAGTGCGCCCGGCTTCCACTTCCCCAACGTGAACGTCACGGCACCGTAGTAGTCCGCTTCGTACCACGGGCTGCCACGGCCATCATTGCCGCTGGGACCCGAGTGCAGGCTGTTCCAGATCCCGCCGTTGGCGGTGATGCTCGAGAGTGCTCCGGTCCCCTGATACAGCTGCACGCCGACATCGAAAAACGGCGGGACGATGACGCCGTGATCTTCCTGGTAGATGCCGCGGAACATGTACGCGCTCGCGAAATCGAATCCGGCGGTCGTCGTGACACGCTTGGCTACCGGCTCCTCGGGTGCGGTCTGAGCCGGGGCGGCCGGCGCCGTTGCGGCGGTCGCCGTCGGTGCCGTTGTCGCGGCGTTCTGAGTCACCTGTGTCGGATCCTGCCCCTGCGCCAGCGTCACTGAGACTCCCAAGCCAAGAAACACACTCGCCACCAGCAAACTACCCGCGATCCTGCGCATACGCTGCCCCCTGCCTTCGAACGGTGCCGGCACGTCGAGGTGCCGGCAGGGCGCCGATTCGGCGCCGGTTAGACCGTCCATGCAGCCCGCCTTCGCCAAGCTCCGGCGAGTCTCGCCGAAGCGCTTCGCGCGGCGGCGGAGGGCACGAGCACGAAGCGCCGTGCTATCGTGCTCATTGCTCGGCAGGACGGTTCCACTGGAATTGCGCTGCCAGCTCTGGGGTGCTTCTCCGCTGCCGTTGCCACACGCGTGGAGAAGCCTCCCCAGCCTTCACAACCCGCCTTCCGTTGAGCAATCCAGACGCCACACCGCGCTTCACCCGGATGCCCACGATTCCGGCGATTTCAGGCCTGAATTCGCGAGTTTTTACGCGTCAGGGGTGTGGCAACCGGTGCTCCTAATCCTACGTTTTTGTGTGGCAGTTCTTTTGAAGCTACTAAATTGTGTGATTTCTGGCAGATGCCTGGTAGCTGGTGCCTTCGGTTTGCCTTTCGAAGAGTCTGCCGTCGCCGAAGGCGACGGCCGTCCGCGCTCGTTCGGTGAAGGGGCGTCAGGCGAAAGAGCGCTGCCTGGTCACAAATTTGTTTGACTTGTCTCAGGAGTCTACAAATATGTAGCAGCCGTCGGTTGAGAGCGGGAGACCAGAGACCAGAGACCGGGCGTCTACTGCACCGGCGCCGGCAGGCTCGACTCGCCCATCAGATACATGTCGACGGCGCGTGCGACGCTGCGGCCGTCGGCGATCGCCCAGACGACGAGTGACTGGCCGCGCTGCATGTCGCCCGCGGTGAACACGCCGGGCTGGCTGGTCATCCAGTTCTCGTCGCGCCAGACATTACCGCGATCGGTCAGCCGCACGCCCAGTTCTGACAACAGCCCTCCGCGGCGGGGACCGGTGAAGCCCATGGCCAGGAGCACGAGATCGGCGGGAATCTCAATCTCGGTGCCCGGGACGCGCTCGAAACGCAAACCCTTTTGATCCCGCACCTGTTCGACTTCAACCGCCTGTAGCGCTCGTACGCGTCCCGAATCATCAGCGATGAACCGCTCGGTCGAAATAGAGAATAAGCGCTCTCCGCCCTCCGCGTGCGCAGCGGAGGTTCGGAAGATTCGAGGCCACTGCGGCCATGGATTGTCCTCCGCGCGCGAGTCAGGTGGACGCGGGAGCAACTCGAACTGGTGGACGTCGAGCGCGCCCTGCCGATGCGCCGTGCCGAGACAATCCGCGCCGGTATCGCCACCGCCAATGATGACGACGTGCTTGCCACGAGCGGTAATCAACTCTTCGTCCGCCACTACATCGCCTTCGCAGATCCGGTTCTGCTGCGTGAGGTACTCGACGGCGAAGTGAATGCCCGCGAGATTTCGTCCAGGAACGTCGAGGTCGCGCGGCGCCTCGGCGCCGCAGCAGAGGACCACCGCGTCGAAATCCTCTGTGAGCGCGGACGCGGCCATGTCTTCACCGATGTTGATCCCGGTCCGGAACACGACCCCTTCCTGTTCGAGAATCGCGAGCCGGCGATCGAGCATACGTTTCTCGAGTTTGAATTCGGGAATGCCGTAGCGCAGCAGCCCGCCGATGCGATCCGCCCGTTCGAACACCGTGACCTCGTGTCCCGCACGATTCAATTGATCGGCCGCCGCCAGCCCCGCCGGTCCGGAACCGACCACTGCCACCCGTTTGCCGGTCCGCATCACCGGCGGTTGTGGATGGATCCAACCTTCCGCGAACGCCCGCTCGACGATCGACAGTTCGATGCTTTTGATCGTTACTGCTTCGTCCTGGATACCGAGAACGCACGACCCTTCGCACGGCGCTGGACACAGCCGGCCGGTGAAATCGGGGAAATTGTTCGTTGCGTGGAGACGATCGATTGCCGGGCGCCAGCGCTGCCGGTAGACCAGATCGTTCCAGTCCGGGATGTGATTCCCGAGCGGGCATCCCTGATGGCAAAACGGAATGCCGCAGTCCATGCACCGCGCGCCCTGGTCGCGGACTTCGGACTCAGATGACGAGAGGTACACCTCGTGCCAATCAAGGACGCGAAGGTGAATGGGCCGTTCGCGCGGCTTCGTCCGTTTGAAGTCGATGAATCCCGTGACATTACCCATGGGACGCACCTACCAGTTCGGCGAACGCAGGCTCGCGATTTTCGGCACGCGCGCGCGCTTCGGCCGCCAGCACGCGCTTGTAGTCCCTCGGGATGATCTTGACGAAGCGGGCACTTTCGTCCTGCCAGTCCGCAAGCACCCTGACCGCACGTCCGCTATTGGTGTAGCGCACATGACGCCCGAGCAGTCTGCGGACGGTCTCAAGATCGTCCGCCTCCACCAGCGGCTCCAATTCGACCATCTCGAGGTTGCAGCGCCGTCGGAACTCCCCGTCGAAGTCGAGCACGTAGGCAATGCCTCCGCTCATCCCCGCCGCGAAGTTTCGGCCCGTTCGGCCGATCACGACCACCCGGCCGCCCGTCATGTATTCGCAACCGTGATCGCCCACGCCTTCGACGACGGCTGATGCGCCGCTATTGCGCACCGCGAAGCGTTCACCCGCAATGCCTCGAACGTACGCCTCGCCACTCGTCGCACCGTAGAGCGACACGTTGCCAATAATCACGTTCTCGTGCGACGCAAACGTGGATTTTCGAGGCGGGTAGACGATCAGCTTTCCGCCAGACAGCCCTTTGCCCCAGAAATCGTTGGCGTCGCCTTCGAGCGCGAGCGTCGCGCCTCGCGGCAGGAAAGCGCCGAAACTTTGCCCCGCGGATCCGGTGAAGTGCACCCGGATCGTGTCGTCCGGAAGACCGTGACCGCCGAATCGCCGCGTGATCTCGGACCCCAGGCGAGTGCCAACTGTTCGATGCACGTTTCTGATCGGCAGGTGGATCTCCACCGGCGTTCCGGCTTCAAGAGCGGGAGCGGCTCGCTTGATGAGATCGACATCGAGCGCCTGCTCGAGACCGTGTTCCTGGGCGCGAACGCAGCGCCGTGCGGAACCCTCCTCCACTTCCGGCTGGTGAAGAATCCGCGAGAGATCTACTCCCTTTGCCTTCCAATGCTCGATCGCTTCGCGCATCTCCAACTTGTCTGCTCGCCCGACCATCTCCTCCATCGTCCGAAATCCGAGCTGCGCCATCAGCTCGCGAACGTCCTCGGCCACGAAGCGGAAGTAGTTCTCGACGAACTCCGGCTTCCCGGTGAAGTTCTTGCGGAGCTCCGGGTCCTGCGTCGCGATGCCGACCGGACAGGTGTTGAGATGGCACACGCGCATCATGATGCAGCCCGAAACGACGAGCGCAGCCGTGGCGAAGCCGAACTCCTCGGCCCCGAGCAGCGCCGCGATGACGACGTCACGTCCGGTTTTGAGTTGACCGTCCACTTGCACGACGATGCGATCGCGCAGGCGGTTCATCATCAGCACCTGCTGCGCCTCCGCGAGACCCAGTTCCCACGGGATGCCACTGTGCTTGATGGACGTGAGCGGCGACGCGCCGGTGCCGCCATCGTGTCCCGAGATGAGCACGACGTCGGCGTGCGCTTTCGAAACGCCCGCGGCCACGGTGCCGACCCCCACTTCGGCCACGAGCTTGACGTGAATCCGCGCCGCCGGGTTCGCGTTCTTCAGGTCGTAAATCAGCTGCGCGAGATCCTCGATCGAGTAGATGTCGTGGTGCGGCGGGGGCGAAATCAGGCTGACGCCAGGCGTGGAATACCGCACTTTGGCGATCCATGGATAGACCTTGTGCCCGGGCAGCTGGCCCCCTTCGCCCGGCTTCGCTCCCTGCGCCATCTTGATCTGCAGGTCGTCTGCGTTGACGAGGTATTCGCTGGTGACGCCAAATCGGGCCGAAGCGACCTGCTTGATCGCGCTCCGCCGCGAGTCGCCGTTCGCGTCAGGTTTGTAGCGAACCGGATCCTCGCCGCCTTCGCCGGTGTTCGACTTGCCGCCGAGCCGGTTCATCGCAATCGCGATGGTTTCGTGCGCCTCCTGGCTGATCGACCCGTAGGACATCGCACCCGTGGCAAACCGTTTGAGAATGGCTTCGACTGGCTCGACTTCCTCGATCGGGATGGCCCGCGCATCCGACTTGAAATCGAGCAACCCGCGCAGCGTGCCGAGCCGCCGGCTCTGATCGTTAACGAGGTGGGTGTACTCCTTGTAAATCGCATACTGACCGGTCCGTGTCGCGTGCTGAAGCTTGTGCACCGTTTCGGGGTTGAACAGGTGCATCTCGCCGTCGCGACGCCAGCGGTATTCGCCGCCGGTTTCAAGTTCGGCCGGCGCTGCCGCTCTCGGCGGAAACGCGCGCTGGTGGCGCTGACGGACTTCGCTCGCAATGATCTCGATATCTGCCCCGCCAATCCGGGACGCCGTCCACGTGAAGTACTGGTCAACGAACTTCCGCTCGAGGCCGATGGCTTCGAAGATCTGCGCGCCGCAATAACTCTGCAGCGTCGAGATGCCCATCTTGGACATCACTTTCAGGATGCCCTTGTTGAGCGCCTTGATGTAGTTGATCACCGCGCGCTCGTGGGTCAGCCCTTCGACGATGCGCTGCTGGATCATGTCGTCCAGCGTTTCGAACGCGAGGTACGGATTCACCGCGCCCGCGCCGTAGCCAATCAGCAGGGCGACGTGATGCACCTCGCGCGCATCCCCGGACTCGAGCACCAGCGCACAGCGCGTCCTCGTCCCTTCACGAACGAGGTGATGGTGCACGCCGGCCGTCGCGAGCAGGCTCGGGACCGGCGCCAGCTCCTCGTTGACCCCCCGATCCGACAAAATCAGGATGGTGTGGCCATCTGCGACCGCCTGGCTCGCCTGCTCACACAGGCGGTCCATCGCCCGGGCGAGCCCTGCTCCCCCCTCCTTCGAGGCGTAGAGCATCGGCAGCGTGATGGAACGGAACCCATCGAGGTTCGAGGCATTGATGTGACGCAGCTTGGCGAGCTGATCGTTATCGATGATCGGGTAGGTAATCGCAATCTGCCGGCACGACTCAGCTTCAGGGTAGAGAAGATTCCGCTCCGGACCAATCGTCGATTCCATCGACGTGACGAGCGCTTCACGGATCGCATCGAGTGGAGGGTTCGTCACCTGCGCAAAGAGCTGCTTGAAGTAGTCGTAGAGCAGCCGCGGCTTCTCCGACAGGATGGCGAGCGGCGTGTCGGTGCCCATCGAGCCGATGGGTTCTTCCCCGTTCCGCGCCATCGGTGCGAGCAGCAGCATGATGTCTTCTTGCGTGTACCCGAACGTGTGCTGCCGCCTGAGCACGGTACCGTGATCCGGCGGCGGCAAATACGGAGCCGGCGGCACGTCTTCGATGCGCACCAGATTGTTCCTCAACCACTCGCCGTAGGGATGCGCTGCGGCCAGCCCGTCCTTTACTTCATCGTCTGAAATGATCCGTCCCTGGCCCGTGTCCACGAGGAAGATCTTTCCCGGATGCAAGCGCTCCTTGAGTACGACCCGCTCCGGTGGGATATCGAGGACGCCCACCTCGGACGCAAGGATGATGAGGTCGTCTGCGGTCACGTAGTAGCGCGACGGCCTGAGGCCGTTGCGATCGAGCACGGCACCGATGACCGTGCCATCAGTGAAAACGATCGAGGCGGGGCCATCCCACGGCTCCATCAGCGAGGAGTGATACTCATAGAACGCACGCCGTTCCGGGCTCAGCGTTTCGTTGTTCTGCCACGGCTCCGGAATCATCATCAGGATGGCGTGCGGCAATGAGCGGCCTGCCATGACGAGCAGCTCGAGCACGTTGTCGAAGGTGGCGCTGTCGCTGCCCCCCTCCTGAATGATCGGGATGATCTTTTCGAGTTCCGGCCCGAGCAGATCCGACGACAGGAGGGCTTCGCGCGCGTTCATCCAGTTGATGTTTCCGCGCAGCGTGTTGATCTCCCCGTTGTGGGCAACATAGCGGTACGGATGCGCCAACGGCCAGGAAGGGAACGTGTTCGTGCTGAACCGCTGGTGGACGAGCGCGAGCGCTGACTCCACGTCTGGATCGCTCAAGTCCGGGAACATCGCCTCCAGTTGGCTGGCCGTGAGCATCCCCTTGTAGATGAGCGTCCCGGAGGCGAGGCTCACGACGTAGAAGCCGTTGCGGTCTTCCGCTGGCAGCGCCTGAATCGCATGCTCGACGCGTTTGCGGATGACATACAGCTTCCGTTCGAATCGGGCGTCCGCTTCGATCGAGCTTCCGGGCGCCGCCATCAATGGTCCGCGACCGATGAGGAATTGTTCGAAGGCGGGTTGAACCGCCACGGCGCTTGCGCCGAGCGAACGGTTGTCGGTCGGCACCTCTCGCCAACCCAATACGAGCTGGCCCTCTTCGATGACGATCCGCTCGAAAATCGCCTTGATCTGCTCGCGCCGATGGAGATTGTGCGGGAGAAAGATCAGGCCAGCGCCGTAGCCCCCTTCGCCGGGCAGATTGATGCCGAGCCGGTCGGCTTCCTTGCGGAGAAACCGGTGGGGCATCTGGATCAGGATGCCCGCTCCATCTCCCGTGTTGGTCTCGCACCCGCAGGCACCGCGATGCTGCAGATTGATCAGCACCTGGAGCGCCTGTCGCACGATCGAGTGCGACTTGTGCCCTTTGATGTGCGCGACGAAACCTACGCCGCAGGCGTCGCGCTCGTTGGCGGGGTCGTAGAGGCCGGTATTTTGCACATCGTTCTTATGAACTATTCCGCGCCCGAAGCGAAGCAGCATTTACTCATTCGCGTTATGCGCGGAAATCATGGACACGTTATGTGGAAAAGAGATGGACCACATGAGTGAAAGGTGCCAGGGTGCCAGGGTGCTTGCCCGCCGGAGCGCGAAGCGCGAAAGTGGGCCAGGGTGCTTCCTAGTCGCTCAACTTTTTGGCCAGTTGGTGCAGGAACAACCCCACGTCGGTGACAACGCCGATCGTTTGTGAGGAACCCCGGTCCGCGAGCTTGGTGACGACGGCGGGATTGATGTCCACGCAGACGACGGGAATCCACGCCGGCAGCATGTTCCCGACGCCGATGCCGTGCAGCATGGTCGAGAGCATGACCACCATCCCAGCCGAGGCGAGCGCTTCGGCGTAGCGGTCCTGGGCCGCGACGATGTCCGTCAGCGTATCCACAATCGGCCCATCGTCGCGGATACTGCCGGCGAGAATGTACTGAATGCCGGCGCGGACGCATTCGACCATGATCCCGTTCGAGAGGACGCCCGACTCAACCGCCGGACGGATGCCGCCCGCGCGGTTGATGGCGTTGATCGCCCGCATGTGGTGACGATGGCCGCCATGAACCGGAACCCCTGTGTGTTGATCCACGCCAAGCGAGGTTCCGAACATGGCGAGCTCGGCATCGTGCACGGCCAGCGCGTTGCCGGCCAGGACCGTATCCACCCAGCCGCCGCGGATCAGCTGGCTGAAGTACTCCGTTCCCCCGGTGTGGACGACGACCGGTCCGGCGACGAACACGATCCTGCGGCTCTGCGCCTTCGTGTCGCGCATGACCTGCGCAATCCGCGCGACGCTCGCCTCCACCCGGCGCTCCGACGAAATCTCGTTCGACATGAACGCGAAATCCGCCCGATCGCGCTCGCGGAATTCGGGCGACACCCGCAGCCCTTTCAACCCGCACACCACACGGTCCCCGACTCGAATCTCACGCAGCTTGCGGCACTCGGCGCGGCCGTCCTGAATGACGATGACGGCATCCATGCGCTGCCGCTGCACTTCGAGCCACCGCCCATCAACGCGAACGTGGGTGCGCAAATTCGTCGTCGAGTAGAAGTCGTCTGGAACACACCCCTCGCGTTCGGCCAGGCGAAGGAGCGCGTCTTCTTCGCCGACCGGGTGACAGCCAAACGGAATGAGGTCCTCGACGAGCCGTTGGAGCTTCTCCGGGGTCGCGGCCGAGACCTTCATCGTGACCCGTGAGAAGTCGTCGTTGGTGCGACCGATCTGGAACTCCGTCACCTCGAACGCGCCACCACGCTCGATCACGATGTCGAAGATCGTGTTGAGGATGTTCGAATCGATGAGGTGCCCTTGGGCGGAAACAACCGCGGTATGGGGTTGTGCGTGTGACATGGAGTGGTAATGAACCGGCTAAACGGGGAATTATAGCGGGGTGAGCGAAGACCCCCACAAACCGCTGCGAGACGATGTGCGGTTACTCGGCGGACTGTTGGGCGACACGCTTCGGCGTCAGGAAGGGGTGCCACTCTTCGAGCGGGTGGAACGTGTTCGGGCGCTCGCCAAACGCTCCCGCAAGGACGCACCCGACGCCGATACGGATTTCGAGACGCTGGCGAGGGAACTCCGGGCCATGCCCACCGATTCGGCAGTGCCCATTGCACGAAGCTTTGCGCACTTCCTGAACCTTGCGAACATCGCCGAACAGCATCACCGGATGCGGCGGCGCCGCGCGTATCAACGGGATCCCCACGGACGTCCGCAGCAGGGTTCGATCGAAGAGACGCTCCCGCGGCTTGTGGCCGGAGGGTTGTCGGCCGACGCCCTGCACCACGCGATTCAGAATCTTCGCATCGAGCTCGTCATCACGGCGCACCCGACCGAGATCATGCGCCGGACGCTGCAGCACAAGTACTGGCGAATCGCGCACGCACTCGCCGAACTCGATCGGCCGGACCTGACACCCTTCGAGAGAGAGGCACTCATCGATGCGATTCGCCGCGAGATCACGGCCGCGTGGGAGACCGAGGAAGTCCGGCGCGAGCGGCCGTCCCCGCTCGACGAGGTCAGGTCGGCGCTTGCGGTTTTCGAAGAAACGCTCTGGGATTCGCTGCCGCAATACGCCCGGTCGCTCGATCGAACGCTGCGGGAGGTGACGGGCCGGGAGTTGCCGCTCGACGCGGCGCCGATTCGTTTTGGCTCGTGGATTGGCGGCGATCGTGATGGCAACCCGGCGGTCACCCCCGAGGTCACGCTGCGCGCGTGTCTCATGGCGAGGTGGACGGCCCTGTCGCTGTACGCGAAGGAAATCGAGGCGCTGCGGTTCGAGCTGTCGATGAGCGATGCAACGGCTGAACTCCGGGCCCGCGCCGGCGCAGCCTACGAACCCTACCGCGCCGTGCTGCGCACGCTCCAGCATCGTCTCGACGCGACACTGCGCCATCTCGAAGGACGCCTGGTCAGCAATGGAGATCGCACGCTGCCTCCCGCCGCAGGAACGCCGGTTCTCGAGACCGTCGAGGATTTCGCCGAACCGCTGCGGCTCTGCTATCGGTCGCTGTGCGCGACGAACAACACCGTAATCGCAAGCGGCCGGCTCGCCGACGTGCTTCGCCGAGTGGCGGCATTCGGCTTGACGCTGGTGCGTCTCGATGTGCGTCAGGAAGCCGAACGCCACACCGAGGCGATCGATGCCATCACGCGCCATCTGGGTCTCGGCAGTTACGAGTCGTGGTCTGAGGAACGGCGGATTGACTTTCTCCTCAACGTGCTGACGCACGAGACGCGTCTCTCACTGGCCTCGATGCCCGCCAGCGCCGTCAGCGAGGGAGTGGCCGACGTGCTCGCGACCTTCCGGATGATCGCTACGATCAACCCGGAGTCGTTGGGCGCTTACGTGATCACGAAGGCGGGCCGCGCCTCGGATGTCCTCGCCGTCGAACTGCTTCAGCGAGAGGCTGGCGTCAACCCGCCGCTTCGGGTCGTGCCGCTGTTTGAAACGGCGCGCGATCTTCGCTCGGGCGCCGATGTCATGAACGCGCTCCTCTCGATTCCCTGGTACCGAGAGCGCGTCTGCCGGAACTGGGGGCGGCAGGAGGTGATGGTGGGGTATTCGGATTCCGCCAAGGAAATCGGCCGGTTGCCTGCGGCGTGGGAGTTGTACAAGGCGCAGGAATCGATCGTGGCGGCGTGTGGTGAACACGAGGTGCCGATCACGCTGTTTCACGGACGTGGCGGCAGCGTCGGCCGCGGTGGCGGACCGACGCATCTGGCCATCAGGTCGCAACCGCCGGGTTCCGTGGACGGGACGCTTCGCGTCACGGAACAGGGGGAAATGATCCAGGCCAAGTTCGGATTGCCGGGGATCGCGCTGCGCACGCTGGAGGTCTACACCACCGCGACGCTCGAAGCGACGCTGACCCCGACTTCGCGCGTCGAACCGCGCTGGCGCGACACCATGGAGCGGCTCTCGGCGGGTGCCCGCGGGGCGTTCCGTCGCATCGTCTACGACGATCCGCGTTTTCTGCCGTACTTCAGCCGCGCGACACCCGAAGCCGAACTCGATGCGATGCACATTGGAAGCCGTCCGGCACGTCGGACCGGTTCGGGAGAACTGCAGACGTTGCGCGCCATCCCCTGGCAGTTCGCCTGGATGCAGACACGACTGCTCCTGCCGTCCTGGCTTGGCGTCGAAGAACTCTGCAGCAATACCTCGACTGAAGCCGACCGCACTATTTGCCGTGAGATGTATCGCGACTGGCCGTTCTTCCGATCGACGATCGATCTCATCGCGATGGGTCTGGCGAAGGCCGACGCCGGCATTGCCGAGCATTACGACAGGCACCTCGTGCCCACCGAGTATCGCGATCTTGGCGAGATGTTGCGGCAACGGCTGCAGCAAGCGATTCGTGCCGTTCTGGCGATCGCCGGGCATCGCGATCTGCTGGACGACAACCCCGTGCTGCGGCGATCGATTGACGTCCGAAACCCGTACGTCGACCCCATCAATCTGCTGCAAGTGGAACTGTTGCGGCGGCTTCGCGAGCAGAACGCGGGACGGGCGGAAGACGACCCGCACACCGCCGGGCTCCGCCGGGCCTTACTCGTGACAATCAATGGGATTGCGGCGGGGATGAGGAACACGGGATAGGGTGCCAAGGTGCCAGGGTGCCAAGGTGCCAAGGTGCCACGCTTGACAGCAACGCTTCTCGCTGTTACGGTTCCTCACTAGGCCCATGTTCGTCCGCCTCACCCGTTGTCGCCCGTGCCAGACATCGACCATGTGTCGATGCGCCTGTACGCGGCCGGCGATCTGCCGGTGAGAGGCCTCTAGCACCACACAACGTTCGCTTCCGTTTCCTCTCCCTTCGATCGCTCGGCTTTCTCAATTCATCCGTGACATCTGAATCGCTGTCTCTCCGGGAGGGACCGAAGTGGTTTCACCGTTTTCCATGACTGCCGCGCACGCGCCATCAAATGTCTGCTGAAGCTCTGGCGCTTGGCGGAATCACGCTCCTGGCCGCAATCGTCAACGGCGCGCTGGGGTACGGATTCTCGTCAATCACCGTTCCGCTCGCGCTCCTGTTCCTGACGAACCGGGTGCTGAACCCCGCACTGGTGCCGATCGAAGTGGTGCTGAATGCGTACGTGCTGTGGGTCAACCGCGCCGCGCTCCCCGACGTGCAGCGACGGGTGCTGCCCATCATCATCGGGATCGTTCCGGGGGTGCTCGTCGGTACGCTGCTCGTCTCGCGCGTGCACCCCGGATGGCTGAAGTTCGCGACCTTCGCGGCGCTGCTCCCGTTGATCCTCCTGCAGGCGGCCGGCTTCAGACGGCCAGTGCGCGCCGAGCGGGCATTCGGACTGACGTTTGGCAGCGGCGTCGGGCTGCTCTACTCGGTCACGACGATCTCGGGTCCGCCGCTCGCTGTGATGCTGAACAACCAGGGGCTGGCGAAGCGGGAGTTTCGCGCCGCGATGGGCGTCATTCGTCTCGCCGAGTCTTCGTTGACAGCAGTCGCGTACGCCTACGCGGGCCTGTACTCGGCGCAGAGCGCGGCGCTGATTCCGCTGATTGTTCCGAGCCTCGTCATCGGCGTGCCGCTCGGCGCCTGGCTGATCCGCCACATCGACCCCGAAACGTTCCGGCGCGTGTGCATGAGCTTTGATGCGTGGGTGGTCGGGTTCGGGCTTTCGTCGCTGCTGCGCGCTCTTCACATCATCGATGCGCCAGGAGCCTATTCGGTGATGGCGGCGGTCATCGCGATCGATGCGGTGTTGCTCTATCGGTTCTTCTCGCGTCATCGCGCCGCGCCGGTTGAACTCGCGCGGCCGTTGTCCATCAAGGGGTGACGTCTCAATGCTGACTCTGGAGATTCCACGGCAAGCCCCGGCCAGACTGGATCATCTGCGCGCCCTCGAAGCCGAAAGCATTCAGATCCTGCGCGAGGTGGTTGCCGAGTTCGAGCGGCCGGTCATGCTCTATTCGATCGGGAAGGATTCCTCGGTGCTCCTGCGCCTGGCGCAGAAAGCGTTCCACCCGGGACCGATTCCATTCCCGCTGCTGCACATCGACACCAGCTACAAGTTTCGAGAAATGATCGCCTTCCGCGATTGGTATGCGGCCCGTGTGGGTGCGCGTCTCATCGTTCATACCAACCAGGAAGCGCTGGACGATGGAACGCAGCCCTTCGCGGTGGGGACACAACGCTGCTGTTCGCTGCTCAAGACCAAGGCGCTGCTCGACGCGCTGCAGGCGGGTGGCTTCGATGCGGCCTTCGGCGGCGCCAGGCGCGATGAGGAACGTTCGAGAGCGAAGGAGCGCGTCTTCTCGCTCAGGGATGCCCGGGGCCAGTGGGACCCCAAGCGCCAGCGTCCGGAGCTGTGGCATCTCCTCAACAGCCGGATTGCGCCGGGGGAAAACGTCCGAGTGTTTCCGCTGTCGAACTGGACGGAACTCGACGTGTGGCACTACATCCACCAGGAACGGATTCCGGTAGTTCCGCTCTACTTCGCGCGAGAGCGCGAGGTCATCGTTCGCGGCAACACGCTGCTCGTCGCGGAGCAGCCGTTCATCCCGCTGCTCCCCGGCGAACGTCCCCAGCGTGTAATGTGCCGCATGCGCTCGCTCGGCTGCTCGCCGTGTACCGGCGCAATCCGATCGCATGCGGACACAGTACCGAAGATCATCGAAGAGCTCGTCGCCGTGCGTCACTCCGAGCGCCAGCTCCGCGTCATCGATCACGATCAGGACGGATCGATGGAGCTCAAGAAGCGCGAAGGCTACTTCTGATGGGCACACTCCTGCGACTGTGTACCGCCGGCAGCGTTGACGACGGGAAGAGCACGCTGATTGGGCGGCTGCTGTACGAATCGCAGGCCGTGTACGAAGATCAGGTACTGTCGGTGAAGGCCGCCTCCCGCAATCGCGGCGTGGGACCGATTGATTTCTCGCTCTTCACGGACGGGTTGCGTGCCGAACGGGAACAGGGCATCACCATCGATGTCGCGTATCGCTACTTCGCCACCGCGCGGCGGAAGTTCATCCTCGCCGATACACCGGGACACGAACAGTACACGCGCAACATGGCCACCGGCGCATCCACCGCCGAGCTCGCCATCGTGCTCGTCGACGCGCGTCACGGTGTGCGCGAACAGACGCGGCGACACGTTCGAATCGCGGAGTTGCTTGGCATCTCGAGCTTCGTGCTTGCCGTCAACAAGATGGACCTCGTCGACTTCGACCGCGGCGTGTTCGAGCGGATTGGCGAGGATTTTTCAAAACTCGTCAGCGACGCGACCCTCGTGCACGCGATCCCGCTCAGCGCGCTGCACGGCGACAACATCGTCGGTCCGAGCGACCGCACGCCGTGGTTCGACAGCGCGCCGCTGCTCGAGCATCTCGAGACCGTCGAAGTGCGCGACGGTTTGGCTTCGGCGCCGTTCCGGATGCCGGTGCAGCTCGTGGTGCGGCCAGATCAGGATTTCCGGGGATACGCCGGGCGCATCGCGTCGGGCACAATTCGCCGCGGCGACCGCATCACGGTCTGGCCCTCGGGACTGAGCACGCGGGTCAGCCGCATCGTCACGTGGGAGGGAGATCTGGACACGGCCTTTGCGCCGATGTCCATCACCTTGACGTTCGAGGATGACATCGACGTCAGCCGGGGAGACATTCTCGCCTCCGGACCCCTGCAGGTTGGCCGCTCGGTGGAAGCCACCGTGGTGTGGATGGACGAGCGGCCGATGGATCCCTCGCGCGTCTACCTGCTGAAGCACGCGACACGCGCGGTCACGGCGGAAGTGAACGCGTCGCTCCGGCTCAACGAGATTGGCGTGGTGACGGTCAACGCCGCGCGGCCGCTCGTCTTCGACTCGTATGCCGGGAATCGATCGACCGGGAGCTTTCTCCTGATCGATCCCGCGACCAACGCGACGGCCGGGGCGGGGCTGATCGTCCGTGCCGCCAACGAACGCCATTCATCCGTACACCGATCCGACGCGGCATCCAGAATCGCGCTCGCGGCTCGATCCGCGTCATCCGAGGATGACGCCGTAGACGCCGTCCGGCGGGTGCTCGAGGAGATTCTGACGTGACCGATGCCCGGAACCTGATTGCCGCGGAGCTTGCTGCTTCCTCCGCTCCCTGCGTCACCTCCAGCTTTCAGGCAGAGTGCGTCGTCCTCGTGCACCTGCTGCGGACGGTGAAGCCGGATATCCCCGTGTTGTTCCTCGATACGGTTCACCACTTTGCAGAAACGTATGCCTATCGCGATGAACTCGTTCGGCGGTGGACCTTGAATCTCGTCAACCTTGTCGCGGACGAACCGAAGCCGGGACTGTGGCAGGAGAGTACCGACGCCTGTTGCGCGCGCCACAAGGTCGGACCCCTCTTTGGCGCGCTCGAACGCTACGACGCGTGGTTCACGGGGCTTCGCCGGGAGCAGTCGCCAAGCCGCGCGTCGCTGTCTGAAGTGGAGCCGTTCAAGCTCCCAGGCGGCAGGACGCTCCGCAAGATCAGCCCGCTGGCGCGATGGACGACGCGAGAGGTCTGGGAATACGCGAAAGCCAACGATATCCCGCTGCTGCCGCTTTACCAACAGGGATACACGAGCATCGGCTGTGAGCCGTGCACGACGCTGCCGCTCGATCCCTCCAACGAGCGATCGGGACGCTGGGCCGGGCAGAAGCTCGAATGCGGCATTCACATTCAGGCGGGGAACTGAC
>JBAROV010000164.1:0-145398 GCA_049642465.1 Vicinamibacterales bacterium
CGACGCTGCCGGCCGCATACGCCACGGGAAAGCTCACGCTTCGCCCGTTCTCTATCGTCACCGAGCTGATCTACGACGCCCGCACCCGTCGGGCAACCGGCGTACGCATCCTCGACGCAGAGACGAACCAGTCGACGGAATATTTCGCGCGCGTGATCTTTCTCTGCGCGTCGGCGATTGCGTCCACGTTCATCCTGCTCAACTCGATCTCCGAGCGATTCCCGAACGGCTTCGGCAACGACAGCGGCGAGCTGGGCCACAACCTGATGGACCACCACTTCAAGGTCGGAGCGCAAGGGGTGTCCGACGATTTCACGGACAGGTTCTATCGCGGACAGCGTCCCAACGGCATCTACGTCCCGCGGTTCCGGAATCTCGACGCGCAGTCGCGACAGAAAGACTACATCCGGGGCTTCGGCTACCAGGGGAGCGCGAGCCGCGAGAACTGGGCGCGCGGCATCAAGGAGTTGAGCTACTTCGGCGCGAACTTCAAGGCCGATCTGATTGCGCCGGGCCCCTGGCGTTTCGGCATTGGCTCGTGGGGGGAATGTCTGCCGTATCACGAAAACCGCATGTCCCTGAATCGGAACTTGCGCGACAAATGGGGACTCCCGACGGTCACTTTCGACTGCGGCTGGAAAACCAACGAGCTCAACATGCGCAAGGACATGATGAACTCGGCGGCAGAGATGCTCGAGGCCGCCGGCCTGAAGAACGTGACGCCGTTCGACGATGGGAGTGCGCCGGGGCTGTGCATCCACGAAATGGGAACGGCGCGAATGGGCCGCGCTCCGAAGACCTCGGTGCTCAATTCCTGGAACCAGGTGCACACGGCGCCGAACGTGTTCGTGACCGACGGCGCGTGCATGACGTCGGGGTCCTGCGTGAATCCGTCGCTGACTTACATGGCCCTGACGGCGCGCGCGTGCGACCATGCCGTCAGCGAGATCAACAAACGGAACCTCTGACAAAGATCATGGCTCAACCAGCCGAATCCACTGACCTGCCGGCCATCGATCGGCGTGAAGCGATACGCCGCGCCGCACTCCTTGCGGGTGTGGTGCTGTCGCCGGCGTGGCTGACCCTCGTCGACAGGGCCAGGCCCCTCGCTCAAGCGCGATATTTCACACCGGCCCAACTCACGATCGCTGGCGCGATCGCCGACCGCATCATCCCGCGCACGGACACCCCAGGCGCCGCGGACGTCGGCGTTCCCGCATTCATCGATCGGCTCTATGGCGAGTTCATGACCGAAGCCGAACGCCGGCTGCTCACCAATGGCTTGGCCGAACTCGAAAAGGCGGCCATCTCCGCGCATGGTGCGCCGTTTTCCACGCTCACCGCCGAGCGGCAGGACGTTCTCCTCCGCGGCATCGCCGGCGCCGAAGAGACCCGCGACCAGAGCTTTTTCCGCTTGGTCCGCTCCGCAACCGTGTTGGGGTACTTCACGTCCGAGCAGGTCGGCCGCAACGTGCTGCATTACGACCCCGTTCCCGGCCGCTATGAAGCCTGCATTCCCATCGACCAGGTTGGCAGACGCAACTGGACGATCTGAACTAACCGCACCGCCAGCTTGCAGAGCTTGGCACGTGGCGGGGCAACTCGCTGCTGAGTTCCCTCGGAGGCACGGTCGAACCGCGCAACCTTGTCTGTGTCAAACGGCACAGCCGCCGGGAGGGGCGGGGACCATACTCCATCCAGACGGTCGGAGCAGCGCATCGCGGAACTTCGCAGGTGACATCCATGGCCGTCGCAATGGAGAGCAACGAATGAAAAGAACCTTTTCGGCCGTCGCAGTGGTGGCCTTGTCAATGGCCGTCAGCGCATCCGTCGCCGGCGTGAGCCAGGACAAGATTCCTGAATTGCAGCGGCAGGGCATGACCGACGTGAAAAGCGTCACGCTCACTGGCTGTGTCGCACGAGGAACGGCGACCGACAGCTACACGCTGGCGGAGACCAAGGACAAGAAGGATGCGGCAACCCCTTCCGCGACCGACGCGACGCCGCCACCGCTCGTGATCCTCTCGGGCACCGACGTCGACATGAGCAAGCACGTCGGCCACAACGTGTCCGTGACAGGTTCGTACGCGAACCACGAAGTCGCGACCGGTACGGTGGGAACAGCGCAGCCGGTCCCTGCACCAGCGGCCAGTGCGGACGTCGACAAGAAAACGCCGCAGACCTTCACCGTGAAATCGCTGAAGATGGTTGCCAGCACCTGCTGACAACTTCGTGTGATTCCGCAAGACCCGCCGTCGCACACCCGTGCGGCGGCGTTCTACATCCCACCCGCCTCCTCCCCTTGACAATCGTAAGGAACCGCGCCTAGGCTGCCTTCGTCTATCGAAAGGAGCAACGTGGCAACCGATAGAGGCGATCTTCTGCAGGGCACGCTCGACATGCTGGTGTTGAAGGCCATCCAGCTCGAGCCCATGCATGGCTGGGGCATCACCGAGCGCATCGAACAATGGTCGGAAAGCGTTTTGCGACTCGGGCAGGGCACGCTCTATCCCGCACTGTATCGACTCGAGCGCCAGGGCTTCATTCAATCGGAATGGAAACCGACGCAGAACAACCGGCGCGCCCGGTACTACTCGCTGACGCGGAAAGGGCGCTGGCAGCTCAGCGAGGAACTCGCGCAATGGCGCCGTATGTCTCGCGCGGTCAACCTGGTGCTCGAAGCCACTGTTCCGATCCGAGGCGCGTCATGACGTGGATAACAGAGAGCTGGAAGTGGATTCGTTCGATCGGACGACGCAACGCGCTCGAGAGCGGTCTGGATGAGGAGATTCGCTTTCATCTCGATCAGCAGACGGAAAAGAATCGCCGCGCGGGGATGAGCCCGGACGAAGCGCGACGAGCCGCGCTCATCAGGTTCGGCGGACTGGAAGGTACCAGGGAACGCACGCGGGACGAAATTCGGCCGGCGCTTCTCGACGACTCGATACGCGACATCCGTCATGGTCTTCGCGTCATGCGGCGGGCGCCGGGGTTGACCGCCGCGGCGCTCGTGACCCTGGCGCTGGGGATCGGCGCGACGTCGGCGATCTTCAGCGTGGTGCGTACGGTGATGCTGGAGCCGCTGCCGTACCGCGATCCCGAACGGGTCGTCGCGGTGTGGGAGACGAACCGCGGGGGCACGAGCCGCAACGTGATTGCGCCGGCCAACTTTGTCGCGTGGCGCGAACGCTCGCGCACGCTCGAGCATCTCGGGATGGTCGGACCCACGAACGTCGCCATGATCGTCAACGGGCAGCCGCTCGACATCAGCGGACTCTCCGTATCGTCCGAGGTCTTTCGCGCCTTGGGCGTCCAGCCTGCCATCGGCCGCGCCTACACGATGGAGGAAGACCTGGGCGCCAACGACAGGGTCATCGTGCTGAGCCATGAATTCTGGCAGACACGCCTCGGCGGCCGCCCGGACGTGCTCGACATGACGCTCTCCACCGCGAACGGGCCCAGAGCGGTGATCGGTGTCATGCCTCCCAGGTTTACGGTCGTGGGTCAGAAAGCCGACTTCCTGGTTCCGTACGGCCAGACGCTGGAGCAGCTTCGCGCGGTGCGCGGACGTGGCAGTTCGTATGCGATTGCGCGCCTGCGGGAGGGTGTGACGTTCGACGCGGCCTACCGCGAGATGCGGAGCATCTTCGCCGACCTCGAGAGAGAAGAGCCGCAGCGCAATGCTCGCCGTACCGTGATGCTCCTTCACTTGCAGCACCAGATGGTCGGAGAGCTTCAGCCGGCGCTGTTCGCGCTGGTCGGCGCCGTGCTGCTCGTCCTGCTCGTGGCCTGCGTGAATGTCGCCAATCTGCTGTTGGCGCGCAGCGCCGCACGCGAGCGCGAAGTGGGTCTCCGGGCCGCGCTGGGGGCAAAACGCGGACGACTCGTGCGCCAGATGCTCACCGAAAGCCTGGTGCTTGCGGCCGTCGGCGGCCTTTCAGGCCTCGGTGTCGCGGCATTGTGTCATCGCGGCCTGCTCGCGCTCGTCGGCGATCGCATCCCCGTGCCGCGGCTCGATCAGTTGACGCTCGATCTCACCGTCATCGCCGCCACCATGGTCATCGCGCTGGCGACCGGCCTGGCGTTCGGAATCGTTCCGGCATTCGTTTCCACGAGTCACGCCAACGACGCGCTCCGGGAAGGGGGGCGTCATGGCGGCGGTCGCCGCCTGCACCGTGTGCTCAACACACTCGTTGTCGCAGAGGTCGCGCTGTCGCTCGTGCTGCTAACCGGCGCCGGCCTCTTGATGCGCAGCCTCGTCAAGCTGCAGCGCAGCGACCTTGGCTTCCGCGCTGAAGGTGTGCTCGCGGCGACCGTGCAACTCCCGGCTACGCGCTACGACCTGCCGCGCGCCGAAGGTTTTTTCCGGGAATCGCTCTCGCGCATTGCCGCGCTCCCGGGCGTTCAGCATGCCGCAGGGGCGTCGTGCCTGCCGGTTCCCTTCGCGTGTATCGGGACGAGCTTCTGGCGCGTCGACAGGCCAAAAGCGGCGGATGGGCAGCTCTCATCCAGTCACGTCCGTCCGATCACGCCGGATTTCTTCAGGACGATGGGGATCCCGCAGGTGGCCGGACGCGACTTTTCCCGGTCGGACACGGTGGATTCGCTACCCGTCGCCATCGTCAGCGAGGAACTCGTCAGACAGCAGTTCCCGGACGCGGATCCTCTGGGGCGGCGTCTTCGAATCAACGTGGATCACGCCAACGGCAGGGACGACGTGGAATGGACGATTGTCGGTGTCGTCGGCAACACGAAGTCGACCCTGGATGGCCCCGTCCGCCAGACCATCTTCATTCCGAGGACGCAACGGCCCGGCCGCGGCATGACGCTCTTCGTGCGCGCCCAGCAGGACCCGATGCGGCTCGCCACGACCGTAACTGGCGTCGTGCATTCGCAGGAGCCGGAAGCGCCGGTCGGAGTTCAAACGCTGGAAGCGGCTATCGGCAACACGATTGCGCGTCCACGCGCCGTCTCGGTGCTCGTCGGCGTCTTCGCGCTGGTGGCGCTCGCGCTGGCAGCCGTGGGTGTCTACGGAGTCATGGCGTATTCGGTACGGGAGCGCACGAAGGAAATCGGCGTGCGCATGGCCCTGGGCGCCGGTGCGGCTTCGGTCCTGCGTCTCGTGCTTGGCCAGGCGCTGCGCCTGGTTTCGATCGGCATCGTCGCCGGGCTGGTCGCGGCAGCCACACTGACGCGCCTGCTCGAGCGGTTGTTGTTCGAGGTGGAGCCGCTCGATCCGTGGACATTCGCTCTCACCGCCCTGGTTCTTCTCGGTGTGGCCACGATCGCCTCGTACGTGCCGGCGCGTCGCGGCATGCGCATGGCGCCGGTGGATGCCTTGCGCACGAACTAGATCTCTTCGGTATCTCTTCGGTGCGCGTGAGCGCAGAATGTGGAAGAATCGCGGTCCATGATCAAGCCGCGATTTTCCCGCCTCTCCCTCGCTGGCGTCCTGTTCGCGTTCGTTCTCCTCCATCCGTGGCAGTCGCTCGCGCAACAGCCGCACGAGCCGCTCACGGTGATGTCCTTCAACATCCGCTACGGCACTGCCAAAGATGGCGACAATGAATGGAGTCGGCGAAAGACGATGCTGTTCGACCTGGTGCGCGAGCAGGATGCAGACATCATTGGCCTGCAGGAGGCGCTCGATTTCCAGATCGACGAGATCGTGGCCGCCGTCCCATCCTACGCCACCGTCGGCGTCGGGCGAGACGATGGACGGGCGCGGGGAGAGTTTTCCGCGATTCTGTTTCGCCAGAGCCGGTTTCGCGTGGCGGAGGCCGGCACCTTCTGGTTCTCGGACACGCCAGCAGTGCCGGGGTCGAAACATTGGGGCAACAACATCACGCGCATCTGCACGTGGGCGCGGCTCATCGATCGTGACGGCCGTGGGTTCTATGCCTACAACGTGCATCTCGATCATCAGTCGCAGCCGTCGCGGGAGCGAAGCACGGTGTTGCTTCGCGAGCGCATCGATGCCCGGGCGGTGGCAACCGACCCCGTCGTCGTGACCGGCGACTTCAACGTGGGAGAAAAGAATCCGGCATTGGCCACGCTGCGTGGGCCCTTCGTCGATACATTTCGTGTCACACATTCGCAGGAGAAATCCGTCGGAACGTTCAGCGGATTCAAGTTCGGCAACACGGAAGGAGAGAAGATCGACTACATCCTCGTGCAGCCCGCGACGGAAGTGATGCAGGCTGACATCGTTCGTTTCAGCAGAGACCAACGGTACCCATCAGATCACTTTCCAGTTGTCGCGCGTGTCAGGTTCGTGGACAAATAGCGCTTGGGGATTCTGAGTCGGTGCACCGAACCTCCACGCCTTGCCTCGCCGCCGTAGTGGCCGCGGGTGTGTTGACCGCCTGCTCGTCGCCCGCCGCGCAGCAACAGCAATCGAGCCCGTTTACGCCCGACGTCGAGGAGTTTGTCGCCATCTATCTGAAGCACGGTGGCGACAAACTGACGAACTGGGTGCAGGGGGACACGACCAGGCGACCAGACGAGACGCTTCGCGCGTTCAAGACGATCGACGGCTTGACGATCGAGCTGGTCGCGTCCGAGCCGGTGATACGACAGCCGATCGACCTGCACTTCGACGATCGTGGACGTCTCTGGGTCGTGCAGTATCTCCAGTATCCGTTTCCGGCGGGTTTGAACATCACGTCATACGACCAGTACCTGCGGGCCCGCTACGACGGAGTGCCTGCGGCGCCGCCGAATCACGTCCGCGGCGCAGACAAGATCACCGTGCTGGAAGATACGAACGGCGACGGTGTGTTCGACTCGCACAAGGATGTGATTACGGGCCTGAACATCACGACGAGTGTCGTGACCGGGCACGGGGGCGTCTGGGTGATGAACCCGCCGTACTTGCTGTTCTATCGAGATGTGACCGGTGATGGCCTGCCGGACGGCGATCCTGAAGTGCGGCTATCGGGATTCGGCCTCGAAGACACGCACTCGCTCGCGAACAGCCTCACGTGGGGCCCCGATGGTTGGCTCTACGGTGTGCACGGAAGCACGAGCACCGGCAACGTCAGAGGAATCTCGTTTCTCGGCCAGGCAGTGTGGCGTTATCACCCGGACACCGACAGGTTCGAGCTGTTCGCGCAAGGTGGGGGCAACCCGTGGACGCTGTCCTTTGACAGTAAGGGACGCGCCTTCTCGGGAGACAACGGCGGCAACAGCCGCGGGTTCCACTGGGTAGAGGGGGGACGCTACGAGAAGAACTGGCCGAAGCACGGCCCATTCACTCGACCGCATTCGAACGGCTATATCTCGAACATGGATCACGATGGCTATGCCGCGCGGTTCGCGATGACCTCCGTGGTCTATGAGGACGGAAAGCTGCCCGGCTACGAAGGTCAGCTCATCTCCGGAATGGCGCTGACGAGCCGAATACAGGCTTCGCGTTTGGTGGCTGACGGCGCGACCTACAAAACAGTCGATACCGACGCGTTGGTGACGACAACGGATCGGAGTTTTCGTCCTGTCGATACTGCCGTCGGGCCCGACGGGGCGGTCTATTTTGCCGATTGGTGCGACATCCGCATGGACCACACCGATCCACGCGACACATGGGACAAGGCGTGCGGGCGAATCTGGCGTGTGCGCGGAACCAACCGTCAGGCTGTCTCGCCCTTCGACCTCGCCAGACAAAGCAGCCAGGATCTCATCCAACTGCTTGGCGACGAGCGAAAGTGGTACCGGGAACACGCACGAAGACAGCTCGGCGAACGCAAGGATCGTTCGCTGGTCCCGCAGCTGCAACGGTTGGCCCGCGAGAGGCGAGGGCAGCTTGCGCTCGAGGCGCTCTGGACCGCGAATCAGATCGCGGGGATGGATTTAAAATGGGCCCTGGCTCTCCTCGACCATCCTGATGCCCCCGTCCGCTCGTGGGTCCTTCGCCTGTTGAACGATACTGAATCAGTTGCGCCGCAGATCCATGAGCAGCTCGTCAAGCTGGCTCGCACAGAGCCAGATGCGCAAGTAAGAAGCGAACTGGCGAATACGGCTGCCCGTCTCCAGACGCGTGCCGCCCTTGCCGTGCTGCACGAGTTGATCCGGCGGCAGGAGGATATCGCCGACAAACATATTCCACTGCGTGTCTGGTGGGCGCTGGAAGGGAAGATCACGACCGACGCGGATCTCGTGTTGAATTGGCTCGAGGAGGCCGACGTCTGGCGCGCACCGCTGTTTGTCGGACACCTGGCCTCGCGCATCGCGCAACGGCTCGCTGCGGACCGGGGCGACAGACCGTCCTTCCGGCGCCTCGATCCCGAAAAGGACTGGAAGGAGTACGCGAAATACCCGCGCACCCTTCTGCCGAACCGCAAGGGAGATTACACGGATTGGGAGACGAACGACACGCCCGAGATCAGCACGAGAAACCTCACACGACTCACGCGTCTGCTGAACATGGCGCCGGCCGCGGCACGCGACCGGTTGCTCGCTGGCGCTAGAGCGGGCCTCGAACAAGGGCCCGCACCGCAGAATGTCCCGGAGAGACTGACGGCGCTGATCAACAACTCCGAAAAGCTGCGCGGGCTCGCCGGAGATCCGGCCGCGACCGGATCTGAGCGAGGCCGTTCAGCGTTCCTGACCTACTGCGCGCCCTGTCATCAGAACGACGGCAGCGGCATGGAGCGGCTCGCCAAGCCGCTCCGAAACTCCAAGTGGGTGCTTGGTCACGAAGAGCCCCTGGTTCGGATCGCTCTGAACGGTTTGAAGGGCGACATGCTGATGCCGCCAATGGGCACGCTCGACGATCAGCAGCTTGCCAACATCCTTACATATGTCCGGCGCGCCTGGGGACATGAGGCCGCCCCGATCTCCCCCGAAACCGTGGCAAGGATTCGCGCCCGGTCACAAGGACGCCAGGTGCCGTGGACGGTGAACGAGCTGTCGGCGCTGGCCGTGAGAGAGTGAGTGCGCGGCCCCTTTAAGGTCGCTCCTCGGAGGTGGAGAGCATGAAGCGTCGAGAGTTTCTCGAGAAGACTGTCACTGGCGGCCTCACGACCGGCGCCGTGCGCGTCTCCAATACATCGTCAGCAGAAGCCCGCGAGGTGCGGCCGCAGCCTGCGACATCTCAACCCGCCGAGATGTTTCGTCAGGGAGAGATCGTTATCGAGCGCGCGGCGACGGGGAAGCCTCACGTCGGCAAGGTTCTGGCTGCCATCCAACCACATTCTGACGACCTGCCGCTCTTCGCCGCCGGGACCGTGGCCAAGCTGATGAACGAAGGGTATACCGGATGTCTCATCCGGATGACGAACGACGAAAAGGCAGGACGTGGCGCCACGACAGGAGAAGTCGTGCTGAACAACGAGCGCGACAACGACGCGGTCGCGAAGGCGCTCGGCCTGACGAGAGTGTTCAACCTGAATTACCGCAACCACCGCATGGACAACGAGTCGCGTCAGGAGATCCGCGGGCGGCTCATCCACCTGTTCCGCCTGCTGAAGGTGGACACCATCGTGTGCTACGACCCCTGGGGCCATTACGAAGAGAATCCAGACCACTACGTCACGGCGCAGCTGGTCGAATCGGCGTGCTGGATGGCGGGATCCGCCAGGGACTACGTCGAGCAGCTCGAGGCGGGCCTGCAGCCCCACGGCGTACGAGAGAAGTACTACTTTGCGAGAGGTCCGCAGCTCGTCAACCGGATTGTGGACATCACCGAGACGATCGAACGGAAAGTCGAATGCAATCGAGTCAACGTGACACAGGGTCCCGCCGGAGAGAACGGCGCGCGATTGAGGGCCTTGCTCGCATCCAGGAAGCAGCGGCTGCCCATCCTCGGCAATGACGACGAGACCGCGAACCGGCAGTACATCAAACACATCGTTCTCGATCTCGACTCGATGCGGCTGCGCGGCGTGCCCTCAGATCGGGACCTCGGCCGCCGCTACGGATTCGAGTGGGCCGAAGCCTTTCATTACATCGGGCCTGCAGCCAACCGGCTCGATCAGTACATCAGCGACAACGGGATCCCGCTCTAGCAGCGCCGCGCGACCACGATCACGACGAGCCCGCCCAGGCCGGCAAGGAGCCATGTCACTTGAGCCCGACGGCCTGGATCCACTCGATATTCGATCTGAATTTCCCGCTGGCGGGAGTCACGCGTTTGCTTCACGACGTGCGCGGCGCGCTCGTCCGATCTCAGCGCATTCGCGAGATAGACGCTGACATCCGGACGATGATTGTTGCTGAAACGCAACAGACGAGAGCCTGATCCAGCGTCTGCCGCACCAGCTGCCCGAAGTTGAATCGTCCCGATACCGTGGCGCAGTTCTTCGTTAGACGGGACCTCCACGCGCTCCAGCGCGACTGCAACCGGGTGACCGTCGAGGGTGACTCTAATCTCGGATAGAACCGACGCAGCGTAGGCACGCGCTTCCAGCGGAGAAATAGTCCGGTCTGCGTTCGAATCGATGGCCCCGATTATCGCCGGGGCGATAGTGACACCCGGCGTCAGGTCAAGCTCCAGCGCGACGCGCCCGTGGGAAAGCGACAGACGCGCGGCTTGCAGATACTCATCGAGCTGGTGAGCACGGCCGTTGACCGTCACGCAAACCAGGAGGGCAACGGCGCACAACGTCCGGGTGATCATCAGGGCCTGGTGGACTTTGCCGCGTAGTCGTTCGAAGGTTCGCGATAAATCGTATGAATGTGGTCGATGTTGGTATCCCCCCGGCCCTGCGGCGCGTACTCGATCAGCACGGCCGGCCCTTGAATCCTGAAATACGCTCCCTTGCCGATCGTCGTCGGTCCGGCCCACGCAAAGTAGGTATCGGCGAGGGTGCTTTCGACCTCTTTCATCTTGGCGGCCGCAGCTTGCGCGTCGAGAATCCCCACCCATTCCCTGACGAGATCCAGGAGCATGGTTCGTTGTGCTGCTGTGAACGTCGAGACGCGCAGGCCCTCCGGCTCGATCGTCTTCCCGTCAACCCCCGGACCCAGCACGAGGTTGCGAACCTCGATACCCAAAATCGCTTGTTTCTGCTGCTCGGCGTTCAATGCGTTGATGAGCGCGAACGCCTTGTCGTTCTCGTCGCCCAGCGGCCTGATCGTCTTGCCATCGATGCTGTAGGTAGCTGGCTGGGTACCCGTGTGAGTAGGCGCGAGTACACGCTGTCCGGCGAACGTGACATTGATCGCCAGGTGATGCCCGCCGAACTGGATCATCCACTTCTCAGTGACGGAGGGCTTGCCAAGAACCGCAAGGTAGTACTCGGCGCGGCCGAACCTGATCGCTTGTGTGGCGGGGCGTTTCGGAGCACTTTGCACTTCGAGCACCTGGTCGGCGTCGACGATGGCCATGGCTTTCTGAAAGCCCTCGGCGCTGAGAGTGGCCGAGAGCAGGCCGAGCGCGGCTTTTTCCTGGGCCGGTGACATGTCGCCGAGTTTGACGCCGTTCCGCTCGGTTGCGCCCACTTGCATCGCGATGCCAGTCGGCAAATTCGACCAGATCGTTCGGGTCCTATCGGTCAGCTCGGGGTTGGCCTTGCCGCGTTGGGGCTGATCCAGGGTGCTGAGAAAGGCTTCGGCAGCCTTGACCGCCAGCGCCGCTCGGTTGGGACCCGCAGGCCCCTGGGTGGAACGTGCGACTCCAATCGTCCCGGCTACCGCTGTGACGACGACGAGGATTCCCCACATACGTGCCGACATCGTGATCCCTCCCTGGTGATCAGCGCCTCGAACGGCGACGTGCGGAGGGAGTCTAGCAAAGAGTGGGGTCAGACCGGGGTCAAACGAGGGTCAGACCGGGGTCAGACCCTCATCTCCGCGGCGGTACGAATTCCGAACAGAATCGAGAGGGTTCCGACCGCGCCCAACCCGACGGTGCAAAGCGCGACCGCGGGGTGAACCCAGATCAGCGTACCCGAAGACACGACGACCGCGGTCCACATCCCGGTCAATGCAGCGCGCTTCGTCGAACGCGACATCCCATCGGCCGAGGCGAAACGCCGGAGCGTTGGACCGAGCCATCGATTGTCGCGCAGCCACTGCGCGAAGCGCGGTGAGCTTCGCGAGAAACAATACGACGCCGCGAGCACGAATACTGTCGTCGGCAGTCCGGGCAGGAGGGCCCCGGCAATCGCCAGGGCCACGGCGCACCACCCGAGGCCTCCATAAATGATCGTTGGCATCGGCAACCCCAACTCAGGCCACGACCGCGCCGACTAGGCACGCACCGTGTGGACCGGCTCGATCCGCGCGACCTCACGGCGCAGGGACGGCACCAGCATCGGTATCCGGCGGCGATAGTCGGCATACTCCGGATGCACGCTCATCAGATCGCGTTCTTCGAACCGGATCGCCACAAGAATGTAGGCCGACGCGATCGCCGCGAAAACCAGATGCGTAACCGTCATCGTGGGCGTGCTCCAGAAGGTAAAGAACCAGCCCACATAGAGCGGATGGCGCACGATCCGGTAGAGCATCGGTGTCGCAAATTGCAGACCCGCCTGCGGCTGGCCGCGGAACGCTCTCCAGGTCTGTCTCAGGCCGAAGAGGTCGAAATGGTTGATGAGGGCCGTGGCCACGAGGACGAGCGCCCACCCGAAAGCGAATCCGCCATACAACACGGCGCGGCCGAATTCGTTCTGGACGTCCCAGATCACCCCGCCAAGCGGTCGCCACTGCCAGAAGAGCAGGAGAAGCGCCAGGCTACTGGCGAGCACATAGGTGCTCCTCTCGACGGGAACGGGGATGAATCTGGTCAGCCACCGCTTGAATCCTTGCCTTGCCATGATGCTGTGCTGCAGCGCGAAGATCAGCAGCAGCCCGACATCGATCGCGAGCGCCGCGAGCCACGGATCGGTTGCCGGTGAGTCCACCGACTTCGGAACGATCACATTTCCGAGGAATCCGATCGCATAGAGAAAAGTCAGAAAGAAGATCACGTAACTGAGGGTCCCATACGCCAACGTTGCAATTCCCGCCATGATGTCTCTCCAATGGTTCCTGGTTGTTTCTAATCCGTGATCGCGGACGCACGTGCGCGATCGGTTCATGACTGTGGTCCGTTGAAGGCCTCGCACGAAACCTTGGGGTGCCAGTTCACGAATGCGCCGTTGGGGTTTTCTTTCCACGCCCACACGTGGAGCGTGTAGAAGTCTGGCAGCCCGAAGCGATTCGGGCTCTCGAACAGGTGGAGCAGCTGGCCCATGAGCTCCGGCGGACCGGCGGTGGGGTTCTTGGCATGCCAGTCGGCCGCAAGAACCAGATAGTCAGCACCAATGAGCCGCAACTTGCCGTTCGGCAATGGCTCGTAAATGACTATTTCGGGCTTCGCGGGATCGAGGACGCCGTCTCCGACGAGCGACATGTTCACGAAGTGCATCCCCATCGCGCCCCAATCGGGACCGCTGACGCAGCCAAAAAGCAGACGGTAGCCCTCCGCCTCGGCGGCCGCCACATCACGGAAGCGCTCGGTCGAATCGCGAACCAGTGAGATGAAGGCGCTCACGTCACTCTTCCTGTCCGGCGCCTGCGCGTGGTGTTGCGATGTCGCGATGGTCGCCTGTTCTCCCTGCGCTCGCGCCTGTGGCGACGCTGCGCCAACGAGCGCGATTAGGGCCAAAAGGGACCGCTGCAGCGGCGTCGTGGGTCGTTTGATCGTCATAAAACCTCGCATTCGTTTTCTTGCTGACAGAGAATGCGCCGCCGATGACGTCCCCGCCATCGGCGTTTTGTCCCGCTTCGGCTAAAATTGCGGCCCTGGACATCAAACAAATGTCCCAATCAGGCTCATGGCGACCCCAGCAAGGCTCCGGCAGCACATTCGCTACGTAACCGTGGCGGACGGCACGCGACTGGCGTGGGCAGACGCGGGCGATGGCGCGGTCGTCGTCAAGGCGGCCAACTGGCTGACCCATCTCGAGTACGAGTGGGAAAGTCCCGTCTGGAAGCACTGGATTCAGTTCTTCTCCGAACATTGGCGCTTCGTGCGCTACGACGAACGCGGATGCGGGATGAGCGGGTCGCCCCTCGGTGCGCTGACGGTCTCCCAATGGACCGATGATCTCGAGTCGGTGATTGATGCCGCTCGCCCCAACGGACCGGTGACGCTCCTTGGCATTTCACAGGGTGGGGCGGCGTGCATTCAGTACGCGATCCGGTATCCGGAACGCGTCGCCCGGATGATTCTGTACGGAGCGTACGCACGTGGCGCATCGCGCCGTGGCACGCCGCTGAGCCAGCGTGAGTATCAAGCCATGGTCGATCTGGCGCGGGTGGCCTGGGGAAAGGACAACCCGACATTCCGGCAGGTCTTCACGTCGCGTTTCATCCCCGGCGGCACCCAGGAACAGTTGCAATGGTTCAATGATCTCTGTCTCAAGACGACCTCTGGCGAGATCGCCGCTACGCTCTTCGAGGCTCGCGCCGTCATGGATGTTTCGGCATTGCTCAGCGAGGTACGCACGCCAACGCTCGTACTGCACGCGCGAGACGACGCAGTGGTACCGATAGAGGAAGGGCGCCGACTGGCCACGGGGATTCCTGGGGCCGAGTTCGTCGAACTCGACTCACGCAATCACATCCTTCTCGAATTCGAGCCTGCCTGGCAGCGGTTCCGCGAGGCCGTTCTCGCGTTCGTGCATGCGGGTGATATGGCGAGTGCGTCGGTGTTTGCCTCCTTGTCGGCGCGTGAACGTCAGGTGCTGGCGCTCATCGCGGATGGATTGAGCAACACCGATATCGCCGACCGCCTGAACATCAGCGAAAAGACCGTCCGCAATCACGCGTCGAACCTTTTCGACAAGCTGGGTGTGTGGTCACGCGCGCAGGCCATTGTCTTTGCCCGCGACCACGGGTTCAGCGTCTGACAGGGTTGCGGGAATCTGCCGAAAAGCCGGCAGATACCTGGCGTGCTTCCGGCATGACCAACGAATCGGGGGTCAGGGTGCGAGTCACCTCCCCGGCAAATCACGTGCGATTGATTTGCTACAAACTCACGGGTTGGCAAGGGTACCGGCCGTAATGCGGCACTGAGCGCCCCTCCAGCAGTTCTTCCTTCACACACGATCGACGCCACAGGAAGGCCTCCTCAATCGGGAACGATGCTTGCTCGACGCAGACGGCTGGCAGCCGCTGACAGCAATCATCGAGAGAGTTCCGCTCGCGCGGAAAATCCCACATACCTCCCGAGGCTGAAGCGCTCTGCGGGCCCGGGAAACGACCATGAGAAGACATCACGAGGAGCTGGCATCGATCGTCCCGGCGCTCTCACTGCTCCTGCCGCTGGCCGGCGCGCTGTGGCTCCGCATAAAAGCGGGGCGGAAGAAGGGCGACTAGCCGGGTCGAGTGCCCGGGAAAGCGAAGGTGGCTTGTGAGCAAGCAGCGCGGGTGGCTGGCCACGGAACTCGAGCGCCGTGGGGTTTCTCGCCGCGAATTCCTGGGATTCTGCTCGACGATGGCGGCAGCGCTGGCGCTTCCAGATACCGCAGCCGCGCAAATTGCACGGGCCATCCAGCGAACGGCAAAACCGATTCTCATCTGGCTCGAGTTCCAGGATTGCGCCGGAAACACCGAGTCGTTCCTCCGGGCCAGCAGTCCCACTGCCGCCGACGTGATCCTCGACATTCTCTCGGTCGACTATCACGAGACCATCATGGCGGCGGCGGGCCGCCAGTCCAGAGAGAATCGCGATCGGCCGGTGAAGGAGCACCCAGGTAACTACATCGCGATTGTGGAAGGATCGATTCCAGCCGGCGCCAACGGCGCCTTCTGCACGATTGGCGGGGAATCCGCGCTGGACATCGCCCGCACGGTGTGCGGCAACGCCGCTGCCACGATTGCGATGGGAACGTGCGCGACGTTCGGCGGAATCCCGGCTGCGGCCCCCAACCCGACAGGCGCCCTCAGCGTCGCCGACGCAGTGCCCGGTGCCAGGAATCTGATCAACCTCTCGGCTTGTCCCGCCAATGTGGAGAACCTTACCGCGCTTCTCGTCCATTACCTGACGTTCAAGCGGTGGCCGCCGCTCGATCATCTGCGCCGGCCGCTGTTCGCGTACGGCAAGTCCATTCACGACAACTGCGAACGACGGGCGCACTACGACGCCGGCCAGTACGTCGAGGCCTGGGGCGATGAGGGGCACCGTGCCGGCTACTGTCTCTACAAGATGGGGTGCAAAGGCCCGGCGACGTTCCAGAACTGTCCGAACGTCAAGTGGAACAGCGGCACCAACTGGCCAATCGGTTGCGGCCATCCCTGCATCGGCTGCTCCGAGCCCGATTTCTGGGACACCATGACGCCGTTCTATCAGCACCTGCAGGGCATCCCTGGCTTCGGCGTCGCCTCGAACATCGACAAGATTGGCGCGCTGGCGGTCCTTGGGGTCGGTGCAGCCTTCGGCGGCCACGGGCTCATCCAGATCATGAAGCGGGTCGGCGATCGAGCCGAGCCGCTGACAACCAAGCCACCAAAGAAGGAGGCCTGACGTGTCCCGCGTCGTTGTCGATCCAGTCACCCGCATCGAGGGTCATCTTCGGATCGAGGCCGAAGTCGATCGCGGAGCCGTCCAGGACGCCTGGTCGTCCTCGACGATGTTCCGGGGCATCGAGATCATCCTCAAGGGGCGCGACCCCAGGGACGCGTGGGCGTTCACGCAGCGGATCTGCGGCGTCTGCACGACCGTCCACGCGATCGCGTCGATTCGGGCCGTGGAGAACGCCATCGGTGCGTCCCCGCCGCCGAACGCACGGCTGCTCCGCAATCTCATCATCGGAGCGCAGGCCGTGCAGGACCACGTCATCCACTTCTACCACCTCCACGCGCTCGACTGGGTCGATGTCGTCTCGGCGTTGTCCGCCGACCCGGCGAAGACATCCTCGCTCGCGGCGTCCATCTCCGATTGGCCGCTCTCTGGAGCGAAGTACTTCAGCGGCGTGCGCGATCGCCTCAAGGGCTTCGTGGATGGGGGGCAACTCGGACCCTTCACCAATGCGTATTGGGGTCACCCGGCATACCGCCTGCCTCCAGAGGCCAACCTCATGGCGGTTGCGCACTACCTCGAAGCGCTCGAGTGGCAGCGCGAGTTCATCAGAATGCACGCCGTGCTCGGCGGCAAGAATCCGCACCTGCAAAGCTTCCTCGTGGGTGGTATGGCGACACCAATCGATCCCAACAGTCAGGCAGCGATCAATGCGGGCACGATCGCGCATTTGAAGCAGTTCGTCGCGAAGGCCAAGGACTTCGTCACGCGCGTGTACATTCCCGATCTGCTGGCCATCGCGTCGTTCTACAAGGATTGGGCCGGCCACGGCCGTGGTGTCGGCAACTATCTGGCGTATGGCGAATACCCCGAGGATGACACCGACAAGCCAAAGTTGTTTATTCCGAGCGGCGTCATTCGTGGCCGCGATCTCTCAAAAGTGCAGCCCTTCGACCAGGCAAAGGTCACCGAATACGTCTCCCACTCCTGGTACGAGTATCAGGGTGGCGACAAGATGGCGCTGCATCCCTACCAGGGGGAGACGAAGCCAAATTACACGGGTCCGACGCCCCCGTACGAGTTGCTCGGGCTCGAGGCCAATCCAAACAAGAAGTACTCCTGGCTGAAATCGCCACGCTACGACGGCGAGCCCATGGAAGTCGGGCCGCTCGCACGGATGCTGGTCGCCTTCGTCTCAGGGCACTCACGCGTCAAGGAACTCGTCGGGGCGGTACTCAAGCAGCTGAACGTCGGTCCCGAGGCGCTGTTCTCGACGCTCGGACGCGTGGCGGCGCGCGGCATCGAGACGCAGGTCATCGCCGAGAAAATGGACTCGTGGGTGGACGCGCTCGCAGCCAACATGGGCGCGGGCGAACTGCGGATCCATGACAACGCCAAATGGGATCCGAGCACCTGGCCCGCAGAGGCAACCGGCGCCGGCTTCCACGAGGCGCCCCGAGGCGCCTTGGGACACTGGGTGTCGATCCGTGACGGCCTCATCAACAACTACCAGTGCGTTGTGCCGAGCACGTGGAACGCCGGTCCGCGGGACGCGAACGGAAGGCGAGGCCCCTACGAAGAGGCGCTGATTGCCACGCCCGTTGCGGATCCCGAGCGCCCGATCGAGATCCTCCGGACGGTGCATTCATTCGACCCGTGCATGGCGTGCGGCGTACACGTAGTGGACGCCCGTCGTCGCGAACTGGCGCGCGTGAGGGCCGTATGACCTCCGCCCCCCAAGCCGCTCCTGCAAATCCAGGCATCGTTCGCGTCTACGTGTGGGAGGTACCTGTTCGCATCACCCACTGGCTGATCGCGTTCTCGATCGTCGTGCTGTCGGTGACTGGGTTCTACATCGGTCGCCCCTTCATCACCGTATCGGGACCGGCCGGCCAGTCCTTTGTGATGGGGTGGATGAAGGTCATTCACGGCTACACCGCGTACGTCTTCATCGTCGCAGTGTTCGCCCGCATCGTCTGGATGTTCACCGGTAATAGGTACGCCCACTGGGACAAGTTCATCCCTGTCCATCGCTCCCGGCGACACGGCATCTGGCCGACGACCAAGTTCTACCTGTTCGCGTTGCGCAAACCCCCAGGATTTGTCGGGCACAATCCGGTCGCGGGCATCACGTACGCGCTCGTGTTCGGCCTGTACTTTATCGCTATCGCCACGGGACTCATGCTGCGCGGTGCGAGTGCGGACGCCGACTCAGTCCTGAGAGGATTCACCTCGCTCTCTCCGCTCGTCGGCGGGCTTTACACCGCGCGGTGGATTCACCATGTAGTGATGTGGCTGCTTCTGGGATTTGCCGTGCACCACGTCTACAGCGCCATCCTGATGTCGACGATCGAGGCAAACGCCACCGTCGAATCGATCTTCTCCGGTTACAAGTTCGTCCCCGAAGAGGACCTCAAGTACTCGGGCTATCGCTTCATCGACCGCCGGGGACAGGTCGATGAATGAGCGGACCCCGCTCCTCGTGCTCGGTCTCGGCAACCTACTGCTCGAGGACGATGGCGTCGGCGCTGCGGCGGTGGCGCTCCTGATTGATCGGTACGACGCGCCCCCATCCGTTCAGGTGCTCGATGGCGGCACGCTCGGTCTTTCGTTGCTGCCGCACGTGGACGCTGCCGACTCTGTGATCCTCGTCGACGCTGTAAGAGCCGACCAGCGCCCGGGTAGCTTCGTACGACTGACCGGTGAAGATGTCGGACCGGCCGTGGCCACGCGGTTGTCGCCGCACCAGGTGGGCGTCGCGGACTTGCTGGATGGCGCGAGGTGGCTCGGACGCTATCCGCGACGCGTGGTTCTTCTGGGTCTGGTGCCTGGCTCGATGCAGCTGGCCGTCGGGCTCTCGCCGAACGTGAGACGGGCACTGCCGTCGCTCGTCGAACGGATCGTTGACGAGGCTCGTTCGCTCGGTTTTGTTTTTCGGCGCAAGAGTACTGATGAGACGAACCCTCACGGACGGTTCGTAGATGTGGCGCGACTCGTGGGGATGTGCTCGTGACAACACTCGGCCGGCGCATCGAAATTCGCGGTGTGGTGCAGGGTGTGGGCTTTCGCCCATGGGTATACCGTCTTGCCACCGAGCAAGGGCTCGCCGGTCACGTGCGGAACGATGCGACGGGCGTAACAATCGAAGCCTTCGGATCCGAGCAGGCGCTCGAGGTTTTCGAGCGGCTGCTGGAGCGATCGGCCCCCCCGGCGGCCGCCATTCGTGAGGTTCGCTGGACGGCGATACCACCAGCGCCGGTGGACACGTTCACGATCGTTCACAGCAGGGAAAGCGCCGAGCGGCGCATTTCCATTCCCGCCGACCTGCCAACGTGTCGTGACTGTCTGGCGGAGCTTTTCGACCCTGCGGATCGACGCTACCGGTATCCGTTTACGAACTGCACGAACTGCGGCCCTCGCTTCACGATTACCCGGGACGTTCCGTACGATCGCGCGGCAACAACAATGTCATTCTTCCCGATGTGCCCGGCGTGCCAACGCGAGTACGACAGTCCCGGCGACCGGCGGTTCCATGCGGAACCGAATGCGTGCCCGGACTGCGGTCCGCAACTCGAGTTGAGGCGTTCGGACGGAACAGTGATCGCCCACGACGATCCAATTGCCGCGGTGGCCTCGGCACTCTCGGCCGGAAGTGTGGTCGCCATCAAAGGGCTCGGCGGATTCCACCTCGCGTGCGACGCCTCGTCTTCCGACGTAGTGCAACGGCTGCGGGCGCGCAAACGACGCGACGACAAACCGTTTGCGGTGATGGTTCAGGATCTGAGTGAAGCGACCACAGTGGCGGAGCTTACCGCGGAGGAGCAGCGCCTGCTGGAATCGCCCCAGCATCCGATCGTCCTGACGACACGACGCCAGGGATGCGTGCTCGCACCGGACGTGGCGCCGAGGAATCCTCTCATCGGGCTGATGCTTCCATACACGCCTGTGCATCACCTGCTGATGCGCGAGGTCCGCCGGCCCTTGGTGATGACATCCGGCAATCTCTCGGACGAGCCGATCGCCCACCGCAATGACGAGGCGCTGTCCCGCCTCGGGAGCATTGTCGATCTGTTCTTGATGCACGACCGGAGCATCGAGACGCCCTGTGACGACTCAGTCGCACGGATCATCCATCGGCGCCCGGTCGTACTCAGGCGCTCGCGTGGTTATGTACCACAACCGACCGTCGTGGCTCCCAGTTTCCACGTCGCCCCGGGCGCTCGACGTCCCGGCGGCGGGTTGGATCGACCGGTGCTCGCGTGCGGCGCCCTGCTGAAGAACACGTTCTGCATCGGGAGCGGCGACGTCGCGTATCTGAGCCCGCATATCGGCGACCTCGAGAATCTCGAGACCTATCGATCATTCGAAGCCTCCGTTGAACGAATGCAGCGCTTCATCGGTGTGGCGCCGGACGTCATCGCCTACGACTTGCATCCCGAGTACCTGTCCACGAAGTACGCACTTGCGCGCCCGGAGCCCATCAAGATTGGCGTCCAGCACCATCACGCGCACGTCGCGAGTGTCATGGCGGAACACGGGCTGACTGGTCCTGTGATTGGCGTCGCTTACGATGGCACCGGTTACGGCACCGACGGGTCGGCCTGGGGTGGAGAAGTGCTCCTCGCGCACCTCGACAGCTTTGAGCGGGTCGCCACCCTGAGGCCCATTCGCCTGCCAGGCGGCGACGCCGCCATCCGTCAGCCGTGGCGGATCGCGCTGGCGCTCGTCGATGACGCCTTCGATGGGATGCCGCCGCTCGATCGTCTGCCGCTTTTTTCAATGGTTGGATCGCACGATCTGGCCGTCGTTCGACAGATGCTCGCGTCACGCTTCCGTTCGCCACTGGCACACGGGTGTGGCCGCTACTTCGACGGCGTGGGATCACTCGTGCTGCTGCGGCCGGTCTCCCGCTATGAAAGTCAGATCGCCCTCGAGTGGAACGTCCAGGCCGAACCGTCGGAGGACGCACGGTACGGCTACGACATTGATTCGGGGCAATCGCCGTGGACGATCGATTTGCGTCCGATGGTGCGGGGGATCGTTCGCGACCTGGTCGCCGACGTCCACGCCTCGCGGATCTCTGCCCGCTTCCACAACACGATTGTGGCGGCGACGGCTCACGTCGTGTCGGCGGTGGCGAAAGCGCACGGCGCGCTGCCGGTGGTTCTGACGGGTGGCTGCTTCCAGAACCCGCGCCTGGTCGAGAGCCTCGCGGGCGTCCTGACGGGCGACTTTCCCGTGCATCTGCACGGAGACGTGCCGCCCGGAGACGGTGGCCTCGCGCTCGGCCAGGCGGTCGTTGCGGCCGCCCTTGCGCGGCGTCTCGCATAAGTCGCCTGCGGTCCGAGCGGCAGCCGTGGCCTGCTGCGAGCGCGACGCGCGAGCAGCCGGGCGCTTGGGGGTGGGGCCCCAAGCGCATTGAGAGACGTGGGGCGCGGCGAGCATAAAACAAGGAGAGCGACTATGTGCCTCGGAGTTCCCGGCAGGGTCGTTGAGGTGAATGGCCTCCTGGCGGTCGTCGACTTCTGGGGAGTGCGCAAGCAGATTCGGCTCGAAGTCGTTGACGAGCCCGTTCAGCCAGGCGACTACATCCTCAATCACGTCGGCTATGCGATTCGTCGCATTCCAGCAAGCGAAGTTGGCGCGACGCTCTCGCTTTACGAAGACCTTCTCCGGCTCGCCGGGCACGAAGAGGACCTGATGGCGGCAGACATCAAGGGCGAGATACAGGGAGCGGCCGATGATCGGCAGCAGTAGCGCGTTCGCGCAGATGAAATTTCGCGATCCCGTCCGGGCGCGCGGGTTGTCCGACACCCTGGCCAGGATCACAGGCGAAATCGGCCGCAGCCCCGTATCGATCATGCACGTCTGCGGGAGCCACGAGCAGGCAATCGCCAGGTTCGGTCTTCGCGCGACGCTGCCGCGCAACCTGAACGTCATCATGGGCCCAGGGTGCCCGGTCTGCATAACCGACGTGCCTGAAGTGGATGAAGGGGTCGCACTCGCGCGCCAAGGCGTACGAATCGCGACCTACGGCGACATGGTGAAGGTGCCGGGCACGGTGCTGTCGCTCGCGGACGCGCAAGCCGAAGGCGCACGTGTTGATGTCGTGTATAGCGTTGCGCAGGCCGTCGACCTGGCTCGGCAGAACCCGGAGCCGCTGGTGTTCTTCGCGACAGGGTTCGAGACCACAGCCGTGGCGACTGCTGCAGCTGTCCTCGCCAATCCACCGTCAAACTTCTTCGTGCTCTCCGCGCACAAATACATCCCGCCCGTCATGGAGATCGTCGCGGAGATGCCAGACACGCGAGTCGAAGGGTTTCTGGCGGCGGGGCATGCGGCCACGATCACGGGTTGGGGTGTGTTCGAGCCGTTTGTCGCTCGGCATCGATTACCTGTCGTTGTCGCCGGCTTCGAGCCGCTCGACATCCTCGCGGGGCTGGTGAAACTCGTGGAGTTGATCCGCGATGAGCGCGCCGCGGTGGAAAACATGTATCCGCGGTGCGTGACCAAAGTGGGGAACCTGCAGGCGCAGGCGCAACTGTGGAAAGTCTTTCGTCCGATCGGCGGCCGGTGGCGCGGCATCGCGCACGTGCCCAACGGCAATCTGCGGCTGCGTGACGAGTGGGCTCACCTCGACGCGCGCCGCCAGTTCGATATCGACGTCAGCCGTCTGTGGGACTTTGCGCCGCCGGCCTTGGTCCAGGAATGCATCTGTGGCGACATCATGGCCGGCATCAAGTCGCCGACTGACTGCGCGCTCTTCGGCGGGAAATGCGTGCCTCCTTCACCGGTGGGTGCCTGCATGGTGAGCACCGAAGGGACGTGCAGGATCTGGCACATGTACGGAGGACATCCCGATCTCTCAGGCGCCGGCCTGACTGCAACTACGCGCGGTGACGCCCCCGCGCAGGGAGGGCATCGTGCTGTCTGTCCTCGATGAACGCATCACCCTGAAGTACGGGGCCGGCGGCCAAGCGATGCGGACTCTCATCCAGCAGGTATTCCTGGACGGCATGGTCGTCGAACGAGCCGACGGCGAGATCGGCCTGGCCGCCATGGACGATGGTGCAGCGCTCCGCCTCGGGGATCGATGGCTGGTGGTGACGACTGATTCTCACGTCATCCATCCGGTCTTCTTCCCTGGCGGCGATATCGGGCGCCTCGCGATATCGGGCGCTGTGAATGACCTCGCGGTCATGGGGGCAACCGACGTGCTGGGGCTCACCTGCGCGGTGATCATCGAGGATGGTTTTCCCCGCGCGGATCTCGTTCGAATTCAGCGTTCGATTCGAGAGACCTGCGAAGAGGCCGGCGCAGTTGTCGTCACCGGTGATACCAAGGTGATGGGAAAGGGGGAGCTCGACGGCATCGTGCTCACCACGACTGGCTTCGCGTTGACCGAACACGTCGTTCCCGACTCGGGGCTGCGTCCCGGCGACCGTCTCGTCGTCACTGGAACGATGGGCGACCACGGGATGGCGGTCATGGCGCGACGGCACGCGCTGTCGCTCGATGGCGACCTGCGGTCGGACGTCGCGCCGCTGAACGCTTTGATCCGCACGGCGCTCAACCGTGTCAATGGAGCGATCGTCGCGATGAAGGATCCGACGCGCGGTGGCCTTGCGTCGGCGCTGCACGAGATGGCCGGCAAGAGCCGTGTAGGGATCGTGCTCGACGAAACGGCGTTACCGGTGACGCCTGAGGTTCGCGCGGCCGGAGAACTTCTCGGCATCGATCCGTTGCACGTCGCCAACGAAGGCAAGGCAGTGATCGGGGTTCGCGCGGATGCCGCGGACGCCTTGCTCGAGGCGCTGCACGCGCATCCGTTGGGACGCAACGCCGCAATCGTCGGCGAATGCACCAGGGAACGCGTTGGCGCCGTCATTCTCGACACGGGGTTCGGACGGCGGCTCGTGACCGAGCCGGACGGGGAGCCGCTTCCGAGAATCTGCTGAGGCTGTATGGAGGGCGTCATCACAGAGCACATCCAGACCCGGATTGACCACTCGATTGGTTACATCACGATCCATCGGCCCGAGCGCTTCAACTCGCTCGATGTGCGCACGGCGCAGGATCTGCGGCGCGCCGGGCTGATGCTGGCGCGCGATGACCGCGTGAGGGTCGTTGTCCTGTCCGGTGCCAACGGCGTGTTCTGCAGTGGTGCTGACCTCAAGTACATACGGGCTGGCGGCGACGCCGACGACCTTGGCTACCTCAGTCCCGGGGCGCGCGACACACCGCCCGGCTACGGCGAACGGTTCAAGCAGATCCTGGAGTACATCCACAGCACGATTGCAGAAATCCGCCGCGCGCCCAAGCCCTTCGTCGCCGCGGTCGACGGCATCGCGGCGGCCGGCGGCTTCGGCCTCGCGATGTGCTGCGATCTGGTGTTCGCCTCTGAGCGTGCAGTCTTCGAATGGGCGTACTCGAAGACGGGACTGACCGGTGCCGAGAGCTCGACGTTCATGCTCCCGCGCCTGATCGGATTCCGCCGCGCGATGGAGCTTGTCTTGCTCAACCCGAGGCTCGACGCGACCCGTGCGCTGCAGCTCGGCCTCATCAACGCGGTGTATCCAACGGCCACCTTCGAGGAGGACCTGCGGCAAATCGTCATGCGAGTGGCGGACGGTCCGGTGGATGCCTTTGCGATCGCCAAGGGGTTGCTCAATCAGGCGTCTGGGATGGAACGGCTGGACGTTCACCTCGATTGTGAGCTCGACAATCTCACTCGCATCGCCGACGGCGGCGAATTTGCCGCGGGTCTCGAAGGCTTTTTCGCCCGCCGTCCGCCAAATTTCCCGCGGAGGTGAGGTGCACGAGTACTCGATCGTTCAGGCCTTGGTCGAGCGCGTGACGCTCGAGGCGCGCGCGCGGAAAGCCGTCGGCGTCCATCGGGTCTCGGTCCGCATCGGTGAGATCTCGGGCGTCGAGGTGGAGCTGTTGACGACAGCATACGTGACTTTTCGGGAGAGAACGATCTGCGAAGGCGCCCAGCTGGATGTGCAGATGGTGCCGGCACGGTGGGAATGCCCCGATTGCGGACGACCGATTGAGCGCGGGGATCTCCTGAGGTGCCGCGCGTGCGCGGTGCCGGCACGCCTGGTCTCTGGGGACGAGATTGTGCTCGATCGCATCGAAATGGAGGTGCCATGATGTGCGACACCTGTGGCTGCGGCGATCCTGACATCGTGCCGGTGGACGTGCACGAACACATTCTGACCGGCAACAACCGGACGGCTGCGCACAATCGCGGTCACTTTCGAGAGCGCGGCGTCATTGCGCTGAACCTGATGGGTTCGCCTGGTGCCGGGAAAACGGCCGTGCTCGAAGCGACCGCACGGCGGTTCGCCGGTCACCGCCAGTTGGGAGCACTCGCCGGCGATCTCGCGACGGAGCGCGATGCCGAACGTTTGCGCGCTGCCGGCATCGTCGCGCGATCGATCACAACCGGATCGGCCTGCCATCTGGACGCCGGGATGGTGCATCGTGCCCTGCATCACTTCCCCTCGCGCGAACTCGACTATCTCTTCATCGAGAATGTGGGGAACCTCGTATGTCCGGCGATCTACGACCTTGGCCAGGCTGCCAACGTGGTCGCACTGGCAGTCACGGAGGGAGAGGACAAGCCGCTGAAGTATCCGGTCATGTTCCGAAAGGCCGATCTCGTGCTGATCACCAAAATCGACCTGCTGCCGTATTTGCCGGACGTTCGCGTCGCGACGATTGCGGATGCGCTCGGGCGCGTCATGCCCCGGTCGCAGTATCTTCCTGTGTCGGCCCGAACGGGAGAGGGGATGGATCGCTGGTTTGATTGGGTGGAAGACCTGCGGCTGCGGAGCCCCGCGCTCGTAAGTCGCGTTCCTGCAGACCCCTAAACTGCTGAGTTATAAGCACATCCATAAAATTTACTAGGGCCGATCCCCGGTCGTCCTGTACCATCACCAACTCCCCAGTACGCCGTTGAATACCCGCGCGAACGCGGCTGAAGGGTCAGCACGCTCGACTCGCGAGGTGGCCGCAGGCGCGCTTCAGCCACTCGTGCAATCGGACGCCTGTGCTCAGGAGGGACCGTACCGGTGCGCATGCGGACAACCCCAAATCGGATTCTTGCCCTCAGCTTCTGGATCGCAGCGAGCGCCTTGCCGGCGTTCGGTCAGACTCCCGCTCCAAGGCTCGGAACACTCGCGCGCGCGGAAGCCGCACGAGGCAGCGGATGGTCGCCCGTGATCGTGCGAGCGGTCGATCGACAATCGCTTGCCTCGATCGGTCAGTTGATCACGCTAGCCGGAGGAAAAGCCGGCCGCGAACTGCCGATCATCAATGCGCGCGTGGCACTGATGCCGAACGCCGCCCTCGAAGGTCTGGCACACAATCCGCACGTCGCAGGGATCGTTATCGACCGTCCAGTGAGCGGGACCCTCGAGCGCACCAGCGCCACGATTGGCGCGACGTTCGTTCGTCAGCAGTTCGGGTATGACGGTTTGGGCGTCGGTATCGCCATTATCGATTCGGGCATCACCTCGTGGCACGACGATCTCATTGGCCCCGGCGGCCAGCGCCTCGTCGAGTTCGTCGATTTCGTCAACGGCGCCCCTTCCCCGTATGACGACTACGGTCACGGCACACATGTCGCCGGGATCGTGGCCGGCAACGGCTACGATTCGAGCGGTGCCCGAACAGGTGTCGCTCCCGGAGCGCACCTCTTGATTCTGAAAACGCTGGACGCCACCGGCTCGGGCAGGATCAGCAACGTGATCGCGGCACTCGATCACGTCCTCATGCGCCGGGACGCTCTCAATATCCGGGTCGTCAACTTGTCGCTCTCTGCCGGTGTGTACGACAACTATTCGGAGGATCCGCTCACGCTTGCCACGCGCAATCTGGTCGAAGCAGGAATCGTCGTCGTCGCCGCTGCCGGAAATGGCGGCCGCGATTCACTTGGCCAGCCGGTCTACGGCGGTGTGACCGCTCCCGGGAACGCTCCGTGGGTGTTGACGGTGGGCGCATCGAATCATCAGGGCACAGCGAGTCGTGACGACGACGCGGTGGCGCCATTCAGCGCGCGTGGGCCGGCGGCGGTTGCGAACAACGCGAAACCAGATATCGTGGCGCCCGGAGTCGGCATTGAATCGTTGAGCGATCCGCTCAGCGCCCTCTATACGACCAAGGCCCCGTACTTGATCGGCGGGACGGTGCCGACGCCGTATCTGCCGTATCTCAGTCTCAGCGGTACGAGCATGGCGGCGCCGGTGGTCACTGGGACGGTCGCATTGATGATGCAGGCAAACCCGGCCCTGACGCCGAATGCCGTCAAAGCCATCCTGCAGTACACGGCACAGGTTTACGCGGGGTACGACCCTCTGACGCAGGGCGGCGGCTTCCTGGATGCCCACGGCGCGGTGGCGCTGGCCCGGCATTTTGCGTCGCCGTCAGATGTTCCCTATCCAGCATCTTCCAATTGGACTGCACAGATCATCTGGGGAAACCAACTCCTGCGTCGCGGACGGCTGTTGCCTGGCGCAAATGCCTGGGCGACCGACGTGATCTGGGGCGACGCTCGAACGCCGGCAGGGGAAAACGTTCGGTGGGGCGTATCCCAGGACGAGGAGAAGAACACGTGGGGCACGAAATGTCTCGACGAAGCGTGTCTCACCGTCCAATGGGGATTCGGGAAAGGCCAGAACGTTGTCTGGAGCTCGACGTGCGCTGGCGCCGATTGTACCGGTACGTGGAGCGCTGCCACGGTTAGTGGCGCGGTGACCGATCCGACGGCCGCAACGGTCGTCTGGGGGAGCACGGTCGTCTGGGGCAGCACCGACGGCGACACCGTCGTCTGGGGCAGCGCGGATGGCGACACGGTGGTGTGGGGCTCCTGGTGCATCGGTGCGGGGTGCGACGTTCTGTGGAATCCGGACATCAGGTGAAGCTATGGGGAACCTGCAGGCAGTCGTTACGCTGAATCACGCCATCGACCATCCCACGACGGAATTCGAGCGGGATCCTTCCTCCAGCCAAGGCTCGGGTTCACGCGTGCCGTGGCGCACGCTGCCGTTGGCGGCACAGCTCTACATCGTGGCCGTCATCCTCGGTGGCGCCATCTGCCTGAGTCTCTTCTTTCCGCGAACCCCGCCGCAGCCCCTGTTGTTCATCGTGCTGATGTCTTTCGCGTGCCTGACGTCTGCGTGGAAAGTCAACCTGCCGATCCCGGTGACGAACGGCTCGACGCTGTCGGTTTCGTACGCGGCGAATTTGATGTCGCTGCTGCTGCTCGGTCCCGGCCACGCGGTGCTCATCGCGGTGGCCGGCGCATGGGTTCAGTGCCGCTACAAAGCGAAGAAACCCTATCCGCTCTATCGCACCGTCTTCAGTAGCGCCGCGGCCGCCACGACGATGGCGGCAACTGGCGCGGTCTACGCGTCGCTTGGCGGGACGACGCCAATTGCCTCCTTCGCTCCGGCGAGACCGTTTGTCGGGGCAATAGCCGTCTACTTTCTCGTCAACACGGTACTCGTCGCCGGCGCGATCGCTTTTTCCTCCCGGCGATCGTGGGTTCACACCTGGCGCCAGGATTTCCTCTGGAGCGGAGCGAGCTTCATGGTCGCGGGCAGCGCGGGCGCTCTTGCGGCGCTCGTGGTGCAGCGCGGCGATGGCTGGAAGGCCGTGCTGCTGGTCGCGCCCATCTACCTGACGTATCGAACCTACGAGTTGTTCGCCGGGCGGCTCGAAGATCAAAAGCGCCACACCGACGAAATCCAGCGGTTGCACAACGAAACCATCACCGCGCTGCGCCAGGCGCGCGCAGCCGAACGTGCCCTCGCGGAGGAGAAGGAACGCCTCGGGATCGCGCTGGCCGAGATGACACGGCTCGAGGAACTGCGACTCCAACTTCTCGAACGCGAGCAGGCGGCGCGCGCGAGCGCTGAAGACGCCAATCGCCTGAAAGATCAGTTCCTCGCGATCGTGTCGCACGAGTTGCGCACGCCGTTGAATTCCATTCTTGGCTGGGCGGACATGCTGACCAAAGGGACGCTCGAGGGGGCGCTCCGCGACCGCGCGCTGCGCGGTATCGGGCAGGGCGCGCGTCGACAGGCACGCCTCATCGATGATCTACTGGATGTCGCGCGGATTGCCTCGGGCAAGATGCGATTGGAACGCGCTATTGTCGATCTCCGTGACGTCGTTCGCGATGCGCTGCTCGTGGCGCAGCCCAGTGCCAACGAGAAAGGCATTCGCGTCGCCTTCGATGCTGAACCCGGCATTGGCAAAGTTTACGGGGATGCCGCGCGGCTGCAGCAGGTGGCCTCCAATCTCATCTCCAACGCGCTGAAATTTACGCCGTCGGGGGGAGCGGTGCACGTTCGGCTCCGCCGGTCGAGCAACGATGTCGAGATGATCGTCACCGACACGGGGCAGGGGATCGCGCCGGAGTTCCTTTCCAGTGTGTTCGAGGTTTTCCGGCAGGCGGATGGTTCGACAACGCGCATGCACTCCGGCCTCGGTCTCGGGCTGTCGATCGTCAAGAGCCTGGTGGAAGCGCACAACGGTACTGTGACGGTGCACAGCGCCGGGCATGGCCACGGAGCCACATTCATCGTGCGGCTGCCAATCGCGGTGCATGAATCCTCGGAAGCCGGCGCCGATGCCGCTACGACTTCGCGCGCCGCTCGACCGCAGGCCATTCCGTCGCTCGACGGCATCACTGTCCTCATCGTCGACGACGACGAGGAGAGTCGCGACGTCGTGGCCGCACACCTGAGCGAGTGCGGAGCCGCGGTGCTGACGGCCTCCTCTGCCGCTGAGGCGTTCGATCTCCTGCAACAGGGCAACGTCGGTGTCCTACTCGCCGACATCGGCATGCCAGACGAAGATGGCTACGCTTTGATCAGGAGAATCCGGGCGTTGGCCCCGTCGAGTCTCGCGTCAATTCCAGCCGCCGCGCTGACGGCGTTCGCACGTGACGAAGACCGGCTTCTGGCGCTCAACGCCGGGTTCCAGCTCCATATGCCCAAGCCGGTGGACCCTTCCTGGCTGGTGACCGCCGTGGCCACGCTCGGCAGAATGCAGTCGTCAGCGGCTGCCCGGATGTCCCCTCCGCGCTGAATCGGCCCGACTCGCGGCCCTGTCGGGCGACGCACGCCAGCGCGAGTTCGAGGACAATGTCCGCATGCCGAACATCACTGTCCGATTCTCTCTCGCGCCCCTGCTACTCGCCTTCGTCGTTCCCCTCGCCAGCGCTCAGCCGCGTTATCAGATCCTGCTCAAGGGAGGACACGTCATCGATCCTCGCAACGGTGTCGATGCGGTCATGGACGTTGCTGTCGCGGACGGGAAGATCGCCGCCGTGCGCCCTGACATCGGCCCGACGGAGGCGCGCACGGTTGTCGATGTCAGTGGACTGTATGTCACGCCGGGGCTGATTGATATACACGTCCACGTCTTTGCCACCACCGGGATGAAGGGTGCGTGGGCGGGGGACAACAGCGTGCTGCCCGACGAGTTCGGCTTTCGTTCGGGCGTCACGACCATGGTCGACGTCGGCAGTTCGGGGTGGCGGAACTTCGAAGACTTCAGAAATCGCGTGATCGATCGTGCACGCACCCGCGTGTTCGCCATGCTCAACATCGTCGGGCTCGGCATGATGACGGATGTTCCCGAACAAAACGTGCACGACATGGACGCAAAGGCGACGGCGGCGATGGCGCTCAAGCATCGCGACGTCGTCGTCGGAGTCAAGTCCGCGCATTATCAGGGACCGGAGTGGGTCTCCGTCGATCGTGCGGTCGAAGCGGGAACGATCGCCAAAATCCCGGTGATGGTTGATTTTGGCTATTTCCGGGAAGAGCGTCCGTATTACAAGCTGGTAACCGAGCGTCTGCGACCGGGGGACATCAGTACCCACATGTTCCGCGGCCCCGTGCCGTACGTGGATGCCAGTGGCAAGTTGCTCGATTATCTGAAGCAGGCTCGCGCGCGCGGCGTGCTGTTCGATGTCGGCCACGGCGGCGGCAGCTTCGTGTTTCGGAATGCCGTCCCTGCCATCCAACAGGGGTTTTATCCCGATACCATCTCCACCGACCTGCACACGGGCAGCATGAACGGCGCGATGATGGACATGCTCACGACGATGTCGAAGATTCTGGTGATGGGCGCACCGCTTCAGGACGTGATTCGGGAATCCACGGCAAACCCCGCCAACGCCATTCAGCATCCCGAGCTCGGCCACCTGAGTGTGGGCGCAGAGGCTGACATCGCCGTGTTGCGCGTCATGCCAGGCAGGTTTCGATATGCCGACGGGTCGCGCGGAACCATCGACGGCGATCGGCGGTTGATGTGCGAGATGACCCTGAAGGGGGGGCAAGTCGTGTGGGACTGGAACGCCCGGACCGGCACGGATTACAGGAAGCTGTCGAAAGACTACGGAACCCGGCCGGTCGACAAAATCATTCTGCCGCCAAAGTAGACCGCTTGAACCTAATAGATCTGCTGCGTCTTCGCGACGATCGTCTTCGGTGGGGTGACGCCTGCCGCAATCATGACCTCGCGAATCGCGGCCTCGGTTTCAGCTGACGGCTTGAAGTTTCCGAATCTGTAGCCCACCGCGATCGCCAGCGGTGTCCAGCCAAACTTGTCGTTGCGGTTCCAGAGAGCGATCTGTGCGCCCTTGGCCGCGAGGAACTTCACCACCTTCGGCAGGTTCTTGTACGCTGCACTATGCATCGCCGTCTCGCCGTTATTGTCAACCGCGTTGATGTCGGCGCCAAGTTCCAGCGCGAGTTGCACCGCCTCGAGCACTTCGTTTTCGGTTCCTGCGTCCTCGCCCGGCGAGCGCGTGGCGAGTCCGGCCGCCACCATCAGCGGTGTGCTGTTGTCTGCATTCGGGAGCTGTGGATCGGCGCCCAGCGCCGCGAGCGTTCTCATCAACTGCGCATCGGCAGTCAACGCCGCGAGAAAGAATGGGGTGGCCCCGATTTCGTTCGCGCGCGTGTTGTTCAAGTTCGCACGCTTCGTCATCCTCGCGTTGAGGTTTGCGCCGCGCGCCGCGAGCGCCTTTACCAGATCAATGCTGCTCAGCTTGCCGGAACCTTCAGGGGCGGGATCGTTGTCTCCCACGCCGGGCTTTCGGACGGCTGTGATTGCGTGGAGCACCGTGTAGCCCGGCAGATCGGCATTCGGATTGGCGCCGGACTCCAGCAGATAGGCGGCCAGTTCGAAATGTGCGTTCATGACGGCCAACAGCAGCGCACTTGCACCAGGTGGGGGGAGCCGACCGCCGTACCCGCGCCTGCTGCCGACAGGGATGGTCTCGTTCACGTCGGCGCCTGCCTCGAGCAGGACGCGGACCGCGTCGAGCCGTCCCGCGCGCACGGCAAAAAGAAACGGTGTGAAACCCGACTGAACACGCACTCGAAAATCAGCGCCGGCGGCAATCAGTGCCTGAACGACCGGGGCGTGGCCTTCGGCCGAGGCCCACATCAGCGGCGTTTGGCCGCGGCGATCGTCTTTCGCGTCAACTGGCGCGCCGGCCGACAGGAGCGCCTTGACGGCCGCCAGTGATCCGACACGGGACGCCGTCATCAACGGCGTTTCTCCGCCTGGCAGGGCCGCGTTCGGGTCCGCCTTGGCCTCCAGCAGCAACTCGACCATCCCCGCATTTCCATTCGTGCAGGCGAGCGACAGCGGCGTCACTCCATAGCGGCTGGCAGCGTTGACATCGGCCCCGGCGCGCACCAGTAGTTCCACGATTTCAAGATCGTCGTGGTAGGCCGCCCAGTGGAGCGCCCGCATTCCGTCAACCTGCGGGCCGTTGACGTCCACGCGCTGCTTGAGCAGCATGTGGATGCGCGCGCGATCCATACGCTCCGCTGCGTCCGCCAGCGCGCTGTTCGACGCGAACGCGTTGGCGCTGGATGCGCATAGCAGCAGCAAAGCTCCGGCGAGGCTAAAGCGCCAGTAACTCATCGACCTTGCCCTTGCTGTCTGCAAATGCCTCCATCCGCACACCGACACGCTCGAGCAGGGTGAGGTGCAGATTGGCAAGCGGCGTCGGCTCGGCGTACTTGATGTGACGTCCGCCCTTCACTCGGCCGGCGCCGCCGCCCGCGACGAGGATCGGCAGATTCACGTGGTCATGGATGTTGGGGTTGCCCATGCCACTGCCGTAGAGATACACCGAATGATCCAGCAACGAGCCGTCTCCCTCGGGCGTCGCTTTGAGCTTCTCGAGAAAGTGGGCAAAGAGCGAGACGTGGAACGCGTTGATCTTCGCCATTCTCGCGATTTTTTCTGGATCGTTCCCGTGGTGGGTCAGCGGGTGGTGCGGATCGGGCACGCCAATTTCTGGATATGTCCGGTTGCTCGTTTCCCGGGCCAGCTGGAAGGTGATGACCCGCGTCACATCCCCCTGCAACGCCAGCACCTGTAAATCGAACATCAGTCGCGCGTGGTCGGCGTAAGCCGCCGGCACGCCCACCGGGCGATCGAGATCGGGCAACGTGTTGTCGGCCGCTTCCGCTTCCGCCTTCTGAATCCGGCGCTCGACTTCCCGGACGGTGTCGAGATACTGCCCGACGCGCGTCCGGTCTTCCGGTCCCAGCCTCTTTTCGAGCCGCGTGATGTCTTCGCGAACCCAATCAAGAAGGCTCGCCCTCCGTCGCAGCGCCAGCCGCCGGTCGGCCGCGCTGCCGCCTTCTCCGAACAGTCGTTCGAAGACAATGCGCGGATGCGCCTCGGACGGCAGCGGCGTCGTAGGCGACGACCACGAGAGGTTGTTCTGATAGACGCACGCGTAGCCGTTGTCGCACTGTCCGACGGTCTGGAGCAGATCCATCGACAGTTCCAAAGACGGCAGCAGCGTCTTGTTGCCGATTTCCTTTGCCGCGATCTGATCGACAGTTGTGCCCAGGTAGTAATCGGTACTCTCGGTCCATTTCGCCTTCGCCGCGCTCAAAAACGCCGCGTTGGACGTCGCATGCGTGCCGGGGTAGGCGTTCTTCAACTCGAGATTTGAAATAACCGTGAGTTGATCGACAACCGGGCGAAGCGACTCGAGCGTCGGCGAAAGTTCGCTCAGTCTCCCGTCGGCCGGCGGGATCCACCGCGGAAGATCGCATCCCATCGGCATGTAGACGAAGCCGAGACGCCGCACGGGCTCGGCCGGTGTTTTCGCGAGCACGGTCATGGATGGAACCATGGCGTCGAGCAGCGGGAGTGCGATCGTCGCCCCCATGCCACGCAAAAACGTCCGGCGCGGTAATGCTTTCTTGGTGATAATCATTGCGACGTCCTCATCTGAAACGGCTGGCTGTTCACGACACCCAAAACGATCGAGGAGATCCGAAAATCGTGCGGCCGTGCCTCGCGCACGATCTTGCGAACGGCAGGCGCGTCGTAATACTCGATTCCCCGGCCCAGGGCGAACGTCAGGAGCTTTTCCGCAAACGTCCCCACAAACAATTCTGGACGGCGCAGCAATGCGGCTTCGAGGCCATCGACGTCCGCAAATCTGCTGCCGTCGGGAAGTCCTCCGGAGGCATCGATCGGCGTTTCCCCTTCGACTGCGCGCCGACGTCCAACGGCATCGAATCGCTCGAGCGACAGTCCGATCGGATCCATGAGATTGTGGCAGGCGGCGCAGTTCGGATTGCTGCGGTGTTCGGCGACGCGCTCGCGAACCGAGAGACGCCCGTCCACCGTGTTGTCCTTCAAAGCGGGGACGTCAGGGAGCGGGGGAGGGGGCGGTACGCCCAGCAGGTTGTCGAGAATCCACTTGCCGCGCCGCACCGGCGACGTTCGGGTCGCGTAGGAGGTGACCGTCAGAATGCTTCCCTGGCGAAGCAGCCCGCCTCGCCAGTCGCCCTGATCGAGCGTGATGCGGCGGAAGCGGCTGCCATACACGTGCGGGATACCGTAATGCTTCGCCAGCCGTTCGTTGACGAAGGTGTAGTTTGCGCTCAACAGGTCGCGCACGCTTCGGTCTTCGCGAAGAATGCTTTCGACAAACAACTCTGTTTCGCGGCGAAACGCCTGGCGAAGGTTGTCGTCAAAATCCGGGAACAGCCGCATGTCCGGCGTGATCGATTCGAGATTGCGCAGGTGGAGCCACTGCCCGGCGAAGTTGTTGACGATTGCGCTCGACCGCGGGTCCGCCAGCATTCGTCGCACGTGCCGTTCGAGCACGCGAGGTTCGTGCAGCTTTCCGGCAACCGCCGCATCGAGCAACGGCTCGTCCGGGATGCTGCTCCAGAGAAAAAACGAGAGCCGCGAGGCAAGCTCGAGATCGCTGATTCGATAGGAGGTCTTCGGCGGGACGTGGGGCGGCTGCTGTTCGATTCGAAACAGGAACTGCGGGCTCACGAGAACCGCCGACAGCGCCATCTCGATGCCGGCGTCGAAGTCTCCTCCGTCCGTTCTCACTTGACGGTAGAGCGTCAGCGGACCCTCCAGATCAGCCTTGCTCACTGGGCGGCGGTAGGCTCGGCGCGTGAGTGCCATCAGGATGCGGGTTACCGAAGCCGCCTCCTCACCGGGATTCGCCGGCCGTGACACGAAAATCCGGCGGCGGCTCGGCGTGTCTCGGGGAATCCTGGAGTCATACGGACCGATGATCGAAATCGAATAAATCGCGGGCTGAATTCGTGGATGCCGGTACGAATTGAAACGTGCCTGATAGGGCTGACGCGGTGTCTCCGCGAGCAACGACGGCTTCTTCAGAAACGCGACGCCCACGGCGTGCGGACCGGCGCTCACCGGAACGCGGATCCGGAGGTGCTGGTCGAGCGTGTCGTGCGACGGCTGATAGTCCGCTGGCCCCCCGGGCGTGCGCGCCTGCAGCGGTTTCACGGTGAAGAGCTGCACGCGTTGGCGGTCGAGCAGCAGCTCGAGATCGTGGGGTTCGCTCAACCCTTCAACGTGCTCGTCCCGGTCGCGCGTGAGGCGAATCTGAAATTCGTACTCGCCGTCGAGCGGAAACGTGTAGTTCAGCAGCGCACCGCCGCGTGTGCCGATGGGAAGGCCGTCGAGGTGATCCTCTTGCGTGACATCTGGTGGGACCCTGATGGTGTCGCCGCCCGGCGACCGGCCGGGGCGCCCGACCGCGAGACGGCTGATCTTCTCCGCGGCTGATACATAGCGATCCAATAACGTTGGGGACAGATCGCCGACCGTCACGTTGTCGAAGCCATAACTGGATTCGTCGGCAGGCAGCAGCGAGTCAACGTCGAGGTCGAGCGCCAGCAGATCGCGGACCGCGTTCCGGTATTCAGTCCGAGTCAGCCGCCGGATGGTCGCGGGCCTGCCGGGATTCGGATGCGCTGCGGCCGCACGGTCGAGCGACGCTTCCAGCGCAGAAATGACTGCGTCGTACATGCGGTCGTCCGGCCGCTCTTTCCCGACGGGCGGCATCTGACGGGCGCGAAGCTTGCGGACGACTTTCTCCCAGACCTCCGGATGTTTCGCGACGTCCTGCGCCGCGACCGCCTCGAGCGAAAGCTCCCCCTTCTTATGGTCCTCGTCGTGACACGAAAGGCAGTACTCATCAATGAGGGAGACATGGGAAGCGCCGGAGCGCCCCTGCCCTGAGCTTGCCGAAGGGGGACCTGATTGCTGTGCTTCCAGCGTAAACACGAACCCGGCCGCGGCCAGAAGACCCGCGAGACCGATTGATATCGAAACCCTGCCGGGTGTGTACGCACCCATACCGCGCCATGATACGCGCCTGATTCGTACCAGTCGAGTCGTAACGCCGCTGAGGACTTAGCCCCGTTCTGCCGCGGCAATCTCGAATTCGATCTTTAATTCGTCTTTCACTCGGACGGTGCCGGCGGCAATCCGGATCGGCTCGATGCCGAAATCACGCTGCCTGACTCTGGCCTCGCCACGATAGCGATTGCTCACACGCGCGGCTGAGAATGTGATCGGACGTGTAGTGCCGCGAATCGTCAGCTGCCCGGCGACGGTCCAGCGATTTGATCCCGTGGACTCGATACGCGTTGACTCGAACTTGATCGTTGGGAACCGCATAGTGTCCAGCACTTCGGGTCCCAACATGCGACTGCGGACCTCGGCACGTTTTTCCGCGTCGAGGCCGGGATCGAGCACGACGAGGTCGGCCGCGGAGACGACGAGCGAGATGGCGGGGACAGTAGCCAGTGAGATCGTGCCGCTGCTGATTGGTGCGCTGATGACATGATCGTCCCCGAAAGCCGATAGGACTCCGCCCTTGTAGACAAACACCGTCAGTTTCGAGTGTTGCACGTCAATAGGACGGACGCCGTTCTGCGGTCCCGCACCCGCCGGCGCCACAGACAGGGCCGCAGCCATGAGACCTCGAACCACCGCTCGGGCCACCGCGCACCCCGTGCCGCACGAGCCGCAAATGAAGGTCAACATACGCCCTGCGATGGGCAATGTCGATGCCACCCACGCACCACGCACGCCGAGCTGATTCACGGCCGTTGCGCTGGATACGTCGCTCGAAGACCTTCCGTGGAAGTAACTGGCTTACTCGCATCGAAACTCGGGCGTGGCGCCGGGCATTGAAGAGTCAGGGGCACCCTCCGTCCACTACTTGACGGCGCACCGGAAGTCGACGCATGCTGAAGCCGGCTTCGATCCGCGCCAAACCTCTTAAGGTCCCGTCCCGGCCAGGACCTCGTGAGGCAAAGGGGGGCATACTCCCGGATCAGCATCGCGTGAACCTTTTGCGTGCCGCGAGCGCGCTGCCGGGGAGCCGCTCGAGGTGCGTGCAAAGGAAACACGACGATGCCCCGCGATAAAGACCGGAAGCGCATCATCCGTAGCCGGATGAAGAAAACGGGTGAGTCCTACACGGCCGCCCGTGCCCACGTCATCGGCAAATCCCAACCAAGGCCATCGCCAGCACGGACGATCGATCACGCCAAATTGGCCGGAATGAGCGACGAAAAGATCGCCGCCAGGACCGGCCGGACCTGGCAGGAGTGGACGCGTGCGCTCGATGCCGACGCCGCGGCGACCATGGCCCACCGCGACATTGCCGCGCTCGTACACGGGAAACACTCGGTTGGAGACTGGTGGGCGCAGACGGTCACCGTCGGGTACGAACGCATCAAGGGACTCCGCGAACGTGGTCAGCGGCGCAGCGGCGAATACGAAGCCACGAAGAGTCGAACGTACAGCGTCCCGGTGAGCGCATTGTTCGACGCGTGGACGGACGAGGCTGCGCGGCGCAAATGGCTGAATGGCGTGAAGGCCGTCGTGCGCACGGCGACGGCGCCAAAATCCATGCGACTGCAGTGGCCGGACGGGACAATCATCGCCGTCAACTTCACCGCCAAGGGGCGCGATAGGAGCGCCGTCGCGCTCGCCCATACCAAATTGCCAACCAAGGCAGCGGCAGCAGAAGCGAAGACGTACTGGACGGCCCGCCTCGACGCGCTCGGCATATTGCTCGGTTGAAGTGCGGAACCTTTGAGCCTGGATGAGTGCCCCTGCGGCCGATGACGTGAGTGATCGGCCGCAGGGCGTCAGTAGTTATGGAACGATCCGAACCAGATCTGTTCCGACGATGGCCACACCGCCAAAGGTCTCTCCCTCGAGGACCGCCTGCGTGTCGTTTTCGCTCAACTGCAGCGCTTCCGTTTGGAGGTGGATGACGACATCCTGCCGGCCATCTCCGTTGACATCCTGGAACACAACCTGTGGCGTGCCGTTACCCTTCAGCTTCACCGGTGCGCTTGCCAGCGTGACCGTCAGTGGATCCACGGTCGTCGCGTCAAACGTTGCCGAGCTCAGAATGGCAACCGCAGCAGTCCCACCGGAACCCAGATTGATCGTGTTCGGGCTGGAGTTCGGCTTGATGTCGATGGTGACGCTGGTGAAGTGGGTGAGTTTGGCTACGAACGCGTCGTACGGGCCACCTCCGTACGCTGGCTGGACGGCGTTGGCGGTCGTCGGATAGCCGCCGAACGTGCCGCCGCCGGCCACACCGCCCGCAATGTAGGCGCCCCCGACGAGGTCGATGCCGACGTCGGCCTGCGCGGACATATCCTGTGGCGGATTGATGGCCGTGGAATACGCGAGCGCCGAACCCGCCGCGTTCAGTTTGACAACGAACGCCTGTGCGTCAGTCGGTCCACCCAGGATGAAGCCCTGGAACGCGTCGACGGATGGGAAGTCCGCCGACCGGGTGACGCCGGCCACGTACACGTCGCCAGCGCCATCGACCGCGATCCCCGCGCCCACGAGATGATCGTTGGAAAAGCCGGTCCCTTCGCGGGCGCTGCCACCGAGATACGTCGAGAAGGCAAGCGACGAACCGCCCGGACCGAATTTCGCGATGAACAAATCCTCGGCGCCAGCCTTGCTGGCTTGCAGCGGACTCTGTGTGGGGAAGTTCGTTGACAGCGTATCGCCCACGAGGTAGGCCGCCCCGAACGCGTCAACCTCGACGTCGTTTCCGCGATCGCGCTCGTTGCCACCGAGATACGTCGAATAGACGAACCCCGAGCCTGCCGCGTTGATCTTCGTGAGGAACGCGTCGCCGCACCGGACCCCCGGGGAACATTCGGTCGGATCGATGATGGACTGCACCGCGTTCACCACAGGAAAGTCACTGGACCGAGTCAGGCCGGTGACGTAGGCATTGCCCGACGCATCCACTGCGATCCCTTCCGGAATGTCGTGATGGTTGCCGCCGAAATAGGTCGAGTAGACGAGCGCGGAGCCCGCGGCATTCAGCTTGGTGACGAAGCTGTCGTCCTGCGTCGCTTTGATCGCGTTCTGCGTCGGAAAATCGTTAGACTGTGTCGTGCCGGTCACGTACGCGGCGCCCGCCGAATCCACATCGATCTCGTAAATGGCGTCGAAGAAGGTGCCGCCGAGCAGCGTCGCGTACACCAGCGCGCCGCTCCCATTGAGCTTGACGATATAGCCATCGAAGCTGCCGAAGCCCTGATTCGGGTTCTGGAGCGCCGTCTGGTAGGCGCCTGGAGTCGTGGGGAAGTCGGCGGAAAACGTGCTGCCGGCGATATACGCATTGCCGGATGCGTCGAGCGCAACCGCCCCCTGATTCGACCCCTCTCCTTCACTGCCGCCGATGTAAGTCGAGTAGACGAGCGTCGAGCCATTCGCGCTGATCTTGGCGACGAAATGATCGTCCCCACCAGCCGCTGTCGGCTGCGCGGCATTGGCGGTGGGGAAATTGATCGAGTTCGTGTTGCCCGTGATCACGGCGTTGCCGGCGTCGTCCACGGCGAGCGCGAGCGCTCGATCGTTGCCGCTTCCGCCCAGGAACGTCGAATACGCGAGCGTCAGTACCGGATCGATCACGAGCGGTCGATCGCGGTCGTAGCTGCCAACGCGGAATCCAACGTGGTTGCCGTCGCGCATCATGTAATGCCCTTCGACGTCGTTCCGTACGCCGTCACGGTCTTGATAGATTCTCGGCTTGTGCAATGTGACGGCAGGGCGAGCGGCTGAAGCCGACTCTCTCGATGAGACGATCAGATTCCCGGCGCGATCAATTTCAAGTCTTTCAGAAGGATCGAATGCAAGTTCGATGGACGCCGGATCGGCCCCCGCCGCGACGATCAAATCGAACTCAACGCGCCCTTCCGCAGTGCCGTAGTAGATGAGATCGACGCCACGATAAAGATTGGCGTAGCGGACGGCCGAGTAATGCGGCACGCTGGTCCGCCACTTGCGGCGGTCCTTTCCCCGGTAGTAGTGGCTCTTGCCCGGCAATTCCATCTGGCCCGTAACAGTTGCGCGGGGATTACTGCCGACCCAATTGAACCGCAGCGGCGCCACCCCGCCGGATGCCACCACGGTCTCTGTGCCCGTCAGAAACAACACGTATCCAGCCGCGCGACTGAGAAACTTCACATCCCGGTGTGTCTGTCCCACATTCGGCTCGAAACTGAGTGGCAGTTGCGGGTTTGATGCGGTGACGTGCGGCGCAGAAGTTGCGCGTCGTTTCAAAGCGGTTGTCTGCGCCGTGATTGAGGTGGCGATCAGCGCGATCAACATGACCGCAGCGAGACCGACGTGGGTCATGCGAGGTGTACAGTGTCCGAAGGCTCTCGATCTTCTCTGCATCGTTCTCTCCCTGGTAATAGTCGTTCACACCTCCAGCGGCGCGTCGTTCGACACGTGTGGGCAGTCCGAGATTGCGCAGACGTCCCCTGGCACCGCGGATCATGGGAGTGTCCGGATGCTTCACGTTGAATTGTCGGCTGTCGCTGTTGGAGGTCCGTGCGCCGCGATTCACACGGCGGCGTTCACGTGACCGGCGGAGTATAGCCGTGAATCACTGACGCAAACGGCGTTTGTGGGAGGAAAAATCAAGACGCGAGAAAAAAACTTCAGTCGCCGCCGCTCCGTTGTTTCAAAGTTGAAACATCGACCTCGCGCGACGGCCAATCCTTGGCGCGCTGGCTCGCGCGAAACTCGATCACGCGTACCTCAGCGAGGCCATGCTTGCAGAACGGGTCTTCTTCCATGATCGTTTCAATCTGACGGCGGCTCTCGCCGACCGCAACGATAATCCCGCCGTCGCGCGGGATCTTGCGTCCCGAAACCAGGAAATTACCCGACGCGTAGTACTGCTCGAGAAACCTGACGTGTGCGCGCATGTGCGCGTCGATCCGCGACAGGTCGACCTTGTAGTGCAGTTCGATGATGAACATGATGCCAATCAGCGTGGATCAAGGCGCGGCTCAGGTAAAGCGCCAGATATCGCTGGGGTGCGTTATTGGTCGAAATCAGTTAGGTTGTCGATTTCGGCGTGCCCCGTTCGACGTCAGAGTAAGGAGGGCAGAGCAATGCGAGTGATGGTGCTGGTCAAGGCAAGCAAGGAATCCGAAGCCGGTCAGATGCCCAGTGAGGAGTTGCTCCGAGAGATGGGCAATTTCAACGAAGAACTGGTGAAGGCAGGCGTCATGCTGGCAGGTGACGGCCTCCATCCGACGTCCAAAGGCAAGCGGATTAGATTCTCCGGCGACAAACGAACGGTTATTGACGGCCCGTTTACCGAAACCAAGGAGCTCGTGGCCGGCTACTGGCTCTGGCAGGTGAAGTCGATGGACGAGGCGGTCGAGTGGCTGAAGCGAGCGCCGTTCGACGGCGGCGCAGAGGTCGAGATTCGCCCCGTCTTCGAGGCAGAAGATTTCGGCAAGGAGTTTACGCCGGAGCTGCGAGCGCAGGAGGAACGATTGCGCGCACGGGTTGCGCGCCGCCCCACCGGAAAGGGGTGATGCCCGAGTGATACGTCCGATTCGCCCGATGCTGGCCAAGTCTGCCGATACACTCCCGATCGGGGCCGACTGGACGTACGAGGTAAAGTGGGACGGCTATCGAACGCTGGCGGCAAAGGACGGGCAGCGGGTGAGGCTCTGGTCCCGCAACCTGAAGGACGCGACTGCGCAATATCCATCCATCGCACGCAGCATCGCTGAAGTCCACACCGATACCGCACTCCTCGATGGCGAGATCGTCGCGCTCGATGAAAACGGACGACCCTCATTTCAAGCTCTCCATCACCAATCGGCGCATATCCTCGTCTACTATGCGTTCGACGTGCTGCACGTCAACGGCCGCGACACGATCAAGGTTCCGCTGACGGAGCGACGCTCACAGCTCGCGGGAATTGTCGCGAGTACGCGAGTGTTGAGTTCGGACCCGCTGCCCGGGACGCCGGGTCAGATCGAGCAGGCGGTGAGGGGCCTGCAGCTCGAGGGGATCGTTGCCAAGAGGCAGCACTCGATTTACGAACCCGGGCGGCGGAGCTCGGCCTGGGTCAAAGTCAAATTCAACCGCCGCCAGGAATTCGTCATTGGCGGCTACAAACCGAATGCCACGAACATCGAGTCGCTCGTCGTCGGATACTACGAAGCGGGAAAACTGCACTTCGCCGGCCGTGTTCGCGCCGGCCTTACCCCGTTGGTGCGCGCGGACATTTTCCGGCGCCTGGCGCCGGATCGAATCGATCGGTGCCCATTTGCGGATCTTCCGAATACCAGGCAGAGTCACTGGGGCGAAGGTGTGACGGCAGAGGACATGGTCAACCTCCGCTGGGTCAAGCCGCGCCTCGTCATCGAGGTGTCCTTCGTCGAGTGGACCCGTGATGGCGCACTGCGGCATTCGGAGTTCGTCGCGCTGCGGACTGACAAACGCGCATCCGACGTCGGTCGCGGTTAAGATAGGGGTATCCCTCTCGACTCGACGCAACTGGCTCTCGTGCTGAGCGGCGGCGGAGCGCGCGCCGCCTACCAGGTCGGCGTGCTGCGCCTGCTCGCACGGGAGTTCCCGAACGTGATTCCCGCCATCCTGACAGGTGTCTCGGCCGGCGGCATCAATGCGGCGTACCTTGCCGCGCGACAGGAACCCTACCCGAACAAGGTCGAGGCGCTGGCCAAGATCTGGCAGGAGATCCGTATTGACGATGTGTTTCGCGTTGATTTGCGTGACTTGACGTCTCGAACCGTTCGGTGGGGCGGAAGACTCCTCTCGGGGGGAAAGTCACCGTTACCGCCGGCGAAAAGTCTGGTGGACACGGCGCCACTTCGCGTGCTGCTCGAGAAAATGCTCGAGGCTGACGGCAACGTGATTCGCGGTATTGACCAGAGTCTCCAGCGGGGCTGGCTGCGCTCGATCGCGCTCACCGCCTCGAGCTACACGACGGGCCAATCGATCACGTGGGTACAGACAGCCCCTTCTCACGCCATCCAGACCACCTGGGAGCGTCCCCAGCGAAAGAGTACGGCCTGCGCACTCCGCGTGGACCATGTGATGGCCTCCTCTGCACTGCCGTTCTTCTTCCCGGCCATTGAAGTGGAGGGCGCCTGGTTCGGCGACGGCGGCATTCGGTTGACTGCCCCGCTGTCGCCAGCCGTTCACCTGGGGGCGCGTCGAATCCTCGCGGTCTCGACACGGTACAGCCGCACGCGTGTTGAAGCTGACCGGCCGGCGATTGCAGGGTATCCGCCACCAGCGCAGGTTGCCGGCGTCCTCTTCAACGCCATCTTCCTCGACCTTCTCGACGGTGATGCGCTGCATATGCAGCAGGTCAATGAATTGATCGCGAGGCTGCCTGCACAACAGCGCGATGGCCTGCGTCACATCGACCTGATGGTCATCCGGCCATCCGAGGATCTCGGACGACTGGCGAACGCCTATGAGCCGGAGCTGCCGCGCGCGTTCCGGTTCCTGACTCGCGGGCTCGGCACTCGCGAGACGCGGTCGAACGACATGCTCAGCCTCGTCATGTTCCAGAGCGACTACGTCACGCGGTTGATTGAGATGGGAGAGGCGGACGCGGCGTCAAGGCTTCCCGAGATTAGCACGTTCCTCTCGTGAGCCCAACCCGGGGGAGAGTGATGCTACGGCGATGCCTTCGCCTGAGTCATGGCCGCGCGCTCGAGGAGCAAAGCCCGTTCTCGCGCGTTGCGGGTGAGCGATGCCGCGCGCTCGAATTCGATTCGCGCCTCGTCCAGCCGCCCAAGCTTCGCCAGTAAATCTCCGCGTACGCTTGGCAGCAAGTGGTACCGCTCGAGAGATGGTTCGGTGCGCAACGCGTCCACGATCTTCAAACCGGCCGCCGGTCCGAGCGCCATTCCAACGGCAACTCCCCGGTTCAGCTCGATGACGGGGGAAGGCACGAGCCGCGCGAGCTCCTCGTAGAGCCTCACGATTCGCGGCCAGTCGGTATCAGCGGGAGTCGCCGCTCGCGCGTGGCAGGCGGCGATGGCGGCCTGAAGCACGTACGGCCCACGCGTACCGCCCAATCCTTCGGCGCGGTCCAGCGCCGCCAGGCCACGACGGATCAGCAGTCGATCCCACAGTGCGCGGTTCTGATCGAAGAGCAGAATCGGCTCGCCGGATGGGCCCACCCGCGCCCTCGATCGAGAGGCCTGAATCTCCATCAGCGCGACGAGCCCGTGCACCTCGGGCTCCTCAGGCGCCAGCTCCGCCAGAATCCTCCCCATCCGCAACGCGTCTTCGCACAGGCCTGGACGCATCCAGTCGTCCCCAGCCGTCGCTGAGTAGCCCTCGTTGAAGATCAAGTAGATGACCTCGAGGACCGAAGAGAGACGCGCGCCACGGTCAGGTCCGTGCGGCACTTCGAACCGGACGCGTTCCTTGGCCAGGGTCCGCTTCGCCCGAACGATTCGTTGCGCGATGGTCGGCTCCGCCGTGAGAAACGCGCGGGCAATTTCGTCGGTGGTCAAGCCGCCGAGCAGCCGGAGCGTCAGCGCCGCGCGGGATTCGGTCGAGAGCACCGGATGACAGGCGACGAAAATCAACCGTAACAGATCGTCACCAACATCGTCATCCAGCGCTGCGTCGAGATCTGGTGCGCCAGTCTGGCGATCGATTTCGAGCTCATACCCGAGTTCGTCGTGCTTGCGTTCGAGCAGTTTCTGCCGGCGCCAGGTATCAATCGCGCGATTCTTGGCGGCCGCCATGAGCCACGCGCCGGGGTTCCGCGGCACACCGGATTCGGGCCACTGTTCGAGCGCCGCCACCAGCGCGTCCTGGGCGAGGTCTTCCGCGAGTCCAATGTCGTGCACGAACCGCGCGAGGCCAGCGATCACCTTCGGCGCCTCGATCCTCCAGATGGCCTCGATGGTCCGGCGGGTGTCCTCATTCGTCACATCAATAGAAAATCGCAAAACTGCCGTCGGGGCGCGCGACGACAGCGGAGAAACTCCAAACCGGCACGCCGGGACGTGAGCCTTTGACAGTCGTGGGATTACCGTCGGGCGTAAAAGCCTGCCACGCGAGGCTCCCTCCGCGTGCCCAGGACGTGCCTTCGGTCCATGTCAGGAGCACCATGCCGGAGCGGTTCACCGCGAGACGAGGATGCTTCCGTCTCGCAGACTCACTGGTATCCGCCACCGGCGGCGCGCTGAAACGATCCGTCTCCTCAAGGGGAGCGAAGTAGACCTGACCATCCGTCTCCCAGGCGCCAAGCAACTGCTTCCCGCCGGCGATGGACGTACTCGTCATCGGACACGCGCCAATTTCCCAGCCCTGGACGCGGCCTCCGGTGAACGTTCGGGCGCGGTCGCGGGAACGGAGCGAATAGATGTCACGATGAGCCTTGTTCGTGGCTGAACGATAGAGCATGTGCAAGTCGCCACGCGGATCGGCAAATAGTCGAAGCGCGCAGCAGCCACATACGCCGGTCGCCGGATCCGAAATCGCCGCTTCTTTCGCAAACGTCTGCCCATCGTCCAGCGACCGCGCGATCCAGACGCGTCTCGACTCTTCTCCTCCGCCGTCCACGCCGTTGCCATGCCACGCAACGTACACACTGCCGCGATCGTCCGCGGCAATCGATCCGCCTCCGTCCAGGTTCGTTGACCGGGTCATCAGGTTCCGCTGTGGCTCGAACTTCCCGGTCGCTGGGTTCATCCGCGCGTACAGCATCGGCATCCCGTCACGTTTGGTGATCGGGTCAGGCGGAGGCTTCGGTTGCGCGCGATCGGACCCGTTCCAGGCGACGTGCACTCGACCGTTCCGACCGAGAGCGATCTGCGCGCCACGAATGGTTCCCGTCGCAATCGCGCTTCCATCGCCGCTGTTCACCCGAACAGGGGAAGAAAACGATCTTCCGCCGTCTGCAGAGTGCACGTAAAAAACGTTTGCCGCGCTCGGCTCACCCGCGAGGTAGACCATATGAACGACGCCGGTGCGATCCGATACGACCTCAGGCTGCATGGCGCCATTCGGAAGCCGAGCGATTTCGACGGAAACCCTGTCGGCCAGCGCATAGGTCGAGTTGGAGACGCTGGCCATATTCGCTGATACGAGCAGCAGAACTAGACGAATTTGGAGAAACCGCATTCAACGCATCATACCGACGAAGTTTGCGATGAGTCCAACCGGCGCTCAGGCGTACACGCGCGGTGGCGTTACAGAGGAATTTCCCTTCCTGTTCACCAACCTGTCGCCGTCCTACGACCGCTTCTAGCCGCGTCTCGACCGCTACTTGCGCTCGAGCAACTCGGGGAAGGTTTTCTCGAGATGCTCGAGCTTGGGCAAGTCGTTATAGACGACGTACGGATAGCGAGGGTTTTTCCGGACGAAGTCCTGGTGATACGGCTCGGCAGGGTAGAAACCTTCGAGCGGCGCCACTGTTGTCACGACCGGGCGAGGGAAGAGTTTCGCCTCGTTCAGGTGCTTGATGAACGCCTCCGCGATCGCCTGTTGCCGGGTGTCGGCGTAGAAGATCGCGGATCGATACTGCGGCCCCTCGTCCGGGCCCTGCCGATTGAGTTGGGTCGGATCGTGAGCGACCACGAAGAACACCTTCAGCAACTGTTCGTAGCTGATTCGTGACGGGTCGTAGGTAATGCGCACGGCTTCGGCATGTTTCGTAGTGCCGGTGCTCACTCTGTCGTAATGTGCCGAGCCCTTGCTCCCGCCGGCGAACCCCGACACAACGTCCTTCACTCCCCGGAGCCGCTCGAATACGGCTTCAACGCCCCAAAAACATCCACCGGCAAGAACGGCGATCTGATCGCCAACCGGTGCCGTCGAGGACGAGGCGGTCTGTGACGCTGGCGTCGTGGTGGAGAGCATGCACACGCCGAGAGTAAGTCCGAGGAGTCGTCTCATTCCACACCTTCCGCAATCTGATCACTATAGCGCGGGCAGGAACAGCCTGGTGCGCCGCTGTACTATTCGCCAGTGAGCCACAGTCCCCAACTGGTGGAATGGTCTCTATCGCGCCGCGTGATCTGGATCGCCCTGCTCATTTCAGGCGCGCTCTCGCTCGCCGTGTGCTACGCAGTCGCGACACAGCAGTTGCTCCTCGGCGATGCCGCGGCTGGATGGCTATATGGCTATGTTGCGACCTTCAGCCTGCCCGCCGTCGGCGCCGCCCTTCTCGTCATCGCCATCTCGATCACCTTGGTAGTCGCGCTTCCCGCCCCCGACGAACGCCATGAATGGGTCGTCATCTCGACGTGGATTGTTGCGGCAATCGCCATGCAGGGGCTCGTGCGCTTCCTGCCGCCCTATTCGATGACTGAGATCTTCGTGAGCGACGACGCGAACGCGTTCTACCGAGTGACACAAATGAGCGATGCGCGTTCGGTCCTGCGACATTTTGCCGACGCTCGGGCGACCTGGCCGCTGCACGCGCAGAGCAACATGCCCGGAAAGATCATGCTGCTCTTTGCGCTGGAGGCGCTGTCGCCGAGTCCCGCGGTGCTGCCATGGCTGATTGTCGCGCTGTCCAGTGCGGGCGGCGCGCTGATGTATATCTTCGTGCGGGATCTGTTTCGCGACAGGGCAGTCGGCTTGTTCTCCGTGATCCTGTATCTCTTCGTCCCCGCGCGATTGTTCTTTCTGCCGCTGCTCAATACCGTGACGCCGGTGGTTTTTCTCGCATGCGCGTGCCTCGTGCTTCGCTGGCTCCAGACCGGCAGCCAGTGGTACGCGGCGGCTGCGGGTCTTGCGGTGTACGGACTGGTCTTCTTCGAGCCGCTGCCGCTCGTGATGGGCGTCCTGTTCGTCGCCCTGATCGCATCGGCGATCGCTCGACGCAACCTCCAGCCGGCACGGCTGGTGATCGACCTGGCTGCCGGTGCGCTGGCTTTTGCGGCGGCGTATCTGTTCATGAGGCTATGGCTGGACTTTGATCTCGTGGAGGCGCTGGGACGCGTCGCCACGCATGCCGTCGAATTCAACGCCACCGCAGGGCGTCCATACGCCTACTGGCTGCGCGCCAACCTGCGGGAGTTCGTATTCGGGGTCGGAATGTGCCAATCCGTACTCTTTCTCGTGGCGATCTTCTACACGCTTCGCGAAGCCGGCACGAAGAGCAGGAATCTCGCGGCTCCCATCGCCGTCCTCAGCACCGGCCTCGCGGTAATCCTTCTCGTTACCGATCTGCTTGGCGTGAATCGAGGAGAGGTTATTCGGTTGTGGATCTTTCTCGCGTGCTTCTTTCAGGTGCCGGCTGCCTATTTCTGCGCCCAGCTCCGTAGTCGCGCGGCCATCATCGTTGTGCTTTCAACGACGATTCTGCAGACGGCGATTGGGTTGGCGATGATTGGTTTTGTGGTGCTGGCGTGAGGAGAGGGTTCTCCCGTTCTCCATCGAAGTATGGTACTTTCCCCGTCATGACCACATCACCATCGATCTCGCGACGAACATTTCTCGCCATGGCCGGCGCGATCCCTCTTGCGGCTTCCGCGCGGGCGCAGACAAAGCCCGCCCCAATCGGCATCGAGCTCTACTCGGTCCGCAACGAGTTGATGAAAGACCTCAACGGCACCGTGACGGCGGTTGCCAAACTGGGCTACGAGGTCGTGGAGTTCTACTCGCCCTACTTCGAGTGGAGCGCGGAACAGGCGAAGAGCGTTCGCAAGCTGCTCGATGATCTCGGCATCAAGTGCCTCTCCACACACAACGGCGGCAACTCGATCAGCGCCGACGGCATGCCGAAAGCGATCGAACTCAATCAGATCATCGGGAGCAAATACATCATCCTGGCAAGCCCGGGCAAGGTTGCGGGCGTCGATGGCTGGAAGGGTCTGGCCGAGCGACTGACCGCGGCGGCGGAGAAAATGCGCCCGCTTGGAATGTCTGTCGGATTTCACAACCATCAGCTCGAGTGGCGGCCGGTAGACGGCCAGCGGCCGATGGATATTCTCGCGGCGAACACGCCCAAGGACGTCGCGCTCCAGCTTGATTGCGGAACCTGTGTGGAAGCAGGCGCAGACCCAGTGGCGTGGATCAACGCCAATCCGGGACGCATCAAGAGTACCCACTTGAAGGACTGGGGGGCCGGTCCGAATCGCGGTTACGCCGTGGCGTTCGGAGAAGGTGATGTGCCCTGGCGACCGTTGATCGAGGCCGCGGAAAAGACCGGCGGCGTCGAGTATCACTTGATCGAGCAGGAAACGAGCGCCCCTGGCGAGGGGATTGCCATGGCGCGGCGGTGTCTCGAGAACTACAAGAAGCTGCGGGCCGGACGAGCCTGAACCAGGTCGCCGTACGCGACGGGCAGCCAGAACAAACCGAGCACCGCGCGCGTCAACGAGAACGTCAGGTGCGCGACGAGGCTGAATGCGAGCAGTTTCGGCGCGGGTGCGAACTGGCCGAAGAAATAGATCCATGCCGCTTGCGTGGTGCCGAGGTGCGCAACCGTCACCGGCAGGGCGGCAACCATGAAGATCACCGGCAAAAACGTCAGCAGGTGACCGAACGGGATCTCGATCCCGAACGCACGCGCCGCGTAGTAGTGCGCGCAGAGCGCCACGGCAAACATCGGCATGCGTAACGCGACGATTTGCGCGTAGCGCTTCACCGGCGCCTGACGAAAGGTCCGGAACAGCTGCCACTCGCGCGGCGCAAACAGCCAGCGAACGGCCCGCCAGGGCGTCACGTGCAGCCTCGTATACGCAAAAAACACCATCCAGAAGGCAGCGACCGCTCCGGCAATCGGCAACAAGCTCGCCGTGACGGCCGACTGGAATGCGAGAATCCCCAGCATCGCCCAGAGCACGAGGTGGGTGTACTCCGTCAGCAGCAGAAAGATGACCGTACCGCCCAGCTCGAGGATCGGCACGTCGAGTCGCCGCCACAAGTACGCGGCGAGCGTCCCCCGTCCCGCGTTGGTGTTGAAGAAGCCGACCACGTACGAGGCGGCTCGCACTGGCAGCAGATCGCGGTACGACACCTCGCCGTGGAACCAGCGGATCGCTTTCCACAGCACCAGCGTGTCCCAGCAGAAGTAGAACACGACGTTGGGCACCATGACCGCCAGAAAGAGCCCGTAGTGGGCGTCCTGGAGGGCCGCCAGGAAGCGATCGAGCGGCACCTTTCGAACGACGAGGGTAAGGATGCCGATCGTCAGCAGCGCTGCGGCCACGCGTGTGCCGATGGTCGAGCGACGTCCGGGCATCTGTTTACCTGAACATGTCCAATCGTGCGGATCGCAGGAGCTGCGTCCCCCGACCGCTTCCCAGCCATTCCGCCGCCCCGCGCACGATCGCGACTGGCGTGTGCGCGCGTTTCCCCATGACCAGTTCGGCGGCGCTGGCGATTTCGTCCGCCACTCCGATGACGGTGGTTTCGAGCTTCCGTCCGAACTGATCGAGAGTCCCGCGACAGTCAAGGAGCGGCGTCAGGCCGGCCACACCGAGCGCCACGTTCACGACGCCCTCCCGCCAGGGGCGTCCGAACGTGTCAGCGACGATCGCGGCCAGTGGCCGATTGAAGCGTGTGGCCAGGGCAGTCTGCAACCGGGCGGCGGAGGCGTCGGGGTCCCGCGGCAGCAGCGTGACGAATCCAAGGGGCACGTTGGACGCATCCACTCCGGCATTCGCGCAAATGAATCCGTGCTGCGTCTCGGCGATGATAATGCCGCGATCCATGCGGACGATTCGGCGCGACTCGCGGAGGACGACCTCGACGACCGCCGCGTCGCGTCCCCATGCAGCGGCCCACCGGGTCGCGAGTGGGGAAGGGGAGACATCCCGCAGCCGCACAACCGCTCCCTCCGCCTTCGAAACGATCTTCTGGGCCACCACGAACACGTCGCCGGCTTCGATGGTCAACCCCGCGCGGGTCAGGGCGTCCGCGACGAATTGCGCGAGATCGGCACCCGCCGTGACTTCGGGCATGCCGGGCACGGCGAACAGGTGCAGCTCGGTCGGCACTTCAGTCCGCTGAGGCGTTCAACGTTAACCCATCGTGTGGACTTTGTCGGGCGTGATCTTCACGAGCACTCGCACCTCATTCGGTCCGCGCCACGGGTACTTGTCCTTCCCGAGATACTTCTTCGCCAGCCGATCGATGCCGGCGTCGGCGCCGTTCTCGGTCATTTCCGTCACTCGGCCCTGGATCCCCAGGTATCGATACGGATTGGCGGGATCCATGATTGACAGCGCGACCCGCGGTTCGTGCTTGAGGTTCCGATCCTTCACGCGCCCTCGGGCGGTGTTCACCACGATGTGCTGGCCGTCGTACTCGAACCAGACGGGTGTGACCTGAGGGCTTCCATCAGGATTCAGCGTGGCAAGGTTCGCAAAGGCCGGCTTCTGCAGCAGGTCCTGATGGGTTGCCGGAATCGTTGTCGCCATTCATGCCTCCATGCGATTCATAACCCCACTATCCTAAATCGTGCGTCGCGGATTTTGTGTGTTCGGTTGATGGCAATGGCGAGCAGCGTGAGGTGTTCAATCGCGCGTGCGCGGGTGAGTGGACCGACGTCAATCGGGCGCAGCCCGGCCATGGCTGATACCAGCGTCATCGCTTGCGCGCGAGCAGCGTCCGAGTCGCCGCAGACGAACTCGTCGCAATCGAGCGGCCGGTCGATTTCCTCCAACAGGTGCGCAGGAACCGTTTTGAACGTCGCCGCGAGGCGGACGCTGTCTGGCAGCCGCGCCCGGATATGTTCGGCGGCCGACCCCTCTTCGACGGGAACAAGCGTCACCTTGCCACCAGCGAAGCTCAAGGGCACCGTGAGATCGATGACGAGCGACTGCGGATTGAAGAGCGCGTGGTACGCATCGAGCAGCGCGGCGGACGCATCGAAGGGGACGGCAAGAATCGTCACCGCTGCGCGGCGAATGGATGATTCATAGTCCGCAATCTGCTCGGGTCGCGCATCGGCCGGCCACGCTTCAACCGCGGCATTGGCGCGCGACGGGTCACGCGAGCCGACCACGACGTGGTGGCCGGCGCGAACGAGCCGCTGCGCAATCCCGCGTCCCTGCTGACCGGTTCCGCCGAGAACGGCAATCACAATGAATCTGCGAAGAACCTCAACCTGAGCGCTCGAATGACCCGACGTGATAAATAATAACGCCCGTGTCTATCGTTGCTGGAATCGATCTCGGCGGTACAGCCATCAACTACACCTTCGTCGATGCCAGTGGTCGATGGCTGATCGAAGGATTGTGCGAACACCCGGCGCGCGCGACAGACGGCCCGCAGGTCTGTCTCCGTCAGATCGCCGACGGGTTCGAAGCGGCCGGCACGCTCGCCGGCATCCGACTGCAGGACGTCGTTGCGGTCGGCCTCGATACCCCCGGTCCGGCAACAGCGGACGGCGTCCTCAGCGAGCAGGGTTCCACCAACTTTGTGCACGCCGATTGGGCAGGTTTTGACATACGAACCGGCCTTGAAGGCATTCTCGGAAGACCGGTCGCGTATCTCAATGACGGCAATGCTGGTGCCCTCTGGGGACATGTCGCGCTGCTTGGCGCCGAAGGCAACAAGACCTCCATTTCCGCCATCATCGGCACTGGCCTCGGCGGCGGCGTCATCGTCGATGGAAGTGTGGTCAAGGGACGAAAAGGTTTCGGAGGTGAGCTTGGTCACGTGCTCCTGCCATATCAGAGCGTGCTCGGCACACCCGAGGTGCTCCCGCAGTGCAATTGCGGCCGAATTGGGGACCTCGAATCGCTCTGTTCGTTGACGGCTATCGCCAATACGCTGCTTCCGTTTTTTCTTGCACGGTATCCGGGCCACGAGCTCGCACACACTGACGACATGCATCAGGCGGCCAAGCTCGTGCGCGGCCGCGCCGAGCGTGGCGATCCGATGTGCCGGGAGATCTTCCGTGTGCAGGCGCGCGCGCTCGGGTTTTTCTTCGATGCGATGATCAACACCTTCGACCCCGACGCCTTGATCGTCGGCGGCGGTGCGCTCGAAACGGGACCGGCGTTTCAGGAGTGGTTCATCGACGAGATACGACTGGCGATGCCGGCGCCGCGCGAGGAGCAGGCCGACATCCCTATTCACGTGATGCCGAATGGCGATGCGGCCGGCGCGCGCGGCGCAGCGATTGAAGCGCTGAAGCTGGTCCGACGCGCAGCTCAGTCCACGGTCAGCTCGACGATTGGCGAGCGCAGCGGCGGAAGAGCGGATTGAATCGCCGCGCGCTGCGATTCGAGCCACGGCGGGAGGACCAGTGACTCTCCGAGATGCGCCGCATCTTCGTCCACACTGAACCCGGGGCCGTCCGTCGCCAGTTCGAACAACACGCCGCCCGGTTCGAGGAAATACACCGACTGAAACCAGAAGCGGTCGATGATAGGGGTCGGTCTGCGACCCGCATCTTCGACCTGCTGTCGAACATCGAGTTGATGGGTCTCGTCCTCGACGCGCCACGCCAGATGATGCACGCAGCCAACACCCCAGGCGCCGCGACGCGCATCAGGCGCAGCCTGGATGTCGACGTAACACCCGGACCGTCCGTCCTCGACACCGTAGCGGTGCCACGTCCCTTCCGTTCCGAGGTGTGCGAAACCGAGAACGGTCGTCAGAAACGACGATGTCAGCGTCAGATCACGCTCGAGCAACCGTGCGGATTCAAGACCGCGAATCTGACGTGCCACCGGAACCGGACTTCCGTCCCACGGCGTGAACATACGTGTCAGTGCGCTGGGGCTCTCGACAAGCGCCACGCGCAGACCGTGCGGATCGACCAGCGGCAACGTGCGATGTCCGAACCGCCGTTGTCTCGCATCAACCCTTGCGCCGTACTTCTCGAGGCGACGCTCCCAGTAATCGAGGGAATCCGGCGGAACCGCCAGTGAAACCTCTACGCTCAAGCCGTGTCCCGGGCGCGGCGGCGCCATCTGCGCCCAGGGGAAGAACGTCAAATCGCTGCCGGGATGTCCTTCCGCGTCGGCATAGAACAAGTGATACGTCCCGGGATCGTCCTGGTTGACGCTTCGCTTCACGAGGCGCATCCCGAGCACGCCGGCATAAAAGTCCAGGTTCTCTTGCGCGGGACCAGCTATCGCGGTGATGTGGTGCAGGCCGCCTAGGGTTCGCATGATTGATTCTCCTGCGCCTCATCGCTGGCGGTGACTTCGCCACGCCAGGCGCATCGCCTCTCAATTATGTGACGAATTGAATATCTGCGGGGATGAACCGTGTTGACCCTGCTCGAGGGTCCGACGATAGTCTTCGCATGTCCACACTATTCAGAATCGCGCTCGTCACTTGTGTCCTTGGCGCACCGGCTGCTGCTCGAGGAATGAACGACGGAGACCGCCAGCGTCTACTCGCGCACCTCGACATGACGGAAAGCTGGCTCGTGAGTGAACTGGACGGTTTGACGACCGAGCAGTTGAAGTTTCATATGTCGCCCGACAGCTGGAGCATCATGGATGTTGTCGAGCACCTCGCCATTGCGGAACCGCAGTACTGGCAGCGGGCCCAGGATTCCATGAAGGAGCCGCCCTCCGCCAAACGGCCCGAGGCGAGCGACGCCGGGATTCTCTGGTACGGCATCGACCGAACGAATCGCTCCAGAACGGGCGAAGCACGTGTGCCGAAGGGAAAGTGGGAGGAGGTGAGGAACTCGCTTGCGGAGTTTCGAAAGCTCCGGCGGACGATCCGCGACTATGCCGCCAACACCCGTGAGGATCCGCGATCGCGCATGCTCCTCGAAGGAAACATGGACGTCTATCAGTGGCTGCTCATGATCTCGACGCATGCGCAGCGCCACATTCTTCAGATCCGAGAAATCAAGAGCCACGCCACATACCCGCGACGCGCCGTAAAATAAGCCCCGGGGGCTAGCCCCTATGCTATGCTGGCGGACGATGACAGACGCCGCCCGATCGCAGTGATCGTACGCGCCGGTCCGCCGGCGCTTTTCGTGTACGGGCGCGCGCGTTTACATATTCAGCGGCCGCGGCGAGCGCCAGCCTCCGACAACGCTACGGCGGGTCCGCCGGAAGCTGTCGCGAAGGGGCGGAACGCGAAGCGAGACGAGTCGCAGCGAGTGGGGGTGGCCCCACGAGCAATAGGGAGGACAATATGGCGAGCCGGCCCAAAGTTACACAACAAAAGCGCGCGCGAGAGCGAGCGCGGCAGGAGCGCCAGCAGGAAAAAGTCCGCCGACGCGAAGAAGCCAAAATCCGCCGCGCCAACACACCCGGTCATGCTGGTGATGAAGATCCCGATATCGCGGGAATTATTCCCGGTCCGCAGCCCAGCCCCTGGGGCGACGAAGAAGAAGAAAACGAACGAACCTAAGGTGTAGGCGGAGGAGCCGCCGCATCGTGCGCCGCGGCACCTCCACCTCGCGGCTAGACCGTTCGTCGTCCGCTGACCAGACCCACCACGAACAGAACCAGCGCAATCACGAGCAGGACATAAATAAAGTTGCCCATCGTGTAGCCGCTGACCAGTCCGAGGAGCCACAGAACCAGCAGAATAACCGCAATGGTGAAAAGCATCGTTGCCCCCTCCTGCCCGACACTCACAGCACAACGTGTGCCGACCGGCTAAGTCGTTCATTTCCACTACGACACTGATCAGTAGCCCACGACACCTATGTCACGCACTACCCTCTGTGGGTGATTGACGGCTGAGTTTGTAGTGCCCTTCCACCGCTTGTGGTAGCTCGGATGCTCCAGTAGGATGACGCGCATTTGCGGCCGGGCATCCGCCTGCTGCCGCACCCCGGCAGGAGAACGCAATGCGAAAGACGTGGTCCGGCTGTTTTGCGGCGTGTTCGGTCTTTGTGTTTCTCGCAGTAGCGACCACGACCACGCTCGCTCAGGCTCCGCAAACGGCCCCAGCAAGGGCGTCAAGCGAGGACGCCGGCGTTGATCCCGTCCTCTTCGCGGGTCTCCGTTGGCGTTCGATTGGTCCGGCCCGCGGCGGGCGGTCGCAGGCGGTTGCAGGCAGCGCGAGCCGACCGCTCGAGTACTACTTCGGCGCGACGGGAGGAGGTTTGTGGAAGACGACCGACGGCGGTGTCACCTGGCGCGCCGTCTCAGACCGCTTCTTCAAAACGTCTTCGGTGGGTGCGATCGACATCTCAGAATCGAACCCCGACATCGTGTATGTCGGAATGGGCGAGACGGAGCTGCGCGGCAATGTGATCCAGGGTGACGGCGTTTACAAGACCACCGACGGCGGCAAGACCTGGACGCACGTCGGCCTCGAAAAGACGATGGCTATCGCGCGGATCAGGGTGCATCCCAGAAATCCTGATCTCGTGTACGTGGCGGCCCTGGGCAACCCCTACGCGCCGGATCGCGAGCGCGGCGTATTCAAAACGGTCGATGGCGGTCAAACCTGGACGCCCGCACTGGTTCGCACCGACAGAGCAGGCGCGATCGATCTCGCGATGGATCCGAAGAATCCGAACGTTCTTTATGCGGGCTTTTGGGAAGTGTCTCGCACGCCGCATTCGCTGTCGAGCGGCGGCCCTGGCAGCGGTCTCTTCAAGTCTACCGACGGCGGCTCGACGTGGAATGATCTGAGCAAGAATCCTGGCCTGCCCAAAACGCTCTGGGGCAAGGTAGGGATCTCGGTCTCAGGAGCGGATCCGAATCGCCTCTACGCCATGGTCGAAGCTGCCGCAGGAGGCGTCTTCCTGTCGGATGACGGCGGTGCTACCTGGAAGCTGGTCAATGACGATCGACGGCTTCGGCAGCGCGCCTTCTACTACACACGAATCTACGCGGATCCGCAAAACACGGACACGGTCTACATCCTGAACACCGGCTTGTATCGATCAACGGATGCCGGAAAGACGATCCGCAGCATCCGGGTTCCTCACGGCGACAACCACGATCTGTGGATTGCTCCGAACGATCCGAAGCGGATCGCGAACAGCAATGATGGCGGAGCGAATGTCTCGACGAACGGCGGCGAAAGCTGGACCGATCAGGATTACCCAACCGCGCAGTTCTACAACGTCATCACGACGACGCACGTGCCGTATCACGTGTGCGGCGCTCAGCAGGACAACAGTACCGCGTGCGTGTCGAGTGCTGGTGGCGGAGAGCTGTACGCCGTCGGAGGCGGAGAAAGCGGCTATATTGCTCCCGACCCGGAAGACGCGGACGTTTTCTACGCGGGAAGTTACGGTGGGCTCCTGACGCGAATCAACCGCCGCACGGGCGAGCGTCGCGCCATCAACATCTGGCCCGACAACCCCATGGGGTTTTCCTCCGGCGACATCACCGAACGCTTTCAATGGACATTCCCGATCGTCATTTCTCAGGCCGATCCGAATACCTTGTATGCGACGTCTCAGCACGTCTGGAAAACAACGACCGAGGGACAGAATTGGCAGCGGATCAGCCCCGATCTGACGCGTCATGATCCCTCGACGATGGGACCGTCCGGCGGCCCGATTACGCTCGATCAGACCGGCGTCGAGACATACGCCACGATCTTCACGCTGGCTCCTTCGGCACTGAACGGCCAGGTCATCTGGGCAGGGTCCGATGACGGCGTGGTCCACGTGACGCGCGACGGCGGAAAGAGCTGGAAGCCGGTTACTCCTCCCACGCTGCCTGAGTTCACGCGGATCAGTCTCATCGAGGCCTCACCGCATGACCCAGGGACCGCGTATCTGGTGGGCAACCGCTATCAACGCGGGGATCGAGGTCCATACGTGTACCGAACGAACGACTTCGGGCAGACGTGGACCAAGATCGTGAATGGAATTCCGCTGGACGATTTCCCTCGCGCCATCCGCGAAGACAAGAAGCGCAGGGGACTGTTGTTTCTCGGGACTGAAACGGGAATGTACCTCAGCTTTGACGCCGGGGCGGTCTGGCAGTCGCTGCGGCTCGAACTTCCTGTTACGCCCGTTCACGGCATCGAAGTCAAAGGGGACGACCTGGTGATCGGCACGCACGGCCGCTCGTTCTACGTATTGGACAACATCGGTGTGCTTCGTCAGGCCAGCCGCGAGACCACGAACGAAGCGGTGGTGTTGTTCGATCCTTCGGATGCCACGCGCTCTATTTCACGCGGCGTGGTCGTTGACTATTTCCTCAAAACTCCGTCCGACAAAGTCACCATCGAGTTCCTCGATCCGAGTGGGCGCACGATTCGATCCTTCGTCAGCGCTCCCGAGAGTCAGCAGAAAACGGACGCGGCGGCCGGTGCAGACGAAGAAGAGGGAGGTTTCGGCGCTCCGCCGCCGGCGCGAGTCACCACGCGTCAGGGCATCAATCGATTCACCTGGGACATGCGCTATGCGAGCGCCCGCGATTTCCCAGGGTTAATCATGTGGGCGGGCAGCACACGTGGACCGGTGGCACCACCCGGACGCTACACCGTCAAACTTTCGGCGAACGGCGTGACAAAGGATCAGCAGTTTGAAATCCGGCGCAATGCGGCCGTTCGAAACGTGACCGACGACGATCTTCACGAGCAGTTCGTGCTCGCCAAGCAGATCAACGATAAGGTGTCGTCGGCAAACGAGGCGGTACTGCGCATCAGGAACCTGAAAGCCCAGATCACCGACAAAGCAGGCAAGACCTCCGAAGGATCAATCAAGAGCGCCGCCCAGTCCCTGACGGAGAAGCTCACGGCGATCGAAGGGGAAATCTACCAGCACCGCAACCGGAGCAGCCAGGACCCTTTGAACTATCCAATTCGCCTCAACAACAAACTCGCCGCGCTGCAAAACATCGTCGAGGGCGGCGACAACAAACCAACCAATCAGGCGTACCTGGTGTTCAAGGAATTGTCCGGGCGCCTCGGCAAAGAACTGGCTCGGATCGACGCGCTGGTAAAGGACGACGTCGCCAGCTTCAACAATCTCCTGTCGAAGGCGGGAATCGCACACGTCAAGGATGGCGTGCCCTCGTCCGGCACCAAATAGAAGGATCGGATCAAGTCGAACGATCGGCGTCGCGTTCCAGCGTCACTTCAACAATCCCGACGGGCTCTTCGATCGCGACGAAGAGTTCATTCGGGTTTTCCACGTGCGCGTGGAACAGGTCCGCGGCGCGGTACGGCCGCTCGTGCATCGCGAGGGTGACGACTGAGATTTCAGGGTAGGAGGCGAGGAGCACATCGCCAATCGCGTAGAGCGTGTACTGCACCGACCGGCTCGCATGGACGGCCATGGTCTCGAGGACCGCGGTGCGAATACTCTGGCGGTATGCGGCAAAGGTGACGTCGGGTGAACTGTAGCTCCAACGCACCGACAACGTGCCCACGACGAGGGGCGCCAGTCCTTCATCACCTGGTGCGTCGGTAATGACCTTGGCTCGTGGGGGAACGAATCCGGCACTTCGCATCAGCGTCAGGTTGTCAATGCTCGAGACCACCGCGACCTGCGTTCCGTTGCTCGTAATCGCCGCTCCACGCTGTTCGGGACCGCCGAGGACAAATGCTTGCCCTTGGGCCTTGCCGCCGATTTCAATGCGGGACCACGGCTGTTCGCTGATTTCGGTACGCACTCTTGTGATCTGGGTGTGTGTTTCCAGTACCCGCTGACAGAGGTTGATGCCGAACGGTTCGATTTCATCGACCTTGTGCTCCTGGGCGCACGCGTGAATCAGATTCTTGATCGCTTCGCCCGGCACGACACCAGCAGATCGGCCGTCTCTGAACGCCGCCGCAAAATCTCCTTCAAAGCGCAGCGAAACACTCAGATCGTGGGGATCGTGACGATCGCCGCGGCGGACGAGCCGCAGCATGCGAACGCGGGACTCGCCGTGGGTAATCGAGTCGATGCGGGGCATCGGGCGACTGTACTGCTTCCAGCTGCCGGCTGGAAGCGGGAAGCCGGAAGCTGGGAGCTCACACGTGCCATAATCATCGTTTGCCATGATCGTTGCGAGACGCCTTCTGATCTCGGGCCGTGTCCAGGGAGTCGGGTTCCGGTTTTTTGCCGAGGCGCAGGCCAGCGTCGAAGGCGTGCATGGTTATGTGCAGAACCTGCCGGACGGTCGGGTTGAAGTGCTGGTCGAGGGCGACCAGGAATCGGTGGGTCGTGTGGAGCGCGTGCTGCGGCGTGGCCCTCCTGGTGCGCGCGTCGAATCGGTCGCTGTCGAATCAGTGCCGCCGTCGGGGCGCGCAACCGGATTCTCAGTCCGCTAACGCGCGGCCAGTCTGGCCTCGCGGAAAGGCTATCGATGGAAGCGTTGAAATCACGAATTCGGCACGTCCCGGATTTTCCAAAACCCGGCATTCTTTTCTACGATGTCACGACGCTGCTGCGTGACCCGCAGGGATTCAAGCTCGCCATTGACAGCCTCGCGACGCCGTACATGGGACAGCCGATCGATGTCGTCGTCGGAATCGAGAGCCGCGGTTTCATCCTTGGCAGCGCCGTCGCCGATCGAATCGGGTCAGGCTTTGTCCCCGTCCGAAAAGTTGGAAAGCTGCCGTCGAAGACGATTCGAGCCAGTTACGCGCTCGAATATGGGACCGACAGCCTCGAAATGCATGCCGACGGCGTCGAACGTGGGCAACGCGTGTTGATCGTGGACGACCTGCTGGCGACCGGCGGCACGGCGAGAGCCACCGTCGATCTCGTGAAAGAAGTGGGTGGACGCGTGGAGGGGCTGGCGTTTCTCATCGAACTCGTGGCACTCGAGGGACGGAAGCGTCTCGCGGGCGAAAACGTGCTCGCCGTCCTCCAGTACTGAGCGGGGGCTTACAATAAAAGGGAAAAGGGAAAAGGGAAAACGTCACGCGCCCGTAGCTCAGCAGGATAGAGCATCGGTTTCCTAAACCGGGGGTCGCAGGTTCGAGACCTGCCGGGCGCGCTTTTCAGACCCGAGCGCGGCTACTGATCACCGGCAACCGGGACCTGGCAACGGATATGAAACGCATCGAACGTCACAAGCTCAAAGAAAACGAATTCGCGAGGACCGTCGCGCATGCGCGTGACGTGATTACCGACCGTCAACGCGAGATCACCACCATGATCGTCGTCGCGGTGGTTGCGCTGGCCGCCGTCGGCGGATACCTGTGGTGGAGGAACTCGCGAGCAGGTCACGCGAATGCCGCGTTTGCCGCGGCGCTCGCGACCTATGAAGCCCCAGTAGTTCCACCGGCCGCGCCGGCGCCCGGGAGTCCTGCACCGCTGCCACAACCTGGAACCTTTCAGTCCGAGCAGGCGAAACTCGACGCGGCTCTCCCGAAATTTCTCGAGGCCGCGGAAAAATATCCGAGCAGTAACGCCGGAATAGCCGCCCGCTATTACGCGGCCGGCATTCTCGCCGGGCTGGGCCGTGCGGCGGAGGCGGAGCAGCGGTTCAAGGAAGTCTCCGACCGAGCGGGAGACGGCATTTACGGCAGAACCGCCAGGCTTGGCATGGCGGAAGCGCAGGTCGCGCAAGGCAAGTACGATCAGGCGATTGCTATCTACACGGAACTCAGTCGCGACACCAACTCCCGTATTCCGGTTGACAGCGTGCTGATGCAGCTCGGTCGCGCATACGTCCGGGCGGGCAAGAAGGAAGAAGCAGTCCGTGCCTTCAACCGGATCGTCGAGGAATTCCCGCAGTCGCTTTACCTCAGCGACGCGCGCCGAGAGATGGAAGAAGCGCGGAAAACGTCCTAAGGCTACGCCGTTCGGATGCCCTCAGCCGATTCCCAGGTGCGAACAGCGGCTGCCGGCGTCTTCCGGTCAGGCTCGACGAGCAGCCGAAGAGCATAATCGGTCGGCGCGCCGGTTGCCTGGCTCGCAGGGCCAACCCGAAAGATCGCCGACAGAACGTTCGATTTTCGCAGGGCAACGGGAAGGTCAGCGCGCTCGCGGAGACTTCGATCCAGCTGGAAATATACGAGTCGATAGAGAGGGATCGGTACCCCACCCAGACATTCGACGCGCACGCCGTGCTCGCTCACATCTCTCGTGACAACGGATGCGAGCCGGGTCGTCCCCCGCGCGTCCTTCCAAACGATTTGCCCTGGGACGGAGAGAGGCCGGCGTTCAGCCGAGCGCTTTTCCTGGCGTGGGTGAGTGCCTTGGACGAGTCGAAGCCGCTGCTGTTCCATCGGGGCCTCCGGGGTTCGCGCCGAACATATCCAAGCCGGAGGCCGACTCGACTGCATTCCTTCGACTGCCCTTTCTTCTGAAGTAACCCACTAGCGTGCAACCATTTGCGGCTAATCGCAGCGAACCAGTTGGCTCACAGACGTGAGTAGTGGGTATCCACTGCCCGAATCCGGTGCATACCTGGTATCCGATTCGTCAGATTCGCGCGGCCTCGACGCCAAGACGCTGCATCTTCAGATACAAACCTCGCCGCGTCAGGCCCAGAAGGCGCGCGGTCTCCGAAATGTTGCCCGCGGATCGCTCCAGGGCGCCTTCGATCATTTCCCGCTCGAGTTTTTCGACCGCCACGGCAAGGGTTGTGCGTCCCGGTCGTCCGCGCGGCGCCTCCGTCCCGACGAGCACGCCCGCGCCAAAGGCGGATGACAGCAGGTCCGGCGTGATGACGCCTCCCGGAGTGGTCATCGCCACGGCCCGCTGCACTTCATTCCGAAGCTGGCGCACGTTTCCCGGCCACGGAAAGGCGTCGAAGATGTCGAGTGTTTCTGGGCTCAATCGCACCCCGGGTTTTGCCAGCCGATCGCAGGCTTCCCGCAGAAAGAACGTACTGAGGTGGGGGATCTCCTCCCGCCGCTCGCGCAGCGGAGGCACATGGATCCGGATCACGCTCAGGCGGTAGAAGAGATCTTCGCGGAACTTGCCAGCCGCCACGCGCTGCTCCAAATCGGCGTTTGTCGCGGCGACGACGCGAACGTCGACGCGGTGCGGCTTGGTGTCGCCTACCGGAAGCACCTCTCCCTGCTCGAGAAAGCGGAGCAGCTTCGGCTGGACGTCCAGCGGGAGATCGCCCACCTCATCGAGAAACAGCGTCCCGCCGACAGCGGTTCTCAACACGCCAGGCTGATCGGCCACCGCGCCGGTGAAGCTGCCTCGCCGGTGTCCGAACAACTGACTGTCGGCAAGTTCGCGCGTGGCGCTCGTGCAGTTGTAGGGCAGGAACATGTTGCCGCGCCGAAACGATCCCGCGTGGATGGCTCGCGCAACGAGATCCTTTCCGGTGCCGCTTTCGCCGGTAATCAGCACGGTCAAATCGTTGCCTTGCAGCCGCTGGATCTGATCGGCCACGCGCTGCATGGCCGCACTCGCGCACACAAACCCAGGCAACAAGGGCTCGAGTTGCCGCTCGATCGAACCAGGCACCATCTCAGTGGGCCTCTCGCGAGCCTGGCACAGATCGAATCCCTGTTTGAGCACGGCGCACAGCGTTCGGAATCGCTGGCTGACGGCCGGACTGAACGGTCGCATCATCGACACGACCACGAAACGGGGACCAGCCGCATCGCGCCCGAGAGGCTCCACCGTCACGAGCGGCGGCTGGCTTGTCGAGAGCGAGCGAGTGGCAGCCAGCGCGAGCGCCTGCGCGCTGTCGGCGTTGCACCCGGCGTGGGCCAGGACCCGGACTTGCCCCGGATTCACCTGGACAAAGACCACGGCTGCTTGCGCATCACAGCCTTCGAGCAGCGCAGTCGCCCCTTCGCGCGCCAGCAGGGCGGGCATTGCCGCAGCATCCACAATCCTTCTCACCAGCGCCGCGTCACCATCCATTTGGAGGCCGACGTAGGCGCCGGTCGCCGAAGCCGGGACAGCCTCGATCGCCGCTCGCGCCTCGGCGAGCTGGGGTCCGGCGTTGACAGACTCGAAGAGCGAGACGGCTTGAGTCAGATAGTGCGTGGCTCGAGATCGGGCGCCGGCCGACGCGGACAGCCGCCCCAACTCGAGATAGCTCAGACCTGCCTGATAGCGTTCCCCGAGCACATCGAAGACGCTGACGCTTTGTCCGAAGTCGTGATACGCCTCGGTCAGCCGGCCGCTCGAGGCAAGCAGCCGACCGCGGAGGCGCAGGTATTCACCCCACACTCCGCTCATCCCGCCTGGCTGCACTCGTTCGGCGATGGCCTCGAGCCGCGCGCGCGATTCCTCCTGACGATCGGCCGCGAGCAGCGCCTCGGCGGCAATCAATTCGGCCTGGAGCGCGTACCCTGCCGGCGCATCGGGCGATTCGGCGACGCTCGTCGCAAGGCTGAGCGCTTGACCGGGATCGCCCCGCCTCAGCGCGAGACGCCCCTCGAGGACGCGCAGCGACCATTGATACCAGCGGCTCGCGTGCGCCCCCTTGTCGCCATAGGCTTCGTGCGCTTTCTGCAGGCAACGGCTGACTTCGTCGTGCTCGCCGCGAATTAAATGGATCTGCGCCAGCGTGTCGAACACGGCACCCGTCGTCTCGCGCATGAACTGCATCGGACTCCGCACATCCAGCGCACGATGCAAGGCTTCTTCGGCGCGTTTCAGATTCCCGACGCGCACGCAGATCTGCCCGAGTGAGGCCAGCGCCACTCCAAGACCGTGAGGAGTTCCGGCTTGCTGCTGTAACTCGACACTCCGCTCCACGAGGGTCAGCGCCTGATCGTGCCGGTGCTGCATCAATGCGACGTTCGCCTGATTGCCGTAGATAGTGGCCAGCACATCGACGGCCTGGGCCATCAGCGCCAAACGCTCCGCGTGGCGCAGCGCCGCCATGGCTTCATCCAGCCGTCCCTCCTGCGCCAGCGTCACGCCCGACAGCGAATGCACCATCGCGAGATGTCGCCGGTCGCCGGCCGCGTGAAGTGCTGACGCGGCTCCCGCAATGTGTTCGCGAACAATCGCCGCGTCGCCGACCTGGCGATAACAGAGACCGAGTTCGTAGTGGGCGAGTCCGATCGCGCGTGAATCGTGCGCCCGTTCCGCCTGCTTCAGCGCGCGGGTCAGGAAGGCAATCCCGCGGGACGGTTCACCCCGCGCCACCGCCACTCGTCCGTGCATCCGCCAGAGGTCCGAGAGGCGGGCGGGGTTGAGTCGCTCTCGCTCATCAGGCGGACGGCCGAGCGCCTCGGTCGCCTGACGGAGGTCGTCCTGAAGGAGCCACGCCTCGGCCAGCGCACAACGGATCTGCACCTGGTCGTCTCGACGGAGCGCCGGCTCTTTCAGGACGCGTACGAGCAAAGACGTCGCGTCGGGACCACGGCCCTGCTCCAGCGCTTGCAGCGCCTCGGCGTATAACGGGTTCACGCGGCGCAGTATACTTGGTATACACGCCACGTCAACTACCGTGACGCGAACGGTCAGAAGTCAGGGACGATTAGCCGTTTTCAAACCGAAACGGTAGGTCAGGATCTTATAGACCAGCTTGGCGCAGAGGAAGTTCGGAGCAATCATCCCCGGTAGCGGGCTGAGCTCCACGAGATCGCACCCCACGACGGTCCGACGCTCGGTGGTGGCGCGGAGCAAGGCAAGCATCTCGTACCAGGACAGGCCGCCCGGCTCCGGTGTTCCCGTTGCGGGCATGATTGCCGGGTCCATCGCGTCCACGTCAATCGTGATGTACACGTTCTCGCTGAGTGTCTCGATCACCTCGTCGACCCAGCGCGGATTCTCGCGCATCGAGGTGTCATAAAAGATCGTCGTCGACAGCTGCGAGACGGCCTGCGCCTCTTCCGTTGACATGCTGCGGATGCCCACCTGCGTCACCCTGGCGTACTCGAGCGTCCGGCGGATCGCGCACGCGTGGTTGTGGCGCGTCCCCATGTAGGAGTCGCGCAGGTCGGCGTGCGCATCGATCTGTAGCACCGACAGACCGGGATACCTGGCGGCTGCCGCTGCGACGAGCGGCGGCGTAATCGAGTGCTCGCCGCCAAGCGTGACGAGGAACTTGTCTCGACGGACGATCTCGTGAGCGACGCGCCTGATCTCGGCCAGCACTTCCGGAAGTTCGCCGAAGGGCAGTTCCATCTCCGGCAGCGTGAAGATGCCGTGGCGGTGAATGTCGACCCCGACTTCCTCATCCCACAGTTCCATGTGGGATGACGCCTGGAGGATTTCGCGAGGACCATTTCGCGTTCCGCCGACGTAGGACGTCGTGCGATCAACGGGGACCGGGAGAATGACGATTTCCGATTCGTCGAACGAGCGTTGTTCCGGGAGGGCTCCACCGAACGCGAGCGGCGCACCATGGTCGTACTTGAACGGAAAACTCATTTTCCGCGCGCCTCGAACCGCGACGGGGGGAAAGGGCGGCCGTCCATACTCATGGCGCTGCCCGACAAATCGAATTGGCGTGCCTTTCGAGCGGCCACGGTCTCCCCGGCACTCGCGGTGAGCGCACTGACGAGAATCGGCAGTGCGACCGTGACGTCCGCCTGCACCGTCACCTGCTCCGCATCTGTCGCCAGCTTCCCCCAGCTTTGCGCCTCTTCCAGACTGGAGCCGGACGCGCCGCCGAAGTGCGGGACGTCCGTGACGATCTGCAGCGCGTAACGGTGTCCACCGACTCGATCGTCGTAGAACTCGGCCTGCACGCTGGCCTGGTTGATGAAATTCTTTGGCGTGCCGCCACCGAGGACGACTGACGCCGTGCGAGGATGCCTGATGACGAGATTCGCGGACTCGATGATGTCGCCAATGACGTCGATGAGGCCCGCGGCTGGGTCGCGATGGCGCGCCTGGGAAAGCCCCATTCCGATCGACGAATCCGCAATCGCCGGGCAGAAGATCGGTACAGACGCGCGGTAAGCGGCGGTCAGAATGCCCTGCCGCCCCGTTTCCTTCCACAGGTGCTCGCCAAGCCGGTAGAGGAACTCGCGGGAGGTATAGGGACGCCGCTCGAGGGTCATGACGAAGGCCGCAATCCATTCGTCGTTGTCCACGAACTCGTCTTCACTCGCATAAGTGTCGTAGACCCGATCGATGTGGTCGGCCTGCAACGCGGCGTCGTTTTCCCGCGGCGACCCGACGTAGTGCCGCCGACCCCGCGTCTCGTGCAGATCGTGATAAAGATTGGCGCCGGTTGACACCAGGCAGTCCACGTACCGCTGCTCGATGAGGTGCGCGACGATCAGCCGCATTCCGCCGGCGCTCAGCGCGCCGGCCATGCCGAGAAAGATCGTGCAGTCATCTCCCAGCATCTTTTCCCAGATTCGTCGTGCGGTCGCGAGGTTGCGCCCCTGGAAGGAGATCTTCTCCATCCGAGCCAACATCTCGCTTGCCGCAAGATCCGGTGTCACCGCGAACGGTTCGACCGGCACACGCAGAAAACGGGATTTGTGCGGCATGCCGGCGCTTAGTGTAACTCGTTAGCTTCAGGCTTCCAGCTACCAGCTCAGAATGCCCGACCGACGCGCGCGAATACGGCAAAGCCGCGATCGTCAGGATCCGGCCCGCGGCGCCACGCCGCGCCGCCGGAGAAGGTCACCGGCAGGAAATATCCCAGCACCGTGTCGAGTGAGAGTTCGGCGCCAACGGAAGACCGGATGTCTGCCGCGCGGAAGCGGTTCGACCACGCCTGGCCGGCGTCGACGAAAACCGCCGCGTGCACGTTGCGGAGAAAGAAGGGCAATGTGCCACGCCCGCGCTCGACATGAGCGACGGGCACGCGGTAATCGACGTTGAGAACGGCGGCGCGATGACCAAACAGCCGATCCGGATCCAGACCACGGATGAGCCCGATGGCGTCCGTACCGAAGCGGAATCCGCCCGGTTGGGGGTCGCTGCCACTCGCACTGAATTCACGCCGAAGCGGCACGTCTCCCCACGAAGCCGCAGCTGCGCCACGAACGGCGAGGACGGCGTGGCGAGGCCAGGCTCGGACATATCGTCTCGCATCGAACGTCGCGGCCAGGCTGGTCAGGCCGCCGAGCGATCCCGTCCGCGTTCCCTCCAGCGTGGTGGTCAGCCGGCCGCCTTCTTCAGGCGAGATCGAATAGCCAAACATGCGTGCCGCGTTGAACGACCACCCCGTGCGCAGCGACGTGCGCCGGAGTCGGACTCCATCCGCGTCGCGGCAACTCTCGACAGCGCCGTCGCACGCGAAGCTTTCACTGGAGCCGTGCAGCTCCGCCAGCACACTTTGCGACCAGCGGATGCGCCGCGACACGAGCAACATACCGGCATCCGCTTCCACAATTCGCCGCTCACCTCCGCGCCAGGGATCCGTATCGTCTGACGTGACAAGGTAGAACGTCGGACGCCATCGGTCGTACGCGTAGCCGACCTGCCAATCCGGACGCGCGCGGCTGATGGCCCATCCCGCTTCCACGCCGTAGGCGTGGCGTCCCAGCGCGTCAACCGACGCGGTTGCTGCACCCACCACGGTTTCTCCCTGGTCTGACTCGAGGGTCGGCGTCCAGAAACGAGGCAGGACGGTCGCGAGGGGAGAGTAGCGTCGGGCGGAGATCGCAGCGCTGACATCACGGCTTTCCGCCGCGGGCTGCTGCGCAGCCGTGAGCGTCGCCCAGCGCGCGGTGTCGAGCGGCAGCTGGAACAAGTCGTAGCCGTCGGCTGTGTAACCGACGAATACCAGCGAACGCCCATCCGGCGAGACCGCTGGCGATTGTGCGCTGGCACCCGTACCTTCGAGGCGACGAACCGGACCGCCTGCAACTGAGATCGAACAGATCTGAAACGGGTGTTCGCTCGAGGCTGCCGCAAAATAGATCGTTGACCCATCCGGGGACCATACCGGTCCGGCGTTGCGGCCGCTGCCCACGAGTACATGCAGCTCGCCGCTTTCCGCATCGACGAGCACGATTTCCGATGCGCCGCCGTGCACTCGTCGCTCGGCAACGATCCGCGTGCCATCAGGCGACCAGCGCGGCCCGGCAAAGTGTTGGTCAGGAGCGGAGGCCAGCGCCCGCGGTGTCCATTGAAACGAGGGAGCCAGTGGAGCCGTCGCAAGTTCGCGCCGATCCGCCCGCTGCACCACGAAGACCAGTTTCGAACCGTCGGGGGATACGTCCGGATCGAGTGCTCGCGCTCCGACTGTGATGCGCTGCACCCGACCATCACGGAGCCCGGCCGAATACAGATCCGACTGCAGCCCCACATCGTGGACGATCTCGATTTGATCGAACACCGCGCGATCGCCCGCCACCGCCACCTGATCGCCGAAATAGCGCGTGGCGACCTTCCGCGATTGGCCGCTCGTGAGATCGAGTTCCCTCAGCGCCGGGAATCCATGTGGGTCGTCGAGCGAATACAAGATGTGACTCGCGTCCACAAATCGTGGCCCCGAGACAAAGAACCCGTGGTCCGTGAGCCGCCTGGCCGATTGTTCGGTGCGCGTGCGGTGCGGCGCCGATGAGGCAAAATCGCTCCACAACTGTCCCAGCGATCGGCCGAACACTTTCCTGAACGCGCGCGCACCAAAATATGGCACCTGCTTCGCGGTTTCGTCCGTCAGGCGCCGGAGCGCTTCCGCGCCGTATCGCTCGGCGAGGAATTGGTGAAAGTACGCACCGTACAGATACGGGGTCGTCCCCGAGGGCCAATCGACGAGACGGCTGCTCGCGCGATCCAGACGCTCCAGACGCCGTCCGGCCGCGGCGGTCTGCAGAATCAGCCGGAAGTCTGCCGCCGGCACGCGGCCGACGCCCGTTTGCGCCGACTCCTGCCAGGTCGCGAGACCTTCGATCTGCCAGATGGGTGTGAACGTGTTGGGGTAGAGCAGCGGCAACCGCCCGAACACGCGTCGCAGACCGCCGATCCAGCCGCCGCTCCGGCTCAAATGGACGATGTGGGTGTACTCGTGGGTGAAGACGAGACGCAGCCAGTCGTCGGTGTTGCCAATGATGCTGTCGGCAGGCGGGACAGCGGCGGCGAGTTCGATCGTGTTGTACGGAACCGGCGTCGCCCATCCATTCGAGAGGTCGCTTTGATCGACGAGGATGACCTGCACTCGGCCGCTGGCCGGCCCAAGACCACCGTCAATAGTGGTCGCGACTTCCTCGACCAGCCGCGCGAGTCGCTGGGCGAGCGCTTCTTCGCCTTGGTGAAAGTGGATGTCGAATCGCGGCGTGCTAATCGTCTGAAAACGGAGGCGCGGATCGTAACGCGTCGAGCCTGTCGCGAGGGCAGCCGCGAGCAGCAGCCCAACCGCGGCGATCACCGCCGATCGCCTCAATCAAGCGCCTCGCGCTTGAACTCAGCGAGGAGCGACAGCGCCTGCAACGGCGTGAGCCGATCGATATCGACGTCACGCAATCGCGCGAGCACGGGATGGTCGGTTGGCGGAACCTGAAACAGCCCAAGTTGCTGACGTGTATCGTTGGCTGCAGCCCCGCTCAGCGATGGGCGGCCGCCGCGCGAGAGCTCATCACGTTCAAGTCCATTCAGAATCTCGCGCGCACGCGCGACGACGGTCGCGGGCAGTCCCGCGAGTCGCGCGACCTGGATCCCATAGCTGCGATCGGAACGTCCGGGCACGACCTTCCGCAGAAACACGATGTCGTCCTTCCACTCGCGAACGACGACGTGGAAGTTGGCGACGGAGGAGAGCGCATCGGCCAGATCGGTCAACTCGTGGTAATGGGTCGCGAAGATGGTCTTCGGCCGCGCACGGGCATTCGACGCGAGGTACTCAGCCACGGCCCACGCCAGGCTCAAACCGTCGAAGGTGGCGGTGCCACGGCCTATCTCATCGAGGATCACCAGGCTTCGCGAGGTGGCGGAGTGCAGGATATTGGCCGTCTCCTGCATTTCGACCATAAACGTGGATTGCCCCTTGGCGATGTTGTCCGACGCGCCCACGCGCGCGAACACTCGATCGACGACCGGCAGTTTTGCCGAGCGGGCCGCGACGAACGAGCCGGTCTGCGCCATCACGCACAGCAGCGCCGTTTGTCGCAGGTAGGTCGACTTCCCGCCCATATTCGGACCCGTCAGTACGATGAGCTGGTGGTCCGCCGCATCGAGCGTGACGTCGTTGGGGACGAAGGCGTCGGCGACATGCCGCTCGACGACCGGATGGCGGGCATCCGAGGCGACCAATTCATCGCCCGCGTGCATCAGCGGTTTCGTGTAATTGTGAGTGGCGGCCGTTTCGGCGAGCGACGACAGCACGTCGAGCGAGGCGAGAGCTCGGGCGGTGTCCTGGATGCGCGGCGCTTCGCTGGCCACTCGCGCGCGCAGCGCGTCGAAGATCTCGATCTCACGCTCCAGGATCCGTTCGTCCGCGCCGAGGACCTTTTCCTCGTACGCCTTGAGCCCCTGGGTAATGAACCGCTCGCCGCCGGCAATGGTCTGCTTGCGATGGTAGTCCGAGGGGACATTCGCGAGGTTCGATTTCGAGACTTCGATGTAATAGCCAAACACCCGGTTATAGCGGACCTTGAGCGACGCAATGCCCGTCCTGGCGCGCTCCGCTTCTTCCATCGCGGCAATCTGATGCTTCCCCGATCGACTGATGGTGCGAAGCTCGTCGAGTTCGGCGTCCACGCCGTCGCGAATCGCGCCCCCGTCTCTCGCCAGGGCAGGGGGCTCATCGGCCAGCGTGGCCTCGAGGTCGGCGCGCAGGTCAGCGAGATCGTCCAGTTCCGCGACCAGGCTCATCACCAGCGGCGCCCGCAGCTCGCAGAGCAGCAGCCGGACCCGTGGAATCGTCGCGATGGATTGCCGGAGCGCCGCGAGATCGCGCGGACCGGCGGTTCCGAGCGCGGCCCGTCCCACGAGACGCTCGATGTCGTGGATCGTCTTCAGCGTGTCGCGCAGCTTGGCGCGTTCGGTCGAGTGAAACGCAAATTCCTCGACCGCATCGAGACGGTCCTGAATGCGTTCCAGAGCGAGCAACGGCCGCAACAGCCAGCTCCGCAACGAGCGACCGCCGATTGACGTGACGGTCCGATCGATCTCGTGCAGCAGCGATCCGTTCCGCGTGCCGTCGCTCGCTTCGAGGATCTCGAGGTTCCCGAGCGTCGTCGGATCGATCGCCATGCAATCGGCGCCGCTGCGAAAGGTCACCGCGCGGACGTGGGCGAGGTCCGCTTTCTGCGTGTCTTTCAAGTACTGCACCAGCGCGCCCGCCGCGCACTGCGCCGCCGGATGATCCTCGAGGCCGAAGCCTTGCAGGCTGTGCGTGCGGAACTGGGTGAGCAATGCGGAACGCGCCGACTCGCGGTCGAACGTCCACCCATCGGCGACGGTGAGCCGCGCGCTCAGCCGCAACTCTTCGATGAGCCGCGCCGCTTCGTCAAACCCTGCGGGAGCTAACACCTCGCGCGGTCGCAGCACCGCCAGTTCGTCCGCGAGCGCGGCATAGCCGTCATCACCCGAATACTCGGCTGTGCTGAATTCACCGGTCGAGAGATCCAGCAGCGCGACGCCATAACCGGAACGCTGCGCTTCGCCCGCCGCCGGCGCCAGCGCTACGATGAATGCCGGTTCGCGCGCGTCGAGGTAATTCGAGTCGGTCAGTGTCCCCGGAGAGAGGACGCGAACCACCTCACGCTTGACGACCCCTTTGGCTTTCCGTGGATCTTCCATCTGCTCGCAGACAGCCACGCGAAAACCCTTCTTCACCAGGCGCGCGATGTACGTGTCGCCGGCGTGGTAGGGCACACCGCACATGGGAATCGCCCCGCCGTTTGCGTCCTTCGACCGAGACGTCAGCGTCAGTTCGAGCGCACGCGCCGCAGTGAGCGCATCCTCGTAGAACATCTCGTAGAAGTCCCCCATCCGGAAAAACAGGATGGCATCGCGGTAGTGGCGCTTCGCCTCGAAGTACTGCCGCATGGCGGGCGTGGCGCTGGCGGGAATAGAGGGACTGGACGAGGACATCGGGAGCTACCGGCCGGTGCGGACTGCGCGAGTATAACATTGAGCCCGTTGCACATCGTCGCCCTTGACACCACGACGCGAGCGGGAAGCGTAGCCGTCGCGCGCGACGCAGCCCTTATCGCCGCGCGATCCGGCGATGCCGCGCTGACGCACGGCCAGCGCCTTCCCGGCGACATCATGGCCGCGCTCGACGCGGCGCATCTCACAATTGACGATGTCGATCTCCTTGCGGTTGCGGCGGGTCCGGGATCATTCACCGGCCTTCGCGTCGGCATCGCGACCGTGCAGGGACTAGCCGTGGCGCGAGGCATCAAGGTTGTGCCCGTACCGACGCTCGAAGCGCTGGCCCGCTCTCTCGACCCACCGACGCCAAACGAGCTGGTTGCAGCCTGGATGGATGGACAACGCGGAGAGATCTTCGGCATCCTGTACGACGAGGCAGGACGCGAGTTGATGCCGCCGGTGGCGGGCGTGCCCGAGCGCGTGCTCGAAAACTGGCACCTTCCGCACAATCGATCCATCGCGTTCATCGGAGACGGCGCCGTTCGCTATCGCGCGATGATCGACGCGCAGGCGGGCGGCCGGGCGCGCATCGTTCATCCGCCTCCACTCGCCGGCACAATCGCCCGAATTGCGTTCGAAGAGCGCCACCGAGCCGTCGGCCCTCATCAGGTCGTCCCGATCTACGTCCGCCGGCCCGACGCCGAATTGGCGCGCGATCGCCGGCAGGCCGCTCGGACGGAGAGCGGGACCGATCCGGCGCGTGAAAAACCGTGAATTCGCGTGAACCGGCCATCGAACAGGTCACTTCCCACGAAGGCCTCGCCGCCGTGGCCAGGCTCGAGGCCGTCTGCTTCACGAACCCGTGGACCCTCGAAATGCTCGAACGCGAACTCGATCAATCGCCGGTCGCCCGCGTCTTCGCCGTGCGTGACGAGAGCGGGGACGTCGCGGCGTTCTGCACCTGTTGGATCATCCTGGACGAACTGCACATCAACACTATTGCCGTGGCGCCCAATCGACGCCGTGAGGGACTCGCGACACGCCTGATGCGTCACGTGATGCGTGAAGCGGCACGGGCCGGCAGCAGACGGGCTACCCTCGAAGTTCGCGCCTCGAATACGGCGGCGCGGCGTTTCTATTCGAAGCTCGGGTTCGTCGAAACGGCGGTTCGGCCGCGATACTACACGCAGCCCGAGGAAGACGGGATCATCCTCTGGCTCGAGGGGCTTGCCGGAGGTTGAAGCGATCGGCGGGTTGTGGTACCGTGACTTCATGAATGTCTCCCGCTAGCGTTTGTACGTCCTTCCAAGGAGGCGGCGATGCCGACAGACTTCGAAGAGCTGAAGCGCCAACTGCTGCAGAGCGACGAGGAATTCCGACAGCTGGCAACTCAGCACCACGCCCTCGACGAAAAACTGCACAGTCTTACGGCCCGCCATTATTTGTCAGAACCTGAACAGCTCGAAGAAGTCACCCTCAAGAAACGCAAACTGCAATTAAAAGATCAGATGGAGAGCATCATGCGGCGCCATCGCACGGGCAATGCTGCCCACGCGGCGCGCGGCTGAACGCTCGCGACTTCACGGCCGGTCCGCGGCAGCACGGTCCCGGTTCTGCTGCGACCGGCCTTCACCTCACCAGATCGGCTCAGATGAAAATTGACCGCGCGGGATATCCGTTTATCGCCGGGGCGCTGGTCCCCGCCGCGGTGCTGGCTGCCGCTCGGCGACACGGCTGGGCCGCCTCGTTTGCAGCCCTCGGCGGCTTCTTTGCCTTTTTCTTCAGAGATCCCGATCGACGCGTACCGCAGGATCCCAACCTCGTGGTCTCTCCGGCCGACGGCCGGATCATGATGGCTGGCCCGAGTGATGGCCGGTGGGCGCCGCCCGGCGACTGGATCCAGATCACCATCTTTCTCTCGCCGCTGGACGTCCACATCAACCGCACGCCGGTTGAGGGAACCGTGACGCGGGTCGACTACCGCCGCGGGAAGTTCCTCCCCGCCTATCATGAAGCGTCGAATGACAACGAGTTGAACGAGATGTGGATCGATCACAACGGCCAGACGGTCGTCGTCCGGCAGGTCGTCGGCATCCTCGCGCGCCGCATCGTCTGCCGCGTTCGCGAAGGGGATCACGTCGACCGTGGTGAGCGGATCGGCCTGATGAAGTTTGGCTCGCGCATGGATGTCTTCCTCCCGCGCACGGCCATTCTCAAGGCGCACGTCGGCCAGCGGGTCATTGGCGGGGTCTCGGTCCTCGCCGTGATCGGTAGCGGGCGTGCTCAATAATCTCCCGCTGCGCCGCCGCCGCGAGGATCGGCCCGGCCGCTTCAAGCGCGGAGTCTTCCTGCTGCCGTCGATGTTCACGGTGGCCAATCTCTTCTGCGGGTACGCGTGCGTCGTCTACTCCACCCAGGGGGACTTCGATACGGCGGCGCTCTTCATCGGCATCGCGATGGTGCTCGACACGCTCGACGGGTTCGTCGCGCGCCTGACCAAGTCATCCACGGCGTTCGGCGTTCAACTTGATTCGCTCGCCGACGTCGTCTCGTTCGGGCTTGCGCCCGCGCTCCTCGCTTTCATGTGGGGGCTGTGGCCGCTCAAGCGGCTTGGCTGGGCCGCCGGATTCATCTACGTCACCGCCGCGGCGATGCGGCTCGCACGGTTCAATATTCAGAGCGCTGCTGCCACCGACAAACGGTACTTCGTGGGGATGCCGAGTCCGGCGGCCGCCTCCGTCATCGCGTCAACGGTGTACCTCTATCCGTACGGCCTTCAGGAACGCGAAGCGGCGTTCCCCGCACTCGCGATGGTCCTCGTCCCGGCGTTCCTCATGGTCAGCACCATCCGCTTCCGCAGCATCAAAGCGATCGATGTCGGGTGGCGCCGCTCCTACGTCGCGCTCTTCATCGTCGCCGTCGGCTTCGCGCTCATTGCCGCTCACCCGCGCGTTTCGCTCGTGGTCCTGTCCTACAGCTACGTGGTTGCAGCGTTTGTCGGCTGGGGGCTGACCCGCTGGCGCAAGAAGCCGGTGGAAAGTCATTCCGAGCACGCGGTGCTTCGGGACGATGTGCACTGATCTGGTTCGACCGACAGCCACACTCAGGTTATCGACGAACAGCCGCCCCCAAAGAGAAGAACGGGAGAAGGGGAGAAAGGGAGGACTCACTTTTTTGCATATAGGTCCGGCCGTACTAGCCTTCTGATGCCGTCCTTCAGATGCGGAACGTTGAAGTTCACGAGTAGACCCACAGGACAGCCGGTCAACTTGAGGTAGGTGATGACCTGGTGATAATGCACCCTGGCGATCGCCTCGAGTGCCTTGAGCTCCACGACGACCACGTCTTCCACGATTAGATCCGGCGTAAAGACGTGGCCGAGGCTCACTCCTTCGTAAACCAGGGGGATGCGGCGCTCAGTTTCAGTCTTCAGACCGGCGTGTTGAAGCTCGATGACCAAACACCGCCGATAGACTGACTCCAGCAACCCAGGGCCGAAATGCTCGTGCACTTTCAGCCCGCAACCAATGACCCGCTCGGTTAGAGCTTCATGTTCAGCATTGCGTTCGAGCATGCGACGTTTGCCGCAAAATTCGAACCGTCATTTCCAGAACCATTTTTCGCCCACAAAGTCCGTCCGAATAAGAGAGTGATCGCAGAAACTGACGCATCTTCAGAACGTCCGGTTTGCCCTTACTGCAACACCAGCCGGTTGAATTCCGGCCGGAACTCGGCGTCACCCAACCCTCACAGTTTTCTCCCCTTCTCCGATTCTCCCGTTTTTCTCTTGGGGTGCGGCTGTGGGTCGAATGGAGAGCGGCGGCTGTCGGTCAAAGGGAAGCGGGGGTCACAAGCTAGCCAGCCGCGATCGGCAAGCGCATCGTCACGACCGTACCCTGTCCCTTGGCACTGCGGACCTCGATCGTGCCCCCACTCAATTCGATATTGCGGCGGGCGATCGGCAGGCCGAGACCCGTGCCGGTGGTCTTGGTGGAGAAGTACGGTTCGAAGACTCGTGCGAGTGCCTCCTCATCCATGCCGACGCCGGTATCGGTGACGGCGAGCACGAGAAACCCGTCGTCCACCGACGCATCGAGGGTGAGCGATCCTCCTGACGGCATGGCAAACAGCGCGTTTTCAATGATGTTGGCAAGTGCGCGCGCGACGAGTGTGCGATCGACGAATGCTGCCGGGAGCGGCGGCACGTGGCTGTGGATAGGGACGCGCCCCGCGAGGCCGGAACGATAGGGAGCGAGCACCTCTTCAATCAGTTCACGGACGTCCACCAGGGAAGGTCTGGCAGTGGGGGAGGAGGCGAAATTCGAGAACTCCGCTGAAATCTGGCGCAGCAGGTGCACCTGACTGAGGATGGACTGGACGCAGTGGTCGAGCACCGGGCCCATTGGTTCGCCGCGATCGGCGTGCACGCGCTGCAGGTGCTCGGCCGAGAGTTGAATGGGCGTCAGAGGATTCTTGATCTCGTGGGCGACCTGGCGTGCCATTTCGGCCCACGCTTCGAGGCGATGCGTGCGCTCGAGCTGGGTGCGCTGCGCCTTGAGTTCGGCGGCCATGCTGTTGAACGCATCGACCAGCCGTTTCAATTCATCGGCCGAGCGGACGGCAATGCGCTCGTCGAAATCTCCGCGTGCGATGCGTCGCGTCGCGCGCGTCAGCCGGCGCACCGGATCCGCGATGCGCTCGGCCATCGAGAGGCCGATGGCGGCGCCGAGAAGGATGAAGAACAGCGATGCGAGATGCACGCCGCGATCGAGATCGTCGATTTCCCGGTCGATTTCCCGCTGCCTCGGAGCAAGGGGAATCGTCAGCAACGCCTTCTGGCCGCCGGCGCGGACGGGTGCGGCGGCAATGAGATACGAGGTCGTGCCAATTCGATCCTCAGTGACGTAACTGGGGAAACGCTCCAGCACGATGGCGCGATACACCTCGTCGGGGGTCCGGGTCGGCAGAAGTCCGGAAGCAAACAGGTCGGGCTGGCTCGTCGCCTCCAGGCGTTCCCCTACGAAGATGTTCACGTCCTGATCGATGACCTGACGGATCCAGACCATGATGTCGTCGCTCAGCGGATCCACAGCGTCCGCGTTCCGCCGCGACAAGACATCTGATTCTTCGATGACGCGTCGTGCAACGGCGGCGGTTCGGGCGGCCTCGGCTTCGACGTCGGTCAAGAGAAGATTGTGAAAGTACACCCGGATGGTGACCGCCAGGATGAGCACGGGGATGACCGCGGCAAGGACGAACGCGAGAAACAGCTTTCGATAGAAGCTCGCCCGGATCTCCCTGAGAAGGGCGCGGCCGATGCGCGGCTGCTGCCGGCCGATGCGCGTAAAGATCGCCGTGCCCACCAGCACGATCAGGAAGCCCGCACCGGCGAGTGTGGTGAGCTCTGCGAGATGGACGAGATGATCGAATAGCGAGAGCACCGGGTAGCCGATGGCGAAGATGCCGCCACGATCGTTGGAAAAGTACACCCGGTGCTTGGCGCCACCGGCCTGGATGATGGTCCAGAACGGCTCTCGCGACCGGTACAATCGTGCAAACAGCGCATCGTCTATTGGCCACGCCGAAGGCCGTGACGTGTAAAGCGGCTGAAGGCCCCAGCCGTAAATTGCGATCTCGACGTCGGCCCCGGTTGTGGACTCGGCCGGCGCACCTCGCTCGGAGGATCGGAACAGTTCAAAGTACGGGCTTTGCGAGGTGATGAAGGGCAGCGTTCGATAGTCGAAGACCACGTGCAGCACGATGGTGCCCACCGGCGTCAGCGCTCCGCTGTTTTCCGCCACGCAGATGCGTCGTTCTGCGTGCAGCATGCGGCGCTCCTCGGATCCGATCGGCGCGGCTTCCCCGAAGAGGTCCCACCCGCAACCCGCACCGGTCGGCGCAGTCTGGGAAGCAACGGTGTACTCCGGAATGTTCAGCGCGAACCGGCTGATGAGCGACCCGTCCATGCCATAGAGCTCGACGGCTGACGTCAATCGCTCCCGCGCGAGCGCTGTCTGCCGCCACACGAGAAACGCCGTGTCGGTCGTTGGCGGCAATCCGGCGGCGCTCCTGACCAGGTCAGGCACGGTCGTCAGCGCATCGATGTCGCGCTGCGCCTGCGCCATCAGCGCCTGCAGCGTTTGCGGATGGGTCTGTGCCTGCACGGCGTATTGTTCGGTGATGAGACGCCGCGTCGCCCGCTCGGCAAAGAAATCAAGTGAAGGATAGAGGAGAAGCGAGGGGACCAGGAACGCGACGAACAGCGCCAGGATTCTCGAAGCGACTGTGGTGCGGCGATACCACGTCACGATTCGATCGCTGGCGAGGGCGGCGATCCCACACGCGAGCGCGGAAAGAACCAGGCCAAGCGCGGAGAACGGCCAGTTTCTCGCGACGGCGATGGACGCCGTGAGCACCGCCGGCGCGATCCATATTCCAAGCGCGAACAGTCGTTGACCCGGATGGGCGCGCGAGATTCGCCACGGCGCAATCGCCGCGGTCAGCGCCAGCGTTCCCGCCCACAGCACAGAGAGGTGAATGGCAAGGACGCCCGCAAGCAGTACGGCCCGCGAGCCGTCGCCCCAGGGGTGCAGCGAAAGGTGCCGGAGATCGACGCTGACCGGATCGATCGCACGGTCGATCAGCCGCTGAAAGAGCACCACGAGGGCGGCGACGATGACGCCGGCGAGCACTTGAGCGGAGATGAAACGCAGAAGCGCGACGCTGACGGGCACGCGGCGGACGCGCAGCGCCACGCGAAGCCGCGCGGCTGGGCCCGCGAGCAGCGCCACGATAGCCGACGCCGTAAAGCCGGCCAGCAACAAGGTCACCGGGGTCCGCGGTACGCCGCGCGTGAGCACGGCAAGCGCAAGCCACAAGGCCGCGCCTCCGGTTGCGGCCAGAGCCAATGCAGAAAGGGTCGCTCCAACAAATGTCCGCTCGTTGCCGGCGACGGCGCGACGATCGAGCAATGGGCCAATCAACAAAAGAATGGTGATGCCAATGACGACGAGCGCAACGGCGGCAACGCGCCGGCGCAGACCGGCGCGCGCGTCCGACACTGCAGCCGCGGAGACCGACGCCTCCAGCAGCAGTTCGCCCGAAGGCGCGCGCAAGAGCAATGCTCCCGGCCGCGGCGTCTCGCTCGGCACCTCGTGCCGCAGCCTGAGCGTGGCTGGCCCCACCGGAGTCGGCACCGAGAACTCGCGGGCCGTGAACGCCTGCGCGGCAGGCGCCGGGGCAATCACGTGCTCAGCGGCGATCGATCCGACCCGCTGTCGCTCGGCGCCGAAGATTGGCTGGACCTGCACGAGCCGCAGTCCGAGGGGCGATCGCGTCACGAAGAGCGTTGTCGCACCGCTCGCGCGCTCCTCTGGGATTTCCGACGGTCGTCCGGCCCATGCGCGCGCGTTGAACGCCCCGTCGTACACCGTGACCGCGATGTCGTCGGGTTGCCCGGCCGCGGCACGTGCCTGCGCGGTCAGGTCGAAGAGCGTGCGCGCCCCGTCCTCGCCAGCCAGCATCGCGGCGGCAACCTGCGGATCCTGGGCCAGGCGCCGCGACACGGTGTCGAGCGCGGCAATCATCGTGTCGAACCGTGAGCGCACGTGACGCTCGGCGCGCTCGGCGGCTGCCTCGGCGGAGCCACCAAAGCGCCATCGTTCGAACACAGCGCCGCTGACGAGCACTGCCCCCGCGAGACAGGCCCCGGCAACCAGAATCCGTCGCCAGTTGACCTGGCGGCGCGTCTTGTCGATCCGAACGCGCGGGAACGGCGTCGCGTGGACGCCGTCAGTTGAGAGGGAAGACACTCCTGCTAGCAGGATAGCAAAGGTAAACTGATAGCTAGCACGCCAGAGCCATGATCGACGCCCCTCCCCTTCGAGCCACGCTCAAGCGTGGCGCCCTGCTCGCCGCGGCCAACTGGCCGTTAATTGCGGTCCAGTTCATCGCCGAGGCGACGTTCAAACTTCTCCTCGCCGTGCCAGTTGTCGGTGGCCTGACGCTCGTGGTGCTCCTGCTCGAGGGGAACGCGGACGAACTCCTGGCGGGTGATGTCCGACACATCGTGGCCGCCATCTTCTCGGCTCTCCGCCAGAATCCCGCTGCGCTCGTCGCATTCAGCATCTCATTCGGGATCGTCGTGCTGGGCGGCTCCGCACTGACTTTCGTGGTCAAGGGCGGCACCGTATCGCTGCTGGCAGAGGCCGAAGCGCAGGCCGGCCCGATTGAGCGTCCACCGCTGCGGCTGGCGGCGCTGCGGCGCGCCGACGTCGTGTCGATTGAAGGTTATCTCGCGGGCTGTCGACGGCTCTGGCGCAGGTATGTCCGTCTGGGCGCGTGCCTGCTCGTGACCTACGCGCTCACCGCCGTCGTTTATCTCGGATTGATCGTGCGTGGGTATCAGGTCGCCGACAACATCGGCCTGCTCCTCAGTTGGACGGTCGGCGCTGCGCTTGGATCGAGCGTTCTCATCGTCTGGATCTCTCTCCTTAATTTCTTCTATCTCATCACCCAGATGGTCATCGCTGTGGATGATGTGAGCGTCAGAACGGGCGTCGTTCGAGCGTTTCGGTTCGTTCGCGTCAGCTTGCGGGAGATCGCGGGCGTGTTTGGCGTCGTCTTGCTGTTGGTTGGAATCGCGACCGTCGGAACGATTCTCGCGACCGGCGGACTTGGCGTGATTGCGTTCGTACCATTCGTTGGTCTTGCCGTCATCCCGTTGCAGATCGCCGGCTGGCTGTTGCGAGGGTTCGTGTTCCAGTTCATCGGGCTGACGGCGCTGAGCGCGTATCTGACATACTACCGACATCCTCAACGTCACGCGGGATCGTCCGCGTCACGCGTCGTGGATGCAGCCGAGCAGTTCAAAGGGCCCGCGGTTGCTCCGGGCGCGCGTGTCATGCGCAGCGGAGCCGAACGTCTCACATGATCGATTACAACAGTTTTCTCTCTCAAGCCGCCGGGCAGATGCAGGAATCGGCAATCCGGCGGATGGGTACGATCCTCGCGCAACGGCGCGACCTCATTTCGTTCGCCCCCGGTTACCCCGCGCCCGAAACGTTCCCGTGGGAAGAGTTGCGCGAGATCACTCGAGAGCTGCTGGCGGGAACCGGCGGCTCGGTGCTGCAGTACGGTGCGACGCGTGGCTATCGTCCGTTTTTGGAAGTCATTGCGGACATCATGCAGCGCCGTCAGGCGCCGACGACCTTGGACCGATTGCTCGTGACCTCCGGCTCACAACAGGGTCTCGACCTTGTGGCCCGGGTACTGCTCGATCCCGGAGACGTCGTCCTGGTCGAACTCCCCACCTATACTGGCGCGATCACCGCGTTCCGCAACGTGCAGGCGCAGATGGTTGGCGTCAAGCAGGAGTCGGACGGCATCGATCTGCAGGATCTCGAGGAGGTGTACGCCCGTCTGACTCGCGAGGGGCGCCGGGTCCGGTTCCTCTACGTCGTCCCGAATTTCCAGAATCCGACCGGTCTCCTCATCGGCCTCGACAAGCGCCGCCGGCTTCTCGAATGGGCATCCAGGCGGAACGTGCTGCTGCTCGAAGACGATCCCTATCGCGAGTTGTATTTCGAGGATTCAGCCACTGAAGCAGACGTCAGACCAATCCGAGCGGATGATACCGAAGGCCGTGTCATCTATCTCAGCAGCTTCTCGAAGACGCTGGCGCCGGGATTCCGGGTCGCCTGGGTCGACGCGCCGGTGCCGCTCGCCACGAAATTCGAATTTGCGAAACAGGCGGAGGATCTTTCGAGCGGCGTGTTCGATCAGCGGATCGTATACGAGGCCTGTCGGCGGGGAGTCGTCGATCGCCAGCTGCCCATGCTGCGCTCGCACTACCAGCACAAACGCGATGTGATGGTCGAGGCACTCACCAGCGCGTTCGATAGAACGATCACCTGGCCCGCACCTCGAGGGGGCTTCTTCCTGTGGGCGACTCTGCCGCAGCCGCTTGACGCGAATACGCTGCTCTTGCGCGCCGTCGAGCACGGCGTTGTTTACGTCGCCGGAGAAGCCTTTTACGTCAACGACGAACCGTCGTCGACCGTCATGCGGCTTTCGTTTTCAGCCCCCGCACCGGATCGCATCCGGGAGGGCGTGGCGCGCCTGAAAGCGGCAATCGAAGAAGAAAAGACCGCCCTCACCGCGGCAGGTCGATCGGAATCGTCGTCCCGGGTAGTTCGGTAAGTTCCACGAGCGGGAGCGGTGGCGGGTCGGTCGAGGGTTCGAGAAACGACAGCGTCCACGGATGCTGCAGGTCACCGGTCACCACGGCAAACATCGGATAGTTCCACGGCCCGAACAAGACGTTGGACATCCCAACCAGCGGGGCGGCGAATTTAATCTCGGACACCTGATCGCCATTCTCGCGACGATACACGGGAATCACACTGACAGGGCCAGGGACCATGACCGAACCGCTCAGCAGCACCGGACCACCGAGCGGTCGGTACTTCACCCCCTTATTCCATTCAAGCGCACGATCCCCCCGGTCGTACGCCCGGACGATGTTATCGAGGGCAACAACGTAGATGTGGTCGTCATCGACGGCCGGCGTGCCTCTGGGCCCGGCACCGACGCGGATAGGCGATTCGAGGTCACCGGTCGCGGCGTTCATGGTGTAGAACTTCTTGTCTCGGACTCCCAGATACACCTTGCCACCGACCGCCAGCGGTTCTCCCGGCTCGCCCTCGAGGGGCTTCGACCACAACTGTTCACCGGTCTGCAAGTTGAGTGCGGACATCTCTCGTTCGAGGAGCGGGACAAACAGCACGTCGCCATCAATGGCTGGCCGGTGTTCAACGGTTCCAATCTGGCGGCGCCACAGCACTGTCCCGTCGGCGGCTCGATAGGCGGCGATGCTCCCGGGCGAGATGGCAACCACCCAACCACTCTGAACGAGCAAGGGCGCGCTCAGCGCGCCGGTGTTCTGCTGCCACAATTCGTCGCCTTTGGAAATCGACAACGCGTGGACTGATTCACCGGACACGACGTAGATGCGTTCCTCATCGAGGACAATCGGCCGATCCGTGGCGAGATCGGTCTTCCATACAGGTGACCCGTCAAGGCCACGAAATGCCACGATTCCGGATGGCTGCAGCGCCACTGCCACGATGTCGCCCGAAATGAGCGGCGGTCCGACCGACGGTGCAGGAAGTTGAACGGACCAGCGTTCCACCAGTGGCTGAAAGTGCGACGCAGCAGCCGGTTGTCCGGGTATAGGCGGGACCGGTGCCTGAGCCGTCGTCGGCAAATCGCGAGCAACAGCTGAGAGATCGAACGGCGTGGTTGCGACGCCGTGCGAAAAGGAGAAGACTGCTGAGAGCAGGACGCCCGTCGGCAAAAACCTTGGGGCGATAAACCTACAAGATATTGTGGTCGGGCCCGACTCCACACCTTATAATAGCGTTTCCCGCGTGACTCATCAGACTATCGTCGTTCTGGATTTCGGCTCGCAGTTCACACAACTGATCGCCCGGCGCCTGCGCGAGCTTTCGGTCTACAGCGAAATCCTTCCGTACAACACACCTGTCGCTGAGATTGCGCGTCGCTCGCCGGTCGGCATCATTCTCTCAGGTGGCCCGAAGAGCGTTCATGAGCACGGGGCACCACGGTGCGAAGCGGCGGTGTTCGACATCGGCGTGCCGGTGCTCGGGATTTGCTACGGCATGCAGCTCATGACCGACACGCTCGGCGGGGAAGTGGCGCCTGCGCCGCACCGAGAGTTTGGTCTCGCCACGATCAAGATTGCGCCGGAGGCGCCGCTCTTTGCGTCCGTCGCTGAAGGCCGAGGCGAGTTACGAGTGTGGGCGAGCCACGGGGATTTCGTGAAATCGGCGCCGGCAGGATTCGCCGTCACGGCGACGAGCGCGAACGCCCCGGTTGCCGCGATGGCCGCGCCGGAGCGGCGAATGTATGCGCTGCTCTTTCATCCCGAAGTGGCGCACACCGATCGCGGTACAGAAATTCTCAGGAACTTCGCCTATGAGGTATGCGGCTGCACCGGCGACTGGACGATGTCGTCGTTTGTGGACGAGGCGATCGGACGTATCCGCGCGCAGGTTGGGGAGGGTCGTGTCGTGTGCGGCCTCAGCGGCGGCGTCGATTCCACGGTTGCCGCGCTACTTATTCACCGGGCGATTGGTGACCGGCTGACGTGCATCTTCGTGGACAACGGCGTCATGCGCCAGGACGAGGCACAGCAGATTCGAAAGCGCTTCGAGCGCCTGGCCTTGCCGTTGGTGTTTGTGGATGCGGCCGATTTGTTTCTCGATCGCCTGTCGGGCGTCGTCGATCCCGAGCAGAAGCGAAAGATTATCGGGAACACCTTCATCGAGGTGTTCGAAGACGAAGCCACAAAGTTGGGCTCGTTCAGTTTTCTGGCGCAGGGGACGCTCTATCCGGACGTGATCGAGAGCGTTTCCGTGATCGGCCCTTCGCACGTCATCAAGAGTCACCACAACGTTGGCGGACTGCCCGAACGGATGCGCTTCACACTGGTCGAACCGCTGCGACTGCTGTTCAAGGACGAAGTTCGTGTGGTCGGTGGAGAACTCGGCCTGGATGACGAATTCGTCTGGCGGCAGCCGTTTCCCGGACCCGGGCTCGCCGTCCGCATCCTCGGCGAAGTCACCGCGTCGCGCCTCAACCTGGTCAGGCGTGCCGATCACATCGTCGCCGAAGAGGTGAAACGCGCGGGATGGTATCGACGACTCTGGCAGTCGTTCGCCGTGCTGCTGCCGGTCCAAAGCGTTGGAGTGATGGGCGACGCGCGGACCTACGAATACACGATTGCGATTCGGGGCGTGGAGAGCAAAGACGGCATGACGGCCGACTGGGCCCGTCTGCCGCACGACCTGCTGGCAACGATCTCGTCGCGCATCGTGAACGAGGTCAAAGGGATCAACAGAGTGGTGTACGACATCAGTTCCAAGCCGCCATCGACGATCGAATGGGAATAGACGAATTGACGATTGAGGACTGCAGACTGACGATTGCATCGATTGGGGATTGCGGATTGGATTGTCGATTGCGGATTGGACAATCCACAATTCAATCGACAATCGACAATGCAATCGACAATGCATTCGACAATCGACAATGCAATCGTCAATCGGCAATGCAATCGTCAATCGACAATCATCGCAATCGTCAGTCTGCAGTCGGCAGTCGACAATGACTGAATTTGTCCACCTGCACCTTCATACCGAGTTCTCGCTGCTCGACGGGGCGTGCCGCATCGAGGAGCTGCTGGACAAGGCGGTTGAACTGGGAATGCCCGCGCTCGCGGTCACCGAGCACGGAAACATGTTCTCGTCGATCACGTTCCACGATCAGGCGCGCAAACGCGGGATCAATCCGCTGCTCGGGTGCGAGGTGTATGTCGCGCCCGGCGATCGTCGCACGAAGAGCGGCACTCCCGGCGAAACCGCCAATCACCTCGTGCTGATCGCCGAAACGCGCGAGGGGTATCACAACCTGATCAAACTGGTCTCTGCGGGGTATACCGAGGGCTTCTACTACAAGCCGCGGATCGACAAAGACCTGCTCTCGCAATACGCTCGCGGACTCATCGGTCTCAGCAGCTGCCTGAAGGGAGAAGTCGCGACCGGAATCAGGACGGAGCAGCAGCAGAAGGCCGTCGTCGCAGCCGCCAGCTATCGCGACATTCTCGGTCCAGGTAACTTTTTCCTCGAGATGCAGTTTCAGGGCCTGGAGGATCAGAAGGTCGTCAACGCCGGGCTTCTCCCGATTGCAGAGGACCTCGGTCTCCCGCTCGTGTGTACGAACGACGTCCATTACCTGCAGAACTCGGACTTCAAACCGCACGACATTCTGCTGTGCATTGGGACGGGCAAGACCGTGAACGACACGGAGCGCCTGCGGTATCACGGCGATCAGTTCTATCTGAAGACCCCGGCCGAGATGACGGAGATCTTCAAGGACCATCCCGAGGCGCTGGCCAATACAGTGCGCATTGCCGAACGCTGCCACGTCGATCTTTCCGGCATGGTCAACCACCTGCCGAACTTCGAAGTGCCGCCCGGTTTCACGCTTGACCAGTACTTCGAGCACGTCGTTCAGGAAGGCTTCCGGCAGCGGCTGCCGCGCTTGCGTGAGCTTGCGGCTCGTGGTGTCTTGAAACACACGATCGACGAATACGAGCGTCGTCTCGCCTACGAAGTCGAGATGATCAAGCAGATGAAGTATCCCGGGTATTTCCTGATCGTCTGGGACTTCATCCGTTACGCGCGGGAACATTCGATACCGGTCGGACCCGGCCGCGGTTCCGCCGCGGGCAGCTTCGTCGCCTACTGCCTGCGCATCACGGACGTCGATCCGATTGAATACGACCTCATCTTCGAACGATTCCTCAATCCCGAGCGCGTCTCGCTCCCCGACATCGACATCGATTTCTGCGAGCGGCGCCGCGGCGAGGTCATCGACTACGTCACGCAGAAGTACGGCCGGGAAAACGTGGCGCAGATCATCACGTTCGGAACGATGAAGGCCCGAGCGGTCGTGCGCGACGTCGCACGCGTCATGGACATTCCATACGCCGATGCTGATCGCGTGGCGAAGGCCGTCCCACCCGCGCTCGACATGACGCTGGCGAAGGCGCTGGAGGAGAGCCCGGCGCTGAAGGAAATGGAGCAGAAGGACGAGCGCGTCAAGGAACTGCTCGCCGTCGCTCGCCGGCTCGAAGGGATGACCCGGCATGCCTCGGTTCACGCCGCGGGCGTCGTCATCGCACCAAAGCCGCTGACCGAATACGTTCCGCTCTACAAGAGTCAAAAGGACGAAATCGTCACGCAGTGGGCGATGAAGGAAGTCGAACGCGTTGGCCTCTTGAAGATGGACTTCCTGGGGCTGAGCACACTCACCCTGATCCGTGACGCGCTCGAGGAAATCAAGCGGACCGAAGGGGTCGGTCTCGACATCGATGCCATTCCGCTGGACGACGCCAAGACCTACGAGGTGTTTGCCAACGGTCAGACCTACGGCGTGTTTCAGTTCGAAAGTTCGGGAATGCGCGACCTGCTTCGAAAGGCCAAGCCCGAACGTCTTGACGATCTCATCGCGCTCAACGCGCTCTACCGTCCGGGTCCGCTGAAGAGCGGGATGGTCGATGATTTCATCGCCCGCAAACAGGGGAAGACGGAAGTCAAATACGAACTGCCCGCGCTCGCACCGATTCTCTCGGACACGTATGGCGTCATCGCCTACCAGGAACAAGTGATGCGCATTGCCGCCGTCCTCGCCGGATTCACCATGGGGCAATCCGACGTGCTGCGCAAAGCCATGGGGAAGAAGGACCCCAAGGTCATGGCGAAGCAGCGCCAAGCCTTCATGGAAGGGACGAAGGCGAACGGGGTCAACGAAAAGAAGGCGGCCAAGATCTTTGATTTGATGGAGTACTTCGCCGGCTACGGGTTCAACAAGTCGCATTCGACCACGTATGCGCTGCTCGCCTATCAGACCGCGTATCTGAAGGCGAACTACCCGTGGCATTTCATGGCGGCGTTGCTGACCATTGAGGCGGCGAACACCGACAAGCTCGCGATGTATCTGGGTGAGTGTCGCGACCTGGGCATCCCGATCCTGCCGCCGGATGTGAATTCGAGTGAGTTGGCGTTTACCGTCGGCACGGAAGGCGTCCGGTTCGGGCTCGCCGCGGTGAAAAACGTCGGCGAAGGCGCCATCCTGTCCATCCTTGGCGTACGCCGGGAGTTTGGCCGGATCGATTCGCTCCACACGCTGTGCGAATACGTGGACCTCAGGCTCGTGAACAAGCGCGTGCTCGAGAGCCTGATCAAGGCTGGAGCGCTCGACTCGATCCCTTGTGGCGACAACCGCTCCGTACGGGCCCGCCGCGCCTGCCTCTTCGCGGCGGTGGATAAGTGCATCGAGCATGGCGGCCGTCATCAGCGCGACCGCGATAAGGGCCAGTCGCAGCTCTTCGGCGGCGTCACAGAGGACGGTCCGGCTTTTGCGGGGCAGCTGGCCGACGCCCCTCCCTGGACCGAAGCACAGCACCTGGCCTACGAAAAGGAAGCGTTAGGCTTCTATATGAGCGGTCACCCGCTCGAAAGGCACGCCGAAGAACTCAAGCAATTCGGCGCCCGCCGGCTGGCGGAGCTCACTTCCTCTGAAGCGGACCTCTGGGTCGGCGGCATCGTCAACGGCCTCAGACCGCTCAAGACGAAAAAGGGAGACCGGATGGCGGTGTTCATGCTCGAAGACATTGCCGGCGGTCTGGAAGTCGTCGTGTTTCCGGAAACCTTCGCGAAACATGCGTCCATGATCGAGGCGGACGCGATGCTCCTGGTTCGCGGCAAATTCGAAAAAGACGAAGAGTCTGCGCGCATGGTAGCGACCGAGCTGCTGCCCATTTCCGCACTGCGTGAACGAACCACGCGCGAGGTGATCATTCACCTGCACAACGGCCAGCAGGGAAGGACGACCTTCGAGCAGCTCGCGGAACTTCTTGCGCGACATCGCGGCGATCGGCGGGTCTTGCTCGAGCTCGACGTCAAGGGACACGACAAATCGTTGCGAGTGCGGTCCGAGGTCGCTCAGCGAGTCAAGCCGACCGAGCGGCTCGTCAACGAGCTGGAACAGTTGTGCGGGAGTGGATCGGTGGAGCTGCGATAAAAGTGCCGACGTGCCAAGGTGCCAGAGTGCCAGGGTGCTATGCCTGAACTGCTGGAATTCGAAGAACCGATCGGTGTCCTGCTGAAGGAGATCGAAGCGCTCAGCATGATGCCGCGGACGCCCGAGCGCGAGCGTTCCATCGAGAGCCTTCGCAACCGGGCCGAGGAGATCCGCCGGGACCTCTACGCCAACCTGACACCATGGCAGCGCGTACTTGTCGCGCGGCACCCCTCGCGGCCGAACACCCTCGATTACGTCGAACGGCTGTTCACCGGCTTTGACGAACTGCACGGCGATCGGCGGTTTGCGGACGATCCGGCGATCGTCTGCGGATTCGCGACATACCACGGCGAGCCGGTGTGCGTCGTCGGGCACCAGAAGGGCCGTGATACCAAGCAGAAGATTTTTCGCAATTTCGGCTACGCGAGACCCGAAGGATACCGTAAGGCGCTGCGGGTGATGCTGCTCGCGCAGAAGTTCAACCGGCCCCTCGTCGTCTTCATCGACACGCCGGCAGCCTACCCGGGTGTCGAATCCGAGGAGCGCGGTGTTGCCGAGGCGATCGCCTACAACCTCCGCGAAATGATGATGCTCGAGGTGCCAATCGTCGTCCTCGTGTGTGGCGAGGGTGGCAGCGGAGGAGCGTTGGGCATTGCGATTGGCGACCGGGTGCTGATGCAGGAGTTTTCGGTCTACAGCGTGATCCCGCCCGAGGGCTGCGCGGCAATCCTGTGGCGCGACGCCAACAAGAAGGTCGAGGCCGCAGAAGCGCTCAAGATCACGGCGCGTGACCTTCTGGAACTCGGCCTTATCGACGGAATCGTGCCGGAACCCTGCGGCGGCGCCCACAACGACTTCGACAAAGCCACTGGACTGGTGGATCAGGCGCTCGCCCAGGCACTCGATGAAGTCGCTGACTTTTCAATCGAGAGGCGCCTCGCGGTGCGCTACGAAAAGTTCCGCCGGATGGGCGCGGAAGGCTCGGCATTCATCGACACGGACCGAGCCGCCGACAATCCCACGCCTCCGGACTTCAAACGTTGATGAAGCCCCTCCTCTGGCACCACCTCCCATGCGATGACGGCCAAGCGTCGGTTCTTGCTGCCGCACTGAACCTCCATCCGACCGTCGCAAGACTTCTCTGCCTTCGGGGTTTGAGTGAAGCGGGAGAAGCCGACCGCTTTCTGAATCCCTCACTGGATCATCTCCACGACCCGTTCAGATTGGCGGGGATGGCTGAAGCGGTAGTCCGGATCGAGGAGGCGCTCGGCAAACGCGAGCGAATTGCCATCCACGGCGACTACGACGTGGACGGCATCACCTCCACCGTCATCCTCCGCCGCGCGCTCGAACTGCTCGGCGGGCAGGTGACGCATTTCATCCCTGAACGCCTCCGCGATGGCTACGGCCTGCAACCCGCAGCGATCGACCGCCTGCATGCCGAAGGGGTACGGTTGATTGTGTCGGTGGACTGCGGCATTCGCAGTGCTGAAGCCGCACGACGAGCGCGCGAACTGGGTCTGGATCTCATCGTCACCGACCACCATGAGCCAGATGGCGAGCTGCCGCTGGCGTTAGCCGTGATCAACCCGAAGCGTCACGATTGCAGCTATCCGGACAAGTACCTCGCTGGCGTGGGAGTGGCGCTGAAAGTCGTACAGGCCCTCTGCGCGCGCGCGGGTCGTGATCGCTGGTTGCCTGGCTTCATCAAGGTTGCCGCGATCGGCACACTCGCCGACGTCGTCCCGCTGGTCGGTGAGAATCGCGTCATCGCGCGGCTCGGCCTCGCTGCCCTGAGCAAAGGACCGCATACGATCGGCCTCCGATCGCTGCTCGACTGCTGCGGTCTCGCTGGCAAGACGATTGACAGTTACCAGGTCGCGTTCATGCTCGCGCCTCGGGTCAACGCGGCTGGACGCATGAGTACCCCCGATATCGCCACGCGCCTGCTGCTCGCCACAGACGAAGCGATGGGAGACGAAGCGCGCGGACTCGCGCAGCAACTGAACGACGAGAACCTCAAGCGTCAGCAGGAAGAGGCGGAACTCGTCGCGCAGGCGCGCAAGGTCATCGAAACCGATCCGGCTGTCGGCGCCCACAACGTCCTGATCGTGGGCGGCGACGGGTGGCACCGCGGCGTGATCGGCATTGTCGCGTCGAAGCTGGTCGATACCTACCACAAACCGTCAATCGTGCTATCGATCGATGGCGATGTCGCACACGGATCGTGCCGCAGCATTCCCGACTTCGATATGCTCGGAGCATTGGAGCGCTGCTCTGACCTCTTCATCCGGTTTGGCGGCCACAAACAAGCCGCAGGTTTGACGATGGAGGCTGGGCGGGTGGGGGAGTTCCGGCAACGGATCAACGCCTGGGCGGACGAGATCCTCGAGCCCGACCAGTTGCGACCGAAACTGCGAATCGACGCCCCTCTGCATCTCAAAGCCATCACGCACGACCTGGTGCGCGGCCTCGATGCGATGGGCCCGTTCGGGATGGGCAATCCACGCCCGGTGTTCCATGCCGCTCCGGTCGAAATCGTGGACGGCCCTCGATCGCTCAAGGAGCGTCACCTCAAGATGACCTTCGCTCAGGACGGCCGCCGGTTCAGGGCGATTGCCTGGCGCGCCGCTGAACGGGCCGACTTCCTCGAAAAACATCGCAACGGCGTCGATCTGGCGTTCTCGCTCGAACGCAACCAATTCCAGGGAGAAACGTATCTCGAACTGAGCGTCGCCGACTTCAGGGCGCTCGAATGAAGCGCCTGCGGTGCCCACCTTCGCTGGTCGCGGACGACGCACCCGACCAGCTACGGCGAGGTCGCGCCGTAGCGCGCATGGGTCGATCCAGCGCGGAGGTGGTGGGCCCCACGAGCACTGAAAAGCGCCGGCGGCCCGAGCGAGCGGCCGGCTTGTCAGCCGGAGCGCCGCCCGCCTTCGCGACGGCTCCGGCGGGCAACCTTCGGACCAACGGCGCGAAGGTTGAAGGGCAGCCCGGCGGAGCCGGGCCCGCGAGCGAGAGCGAGTGGGGGTGGGGCCCCACGAGCACTGAAAAATGAGATGGCAGAAGACCGCGCGCATCGCCATTGCCATCGGCGTCGTGCTGTTCACGACGCTCGTGTTCTTTACCCTCCGCCGCAGCAGACCGCCCGCCGCAAGTCCCACAACCCCGAGAACAGAACCCAATGCCAGCGTCCAGGCCCAGGGGCGCATTGTCCACAACCGTACGAAGGACGGGAAAGTCGTTCTCTCGCTCACAGCTGAAGGGGCCGTCACCTACCCCGATGGTCGAACGACGCTACAGAAGGCTGTCCTCACGCTGCCGGACCGTGGGGGTCGAACGCTGACCGTCTCCTCTGACGAGATGGAAGTGACGGCGCCGCCCGGGAAGCTCGCTGAACTCGCAAGCGCAAAGATGACCGGGAACGTGCGCATGACGTCGAACGATGGCCTCGTCGTGACGACCGCCGAAGCGACCTACGATCAACCCATTGCACTCCTGAAAGCACCTGGGCCGGTGGAGTTCACCCGCGAACGCCTGAAAGGCAACGGCATTGGCGCGACCTACGATGAGGCACGACAGGTGCTCTGGCTGTTGAAGGACGCCAAGGTCACGATCGCTCCGGACCCGAAGGGACAAGGAGCGCTCGAGGCACACGCGGCGTCAGCGGGTTTCGCGCGGGCCGAACACTACATTCGCCTGACAGGCGGAGGCCGGATCGACGGTGATGGGCGCACCGCCCAGGGCGATGACATCACGATTCAGCTCACGCCGGACGAAAAGCGCGTGCAGACGATGCAGTTGCGTGGAAATAGCCGGATTTCCGGAACCGCCGGCAGTTCCGGTCCGCGCGACATGGCCGCTCGCGACATCGATCTGACATACGGGGATGATGGCAAAGCGCTCCAGCACGCGACGCTGACGGAAAATGCGACGGTGGAATTGCCCGCTGCTGCCGGCAGCGTTGGACGGAAGATTGCGGCGCGAACGATAGTGATCGATCTGGCTCCCGATGGAACGACGGTCACGAACCTCAATGCAAATGAGCGCGTCCAGGTGGATCTGCCGGCCGAGGGCAACACGTCCGCGCGTCGCATCGTGGCGGCCTCGCTCGTTGCGGCCGGTCCGCCCCCCGGCGGAGTGAAGGCAGCGACATTTACTGGCAACGTCGAGTTCCGCGAAATGCGGCCGGCTCGGGGCGAGACGCCGGCATCCGAACGCATCGCGCGGTCTCAGCGTTTGATCGTCGAGACGAAGCCAGGGTTTGGAGATATTCAGCAGGCTGACTTCCGGGGCAACGTGCGGTTCGAAGATGCATCCACGCTGGGCGAGGCACCACGAGGCCTCTATCGGATTGTGGACGACACGCTGCAGCTCTCGCCATCCGCCGGCGATCCCGGACCAGCTCCACGGATCAGCGATCCTCGAATGTCAGTGGAAGCGCGAAGCCTCACGCTCACGCTGGAGAGCCGGAGACTCACAGCTGATACCAACGTCCGGAGTTCCTTGCACAGCAGCGGCAAACCCGAAGGCGATCGCTCCTCGGCCACACCAAAACCGGGTACGAACGGATCGAGCGAGAAGACGAAACTTCCCGCCATGCTCAAGTCCGACAAGCCGGTCTTCGTGAACTCGAACCGTCTCGAATACGACGGATCGTCGAACGCCATCTATACGGGGGACGCGCGGTTGTTTCAGGACCAGACCACGGTCGCGGGTGACACCATCACGCTCGACGACAAAACGGGAAACCTGACGGCGACGAAGTCGGTCAGGACTGTGATGTTCTTTGACGACGTTGATCCAAAGACGAAGGAACGCAAGTCAACTCGCACGACGGCCGTCGCCGATAAACTCGTGTACGAGGACGGCAAACGCCTCGCGACCTATACCGGCACCGAGTCGGAGCGTGCGAATATCGTCGGGCCGCAGGGCGACCTCACTGCCGACAAGATTCAGCTGTTTCTGAAGGAGGGTGGCAACGAACTCGAGCGCGCCGAAGCGGACGGACGCGTCGAGGTGAAGGAAGGACAACGGCGAGCCACGGGTGACCATTTGACCTACACCGCTTCGGATGAGACCTACGTCATCAACGGCAACCCGCTCGAAGCCGATCGCTATGCACCAAATGAGTGCACTCGGACGATGGGCAAGACGCTGCGGTTCCGTCGCGGCGACGACACGTTGATCGTCGATGGGATTCCTGGCGTGACGCCGTTCAACACGAAGCCGATTGAATGTCCACGCTGACCACGACCGATCTCACGAAATCGTTCGGCGGTCGAACGGTCGTGCGAGGCGTCAATATCGAGATCTCGTCGGGCGAAGTCGTCGGTTTGCTCGGTCCGAACGGCGCGGGCAAGACCACGACGTTTTCGATGGTGGTTGGTCTCGTCTCCCCCGATTCGGGGCGTGTGCTCCTCGAGGGCAATGACGTCACAGAAGATCCGATGTATATCCGGGCGCGAAAGGGCATCGGCTACCTGCCCCAGGAGCCCTCCATCTTTCGAGGACTCACGGTCGAACAGAACATCATGGCGATCCTGGAGACCATGGATGTCGACGGTACCTCACGTCGAACTCGGCTGCGGGAACTGCTCGCTGAACTCGGACTCACGCCGCTCGCAAAGTCGCCTGCCTACACCCTCTCGGGCGGCGAGCGGCGGCGCGTCGAGATTACGCGGGCGCTGGTTGTCTCGCCGATGTTCATGCTGCTTGACGAGCCCTTCGCCGGCATCGATCCCATTGCAGTCACGGACATCCAGAAAATCATCTTCCACCTCAAGAACCGCGGCATTGGCGTGCTCGTCACGGACCACAACGTCCGTGAAACTCTGCGCATTACTGACCGCGCCTACATCGTCCACGATGGTGTGATCTTCCGCAGCGGAACCCCGGAAAAGCTGGCCGCCGACGAAGACGTCAAGCGGATTTACCTCGGCCAGGACTTCCGATTGGACTAAGATTGAGGGACAGGGCCCGTTACCGTACATGGCGATTCAGCAGAAACTTCACACAAAACTCGTTCAGAAGCTGATTCTGACGCCGTCGCTGCAGCAGGCGATCAAGCTCCTGCCGATGTCGACGCTCGAGCTGGCGGACCTGCTGAACCAGGAGATGGTCGAGAACCCGCTGCTCGAGGAAGTGCCGACCGAGGAACTGCAGCCGGCCGAGCAGCAGCAGGCCGACAAGCCCGAAGCGGAAAAACAGGCCGCCGACAAGACCGACTCCTGGGACGACGCCGATTACGAGTATTTTTTTGGCGATTATCTCGACGACGGATTTCGATCGCGGACACCATCCGAGGTGAAGGAGCTTCCGCCGATCGAGAACACGCTCTCGACCGCCTCTTCACTCTCCGATCACCTCCTCTGGCAGCTCTCGCTTCAAACCAAACCCGAAGAAGAAGAATTGAAGGAGATCGGTGCGGCCATCATCGGCAACCTCGATGACGATGGCTACCTGGTGGCGTCGGTCGAGGAGATCGCCGCCATGGGGGAATGGCCGGTCGCGACGGTCGAGCGCGCGCTGCAACACGTACAGACGTTCGATCCGATCGGCGTGGCCGCGCGTGATCTGCAGGAATGCCTCTGGCTGCAGATCCGGCACCTCGGGTTGGAAGGCAGCCCGTCAGAAAAGATCGTCACCGAACACCTGCGACTCCTGCAGAACCACCAGGTACCGGAGATCGCGCGCAAGCTGGGCATGTCACTCGATGACTTGAAAGAGCACATCGAGATCATCCGCAACCTCGATCCGAAGCCCGGCAGCCGCTACAACCCGTCGCAATCTCAGTACGTCATCCCCGACGTCTACGTCGTCAAGGTCGAAGATCAGTACGTGGCGGCGCTCAACGAAGAAGGCCTGCCGCAACTGAGAATCAGTCCGGTCTACCGCCGGCTGCTCGACAAGAGCGGCGCGGCGCCCGCTAACGACGAGACGCGCGCCTATGTGAAGGACAAGTTCCGATCGGCGCTGTGGCTGATCAAGTCGGTGGACCAGCGGCAGAAGACCATCCACAAGGTCGCAACGAGCATCATCAATTTCCAGCGGGAGTTTCTCGATCACGGCATCGAGTACCTGCGGCCGCTCGTGCTCCGCGACGTCGCCAACGACATCGGCATGCACGAGTCCACCGTCAGCCGTGTGGTCAACAACAAGTACATGCACACGCCGCAAGGCGTGTTCGAGATGAAGTATTTCTTCCATAGCGGGATCAGCAGTTCGTTCGGCGAGAGCGTGTCGTCGGTCACCATCAAACAGCGGATCCGGAAGATCATCGAGAACGAAGATCCGCGCAAGCCGCTCAGCGATTCGAAGATCGTCAGCATCCTGCAGAAAGAAGGGCTCATGCTGGCGCGCCGGACGATCGCGAAGTACCGCGAAGAGCTGAAAATCCCAACGTCCAACCAGCGAAAGGTGCTTTTTTGAGCTACCAGCTTCCAGTCCCCGCTCCCAGCCGTTTTTGTCTGATGATGACGACGGACGGGGAAGCGGGAAGCCGGAAGCTGGCAGCTGGTAGCTAGTCTGATGCGCGTTGATGTCACAGGTCGCCATGTGGAGATCACCCCTCCACTTCGAAATCTCATCACTCAGCGACTGGCCAAGCTCGAGCGACTCTTGAACGATAATGTCGTGTCGGCGACAGTCATCTTGACGAAGGAAAAGTACCGCCACCGCACCGAGATGGTCATTCATGCGCGCGGGGACCACATCTTGCGCGGGCTCGGTGAGGGGAACGCCTGGCCGATTTCCCTGCGGCAGGCCGCGCAGAAGGTCGAGCAGCAGGCGCAAACCCTCAAGGGGAAATGGGCCGAGCGGAAGCGCAGCACGACGCGCCGACGGAGCCCGCAAGCCGTCGCTGCCGACCAGCCGATTGGCGCAAACGCTCGCAGAGTCGTCCGTGCGAGCCGGTATGCCGTCAAGCCCATGTCGGTCGAGGATGCGGCGCTTCGTGTCGAGTGGGGCGAAGATGCATTCATCGTCTTTCGCAACGCCGATACCGACGCCGTCAGCATCCTGTATCGGCGAAAAGACGGAAACCTCGGCTTGATTGAGCCCGATTAGTCTCGTCGACAAACGAATGTGATTCCGGCCGTCCTGCCGTTCAACTGATGCCGCCAGAGTCCGCGAGCGTCACCGTCGCCACACTGCTGAAGGACGTCAAGTCGCACGACGGTGCGATCGATCTCGAGCTGCTCGCGGGGGCTGCCGGACTGACCCGACGCATTACGAACTCCCATCCCCAGAAAACAGGCCTCGCACTTGCCGGTTTCGACGGCTATCTGCGTGAAGGGCGCGCGCTGATCCTCGGCGAAAGCGAAATCCGCTACCTCGAATCGATTGGGTCGACCGAGAGGCTCGAAGCACTGGGACGTGTGCTCTCCCACAGTCTGCCCTGCCTCGTCATCACTCAGGGGTTCCCGGCACCAGCCGAGCTGCAGCAGGCTGCCGAACTGGCCGGCGTGCCGCTGCTGCGAACCAAGGCCGCCACGCCTGATGCGATGTCCCGACTGCTCAGCGTCCTCGAAAGCTATCTCGCCCCGCGGACGATGGTTCACGGCGTACTGATGGACATCCTCGGCCTTGGCGTACTCGTCGTGGGGGAGAGCGGCATTGGAAAAAGCGAGTGTGCGCTCGATCTGGTGGTGCGGGGACACCGGCTCGTCGCCGATGATGCCGTCGAACTACGGTGCCGCGCCGACGCATTCGTGCTCGGGAGCTGCCCGGAGGCGACGCGGCATCACATGGAAATCCGGGGCCTGGGCCTGATTAACGTGCAGGATCTCTTTGGCGTGGCGTCCACGCGGACGTCAAAGCGCGTCGAGCTGGTCGTGCAGCTCGAGCGTTGGGAGCATGGCCGCGAGTACGACCGTTTGGGTCTCGACGATCAGCACTACGACGTGCTCGGGGTGAAGATTCCGATGATCCGGATGCCGGTCGCCCCGGGCCGCAACGTCGCCATTCTGGTGGAAGTCGCGGCACGCAACCAGTTGCTGCGTGCCCGGGGGCACCACGCGGCACAGCGGCTCGTCGATCGGCTGGAACGCCGATTGGGGGGAGAGGCGCAGCCGGACGTCGTCGAAGTCGATCACGGAGAGGACTTCTGATGCGCGAAAAGCGCCACGCGGCGAGGCGCGCCGCGCGGACGGCGGTGACCTCGCGGTTCGTTGTCCTCACCGGCCTCTCCGGCTCCGGCAAGTCGCAGGCGATCCGCGCGCTCGAGGACCTCGGCTATTTCTGCGTCGACAACCTGCCGGTCATGCTGTTGCCCATGCTCGCCGAACTGACGCTGCGCGCCGGCACCGAGATCGCCCGGGCTGCCGTCGTCGTCGATGTCCGCGAGGGAAAGCTCCTGAAGGAGTTTCCGGGAATTTATCGCAAGCTGAAGGGTATTCGCGGACTCAACCCGGTGCTGATCTTCCTCGAAGCGGTCGAACCCACTTTGGTGCGCCGTTTCAGCGAAACGCGGCGGCCGCATCCGCTCGCACCCGATCGATCGGCGCTCGAAGGCATTCGTGAAGAGCGGAAAGCGATGAAGGCCATCCGGGAAATGGCCGATCACATCGTGGACACATCGGAGATGACGGTACACGAACTGCGGCATGCTTTTACCGGGGTGGCGAGCGGGCGGGCTCCCGGATCGCAACTCGTCGTCACGGTGCTCAGTTTCGGGTTCAAGCACGGCATCCCGGTGGATTCGGATCTATTGTTCGACGTGCGGTTTCTGCCCAATCCCCATTTCGTGCCGGAACTTCGGGCCCACACCGGGCGCGACGCGGAAGTGGTCGAGTTTCTGGAACGTGCGCCAGCAACACACCAGTTTCTCGACCACACGGTGAATCTCCTGAAGTTTCTCGTGCCGCAGTATGTGACGGAAGGAAAGTCGTACCTGACCGTTGGAATCGGGTGTACTGGAGGACGCCATCGCTCGGTGGCGGTTGCCGAAGCGTTGAAAAAGGGGTTGAGTGGTATCCCGGGCGTTCGCGTGCGCGTGAAGCATCGAGACATCGCGAGTGACTAGACGTTTATGAAGCTCGGCGTCGTGGTCGTCACCCATGGACAGCTTGCGGCCGAGCTCGTGAACTCGGCCGAGATGATCGTCGGTGATCTGCCGCATTTCGCGGCCGTGTCGATCGGGTGGCATGACGAGGTGGAGCGCGCGCGAGAGGACATCGGCCAGGCGATCGCCCGGGTCCGTGCGTCCGCAGGCGGAGATGCCGACGAACAAACACCCGTGCTCGTTCTGACGGACATGTTTGGCGGCACCCCGGCAAACCTCGCGGTGACCTTCGTCACGCCGCAGGTGGAAGTCATCACCGGCGTCAATCTGCCGATGCTGATCAAGCTCGCGCGGCCGCAAAAACAAACCGACCTCGTGTCGCTCGCGCGCGAGATGCGCGAGCATGGCCGCAACGCCATCTGGGTGGCGTCGGAACTCCTTCGGGGAGAGAAGACATGACGTCCTGCGCCGTCGGCATCATCAACGCGCTTGGTCTCCACGCGCGCGCCGCGGCGAGGTTCGTTCACACGGCCAGCGGGTTTTCGTCACGAATCCGTGTCAGGTGTGGGAATCGCGAAATGGACGGCAAGAGCATCATGGGCCTCCTGCTGCTGGCTGCGGCGCGAGGGACAACGATTACCATCAGCGCCGAAGGCGCGGACGAGGCGGCGGCCGTCGAGGCGCTGCGGGCGCTCGTCGAGCGAGGTTTCGAGGACACGACATGCGTCTGACGGGTCTTGGAGTATCACCGGGCGTGGGCATCGGCCGAGCGCTCGTGCTGAAACGCGGCACTCCGCTTCGCTTTCGCGTGCCAGAGTCGCTCGTCCAGCGCGAGCTCGAGCGACTGGACGCGGCGCGCGCGAAGTCGCGCGAGCAGCTGCAGGAAATCAAGAATCGCATGGCGCGTGCGGCGGGCAGCAGCCATGCCTACCTCTTCGATGCGCAGCTCCTGATGCTCGACGATCCCATGCTCGTGGATCGCGCCGCCGCCGTCATTCGTGAAGAACGGCTGAATGCGGAATCGGCTCTCCAGCGCGCGCTGGAACAGATTTCGACGTATTTCGACGAAGTCGAGGATCCCTACCTCCGCGAGCGCAAGGGGGACGTCGCCGACATCGTCGGGCGTCTGAGCATGAACCTGCGCGCGGCGGCGCAGCCCGCAGATCTTTTCAAGAAACTCGACGGACCGTTGGTGCTCGTCGCCGACGAAATCACACCCTCTGTCATCGCCCAGCTCGACTGGCATCGCCTGGCCGCGCTGGTGACCGACGCGGGGAGCTGGACGTATCACACGGCCATCCTCGCGCGATCCATTCGGGTTCCGGCGGTGGCCGGCCTGCACAACGCGAGCGCGATCGTTCCGCCGGGCGCTCAGGTAGCGGTGGACGGCTCGACTGGTGAAGTCGTCGTGGAACCGGACGAGCAGGAGTTGACGGCCGTCCGGGCGCGACAGCGGCGGCTGCAGGCGTACGAGCACGCACTCGACGAATACCGCGGCCTGCCGGCGGTTACGGAAGATGGCGTAATGATACGGCTCGAGGCGAACCTCGAGGCGCCCGATGACGCGCCACGGGCCTTCGATCAGGGGGCGGAAGGGATCGGCTTGTTCCGATCGGAGTTCCTGCTCGCTGGCGCCGGCCACAACGCGCTGACGGAAGAAACGCAGTATCACGCCTATCGCCAGCTGGTCGAGGCTGCGGGCGGACGCCGGGTCACGATCCGGACGTTTGACGTCAGCGAGCCGCAGCTTCGGTTCGATCACTCTGCCATCGGCGGAGCGCGGTCGCCGCTCGGACTCCGAGGCATTCGCCTCAGCCTGACGCTCGGCGAAATCTTTCAGGCACAACTCCGGGCGCTGCTCCGGGCCGCCGTCCATGGCCCGCTGCGGATCATGTTTCCGTTCGTCTCGGGAGTCGAGGAATTGCGCGCGGGCCGCGCGGCCGTGGAACAGGCCGCCGGAGCGCTGCACGCGCGCGGAACAGGTGTGCCCCCGGTGCCCATCGGGGTGATGATCGAGGTGCCGTCGGCCGCGCTCACGGCCGATCTGCTCGCACAGGAAGCCGACTTCTTCAGCATTGGCACCAACGATTTGATCCAGTACTGCCTCGCGGTCGATCGCACCGACGACCGGGTCTCGCGGTTGTACGAGCCGCTGCACCCGGCGATACTTCGCACGATCCGCCTCGTCGCGCGCGCCGGCCGCCGGCGTCAGGTACCGGTTGCGGTGTGCGGCGAGATGGCAGCAGATCCGGTGCTGCTGACACTGCTCGTTGGTCTGGGGTTGACCGAATTCAGCATGGCACCCACTGCGATCGGACTCGCCAAGCAGGTGCTCCGCGCACTACGGGCGGACGATGCCCGCATTGTGGCGGGGCGCTCGCTGCGAGGTAAAACTTCGGCCGACGTCGAAAAGGCCTTGAACGATTTCCTGGTCCCCACTGAGGCCCTGAAGTCGCAACCATAAGATGCCGCTGGAGGAGAAATCTTGGCCGAAAACGTCACGCGCGTAGATAAACCCTGGGGATACGAGCTGCACTGGGCAAAAACAGAGCGCTACGTGGGCAAGCTGATTCACGTCAATGCCGGGCATGCGCTGAGCCTGCAGTACCACAACCAGAAGGACGAGACGATTTTTCTCTGGACCGGGCGCATGCTCTTCGAAATCAAAGACGGAGACACGCTCGTCAAGCGTGAGATGAAGCCGGGCGAATCGGTGCACATTACGCCAAAAACGGTTCACCGCATGACCGCCATCGACGATTGCGACATTTTCGAGGTCTCCACCCCGGAACTGCACGACGTCGTCCGTTTAGAAGATCGCTATGGGCGGACCACGTGAAGTGTTTCAGTTCCTGCGTACTCGTTGCCGCAAAACGACAGGATTAATCAATTGACGCCTGTCAGGACGCCGCCGCACAATGGCGGCGCTTTTGAATGACAGCCGGATCAGACACGCGAAAGCGCATCAGAGAGGATTCGTCGCATGGGCAGTGTGAATAAAGTGATTCTCGTCGGCAACCTGGGACGTGATGCGGAGCTGCGCTACACCCCTGGCGGGTCCCCGGTCGCGACGCTCAACCTGGCGACGACCGAAGTGTGGAACGACAAGGCTGGCCAGCGTCAGGAAAAGACCGAGTGGCACCGGGTCGTGCTGTGGGGCAAGACCGCAGAATCGTTGAACGAGTACCTCACGAAGGGCAAGCAGATCTACGTCGAGGGTCGGCTTCAGACGCGTCAGTGGGACGATAAGGACGGCAACAAGCGCTACACCACCGAGATCCGCGGGGACCGGATTGTTTTGCTCGGAGGCGGCGGAGCGGCAGGTCGCCAGCAGGCCGCACGCGCGGGCGCCGGTGCCAGCGGGGCGATGGACGAGCCTGCGGGTGAGCCGGTGTCCGAACTGACGGACGACGACATACCCTTCTGAAAGGGAAAAGGGAGAAGGGAGAAATTTTTCCCTTTTCCCTTTTCTCTTATCCCTTTTCTCTTATCCCTTCTTATTCATCCGTTCGAGCGCTTGCCTGGCGAGGGAGGCTTCGGCCAGGGCGTCAGGATAGTTCTTGATCACGGTTTCGAGCGCTTTGCGCGCCAGATCGTCCTGCTTGAGACGCTGATGGCTCAGGCCCATCTTGTAATACGCCGCCGGTACGCTGTTGCTTTGCGGATAGTTGGCGATGACCAGCTGATAGGCAGCCACGGCCTGTTGAAACTTCCCGCCGGCGTAGAGCGCATTGCCGATATTCAGCTGGGCATCGTCTGCCAGTTCGGAGCGGGGTGACGTTTTGATGAACGCTTCGAAGCCCTCGATCGCCAGATCGTACTGTCCTGCACTGTAGTCCCCGAACGCGTTGTCGTAGATCTTCTGGGGGGCGATTATGGGTGCCGGACCGGGCGCAGGGGAAGGTGTGGTCCCCGGGCTGACCGTGCCGGTGGTCGGATCCCCGGTTGCGAGTGGCGCGGTGGCCTGGGGCTGTGACGCGATCGTCTGCCGCATGGCCTCGAGCTCCTGCGTCATCGTGGACAAGCGAACGTTCGTATCGTCCGCTTTCTCGCGGAGGATTCGAACCGTATCGCCGACGCCCTCGATCAGCAGCTTCTGATCCGCAAACGCCTTCCGTGTGACGTTGCCCTGCTCGTCGAGTCTCGTCGTCAGCGTTTTCAAGGTGTCGCCGAGCGTGCCGAGGATCTGATGGAGCTGCTGCTGCTGCTCCTGCAGCATGCGGAGCTCGGCCATGAGCTGCTGGTGCTCTTTGTTGGCCGCCGAGGCCACCGCGGGGCACACCAGCGTGAACGCCAGAGCAGCCGTCGAAATGGCGCGTGTGCGTGTCATGAGAGACCTCTTATTTGCTGGTCACAACGAATTGCGCGCGACGGTTCTTGGCCCACGCGGCCTCGTCGTGGCCGGGATCGAACGGGAACTCCTTGCCATAGCTCACCGTGCGCAGGCGGTCGGCCGGTACTCCGAGCGAGACGAGGTAGGTCCGCGCCGCCACGGCCCGGCGTTCGCCAAGGGCCAGATTGTACTCGGCCGTGCCACGCTCGTCCGCGTGTCCCTCGATCGTAATCACCCAAGTCGAATACTTCTTCAGGATTTCTGCGTTCGTGTTCAGGGCCTGCTGTCCGGCGCTGTCGAGCTCGGAGCTGTCGAACGCGAAGAACACAGGCTGGAACGGAGAGTTCTTGTTGATCTGATCGATGTCGCGGCTGGCGAGCGCGTCGTCGGCAACCGGTTCGGGTGGAACTGGCGTCGGCTCGGCGACCGGAGTCGGCGGCGACGGGGGCCGATTGGCGTCGGCCGTTGCCGAGGGCGGCGGGGTGGTGGGCCGCGCCACCGGCGGCTGTTTCTTGGCGCAACTCACGCCGAGCACCAGCGTTAGTACGACCCCGATTGCTGCCTGCTGTCTGTGCGTCATCATCTCTCTGTTATCTCTCCAGTGGATATCGTGACCAGTTCGGATAGCGGTTCGCCCCGACGCGCGTGATCTGACGGAGGTCTTTGCCGTCGCGCGCGATGGTGAAGATCTGATCTCTGCCTGACCGGCTGGATACGAACGCCACGTGCCTGCCGTTGGGGGCGAACGAAGGGCTTTCGTTGTTGCCGATGTCGTCGGTCAGCGCGCGCGCGGTCTGCGTCTTGAAATCGTAGACGCGGATGATATTCCCACCGCCGAGACGCGATGAGTAGGCAATCTCGTTCCACGGACTCGGCGACCACGTTGGCCGATCGCACGCAGACTCACTCGTGATCCTCACCAGGCCGGTGCCGTCCTCGTTCACGACGTAAATCTGCGGGCTGCCCGAGCGATCGGAGGTGAACGCGATCTGCGTTCCCGTCGGCGACCATGTCGGTGTCGCATCAATCGTCGGGTGATTCGTGACCCGCCTGACGCCGCTGCCGTCGCGATTCATCACATAGATCTCTGGATTGCCATCGCGACTCGACGTGAAGGCGAGCTTCGTCCCGTCAGGCGACCAGGCCGGGAGATAGCTCTGCTTCTCTGGAGTGCCTCGCGTCGGATTCTGAATCGGCGGACCGCCGTAGGGAAAAATGATGTACAGGTCCTGGTAGCCGGAACGCCAGGACGAAAACGCCAGCGAGCGGCCGTCGGGCGACCAGACCGGCGAAATATCCTGCGCCCTGGAGATCGTCAGGCGCACCTGCCGGGCGCCGTCGTAATCGGCCATGTACAGGTTCGACACGCCACGATTGTCGAGCGGCCCCTTGATGCGGTCGCCGTCGCGATCCGACGTGAATGCCAGCTTCGTTCGGGCGACACCGTCGAGCGCGATCTGCTGCTTGTGGACTTCGTCCGCAATCGTGTGCGCATAGGTGCGATTCGCCGGGGACTGAATGGATGCCGCGGAGCCGCTGTACTCCTTGCCCATCACCAATTGCCCCGTGAGCACCTTTATCAAGCGGAGCTGAACCGTCACTCCACTCCCGGTCTTTCGCACACTTCCCATGAGCAGGCCGTCAACCCCAATCTCCTTCCAGCGGTCGAGCGGAATCTGATCCAGAGATGGCGCCGCCGGGATCGTCTTGTAGGTGTCGCGCGGGACCATGTAGAACTCGCGCTCGAAGTTCAGATCGTCCCACAGCACCTGCCCGATCGTCTTTGCCGCGGCGACGGTCTCGGCGTCATTGGTCAGTGGCACGAAGTCCGGCACCGCGTATCTCGGCGGCAGACCTGGAGGTCCGTCGATCGCAATGCGAATCTGATCTTGCTGTGGCGGGGGAGGCGTTTGTGTCGGCGGCGGCTGCTGAGCGCCGGCAGTCAGGGCGAGTGTCGTGCCGGCAACCGCGGCGGTCAACGCGAAATGGCGTAACAGCATCATCGTCTGTAGTTGAACGTCATATGAACCGTCAAATTGGGCGGCGTGAACTCGGGCGGCAAGGGGGGAAGCTGTCTCGTCATCAGCACGGCGCGGCGTGACTCGAGGTCCAGCATCGACTGGCCGCTCGGCTCTTCCACTTCGACGTTGGTCAGCATCCCGTCGCGGCGGATCGTGAACTTGACTCCGACCTGGCCGGCCGCTCCCTGGTTGGCATTCCACGACTGTCTGATCCGCTGCACCATCGTCTGGATGTAGTCCGGGCAGCAGAAGTTCTGCACGTCCAGGCGGACGCCGCTATCGCCGCCGCCACCTGTCGCCAGGCCGCCAAACGGAATCACCGCGCCACCGGTCTTCACGCGCGCATCGCCGGTCTTGACCTCTTCACCCGCCGTCGCCCTGCGAGTCGACGATTTGTCGACGGGTTTCTCGACCGGCTTGGTCCTCGCCATCGGCTTGGCGACCGGCGTCGGCTCGACCATCTCGGGCGCTTTCGGCGCCGGCGCTGCGTCCACAGGTTTCTCGTTCGGCTCCGCGACTCTCTGCACAGGCCGCTCGGAAATCGACGTCAGGCCCGGCGTATCGGGACCTTCGGTTCCGCCGAGCGAGATGGTCATGATCGGACCGTCATCCCTCGCGCGTGAACTCCAGCCGCTCGGCGCCAGTGCGAGTACCGCAAACAGCGCAGCGTGCGCCATCAGGGACACCGCAAACATGCGGCTCATCCCGTCGGCCACCCGTGACCGCTCGACGAGAATGTCGCTGACGGCTTCGCGCATGACTCCTCAGCGCCGTCGTTCGTCCGGCCGCGTCGTGATCCCGATCTTCTCGACGCCCGCCTGCTTCAGCTGGTCCATGACGTCCATCATGTTCTGCGCCGTCACGGTCGCGTCCATCCGCAGAAACAACGACTTGTCTTCGCGCGGCAAGAGGACCTGCCGCACCCGTTCGTGCAGGATATCCACGCGCACATCGTCGTCGCCGATCCGCACGACGCGCGTCTCGGCAAAGTTCGCCGGGATCGTGACGTAAATCGGCGAGGAGACGACCGGGCTCGCGCGGCGCGCCTGCGGCAGGTTGACGGTGAGCCCCTGCTGCATCATCGGCGCGGTCACCATGAAGATGATGAGCAGCACCAGCATGACATCGACGAGCGGAACGACGTTGATTTCGGCGAGCGACGTGGCGACGTAGCTCCCGCGTCCCCGCCGCTGTCCACCGCCGCCGCCGGTTTGATGGACTTTCGGCATCGATCAGGTGAAGTTGCGCTCACAGATATTCAGGAATTCGAGCGCAAAATCGTCCATCTCCGCGGCAAAGTGCTTCACGCGATTCGTGAAGTGATTATAGAAGTACACCGCCGGAATGGCCGCGAAGAGTCCCGCCGCGGTGGCAATCAACGCGTCGGCGATCCCAGGCCCCACTTGCTGCAGACTCGACGAGCCGGTCGCGCCGATGGCTTGAAAGGACATCATGATTCCCCACACGGTCCCGAAGAGCCCGATGAAGGGCGTGATGCTGGCCGTGGTTGCGAGAAACGGGATGCGGTGCTCGAGCCGCGTCAACTCGACCGTGGTTGCCCGCAGCAATGCCCGATCGACAGCGTCGAGGCTCTTGAGAGTTGGACGTCCGACGACGGCAACTGGCTTGCCGCCCTCCATCATGGCCCTCGGACCGTCGGTGGTTTTGTCCGCGCGGAGCTGCGCGTTCAGCTCCGCGTAGCCGGACTGAAACAGGCCGACCAGCGGACTGGCGGGCAGCGTCGGACAGACCGCCTGCACTTCCGAGAACTTGCTGCTTTTTCGAAACACGTTGAGGAACGTGGCCGTTTGACGTTCGGCACGGCGAAAAACCCACATCTTGTAGAGGATGATCGCCCACGAGACTGCGGAGAACAGCAGCAGAATCAGCAGCACGACCTTCGCGAGCGGGGTCGCGTCTGCCAGCAGCGAAACGATATCGGTGTTTCTCGTGAGCTCGCCGGCCCCAGCGTCCGGCTGACCCGCGCTTTGCGTTATCCACGCAAGCGCGTACACAGGCATGCGCAAACGTTCCTCCAACAGCTGTCTTCGAACTCCTTGGATCGGCGAACCACTGATCGGGCGATCAGATCGCCGCAGATTCGGTACTTATTAACTTCTAAGGCGCCGCTGGGACGACGCTCGGATTGGAGGCAGCGTAACATGCCCCCTGAGCGCTGTCAAACATCTGATAAGATGGAACTTACCTGACACCGAATCCGGATCAGTTGATTTGCTACGGTTCCTCAGCATCCGCAATCTTGCCGTCATCGATCGGCTCGAGCTCGAGTTCGAGCCGGGCCTGTGTGTGCTCACGGGAGAAACCGGGGCCGGCAAATCCATCCTCGTCGGCGCGGTCGGACTCCTAGCGGGCGGCCGCGCGTCGGGCGACCTCGTGCGAACGGGCGAAGATACCGCAACCGTCGAGGCGATCTTCGAGAAGCCCGACGGGACGGAAGTGATCGTCCGGCGCGAAATTTCGTCGCAGGGAGGGCGCAGTCGCGCGTTCGTTGATGGCTCCCTCACTTCGTCTACGGCGCTGCGCGAGCTCGCCGCGCCGCTCGTCGACCTGCACGGACAACACGAGCACCAGGTGCTGCTCGATCCAACCGCGCATCTGGACCTGCTCGACGAATTCGCCGGACTGACATCATCGCGTCCGGCCGTAGCGGACGCCTTTGCCGCGTGGCAGCGAGTGAAGGGCGAGCGTGAACGACTCCTCACCGGCGAGCGCGAAAAAGCTGCCCGCAGCGAATTCATTTCATTCCAGCTGCAGGAAATCGAGCGAGTGGCGCCGCGGAAAGGAGAGGACGAGGAACTGGCATCGCAGCGACAGGTTCTCGCCAACGCAGACAAGCTCCAGCGGCTTTGCGCTGAGGCGTATACCTTGCTCTACGAAGGGGATCACGCCGCGCTGCCTGCACTTGTCGGCGTGTGGCGGCGAGTGGGAGAGCTCGCGGGCATCGACGTCCACTTCAGGCAATACATCGAAGCGCGGGACGGCATGAAGGCGCAGCTTGAAGACCTGGCATTCTTTCTGCGATCGTACTCCGAGAGCATTGATGCCTCGCCAGCCAGACTGCAGGAAGTCGAGGATCGACTCGCGCTGCTCGAGCGTCTCACACGTAAGCACGGTCCCACGCTCGACGATGTGATCGCCAAGGCGGAGGCTTTGCGCCAGGAGCGGGACGATATCGCGAACTCCGGCGAGCGCGCCGCTCAACTCGACGCCGACGTGAACACCGCGCGTGAAGGCTACAGACGACTCGCGGCACAACTGTCGGCCGCACGACGCATCGCTGCTGACCGGTTCAGCCGGGCCCTCGAACGGTCGCTCGGCGAACTGGCGATGGCCCGAACGCGGTGTGAGGTCCGATTTGCCGATGAGCAAGCCGAGCAGGCGTGGACCGATCGCGGATTCGATACCGCGGAGTTTTTCATTTCACCGAACGCCGGCGAGGAGCTCCGACCGCTTGCGCGCATAGCCTCCGGTGGAGAGTTATCACGCATCATGCTCGCGCTGAAGACGCTCGCGTCTACCGACGCTCCGGGAAAAACGCTCATCTTCGATGAAGTCGATGCGGGTATTGGCGGGGCAGTGGCGGATGTGGTCGGCGGCCGGCTTCAGAAGCTCGCCGAGCGGGTGCAGGTCCTATGCATCACGCACCTGCCACAGATTGCCGCGCACGGCGGCACGCACTACCACATCACGAAGGCCGTCAAGAACGGCCGGACCATGACATCGGTTTCGCGGGTGTCCGCGACCGACCGCGAAGCGGAACTCGCACGGATGATCGGCGGAACGGCGGTGACCGCCGCCGTCATGGCGAGCGCACGCGAGATGCTGGCGGCAAGGAGCGGCGGCAACGGGGGAGTGGCACCACAGAGAAAACGGAGATAGCGCCGCCGGCTCTGTGGTGAAATGAACTTCTCGTCCGGTCGATGGCCGATCGCCTCTTCCACCTCGTTGAGCGAAGGAATAGCGAAAGGCGAAAGCGAAAGTCGAAAGCGAAGGTCTTCCACACGCGAATGGCGCGCAAGTATTTGATCGAAACGCACGGCTGCCAGATGAACGTCCATGACTCGGAACGCATGGCCGGTCTGCTGGAACAGGCGGGCTACGAGTCCACCGCCGATGATCGCGACGCGGACATCGTCCTGATTAACACGTGCAGCGTGCGAGAACGCGCTGAAGAGAAGCTGTTCACCCGGCTTGGCGAGTTCCGGCAGATGGCAATCGAAGACGGACGCCGTCCGCTTGTCGCCGTCGCGGGCTGCGTCGCACAGCAGGAAGGCGCGCGAATCCTCGAGCGATCGAACGCCGTCGACATCATCGTCGGCACGCAGGCGCTCAGTCGGCTACCGGTGCTCGTGGATACCGCCGTGCGGGCGCATGGGCGCGTCACGCCGCAACTCGATCTCGATCCCATCGGCGATGTGTCCTTCCCACTCGGAATCGCCCGGCGTTCCGATCCGGTCAAGGCGTATGTGACCATCATCGAGGGCTGCAACGAATTCTGCGCCTTCTGCGTCGTTCCCTACACGCGCGGGCACGAACGGATGCGCCCTGTTGCCGAGATCGTGGCCGACGCGCGTCAGGCCGTGGAATCGGGCGCCAAGGAAGTACAGCTGCTCGGGCAGATCGTCAATCACTACCAGGCACCAGACGATGCTGCCTGCGATTTCGCTGGATTGCTGGAGCGATTACAGGATATCGACGGCCTCGCGCGTATCCGGTTCGCGAGTCCGCACCCCCGTCACGTGACGCCGCGAATGATCGCGGCGATGCGGAACCTGCCGAAGGTGTGCCGTCACCTGCACCTGCCGGTGCAGTCCGGATCGAACCGGGTGCTTGCCGCGATGAGGCGTCGCCACACGCGCGAGTACTACCTCGATCTCGTGGCGCGTTTGCGCGACGCCATGCCGGATCTCGCGCTTTCGACCGATATGATTGTCGGCTTCCCCGGCGAGAGCGCCGGCGACTTCGCGGATACGATGTCGCTCACCGCCGCGGTCCGCTATCACAGCATGTTTTCGTTCAAGTACTCGCCGCGTCCGAACACGCTCGCCCTCAAGCGCATGCCGGACGATGTGAGCGAGGAGGAGAAGACCGGGCGGATCGTGGAACTGCAGGCGCTGCAGCGTGAGATGCAGATTGAGCTGTTCCGCGCTCACGTCGGCCGCGTCGAAGAGGTGCTGGTCGATTCAACCAGCCGGCGGCGCGAGTGGGAGTTGTCGGGCCGGACCAGTGGCAATACCGTCGTGAATTTCCCAGGACGAGCGGCGTGGCTGGGTCAACTGGTGAGGGTGCGGATTACTGCGGCGAATCCAAACAGCCTTAAAGGGGAGCCAGTCTGAGAGCTGGAGACCACTATGCAAATCGAGATGACCGTCAAGGGACTGATAATCGATCCCATCACCAACATGCCGATCGTGATCCTTCGCGACAAGGACGGACAGCGCGTGCTCCCGATTTGGGTCGGCCCGTTCGAAGCCAACGCCATCGCCGTCCAACTCGAGAACATGCCGACGCCGCGGCCGATGACGCACGATCTGCTGAAGAACGTCATCCACGATTTGAAGGCGGACATCCAGAAGATCGTCGTGTCGGATCTGAAGGAGAACACCTTCTACGCGCTCATCTACCTGAAGGTGAATGGGGAGGCCGTGGCCGTCGACTCGAGACCGAGCGACGCGATCGCGCTGGCGCTGCGGTCCCGCGCTCCGATTTTCGTGGAGGACAAGGTCATCGATCACGCCCGATCGGCCGACATGGCGCCGGAGAAAGAAGACTCCGAGCGGCTCCAGAAATGGCTCGAGAATCTAGACCCCGACGAGCTCGGGAAATACAAGATGTAGTAGACCTGCCGCGCGAAGCTGCGAAATCTTGGGCAATTCTGCCAATTTGATCAAAATCGTCATTTTGGCCCTACAATGGCGCGCAGACCCTGTCGGCGCGTCGCCTTGGTGAGGGAATCGGAGCGGGGGCATCGGGCCCCGCGAGCGGCGAGTCTGGCGGGGAAAGGGGTTCCCGCCGGCACACGATGATCGTCGCTATCGCTAACCAAAAAGGGGGCGTGGGGAAGACCACGACCGCCATCAACCTGGCGGCCGCCCTGTCGCTCCGAGGCCAACCCACACTTCTCATCGATCTCGATCCTCAAGCCAACAGTTCGATGTCGTACCTGGACGTCGCGCAGGTGTCGCGAAGCGTCTACGACGCCATCGCGGAACCGAACTGCAGCTTCACGGATGTCATCGTTCCCTCGACGCAGCCCAACCTCTTCATCGCGCCCGCGCGCATCGCGCTGGCCAAGCTCGAGGCGAAGCTCGTCGGGGAACTGGACGCCCACTTCCGGCTCAAGGATCGACTCGAGCCCGTGCGCGCGCAGTATCCGAACATCGTGATCGACTGTCCGCCGACGCTCGGACTGCTGACGGTGAACGCCCTGGTCGCGGCGACGCACTTGTTGATTCCGATTCAGTCGTCCTACTTCGCGCTCGAAGGGACGGACGACTTGCTCGAGACGATCGAGAAGGTCCGAGCGCGCGCCAATCCCAGCCTCCGCATCCTCGGCGTCGTCATCACGATGCACGATCGGCGGACGGCGCTGGCGCGAGACATCCGCAGCCAGATCGATAAGGTCTTTGGGACCAAGGTGTTCAAGACGGTGATTACCAAGAGCGTGAGGCTGGAGGAGAGTCCGGCCTACAAGGAGTCCATTTTCGCATTCGCGCCGGAATCGAGCGGCGCGGCCGAGTACTACCGACTGTGCGAGGAGGTGATGGATCGTGCCTAAACGAGGTTTGCCACAGACGGTCAGGATGCGGCACGACGAACACTACGTCGAAGCGCTGACGAGTTCAGCGGGCGCTCCGATTGGACGGATGGTGCCAATCGATCAGATCGACCCGAATCCGAACCAGCCGCGCCAGGTCATGGGCGATCTGTCGGAACTGATGGCTTCGATCGCCGAAAAAGGCATCATCGAGCCAATCGTTGTCCGGCAGCGCGGCCGGCGATTCCAGATCGTGGCTGGCGAGCGGAGGTATCAGGCCGCCGTTCAGGTGGGGTTGCGCGAAATCCCAATTGTCATCCGCGAAGTCGATGACAACGAGATCATCGAGATTGCACTCATCGAGAACCTCCAGCGCAAGGACCTGACCCCGTTCGAAGAAGCCGAAGCGCTGCACTCCCTGGCGAACCGCTGCAGCTACACCCACGAGGACATGGCGCGTCGGCTGGGGAAGTCGAGAACCTCGATTACCGAGTCGCTGTCGCTGAATAACATGCCCGAGGAGGTCAAAAACCTTTGTCGGCTGGCCGACATTCACTCCAAGTCGCTGTTATTACAGGTAGTTAGGCAGGGAGACCATCAGAAAATGGTCGCCCTGGTCGAGAAAATCGCCCGAGACGGCGGCGTGACCCGCGAAGCCGTCCGAAAAGAAACCGCCAAACCCAAAGCCGGCCGGCCGAAGGCGTTCGTCTTCAGCTACAAGGCCCCGACGAAGGCGTTCAAACTGCAACTCCGATTCACGAAGGCGCGCGTCGATCGAGACGAAGTCATCGAGGCGCTCGAGAACATCCTGAAAGAGCTCAGAGCACAGAGGTAGGACTCGGGGTCCGGAATCCGGGACTCGGGGTCCGGGATCCAGGACTCGGGGTCCGGGGCTCGAAAACCGACGACCAGCGACCCTCGATAACCGACGACCAGCGACCCTCGACTCGCGACTTGACGAGCGTCAGACGTGGACTTTAGTTAACATAACACTCATTATCAGACCCATGGGAAATCGCCCATAAAAGGGCCCTGTGGAAGGTTTGCGGATAGATTGCCCTAAGATAAACCGAGCCCCGGATCTCGAGCCCCGAGCCCCCGAGTATGCTGAAAACCCTCGACCGCTACGTCATTCGGGAAATCATCCCCCCGATGATCCTCGCGCTCCTGATCTTCACGTTCCTCCTGACGCTCCCGCCCTTCATGCAGCACCTCGAGAACCTGCTGGCGAAGGGAGCCGGAGTCACGACGGTGGCCCGGCTGCTCTGGACCCTCGTGCCGCAGGCCCTGGGGCTGACGATTCCGATGGCGCTCCTCGTGGGCATTCTCGTGGGTCTCGGCCGGCTCTCGGCCGACCGCGAAGCCGTGGCGCTTCTGGCGTGCGGCATCAGCCCGTACCGGCTGCTCAGACCGATTGGCGCGCTCGCGCTCGTTTCCGCCATCGCGACCCTCTACGTCATGGTCGTGGCCATTCCGGACGCCAATCGCACCTTCCTCGCCATCACCTTTGACATCGTCTCCAAACGCGTGGAAAGCGACGTCCGGCCGCGCGTGTTCTTCGAGGATTTCCCGGGCTGGGTCTTGTACGCCGGTGACGAACCGGCCCCGGGTCAGCCCGGCTGGCGCCGACTGGTGGTGGCAGATACGTCGCGGCCCGAATCGATCGAGATCTTCTTCGCGGAGCGCGGCCGGCTGGCGATCGATCGTGCCAAACGAACCGTCGACCTCGTCCTTGGAAATGGGACGAAGTACACGACTGGCAAAGCTGGCGAAACCGACACGATGCGGTTCGAGCAGGAAATTGCCGTCAAGCTCAATCCCGAGGCGGTGTTTCCCCAGGTCAATATCCAGAAGGGGCCCAACGAAAAAACCATCGGCGAGCTGCGCGAGGACGCCGCCAAAAAGATCAAGGCGGGCGTGTCGCCGCATCCGGAAATCATCGCGCTGCAGCAGAAGTTCTCGTTTCCCGTCGCGTGCCTGATCTTCGGACTCATTGGCCTGGCCCTTGGGCTGACGGTCGCGCGAGACGGCAAGCTGGCCGGCTTCGTCGTCGGCGTGGTGGTGATCTTTGCCTACTACGTGGTGATGTTCCTGGCCGAATCGCTGACCAAGGGCCATTACCTCAATGCGCACCTGTCTCGATGGGTCCCCAATATCGTGCTCGGTGCGTTCGGTATCGGGGCGCTCATCTGGAGGGCGCGCGTCACCAGCGCGCGACTCCCCTTTGCGCTGCCCGTCCGCTTCGCGCGGACGCCACGCGAGCCGCGCATCGCCGAGTCGCACGAGGCGCGTGAGGCGCCTGCGCAGCCGACATCGCCCCGACCCAAAGGTGTCGTGCTCGTCATTCGCGTTCCTCGCTTCGCGACTCCTGCCCCAGGATTGCTCGACCGCTACGTGGCGAGGGCCTATTTGCGGGTCGCAGGCATTGCATTCTTCGCGCTGCTCGGTCTCTTCTACATCTCCACGTTTTTGGACAAGTCAGACAAGATCTTCAAGGGTCAGGCCGCGGCGTCCTCGGTGGGCGTGCTGCTGCTCTACATGACGCCGCAGTTCATCTACTACGTCATCCCCATTGCGGCGCTGCTCAGCGTGCTCGTGACCTTTGGTGTGCTCTCGAGGAGCAGTGAGCTGACCGTCATGAAGGCCTGCGGCATCAGTCTGTATCGCACGGCTCTGCCGGTCGTGGTCTTGTCGCTGGTTTTCAGCGCGCTCATCTTCGGACTCGAACAGAACCTGCTGGCGCGCGCAAACCGGCGAGCCGAGGTGCTCGACGCACAGATTCGAGGTCGTGCGCCCCGGATCTTCGATGCGATGAACCGGCGCTGGGTCGTCTCACGCGACGGCGACATCTACCACTTCCGCTTCTTCGATCCCGATCGCGACGAGCTCTCCGCCCTGACGATCTACACGCCGCGCAAGGACGTCTGGGGACTTGCGACGATGACCTATGCTGATCGGGCGAAGTACGGCAGCGGATGGCACGCGCCGTCTGGGTGGGTTCGAGACTTCACCGCGCAACCGACTTCCCTCACGACCTTCAAGGATCGAAGGCTGCCGGATCTCGAGCCACCGGATTACTTCGAGAGTGAACAACCGGTCGCGGAGATGATGACGGTCGGCCAGTTGCGTCGCTACGTCCAGGAACTCGCGGCCAGCGGGCTCAACGTCGTCCCGCAGGCAGTCGAACTGCAGCGGAAGATGGCGTTCCCCTTCGTCACGCTCGTGATGACGCTGCTCGCAGTCCCGTTCGGGGTCAGCATGGGGCGGCGCGGCACGTTGTACGGGATCGGGCTCGGCATCGTCCTCGCCTTGTCGTACTGGATCCTGAGCAGCGTGTTCGTGGCGCTCGGCAAGGGCGGCTTGCTCACCCCCGTGCTGGCCGGATGGGCGCCGAACATCATCGTGCTCGGCACCGCCTGCTACTTGTTCCTGACCGTCAAGACTTAGGGGTCTCGGGAGGACGGGAGTCCGCTAGCGTACTAGTATACTAGTGTGATAGTATATCGGCATGCTGGTCACCATCGATCCGAAAGATCCGCGGCCGGTGTTCCGCCAGATTGTCGAGGAAGTGGAGCGCTGCGCAGCCACGGGTATCCTGCGACCGAATGACGCGTTGCCCGCCGTCCGTGAGCTGGCCAAACAACTCAGCGTCAATCCCAACACCGTGCAACAGGCCTATCGCGAGCTCGAGCGAACCGGCGCGGCCTATGTCCGTCGAGGTGTCGGAACCTTTGTCGGCGAGACGACTCCGCCGAGCGCCAGCAAGCGTGCCACCATGGCTCGACACATCGCGAGCCGGTTCCTCCGTGAAGGCTTCCGCCACGGGTTACTTGCGAGCGACTTGATGAAGGCGCTCCGCGAACTGGCACCTGAAGCGCAGACGAAAGACTAGCGACGAGCGACTCTAGCGACTGACGAGTCCTACTCCACCAATTTCTATCTGACCCGCGTCACCGGGAGCGGCATTTGTCAGGTCCACGACGAACAGAAGAGACGTCGCACGCTGCACCGGGGGCCGAGCAGGCGGTCCGTCGGCGCGTCGCAGTTGCTCGACCGGGACCGTCACGACCCGTGATGTGGCATCGACGTACACGGACTTTCCCCACCGGGCGTCCGCGTCGCGGGCAAATCGCAGCTGAAGGGAAAGCCGGCGCGGCGCGGTCGATCGCACCGAAAACGTCACCGCCTCAAATAGCGGAGGATCGGAGACATCGGTCACCAAGGCCACGAACTGGCTGGCGCGGGCGCCGTCACGCAGCTTGTAGGCAAACTCAGCCCCGCCAGCCTCGTTCGTTCGGACCGTGCCTTGCGATCCTTCGTCCTTCTCAAGTCGCCAGGCCGGCAGTTTCAGTGGCCCAACCACTGATGCCGCGGGCGCCGGAGCCTTCGCCGGCGGCTGCAGGCGAAAAATCGGATTGCTGACGAGCCACGGCACGGGAGGCGACCCGGGCGCGCCAGGCACGTGAACCTCCACGCGATGCGCACCCGGTTGGTCTGATTGGAAGTCCAGAGTGCCCGTTCGACTTTCCGCGACGACCTCGCCATTCGTGTAAGCCACGATCACGGCGGCGCGCGGCAACATCGCGTGAGCGCGGAAGGTCGCCACTCCCTCGCCCCTGAGCAGACTTCCCTGCTCCACTGATTCCTCCCTCGTGCGCCCCGTGAATTCGAGCGTCGCGCCGGTCGCGACCGCGTCTATTTCCGTGTAGAACCGGCCGGCTTTCAACATGTCCACGAGTCGGGCGGCATCAGGCGCCGCGTCCCCCGTCAACGGTCGATCCAGCTGGATGTTCGTCGAAAACGCCCGGAAGCTCGCCTCGTAGGATGGAATCCGCATGCTCCATCGATGTGATGGATCCTCCACGCGATTGCCGAGGCCGCCATGCGCATCGCTCCCGGCGATGCCCAAAAGCCGCCGCTGTTGGATCAGATCGTCCCAATTCAGGAGCGCGGTTTCGGGCCGGTCGAGGACCCTGCTGAGAGCACCGGCGGGGCGAAACAAATACGGCACCAACAGAAGTGCAAGTTGAAGGCGGGACTCATTGCGCCACTCGCTGTCGGCATTGAGCCACTCGAGCGCGTCAATTGGCGCGGACCAGTCACTCCATTGCAGATCGCGCCGCTTTGACGTCGGGTGAGCGGCAATGCCGAAGCCTCCCAACCGCCGGACGTCCTCAACCACCGAGACCCCGGCTCCACCCAGTGGGAACGGCGAGGGACCAGCGCCGACTGCGAGGTAGTGCCCGTCATCCGTGCTGATTTCGACTCCATCCAGGCAGAGCACGCCGTCGAGGTAAGCCGGCGGATCGGGTGGACGCATGCCATCGCCGTGGTCCGTGAAGACCACGAAGTGCAGACCGGCTCGACGTGCAGCGGCTGCAACGGACGATCTGTCGCCCAGTCCATCCGATCGCGTGGTGTGTACGTGGATGGCGCCGCGAGCCGTCCGTGCGACGAGCGCCGGATTCGCGCCGGATACGAGGACGGGTTTGGGAGGAAGCGTACCGACGACAACAAAAACGCCGATCGCAGCTATGACGACCGCGATCGGCAGGAAGCGTGAGCGCCCGCCTTCGCGCTTCGCGCCTACGGCGGGCAAGCGCTGACGACCCACGATCGATGCGTCAGCGGGCGTCGGCCCTCAGCGCATTCGCCTTGTCGGTGCGCTCCCAGGTGAACTCCGGCTCGGTCCGCCCAAAGTGGCCGAACGCAGCAGTCTTCTTGTAAATAGGCCGACGAAGATCGAGCGTTTCAATAATCCCGCGTGGTGTCAGCTTGAAGTGCGATCGTACCAACTCGCTGATCTTCTCGTCTTCAATTTGTCCGGTGTCAAACGTGTCGACGAGGACTGACACCGGCTCGGCGACGCCAATCGCATACGCGAGCTGGACCATACACCGCTCGGCCAGGCCGGCGGCGACGATGTTCTTCGCGACGTATCGCGCCATGTAGCAGGCGGAGCGATCGACTTTCGTGGGATCTTTTCCGGAGAACGCGCCGCCGCCATGCGGGGCGGCGCCGCCGTAGGTGTCGACGATGATCTTGCGGCCGGTCACGCCAGCGTCCCCGTGGGGACCGCCGACGACGAAGCGCCCGGTCGGGTTGATGAGGATACGTGTGTTCTTGTCGCGCATGTCCTCGGGAATGACGCGGGAGACGATCTTGTCGATGATGTCTTCGCGCAGGGTGTCGTTCGAGACGAGCGAGCTGTGCTGGGTGGAGACCACGACGGTATCGACGCGAACGGGCTTGCCGTTGTCGTACTCGACCGAGACCTGCGACTTGCCATCGGGCCGGAGGTATTCGAGAACGCCGTCACGTCTCGCGCACGAGAGCCCCTTCACCAGCTTATGCGCGAGCATGATCGGCAACGGCATCAGCTCCTGCGTTTCGGTGCAGGCGTATCCAAACATGAGCCCCTGATCGCCCGCGCCGCCCGGATCCACGCCCTGCGCAATGTCCGGAGACTGTTCGTGGATCGACGAGAGCACGGCGCAGGTCTCGGAATCGAAACCGAATTTTGCCCGGGTATAACCCACGTCCTTGATGGTTTCGCGGACGATCTTGGGGAAATCCACGTAGCAGCTGGTCGTGATTTCGCCGGCAATGATCGCGAGTCCGGTCGTCACCAGCGTCTCGCACGCGACGCGGCCGACGGGATCCTGCGCGAGAATCGCGTCGAGAATGGAATCGGAAATCTGATCGGCGATCTTGTCGGGATGCCCCTCGGTCACTGACTCGGACGTGAATAAGTACCTACCCTTACGACTCATTGTTCCTCCGGGGGAATATCGCCCCTCGGTTGCTGATGTGGTCTCGGGCGCACTGGCCATACGCTCCACGGACCGGGGTCAAACCGATCAACTGTACCAGAATCGATGCGCCATCCGCTACCGCGGTGAGTTCCGACCTGTCAGCCGGGAACTGGAAGCTGGAAACTGGAAGCTGGAAGCTTCACTTTCGTGGATGATACCGGTCGTACACGGCCCGTAATCTCGCCTCGAGGACATGCGTGTAAATCTGCGTCGTCGAAAGATCGGCGTGACCGAGCATCACTTGAATGGCGCGAAGATCTGCGCCGCGTTCGAGCAGGTGGGTGGCGAACGAGTGTCGCAGCACATGTGGGCTCAGCTCGCGCGAAATGCCGGCTTTAATTCCGTACTCCTTCAGCACTTTCCAGAACCCGACGCGGGAGAGCGGGCCGCCATCGCGTGCGTTCACGAAGAGCCACGGCGACGACCCATTCAACAGCGCACGGCGGCCGTGCGCGAGGTATTTCTTCAGCCAGTCGGCGGCCTCCTGGCCGACGGGAACGAGGCGCTCTTTGCTCCCTTTGCCGACGCAGGTGAGATAGCCCTCGTCCAGATGCAGATTGCTGGTCTTGAGCGATACCAGTTCGGTGACTCGCAGGCCGGTGGCGTACAGGACCTCGATCAGCGCTTTGTCACGGAGCCCTCGCGGGGTGCTGGTGTCTGGCTGTGCGAGGAGACGATCGACTTCTTCGAGGCTGAGGAACTTGGGGAGCGAAGGCCAGGCGCGCGGTGCACGGAGATCGTCGGCTGGACTTCCGTCGCGTTTGTCCTCGACCGCCGCAAAGCGGTAGAACCCTCGGACACAGGCAACGGCCCGCGCGACCGAGCGGGGTGACAGCCCCGACGCCATCAGACTGCGGACAAACGCTTCGAGGTCGTGGCGGTCGAGTGCGTCTACCGCCGTGCCACGCGCTTCCGCAAAACCAGCGAGCGCGGCAAGGTCCCGTGCGTAGCTCTCGATGGTATTGGCGGCCATACGTTTCACGTCACGCAGATACGTGACGTACGAATCAATCGTCATGTCGAGGTCGGGTCACCTTTCCCCTCGGCGCCGGCGGATCGTCCACTCGGCGCACAACACGATCGTAAACGGCAAAATCCACCACGCGCTCCGCATGGGATGCACGCTCGCCGGCAGCGCGCCTCGCCGGCGAGAGCGCAGAAGGTCGACGACAGGCGCTAAATGCTCTGCGGTTGTCACGACGCCTCCCGTAGCGGCCGACAGGATCGCCGCCTCGCGTTCGTCCGCGCCTTCCGGGATTGGGTCGCCAGGCAGCCACATCGCTGTCGCATCGGCCGTCGCGGTGCTGACGTGGACGGTATACGGTCGCGGCTCCGACGGAGTGAAGTCGCCCTGAAATACACCCGGCTCGCTCGCCGGCCACAAACGAATGAAATCCGATGTCGTGTTGCCCGGTGCTTGGCTCACCGCCACTGCACTGATCGGGGGAAGACGCAGGCTATCCGGTTCTCGTTCAAACTCTGTTCTGCGCACGCGCGCCGTGACTCGAACTGCCGTCCCGGGCCGAGCAACTGCGGGATCGAGCTGAACACTCAGCGCGGAGGGCGCTCGACGGACCGCGCCGACGGCCAGTGCGCGCCAAAACGCCGCAAATTCCTCATCGCCCGACGAGCGGTATCGCCACGCGTCGAGTGCTCCCGAGACGATCAGCGTTCCTGTCCCGACCGGCCACGCGGCAACAACTGCTCTCGCATCCGGCAGAGCGGCAACTGTCTCCATCGAAGAAGCCGGGGCGCTTGGTACGGCAAATTCGCTCGCGCGCGGTCCCGTGGCACGGCCAACCACATTCAGCGTTACCGGCGTGGCGAAGAGCATCTCGTCGAAGCCAGCCGCCGGGATCAGTTTGGTGAATGGACCTGATGGCAGGCGGTCCGGGAGCAAGAGTACCGTTCCGCCGCGGTCGGCCATGAACGTCCGCAGCCGCTCGACCTCCGCCGCGCGGAGCTCTTCCGGTGCTCCAATGGCGAGTAATTCGAATCCATCGACCGCAGACGAGCTCAGGGATGACGGCGGACCGCCGACGCGGATATCAACGCCCAGGGAAGCACGCGTCAGCGACGAAACCTGAAGCATCGGATCCGAATCGATCGCCTGCCTCACAAACTTGGCAGCCCACGACGGTCGAGGCTCGATGAATGCGACTGCGAGCCGGCGGTCGCTGGTCGTGACGTTCACATCGATAGCGTTGTCGTCGCGCCGACCTTCCTCAGGCAAAACCTCGGAGACAACGCGAATGCGATGTGATCCGGAACCGAGCGCGACGAAAGGAACAATGACCTGCTGTTGGCGAGCACTGGTCCAGATTCGTTCGCCTGCTCCGATTTCAACGCCGTTCTGAGTGGCCGTGAACTTCGAGCGCTTGCGGTCCATGTTCAACACTTCGGCCTCGACCGTGATTGCGCCACCCTGGCCTGGAAATGTCTCGCCATCGACGTTCGCACGAACGAGCCGCACGTTCGGGGCCTCGTTGAGCCTGACGAACGACATGGGTATGCCGTCTCGAAGCGAGTCGATGTCCACATCTCGACCGATCGCGACCACTGCATCCCCGCGACCGGGTCGCGCGACTGCGACATCTTCCTCCAGCTTTCCCAGCAACTCGTCTCGTACGCGCGCCGCTTCGTCTGTGGAACTCGTGACGACTTCGACCGCCAAAGGCTTCGGCCGCTGTATCGACACTGAGGGGTCCAGCATTGCTGCTGCAGCAATCGCAAACGCAATCACACGTGCCGCATGGCCGATCATCGTCTTCTTCTTTCAACACCCGCTAATTCGTCAGCCCAGGCGCCCCGGAGTGTCGATCTGCGAACCGGAATCAAGCTCGATGGCAGTGCAACGCGCTGTGCCTCACCGGCAATCGGACCAAGGACTGCCCTCAACTGTTGCAGCGAACGTGCACGACTATCTCCGCCAGCCAGACTGTCTCGCACGGTTCCGAGCTGCCGCGCGATCCCCTGCCAGGTGGGATCGGCGGGATCGATGGCCAACGCACGCTCGGAGAGTCTCGACAACTGCGTTTCGACCGCTCGGCCTGCCTCGAGATCGTCAGTAACCGTCATCGCTGACGTGAACAGGCCACGAATTCTGTCAGCCTTCCCATCCGTTTCCGGGACGGCACCCGATCGGCTGGAACTGCGGGCGCCCTCGAGCTTTCCTGTCAAACGACGTGATGGATCGATGCGATCCCGGGCCGGAAGCATTCGGAGGATGTAGCGATTGCGGCCAAACGCGCGCTGCAAGGCCTCCACCGCGAGTTTTGCCTGACCGAGCGCCGAAGCGGTGTCAATGGTTGCGAGCGCCCGCTCCGTCCGGGTCATGTGATCGATCGCGCGGACGATCTCGCGCCTCCCGGTGTTTTGAAGCCGCCCTTCCTGAATGTCGCTCGACTGCTCGGCCTCGACCTCTTCGTCCTCGACGTGTCCGCCCATCAGAAACACGAAATTACTTTTCACCGCCCGTTGTTCCGCCGCGATGTCCGCTCCCTGTTCCTGGAGGGCGTCGCGGGAGAGGCGACCTTCGTGTTCCCGAAGTCGCTCGATCTTGAGGACGATCATCTGCTGGCTGAGGGCGTATCGCTCACGATCCGGGGGCATGGCCACGCCCTCGAGCGCCACCTGGCCTGGCCCGGCGATCTCGATGAAGAAGGTGTCGGAGGTCGACGTGCCAGACCCGCTTGCGCGTCCGTCGCGAGCCACAAAACGGTAGACGAGCGAGTCTCCCGGCTGCAGTCCGAGCGCCGACAGTTGAAAAGCTCCCCTGCCCTGCCACGCCAGCCGGTCGCGCTTCACGACGGTCAAGGGCAGCTCCCCTTCCTGAAATTCGAACTGTTCTCCGGAACCTGACACTCTCGTGTAACGGAGCGTGAAACCCGCGACTCCGAAATCATCCGTAACGCTTGCTCCGACGTCGACCACACTCTTTGCTTCAATGAGCAGCAGATCTCGTCCAGGTTGCTCGATTCGGATAGCTGGCGGCCGATCTGGTGAGACGGTCACGGGTATCAACGTCAGCCGTTGCCGCGACTGGACCGCCAGATACCCGCTCTCTCTCAACGAGAGTTCCGCTGACACGACACCAGATGCCGCGCTCGTTCGAAGAGGCGCGCTTCCAAAGCGAACGGACGACGTCGGAGTCGATGCATCGATCTCGATCCGGAGTCGAGTTCCCTCGACGGCTTCGATGCGATCCGGATTTGACAGCCGTTTGACCGGCTGCCCGGTGTAAGCCGGAGGCTCGAGCGTGACTGCGATCAGATTCGATGCAGTGACGCTGGTGCCCCGGCTACCCCGCTCGACCGCACTCCGCACGATCTGCGCTGCGCGTTCGTGGACCCCGAGCGCAATGGTCGTCGCCAACGTCACCATGCCGGCACACAAGACGATCGGACGCCGAATTCTGACGACCGGTCGAACATCGACGTGCGCGAGCAAAGCATCCGCGTCGGCGAACACGCGCTGCCGTACCCAGGGCTGCGCCCGGTCCGGGTAGTCGCTCAACTCAACGGCTGTCACGACCACGTTTTGGCAGGACGGTGTACATCGTTCGACCGCATCAGCCGCCGCTCGAAGGGAGCGGCCAGGTCGACCTCGCAGAAACCATACCGCGGCGGCTGAAACTGTCGCGGCAACGCCCGATGCAGCAACCACGATCGGACTCCAGCCGAAGGAACGGCCAATCGCGGCGATCGCGCCGGCTAGTGCAAGGCCCAACGACACGCTTTCAAGTACGGCCGCCGCCAGCAGCCGCCGGCGAACGCGCCGGATCACCGCGTGCGACCCCGCCCAGTTACCGCTCTCAGGCTGCGTCCGCATACCGGCTCTGGCGCACCTGTTCGCGCCGTTTTCGGACGAACGTCTCAAGAACGAGCAGCCCGAGCACGACGGCCCAGACGACCCGAGCGTCTCCGGGTGGAGGCGGACGCAGCGCGCGACCGTCCAGAAAGGCGGGCGCGCGCGTCCAGGCTACGAGCGTGGAGGACGGAATTCGCGCGACTTCATGTACGTCCCAGCGCGGCTCGCCTCGCCGCGCGATCAACACACTCTGCAGCGTCGCCGCCGACAAATACTCTTCAGGGGCTGTGGCAAGGATCAACAGCAGCTCGGACCCGCGCTGAACGGCCGAGACAACCGGGGCATCTTCGGCGTCTCGCGCGACGACGAAACCGGGTAGCTCGGCTATCGACGCCTTGCGGACGTGAGCGCGGGCCGCCTCGGTCAGCAGCCGATCGCGTCGCATGCGTAACACCGTGCGCAACATCCACGGCGCGAGCGTCGTACTCGAATAACCACCCGTGCCTGGGTTCGGATGAAATGTGAGCGCGATTGGTTCACCGGGGTCAGGCGCTGGCGCGCCCGTACGGGCGACAGAACGTCGCAACCTCTCGGCTACAGCGGGTGACGTTTCAAGTCGCAAGCCCTCGAGACGGTCAACTCCCCCCCTCAACCGCACCTCGGTCCCTCGAGCCGTCGCGCGGATTTCTTGAATTCGCGAGGGAACACCCGGGGCACCGATCGAAGTGTCTCCACCAAACTCGGCGCTGTCCGAGGGTGTTTCGACGTTGACGAACCGCAATCCGATTCGCGCCGGAACATCACCCACATCGAGCGCAGTGAGCTCTCCATGGCGAAAGTCGGAGATGACGACGATCTCCTGGCGGGATGGCGGCACGGCCGATAAGGCATCGACTGCATCCCGTAACCCATCTTTCAGCGTCGATCCAGTAACGCGCACCGCGTCGCTGACCCCCTGCGATACCGCGGCGACTGCTCCAGTCGTCTGCCGAGTGTTTCTCACCCCGGCATCGACAACGATGGCGCGCGTGATCCGTTCATTCGCCGCACGGCGTCGGTCAGCCGTGATCGCAAACGCCTGTGCCAGGGCGACTGCCGCAAGCCCAACGATGGCGACCCTCAAGAGCAATAACCCGACGTCTGACGGCATGCGGAAACGGACGGAAGACGTGGCGGCACGATCGACAAACCGAAGTGAGGGGAACGATAGGCGTGGGGCTCGCTGGCGCCTGAGCAGGTGCACGACCAACGGCCCCGCCATCGCCACGAGACCGACCAAAGCGATTGGGTGCAGCCAGCCGATCATGATTGACGACGAGAAGCCGTGGATTGCTTCAGCAGGTATTGGCGCAACAGCTGGTCCGGTGGCATGTCCGTCAACGCCGGGGTGTAGGCAAACCCGTACGATGCCGCACGCGACCGCCAGCGCTCGAGGAAGGCGGACATCGCGGCGCGATAGCCCGCAGCGATCCTCCCGGCATTCGTCAGGAGCGTCCTCCCGGTCTCGGCGTCCTCGAGTTCCAGGTCGCCGCGATACGGGAAATCGACCTCTTCACGAGTGAGTACATGGAACAGCGCGACCTCGTGTCCGATCCGGATCGCCCGCCTGATCTCGCCGTCGAGGCTTTCCTCTTCGTACGCATCCGAGAAGAGGAGCAACAAGCCGCGGGCGCGGAGCAAATCCACCGCCCTCCGCACGCCGCTCGCTTCCGATCGTCCGCCGCCTCTTGCCCGGGCGGCACTCAACGCCGCCAGCACCTTTCGCAAGTGCGATTGACCCAGCCGCGCGCCGACATGCGTCAATAGACGATCGTCATAGACGACCAATCCAATGGCATCTCCTTGCGACGCGACCAAGTGACCGAGCGCGGCCGCCAGCAGACGCGCGTAGTTGAACTTGCTGACGCCGTTTCCTCCGCAGAATCCCATCGACGCGCTCGCATCGATCACAAGCCCGGCGGCCAGGTTGGTCGTTTCTCGGTACTGCTTCGTGAACACGCGATCTGTGCGGGCAAACAACTTCCAATCGACGTACTTCAGATCGTCGCCCGGCCGGTAGTGCCGGTACTGGCTGAACTCCGCGCTGTAACCATGGAAGGGACTGCGATGGAGGCCGGAGACCGTGCCGTCCACGATCCTGCGGGCGACGAGTTCGAGGTCCGCGATCGAGGCCAGCACCTTTGGATCGAGCATGCGGTCAGGTTCTGATCGTCTCGACGAGTTCGCCAATGATGCGATCCGGGTCGATGCCGTCGGCTTCCGCCTGAAAATTCAGCAGAATCCGGTGGCGGAGGACCGGACGCGCGACTGAACGGATATCTTCATGCGACACCACGCTGCGCCCCTCGAGCAGCGCACGGGCCTTCGCGCCGAGGATGAGAGCTTGACCTGCTCGCGGTCCGGCACCCCATCGGACCCATTTCTGAACGGATTCGCTCGCCTCCGAACCTGGAGGGGACGGTGGCCTGGTCGCTCTGACCAACCGCGTCGCGTAGTCGATGACGTTTTCTGCCGCCGGCACCTCGCGAACAGTCTCGTGCAACCGTTGGATTTCATCGCCCGACGCCACGACCGAGACCGGGGGATCGATGTTGCCGGTCGTCAACGCGAGAATGCGGCGTTCCTCCTCTTCCGTCGGATAGTCGATCACCACATTGAACATGAATCGATCGAGTTGGGCCTCCGGAAGCGGATACGTGCCTTCCTGCTCGATTGGGTTCTGCGTTGCGAGCACGAACAGCGGCCGTTCCAGATCGAACCGCACCCCACTGACGGTGACTTGATATTCCTGCATCGCCTCGAGGAGGGCGGCCTGCGTCTTGGGAGGCGTGCGATTGATTTCGTCCGCGAGGATGATGTTTGAAAAAATCGGGCCCCGGATGAAGCGGATCACGCGCTTCCCCGTCGTGCGATCCTCCTCGATCACTTCGGCGCCGAGAATGTCCGAGGGCATCAGGTCGGGAGTGAACTGGATCCGGTTGAACTTCAGGTCCACGGCCGCAGCCAGCCGTTTGATGATGAGCGTCTTGGCGAGCCCGGGCACTCCTCGCAGCAGGCAGTGCCCGCCAGCCAGGAAGGCCATCAGGATCTCGCGGATGACACGCTGCTGTCCAACGATGGACCTGGCCAGCTCACGCTCGAGCCGGCCGACCGTCTCGGCGACGCGCTCGAATGAGATCTGTTCGTCTCCGGTCTCTCGTCTTCGATCTTGAGGCTTCAGTCTTCAGTCTCCGGCCTAAGAAGACAATAGACCAAAACCCGAGACCAGAGACCCACGCCCGACATTGACACCTCCCACCCCGAGGAGTAGTGTACGCGGTTGCGCCTCAGCGCACGGGCCCTGACCAATTCACGCATGACGACCCACTCGAAGTGGCAATCCCTGCCAACGGAAGCGATTAATCCCGCCAGTCTCGCCATCGACAAGATTCCGGTCCGGGACATCATCGATCTCGTCGTCAACGAGGACCGCAAGGTCATTGCCGCCGTCCTGAAAGAAAAGGAGCGCATTGCCCACGGCGTCGAGATCATCGTCCAGGCGCTCAAGAAAGGGGGACGGGTCATCTTCGTGGGTGCGGGGACGAGCGGAAGGCTCGGTGTGGTCGAAGCGGCCGAGATGCCACCGACCTTTGGCACGTCCCCCTCTCTGGTCCAGGCGATCATGGCCGGCGGACAGGACGCGGTGTTCCGTGCCAAAGAAGGGGTCGAGGACAATTTCGAGGAAGGCGCGCGCAGCATCGCCCGTCTTCGCCTGACTCGCCGCGATGTCGTCATTGGCGTCTCTGCCAGCGGCATGACGCCGTTTGTGCGAGGCGGACTGACACGCGCGCGCAAGGCCGGAGCGAAGATCATTTTCGTGACCTGCTGGCCAGGGTCGGAGCTTCAGAACTTCGTTGACTTGCAGATCGCACCGGCCGTCGGGCCGGAGATCATTGCGGGCTCGACGCGATTGAAGGCCGGCACCGCGACAAAGATGGTCCTCAACATGCTGACCACCGTCTCGATGATCAAGGTCGGCAAGACCTACGGCAATCTGATGGTGGACGTTCAGACTGGATCGGAGAAGCTCAAGGACCGGGCACGCCGCATTCTCAGCATCGTGACTGGCGTCACCTACGACGAAGCGGACGGCCTGCTCCGCCGAGCCAAATGGAACGTCAAGGCGGCGATCGTCATGCAGAAAGCGGCGGTCACGCTTCCCCAGGCGTTGAAGCGTCTCAGGAAATCGGAAGATTCCATTCGCGAAGCGCTCGGTGAGGACATCGAAACACGGTTGCGGGAAGTCCTCAGCGCCGGACTCTGAGCGCGTCGGCCGCTCCCTCATCCACCATGATGTCCACACAATGGTGGACTTGCAGAAATGACGCCGGAAGCGCGGTCGTAATCGGCCCGTTCACGAGCTTGTCAATGCATCCCGACTTCGACCGTCCGGTCGCGAGCAACACAATCGCGCGGGCTTGCAGAATCGTCGCCATCCCCATCGACAACGCTTCCGCCGGCACGTCCTGGGGGTTGCCGCCGAAGAGCGCCGCATTACTTCGTCGCGTTTCGGGTCGCAGCGTGACGCGGTGCGTGCGCGCATGGAGTTGGTTTGCAGGCTCGTTGAACCCGATGTGCCCGTTCGTTCCAATGCCCAGGATCTGAATGTCGATTCCGCCCGCCTCTTCGATCGCGGTCTCGTAGCGCAGGCACTCGGCGGTGGGATCCGCCGCCGATCCGTCGAGAAACTGGATGTTCTCCGGCTGCAGATTCACGCGGCTGAAAAGATGATGCTCCATGAACCGACGGTACGAGCCCGGATGATCGGGGCGGATCCCAAAGAACTCGTCCAGGTTGAATGTGCGGGCCCTCGAGAAATCTGCATGACTCGACACAGCCATCGAAGCCAGCTCGTGGTAGAAGCCCACCGGTGTTCTGCCCGTTGGCAGTCCGAGCACCAGGGCCGGGTTGGCGGCAAGCGCCGCGAGAATGCGTCGCGCCAGCGCGCGGGCCGCGGCACGATCGTTGGGAAAGACCTGGACCCTCGGCGACCGCATCAGCGATACACAGGAATTCGCGCGGCCCCGCGGGCATCCTGCAGTGCCAGCAGCACCGCGCCCTCCGCGGGTTCACGCGTCAACAATTCCGCTCGGCTCGGCGGAGCTGACTCTGGCAACCGGCGCGAAAGCTCCTGCTGCAACCAGGGGACTGCACGGAAGATGCCTCCGGCAAGGATGAAGGGAAACGCCGTTCCCACGAGTTCGAGCCGACGTGCGACCGACAGGGCGGCCGATTCGAGCTCGCGCACGGCACCCTGCAAAATACCGACGGCCACATCGTCTCCCTGGGCGAAGGCCTGCTGCACGCAGCCCGCCAACGCTCCGATCGCAGCGGGCTTGAGATTCGTCTGGTAAATCTCGCGGATGAGTCCCTGCGGTTCGGCCACACCGAAATGATCGAGCAGCATCGGGGTGAGCGCCGTTTGCGGTCCGCGTTGATCGGCGGCGCGCAAGACGGCGCGCAAGGCGGCGCGGCCAATCCAGTATCCGCTGCCTTCGTCGCCAAGCACGTATCCCCATCCTCCCGATCGCGCCGCCTCGCCGACGGCGTTGCGACCGTAGGCGATCGAACCGGTGCCCGAAATAATCACCACGCCGGGCCGTCCGGGTGCGCCCGCCTCGAGCGCGACGAGCGCGTCGTTCACGACGAGAATGCGCGCCTTGTAGCCGATCCGCCGCATGATCCCTCGAATAATGTCGCCGTCATCGGGCCGGTCGACGCCAGCAATCCCAAGGCAGATGGCAGCGGGCGCAATGTCACGGTCGCCAATTGCTTCGTCCATCACATCGTGCAGGACCTTCTCAACACCGAGCTCGCCGGAAGCCTGCAGATTCGCCCCGCCACGCCTGGCGATGGAAATGATCCGGGCGTCGGAGTCCGCGAGAAGACAGACAGTCTTCGTGCCGCCGGCATCGAGGCCGAGAACGTGGATGGGTGGGGACCCGTCTCTCATCTGTGCAGGAAAGGTTAGATTCTAACTGCATTTAGATTTTGACTTCACCGATCGCAACCTGTTACATTCGCGCGATTTATGAGTTCAGCGGCGAGCTCACTGGTGGTGTGTCCGGGTCAGGTGCCCAGCGGTCGCACCGTTGTCGCGGCCGCGATGTCGCGGGGCAGCCAACCGGCGGCCCGTCAGGAAATCGCAAGGACTTGCCACTAGTGCGGGCGTCCACGCTTGCGGTGCTGGTGGGAGTTTGCGCGCTCGCCGGCCATCCCTCAGGGCTCGCGGGGCCCCCCGTCTCCGCGCTCACGGTTCAGACGCGCTCCCCGGAAGTACGCGCGCTGTGGGTGCTGCGCACGTCGCTGTCATCGCCTGCAGCGGTGCAGCAACTCATCCAATCCGCTCGCGACAACGGCTTCAATGCCCTTCTCGTTCAGATCCGCGGCCGTGGCGATGCGTACTATCAATCGAGACTGGAACCTCGATCGGCCGATCTGTCCAGGCAACCGGACTCTTTTGACCCGCTGGCGAGCGTCATCGAGGCGGCCCGGCCCGCCGGCCTCCAGGTGCACGCCTGGGTCAACGTGAATCTCGTCTCGAGCGCCGTGGATCTTCCCGGTGCGCGCGAACATCTCATCCACCGGCATCCTGAATGGCTGATGGTGCCACGGGATCTCGCGCAGGACCTCGCCACCGTCGATCCCGAGAGTCCCGCCTACGTGGGAAAACTCGCGCGCTGGACCAGGGGCCAGGCCGCCGGCATCGAGGGTCTGTACAGCTCGCCGCTCGTTCCCGCTGCTGTCGAGCACACGGTTGCCGTGGTGCGAGATATCACGAAGCGTTACCGGATCGATGGTGTGCATCTCGATTACATCAGGTATCCAACCGAGCGCTTCGATTACAGTCGCGCCGCGATTCGTGCCTTCAACGCCACGATCCGTCCAAAACTCACCGCCGCGGTACGTCGAGACCTCGATTCGCTCGAACGCGACGACCTTTTCGCGTACCCGGACGCGTTTCCCGGCGAGTGGCGCCAGTTCCGCGTCGATCGGCTGACGGCGCTCGTCCGGCGTCTGCGCGACACCGTGAAGGAGGAACGCCAAGACGCCCTGGTCACCGTGGCGACCGCGCCGGATCTTCAGGAGGCTCGCGAACGGCGGTTACAGGACTGGGGCGCCTGGCTGGAAAGCGGACTCGTCGATGCGGTCTGCCCGATGGCGTACACGCCGGAAGCTGCGCGATTTGCCGAGCACATCGCGGCGGCACGTCAAGCCGCCGGCGAGCGCCCGATCTGGGCGGGCATCGGCGCCTATCGGCTGACGCCGACGCAAACGGTCGAGAACATCCAGGCCGCCCGCAAGCTTGGCGCATCCGGAATCGTCCTCTTCTCCTACGACAGCATGACGGACCCACGGCAGAGTGCCCCCGACTACCTCGCGATCGTGTCTCGCGCTGCCTTTGGCCGCCGCGTGGCCGCGACCGGATCCCGGTGAGCCCGGCGTCACCTCTTCCTCCCGCGCTCTTCACGCCATGGTTCTGACGACGGTTGATTACCTCGTTATTACCGCGTATCTCATCGCCATCACCGCGTTCGGATCGTGGTTTGCGCGTTTCCAGAAGACGACCCGCGACTACTTCCTGACCAACCGGTCCGTGCCCTGGTGGGCGATCTGCTTCACCATCGTTGCCACCGAGACGAGCACGTTGAGCTTTATCGGCGTCCCCGCCGGCGCGTACGCCGGCAACATGACCTTCCTGCAGCTGGCGATGGGGTACATCGCCGGCCGACTGCTCGTCAGCGTTCTGTTCATTCCGGCATATTTCCGCGGCGAGCTCTACACCTCGTACGAATTGCTGCAACGGCGCTTCGGCGGGGCCGTCAAGAACGTCGCCGCGATCATTTTCATGATTACGAGGACGTTGGCCGACGGCATACGGTTGTTTGCGACGGCGCTCGTCATCTCGGTTGTCACGCAGGTGCCGGTGTCGTGGACGGTGATCGTCCTCGGCGCCGCCATGATCATCTACACCGTGCGCGGCGGCGTCTCGGCGGTGATCTGGACCGACGTGGTGCAGATGTTCGTCTACCTCGCGGGCGCCCTGCTGGTCTTCTTTGGACTGCTTCAACTCATTCAGGGTGGATGGGCCGAGGTCGTGAACGTCGCTGGCGCGGCGGGACACTTCCGCGTGTTCGATCTCTCAACCAATCCCAAGACTGTTTACACGCTGTGGGCCGGTCTCCTGGGCGGCATTGCGCTCACGCTCTCGACGCACGGAACCGATCAATTTCTCGTTCAGCGGCTGCTCTCCGCCCGCTCCGCACGGGAAGCCTCCACGGGATTGGTCTTGAGCGGCTTCATCGTGTTCGTCCAATTCGTCCTGTTTCTCGTGATCGGCGCCATGCTGTTCGTCTTTTATCAGCAGACGGCCCTGCCCCGTCCGCTCACGAGAACAGATGAAGTCCTTCCGCTCTTCGTCATCACCTCTCTTCCCCATGGCATCTCCGGCTTCATTGTCGCGGCCATTGTCGCGGCGGCACTGTCTCCATCGATCAACGCGCTTGCGGCAACCACGGTCAATGACTTCTACGTGAAGTACGTGCGGCCACAAGCCGATCAGGCCGAACTGATGCGCGTGTCGCGTCGCGCGACGATTGTCTGGGGCATCGCTCAGATTGCCGTGGCGCTCGGAGCGCAGTTCGTCACGCGTTCGGTGCTGGATTCGGGTCTGGCCGTTCTTTCACTGGCGGCTGGTCCGGTGCTCGGTGCATTCCTGACAGGCGTGTTGACGCGCCGGGTTGGAGCGATCGCGATGCTGATTGGCATGGCCGTCGGCTGCGCAGTCATGGCCTGGGTGTGGTGGAACGAAGCCGTCGGCTGGACCTGGTTTGCGTTCGTCGGTGCCTCCACCACGGCGCTGGTGGCGCTCGCCTCGTCTCTCGTCGTCCGCGAACCCGCGCATGCCTGACGTGTTTGCCTCTGCGGCAGCGATGCTGCGGCAGGCCGTAGAGGCCCATGTCTTTCCTGCCGCAACCGCTGAAGTCGGCACCCGGGCGGACGTGTTGTGGAACAGCGCCGCCGGCGGTCTGACCTACGACCCGCGCGCGCCATTCACGACGGCCGAGACCATGTTCGACCTTGCCTCACTCACCAAGGTGATCGCGACGACCACGCTTGCGATGCGCGCCGTTGATGACGCGAGGCTTCAGTTGGACGACCCGGTCGCGTCGTGGCTCGAGGAGTGGCGAGGGTCCGATCGCACCACGGTCACGATTCGCGACCTCCTGGCGCACAGTTCCGGACTGCCAGCGTACCTGCCATTCTTTCGCGATTGCACTGGCAGGCCCGAGTTCCAGCACGCCATCTGTTCGTTGCCCCTCGAGTACCCGCCGCGAACACAGTCCATCTACAGCGACCTCGGGTTCATCCTGCTTGGCTTCATTCTCGAAGATGCAGCGGCGAGATCCGAAAGTACCAGTGCGCTTGCCGGGACGTTCGATCCGGCGGCGTCGCTCGCCGGACAGTTTCACCGACTCTCTTCCTTCATCACGCCGGAACCGCTGACGTTCAATCCGCCGCGCGCATGGCGACCGCAGATCGCACCAACCGAAGTGGATCGATGGCGCGGACGGATGCTGGTCGGTGAAGTGCACGACGAAAACGCCTGGGCGCTCGGTGGCGCCGCAGGTCACGCGGGGCTTTTTGGAACGGCCGCAGCCGTCGGCGTGTTCGCACGTGCGGTGATGCGCACACTTGCCGGCGAGCCGGCTCTCGCCAGGCCGGAAACCGCCAGGCTGTTCATCGCACGTTCCGATGTTCCTGGCAGCTCGCGCGCACTCGGCTGGGACACGATGCTCCCAACCTCGTCATGCGGCTCGCGATTGTCGCGCGCCGCGATTGGCCACACCGGATTTACGGGAACGTCACTGTGGATTGACTGGGAACGGGATTTCTATGTGGTGCTGTTGAGCAACCGTGTGCACCCGAGGCGTGAGAACGACGCAATCCGGCAGTTCCGGCCACGTTTCCACGACACGATCGCTGCCGTGTTCAACTGACGCTGTCGGGGCTCGGACTCGGGGCTCGGAGTCGGCTTGCCCGCCGCGAAGGTGGGCGACCCGGCCTGCGTCACGGATCGTGCGTCCTAACTGACGGTGTTTACTACCTCACTGTCCCGGACCGCGACCCTGCCCGCGACCGCCAGGCCCTGGAAACCCACGGCCTGGTCCGGGCAGCGTCGGCATCCCCGGACTGGAGCGGGGACCACCCGGCATGCCTCGTCTGCCCCCCACCCCCGGAAACGGCTGACCGTCGGGGCCAATTCCGCGGCCTCTTCCCGGCCCGCCCATTCGCGCGGCGACGTTGGCGCTGTTGAATTGCCACTCGTTGTACCGGGTGCGCCCCATGTACGCGCGGATGGAGGCCTCTTTGCTCTTGCTCTGAACGCCGATAATTCCTGGTTGATTGACTCCGGTGACTTGAGGCCGCTGGGGCGGCTGGTTGCCCCGGCCCGGACCCTGGGGCGCCATGCCCGCGAGGAGCAACTGAAACTCGCCGTCCTTGGTCATCGGGTCCTTGTATTTCTTGCGAAGGAAGTGCCCCTGGACGAGAACGTCGAGGCTGGGAGGGAACGCACCCGGACCATTCTTCCTTTGATAAAGATAGATACTGCGCGCAATTTGCTCGCCGCGAAAAATGAGTTCGGCCTCTTTTTCGCGCCGCGCCTGAAATCGCCAGGCTGGAAGCGCCGCGCTCATGAGGACCAGCATGACGCCCAGCATCACCAGCAGGGCCGCCATCGCGTAGCCACGTTCGCCGCGTTGACCCCGTAAACCCATGAGAGTATTATTCTTAGCGTCACCTATGGTAACACAAGCTTCACCGCTCAGACGTGCGGCCCGAGCTGCGCTCCCACATTCGCGCTGCGCGCTACGGTGGGCAGGCCTTTTCGCGGTCGGTTTTGCGTTCATATCGGCATTCTCCGCATGCGACAAGATGCCGCTGCTTGCGCCGAGCGGCACGGTCATTACCATTTTTCCGGCGTCGACGACTGTCCCGCTCAATGGCGAGGTCGAGATCGTCGCCACGGTCATCGAGAACGGAACAACGGCGGCGCCGCCTTCGACGGGGACCCCGACGACTGGCCAACCCACTACTGGCCAGCCAACGACGACGACGGGTTCCTCGAGCACAGGTGCCGGGACGCCTGTCCAGAACGGCACGCTCGTCTCCTTTACGACGACGATCGGGCGAATTGAGCCGAGGGAGGCTCGGACGCAGAACGGAGAGGTGCGGGTGCGCTTCCTGGCTGGCGGTCAAAGCGGGACGGCGATCATTACGGCGTACTCCGGTGGCGCCTCCGGGAAGATTGAAAACCTGAAAGTGGGAACGGCAGCTGTCGAACGCGTGCTCGTCACCGCCAGCCCCCAAACGCTGGGGCCGGCGGGTGGCAGCGCCACGATCCAAGCCCGTGTTGAAGACGTGACGGGTCAGGGATTGTCGGGTGTTCCGGTGAATTTCGTCGCCGATGCGGGTCAGCTCAGTGCCTCGACAGCCACGACCGATCAAAGTGGAATTGCCACGACGACGCTGAATACGACACGCCAGACAAAAGTGACGGCCAACGTCGGTGGCAAGACCGCCGATGTGACGGTCGGACTGAATCCGCGTACCGGCGTGACGATCACCGGACCCACGACATCGGTGCCGGCGGGAACGCCGGCGACGTTCACGGTGAACGTGGGCACTCAAGCCAACGTCCGGGACGTCACCGTGAACTTTGGCGACGGCCGAACACAATCGCTCGGCGCGCTGAGTGGATCGACGACGGTTCCCCACACCTACTCCGAGGCTGGCACTTACGTCGTCACGGCGACGGCCACGGAGGCGAGCGGCTTCCAGGAAACCGTTTCTACCGGCGTGACCGTGCTGCCTGGCCAGCCGCCGTCTGTGATTGTGACGCCGTCGAACAGCAACCCGAGCGTTGGAGAAACCGTGATCCTGACAGCGCAGGTGTCCGGCAACACGTCAACGATCGTCGCCTACGAGTGGAACTTCGGCACTGGTGCGACGCCCGCGTCCGCCACAACAACTGGAAATCGGGCGACGGCAACCTGGAGTTCGACGGGTACCAAAGTCATTACCGTTCGTGCAATTCAGGCGAGCGGGCCTTCGGGTGAGGGCTTCGGAACTGTCGTCGTGAAGCCGTAGAGCGGATTACTCGAGCACTTTGGACGGCTGCGCGCGAATCGATTCCACGATTCGCGCGCGCCCTCAGCCAATCCACCCCGCGTCGCATTCCCGTCACCGCCGAGGACCTTGCGATACGACGCGTCGACGAAGTTGGAATTGACTGAACGGCAGGCTGTAAGCGTGAGCTGATACGTCGCCGGGCCCGGCGCGTGCCGTCTACATTCTTGCCGCATCAAACGTTGTGGTTGGAGGGCGCGAGCCCCAAGCCCCAAGCCCCAAAAGACTACCAGTCGGAATACGCGGAGCCGTCGAGCGAGGTGCCCTGCGCGCCGCTCTTGACGTCGTAGATCCCCGTGTCAGCCGACGGGTTGGCGGGATCGGGTTCTGCGGGGATCGTCTGCCAGGTGCTGGCGGACTTCGTGATCGGGTCGTCCGGAATCTTTCGCATGTAGCCGTCGCTCACGAGCGCGTCGAGGGAGGCCGGATACTTCCCTTTGTCGGCGTAGTACTGGTCGATCGCGTCGCGCATGTGAAACAGGTCGTGCTTCAGCGTGGTCTCTTCGGCGCGCCGGATGGAGTTGCGATACTGCACCATCCCCATCGCGGCGAGGATGGTGATCATCGAAATCACGACGAGGAGTTCGATCAGGGTAAAGCCGGCTTGGTTAGATCTCTTTGCGAGCGATTGTTGAAATAACATTTGCTTCCAGCCTTCTGTCTGCGTCACTCAATGCTCGCGGGGGCCCCACGTTCCCAGTGCGCTTGGGGCCCCACCCCCAAGCGCCCGCTGCTCCCGCTTTCGCGCTCGCAGCAGCTCACGGCTGCCGCTCGCTCGGCCCGCAGGCGCTCTCACGTCAACTTGTTCACCAATCGCGGTACTTCGTCCCATCCAACGCAATGCCCGTCGACTTCGTGTACACGTCGTAGACGTTCTGCCCACCCCACGATGTCGAGTCAGGTCTGTCCTGGTACGAGCGCAGGCCCCACTCCATGGAGGTCGTCATCGGATCGATCGGAACCTTCCGCAGGAACTTCAGCTTCCGTCCCGACGCATCGTTGGCGACGGTCACGCCCTCGACGAGCGTCTCGAGGTCCGGCGGGTATCCTTCGCTTCCCGCCTTGACGTCAATCGATCCAATCAAACCGTTATCGACCGCGTCCTTGTACTTGTCAATCGCGGTACGCATCTCGCGGAGGTAGCGCCGCAGCTCGGCCTCGCGCTGCCGCTGCACGGTCACTCGCGAGAGCGGCATGATGGCCGACGCGAGAATCAAGATGATGGTCGTGACGACCAGCAGCTCGATGAACGTGAAGCCGCGAGCAGAGTGCCAAAGTGCCAGGGTGCCAGAGTGCCAGGGTGCGGCACTTTGGCACCTTGGCACCTTGGCACCTTGGTACTTTGTCTCCATCGCTACCTCACCGTCACCGTGACAGGGCTTATCTGCAGCGCAATGGGTGCCCCGTCGGGCGTCGTCGCCACACCGGACACCTGAATCATCGAACTGCCCTGCCCGACGGCATCGAAGAGCAGCGCCGCCAGGAGGCCGGCGCCCGACGCGCCGACCTGATCGGCTGTGCGCGTGATCGCGATGTCAACCCGGCCGGTGGCCGCGTCAATCCGTGGAGTAAAACTGGCGCCTACGCCACCCTGCCGCATGAACGTTCCGTCCTGCACCGTGCGGACGCGCAGCACATTCGGATTGAACGTGACCGTCAGCGTAATGACCGATACCCGCGAGGCGTTGTTGATCGAGACAGGTACCGTGTACGGACCGCCCGCGATCTGGAACGCCGTACCGGGAACGGTAACGATCACCTGCGCCGGTGTGGCCGTCGCGGCCGGATCCGTCACGGCCGGAATCGTGCTGGGATCGCGAACCTGCGGAACGGCTCCTGGCGGCGTGCCACCAGGCGCAGCGCCTGTTCCTGCGGGCGGCGTTCCTGGCGGAGTCGCCGCACCAGTGGCCGCGCCAGCAGGCGGTGTCCCCGCGGGCGGCTGTTCAACCGGCGTAGGCATCGTCGGCACCGGGAATGTCCCTGGCGGTGTGGGACGATTCGTCGGTTGCGCGCCAGGCTCCGCGGCAACAGGTGGCCGGGGCAATCCCGGAGCAGGCGCTCCCGGTGTCGTCGTGCTTGGCGGAACGGTACCCGTCGCTGCGGCCCCTGCTGCCGGCGCGTCAGGCAACGGCGCGATGAGCTGCGGCGGGCCGGCGAGACCGATGTTCTGCTGCGTCCCGATGTAAATCGGCGCGAGATCGTCCGCGGTGAGCTCGTGGGTACGGACGATGTGCGGCGTCAACAGCATGACGATGTCGGTTTGCTCGATTTGCTGATCGTTGTCGGAGAGGAATTGCTTGAACACCGGCAGCCGCAGGAGGCCGGGAAAACCGCGCAGGTCCTTGCGATCGCGCTCGCGCAGGAGTCCAGCAAGCAGATTCGATTCTCCCTCGCGCAGTCGCAGCTTGGTCGTGACCTTCCGCGATCCGAATGTCGGGACAGACTGTCCGGCGACATCGATCGATCCGCCAAGCGTGCTGTTTTCGACCAGCACCTCGAGGATGATTTCGCCGTCGTAGGTGACGCGCGGCGTCATCTCGAGGATCACGCCGACCGAACGATAGTTGAACGAGGACTGCGGAATGCTGGCAAATCCGCCCGCCGCGGCCTGACCGAATACGGTCGACAGCACCGGAATGTCGTCGCCGAGGTTCAGCGTCAGCTTCTGGCCTTCCGCGCCGCGCAGTTGCGGTTTGGCGATTGTTTTCGTGCGCGAATCGGATTCGAGGAACCGCACCACAGCCGTCGGCACGCTCATGTAGAAATCCGACGTGCTGACGCCTTGCGAAATCGTGTTCACGTTAAATGGCGGCGGCGAATTTGGTGGGCCGGTCGGCGGCGAACTGGTGTTCGGCGGCGCGACCTCCGGCGAAAACGTGAAGCCGAGCGCGTATGCGTTCAGGTTCAGGCCGAATTGCTTCGCCCGCGCGCGGTTGACTTCGAGGATCTGCACGTCAATCAGTACTTCCGCCCGCGGCTTGTCGTTCGATCGGATGATGCGCTCGATGATGTCCACCACCGGCGCGGTCGCCCTGACGGTAATCGTGTTGGCGGTCTTGTTGGCCATCACCGTCGGCTGCACGGCCATCTGCGGCACGCGCATGATGGTGCTGACCAGCTGCGTCAACTCCTGAGCCTCGGCGTGTGAGACGTAGAACACCTTCACCACGAGATCGTCGTACTGGGCGTGCTTCGTCGGGTTGTCGTCCACGACGATGATGGTTTTTGGATCGACGACCTTGTAGAACTTCTGGTTGGCGGTCATCACCTGTTGGATCGCCTGCTCGAACGTCACGCCATCGAGCGTCACGGTATACGCGCGATCCTGGAACTGCTGATCGAAGGTGACGTTGATTCCGACCATTTCGCCGAGCGTTCTCAGGATGTCGCGAAGGCTCGCGTTGTTGAACGCCACCTTGAGTGGATCGCGCGACGACGGATCGAGCAGCGGCCGCTGCGCGCGCGCCTGCTCACGAAGCGCTTCGATCCGCGGCTTTGGCCGCGATGCTTCGATCCGCTCGCGAATCGTCTTTTCGAGCTGCGCCGCCTTCGATGCCGCCAGTCGATTGGTCGAGTCCGTTTGCAGCGCCTTTTGGTATTCGACCAGCGCGGCATCCAATTGATCCTTCTCCTCGAGCTGACGTGCGCGACCGATGTGTTCCTGCGATGCGCTCTGATTGGCACGTTCGAGCGCGATCTTGTACTCGGGCTTGTTGGGGCTTTCCTGGACGGCCTCGGTGAAATACGTGACCGCCGCATCCCAGTCGCCGTTGCGCGCGGCTTCCTGACCGCGCCGATACGCGCGTCCGGCCGCACAACCCGCTGCCACCACGGCTAGAACGAGAACGATCGTCAGCCTGCGTCTCAACACAGTCACGCCCTTTTCTTTTCTCAGTGCTCGCGGGGCCCCACATCTCCCAGTGGGCTTGGGGCCCCACCCCGCGCCGCTGCTCGGGCCGCAGGCGCTTTCCCCTTCTCCCTTTTCCCTTACTTGGCGACGCAGTCCTGCCCGCTCATCCGCAGCGTCGTCTGGCCTGTTCCGTCGATGTACTCGATCACGAGGGACTCGACTCCGATCTTGACGATCCGATAACGCCCCTCGATCACTTCACCCTCGCGCCCCTGCACGGTGTGCTTGCAGTCCGACAGCGCCGCAATCTTACCTACGCCGAGCGCCTCGGTCACCCCGATGAACTTCAGCGGGATCGGCGGCGGGCCCACTGGCCCCGGCGTCGTTTCGACCTTGGGCAACGGCGGCTCCGGCGGTCGTGACCCGCGCGGCGGCCCCGGAGGAGGCGGCGGCGGAGCCTTCGGTTGAAACCGGAACGGGTTCCGCTCCGTCTCGCCCGGCTGGGGCGGTGGAGTCTTGAGGTCGTCGAGCCTGACCTTCAACTCCTGCGGATCGAGCGGCTTTTCACCGGTCGATGGCTGGGGTGCCCTCCCCGAGTTAGACGTCTGAGGGGCCGGACCGGTCGAGGGCCGCAACGTCACGAATGCGGCGGCGGCAAGCACAACGGCCAGCAGCACCAGCAGCGATGTTCGGGGGCGACGCGGACGCGACGGCTGCGCCTCAGTTTCCATTGCCCCCCGTCCGATAATACGTCGCCACGTGCGCGGTGACGTTCAATCCACGCTCCCCTTCTTCAGCCTGCGCGAGCGCGACGCTCTCGATGACGCGGAATTCTGGAGCCGTTTCAAGCTCATGAATGAACCGGCGGATGTTCGTGTACTCCCCGGCCAGATTGAACGTCATCGTGACTTTTTGAAGATCGCCTTCCGGCTCGCCCTGCGGCTGGATCGACGAGTCGTGATATCTCAGATTCGACTTCTTCGCCAGCTGCTCGATGCTCGGAAATAATACGCGGCGTGCACCGCTGAAACTCGACGGCAGCACGTTCTGATAGAACTTCTTCAACTCGACATCCGCCTGCGCTTTTCCGGTGACCGTGGCGCGTGCGGCGTTGTAATCACGGCGGGCGGCCGCAAGCTCCATGCTCGCCGCCTGCGCCTGCTGTTCTCCCCCGCTGACCTTCTGCGAGAGCGGCAGCACGACAACGACGAGCAGTGCCGCGTTGAGGATCAAGCCGGCGGCAAGCAGCCACACGGCCCGGCGATGCTCTGCGACAATCCGGTGGACGTCGGTCATTGGCCGCCTCCGCTTGCACCGGCCGACGTCGAGCCGGTCGAACGCTCGCCACCGCCGCGGTAGACGGACGTGATCAAAACGCGCACGAGTCCCTCTTCCGTTTCATCCCGCAGCTTTGGCAGCACTTGATCGAAGGCGCCCGTGGCCTCGAGTTTTTCCATGAAGTCATCGACGTCTTCGGGCCGTCGCCCGAGCACGCTCATCGAGATGATGGTCGCTTCCTCCTGAAACGACGGTTTGACCTCGGTCAACATGACGTCAGGGGGAAGTGTTTCCTCGATGTGGTTGAAAAACTCGGTCCAGGAGAACGTGCGCTGATCGATCAGCATGTTCGCCTCCTGGGCGGCCGCCACAATCGTCTTGAGTTCAGCCTGGTTGATGCCGCGGCGGATTGCGGCAGCTTCGCCGCGCAGCCGCTGCGCTTCGGCGCGATCGCTCGACGCTCGCGATGAGAGCCCGGTGTTCTGGTTGGACAACGATAGGATGCGGCTGACGTTGAATGCCGTCAGTGCGACGACGATCACGCCCGCAAGAACGAGCAGAAGCTGAACGGCGCGCTCGTTGTAGAACGGACGAGTGGAAAGGTTGGCGCGAAGCATCAGGCGACCCGCCCTGAGCCTGTCGAAGGCGCACGTTCCCTCAGCAGCACTCCGACGCAGGGCGCCAGCGCGTCCACCAATTCAGGCCCCGCTGAAATCCGATCGCGCATCGACACCGCGGATCTGAAGTCGGGTGTCTCCACCTTCAGGCCGATGCGCTCGTATAACAGCCGACGCAATCGCTCCGTCTCGTCGATCCCCAGGACCGATGCCCCCGCCAACACCACGCGCGAGAAGCCGCCGCCGCCGAGCCGGTCCTCGTGGTACATCGCCGTCTGATGGACGAGTTCAACCAGATCTTCCTCTCCAGCGCCGCTGCGATTGCGGAACGATACGACATCGTCCTCGCGCACTACGGCGAGCGTCGTGTAATCGGCAGCAATATGCACGAGCAGCCAATCACCGCCGGTTCGTCCAGACGCCAGGACCGCGTTGACATGGTTGAAACTCGCGAGGTCGACGATGCCGGCATGCGTTCCTGCCGCTTCACACGCGCGCTCGTAACTGAGGACGATGTCCCTGCGGGCAACTGTAACCAGGTACTCACGGCCGCCGCCCGGGATCGCCACGCCTGGCTGCCAGGCGACTTGCGCATCTTCAATGCGGAAGGGGGCGGCCTTGCGCATCTGCCAGCGAATCAGCTGATCGAGATCGCTGACCTTCGCGGGAATCTTCTCGAATCGAAGGAGCGAGACCTTCGCGACCGAATCCGGCAGCACGAGCGCGACCCGGCGAGAGCGATGCCCCAGCGGCGACAGCGCACTCCGAATCGCAGCCGCGAGCGCGGATGCGTCGTGCACGTTCGACGCATTCAACGCCGGCTCGACCGCGCCAGGCGGGAGCGTTTCGCTCGAGTAGGCGGAAATGACCGGCGTTTGCCGCTGATCCGCCACCGCCACTGCCGTGACGCGCGCGGCGGTGATCTCGAGGGCCGCGTTCGGTGGAGGGCTTGCCAGCCACGATGACGACGATCTGGCGGAACTCATTCGACGAACGTGACCTTGTTGATCTCGCGAAGCGTGGTTTTGCCTGCGAGGACGTGCTCGACAGCGGATTCGCGGAGGAAGCGCATGCCTTCCTCACGCGCCACCTTCTTGATCTCCGACGTCGGCCGCCGATCGAGAATCATTTCCCGGATGTTGTCGGATAGATCGAGGAGCTCGCAGATGGCGGTCCGTCCCTTGTAGCCAGTGCCACCACACTCGATGCAACCCGCCCCTTCGAAGAAGCGGCCGCCGAACTCGAGCGCCGGATCCAGGGCGGATTCTTCCAGTTGCGCGCGCGTAACCACCGCCTGACGTTTGCAGTGCACGCAGATGTTGCGCACGAGACGCTGCGCCATCACGCAGTTGAGCGCCGACACGAACTGATAGGGTTCAACTCCCATATTCAGGAAGCGACCCAATACGTCGAGAACGTTGTTTGCGTGGACCGTCGTAAACACCAGGTGACCGGTGAGCGCCGACTGAATGGCAATCTGCGCCGTCTCCGGGTCACGGATTTCTCCCACCATGATCTTGTCCGGATCGTGCCGCAGGATCGATCGAAGTCCGCGAGAGAAGGTCAGACCTTTCTTCTCATTGATGGGGATCTGGGTGATACCGCGAAGCTGATATTCGACCGGATCTTCGATCGTAATGATCTTGTCCTCGACCGACTTGATCTCGGAGAGCGCGGCATAGAGCGTCGTCGTCTTGCCACTGCCGGTCGGCCCCGTGACGAGCACCATGCCATACGGCTCCGCGATGTACTTGCGGAATCGCCGCAGCTCGTCCTCAGGGAACCCGAGGATGTCGAGGCGCAGCTCGTGGAACTGCTCGCTGATCGATTCCTTGTCGAGGATTCGGATGACCGCATCTTCGCCGTGAACGCTCGGCATCACCGAGACGCGGAAGTCGATGCTCTTGCCCCCCATCCGCACTTTGAAACGGCCGTCCTGAGGCACCCGCTTCTCGGCGATATCCAGTTCGGCCATGACCTTCACGCGCGAAATGATCGTGCTGTGAAACTGCTTCGCGATCGGCCGCATTGCCGGTTGGAGTACACCGTCGATTCGGTACTTGACATGTACTGCATCGTCTCCCGTTTCGATGTGGATGTCGCTCGCTCGTTTCTGAATCGCGGTGTAGATCGTGGTGTCCACCAGCCGGATGACCGGGCTTTGATCAGCAG
>JBAROV010000189.1:0-15525 GCA_049642465.1 Vicinamibacterales bacterium
GGTTGGAGGGAAGCGACGCGGCGCGCCGCCGCCGAGCGAGAGCGAGTGGGGGTGGGGCCCCACGAGCATTGAGCAAAGCGCCTGCGGCCCGAGCGAGGCGCCGGCTTGCCAGCCGGAGCGCCGGCCCGCCTTCTTTGAAACTACGGCGGGCAACCTTCGCCAGAAGACGGCGCGAAGGTTGGAGGGAAGCGGCGCGGCGCGCCGCCGCCGAGCGAGAGCGAGTGGGGGTGGGGCCCCACGAGCATTGAGCAATGATAGGCTCATCGCATCGGTTTCTCTCTGGAGGCACGATGCGAGCGTGGCGATTCTTCTGGGTTCTGACGACGGCCGCCTGCCTGGCGGGCGGGGCGGCGGTCGCGCAACAGGAGCAAGGCCGCGGCGGACGTGGACGCGGGGGACCAGGTCGGGGAGGCGTGGAGATCGCGCCGGGCGAAGACTGTCCTCCGGGCATGACGGAGGTCCGACGCGGCCGCTGCCAAAAGCCTGAACTGAATCCCCCCAGCATCGTCGACTATCGGCCGAAATCAACCGTCGTCGCGACCGAGCACCTCGTGCCGCGCGCGAAGTTCCCCGTGGTAGACAGCCACAGTCATCTCGACATCAGGCCGGAGATTATCGAGCAGACCATCAAGGAAATGGACGCGCTGAACTTACGCGTCCTGGTGAATCTGAGTGGCGGGAGCGGCGAAGGCCTGCAACGTCGCATCGACACGATCCGCACGAGCAAGCACGCGGACCGCTTTCGCGTGTTTGCCAACGTGAATTGGGAGGGCGCTGGCGGGCCCGGCTGGAAGGAACGGGAAATCGCCGGATTGGAACAGGCCATCAAAAACGGCGCCGTCGGGTTGAAAGTGTTCAAGAACCTCGGCCTCAGGTCACGCAAGGCAGACGGCTCACGGCTCAGGGTCGACGATCCGGATCTCGATCCGATCTGGCAGACGGCGGCACGACACAACATTCCCGTCATCATCCACACGGCCGATCCTGCGCAGTTCTTCGAGCCGATCGACTTTACGAACGAACGATGGCTGGAGCTGGCGCTCTTCCCCCCTCGTCAGTACCCCCGCGATCAGTTCCCAAGTTTCGAGGACCTGATGGGAGAGCAGGAACGCATGTTCGCAAGGAACCCGAAGACGAGGTACATCAACGCGCACTTCGGATGGATGGGGAACGATTTCGGCCGCGCCGCCAAACACCTCGACAAGCTACCGAACGTCGTGTTGGAGGTCGCCGCAGTCCTCTACGAATTTGGGCGGCAGCCGCACGCGGCTCGCGAATTCTTTATGAAGTACCAGGATCGCGTGCTCTTCGGAAAGGACACCTACGAAGCCAGCGAGTACCCGTATTACTGGCGAGTGTTCGAAACGACCGACGAGTACTTCGACTATTACCGCCATTACCACGCCTTCTGGAAGCTGTACGGGATGGGGCTGCCGGATGCCGTTTTGAAGAAGCTCTACTTCCAGAACGCGCTGCGGGTGACGCCGGGCCTGCCGCAAACCGGCTGGCCGCGCTGAAAAGGGGGACTGTCCCCTTTTTTCTGGAGTGTCCGAAAATGAAAAAAGGGGACAGTCCCCCTTTTCACCAGCGGAACGCCGTTTCGGCCGCGCGCGCCGAGAGCGTCGTCGCGAGGGCGGTGGCGGTCTCAGCAGGAAGAAATGGGACGTCGATCCTGTGCTCGCTGGTGGCGGCGCCGGCGGTATCCACTTTGACGCGCGCCATCCCGGTTCGTCGATCGAACGGCGATTCGACGCGGGTAACCACTTGAATCTTTGAAAACCGCGCCGCGGTGAGATGACGCCACAACCAGCCACTGCGAAAGACGATGGCGTCGCCGAGCAATGCCCAACCGAGGTGGGCGACGTACTTGCGCGCGTAGACCCACGCCCAGACGGCGAGCGCCACCACGACGCCAACGCTCCACCATTTGAGGACGCTGATAGCGAGACCCGCCACGACCGTCGCGAGGGCGCCCGTGCGGAAGCGTGCCCGTCGGACCGCATTCGGGTGCGCCGGCCGCCACTCGACCGCGGCCAGGGCAACCGACGGGACGAGCGCGGCAATCAACGATTCGAGATCCGCACGGCGGAAGACGGGGGCAATGGGCTCGCGGCGCCTCGGCTGCTCTTCAGTCCCGTGGCCGCCGGCCGTATCGACGTGTACGGACACCCGATCGAACAGTCGATGCAGAGGACTCTCAGTCACGGTCAGCGTCTGTATCCGCTGAAGTGGAATCGTGCCGCTGACACGCGTCAACAGCCCGTAGTCCACCCGCAGATCGTCCCCTCGCCGCCTGAGGACGAACCCGTGCAGGCGAACATATGCCCACGCCATGGACAGCATGCGCAGCACGAGCAGCAGCGTGATAAACAAAAGAAGGGTGACCATCACGGCCTGCATCGAGATCGCCGCCTGGCCGATCGCTGCGCGCAGCAGCTGACGGAACACGCCACCGCCCGCGACCTCCGTACCCGTCGCGCGCTCGAACGCCCGGTCGAAGATGCCCAATTCCCAAAGCACGCCGAAAGCCCCCGCCATAATGACCGCGCCTCGGCTCTCGATGAACCCGTAGAGCAACACCTCGCTCGTCCGCAGTCGAAGGATAACGTCGGAGTCGTCCGCTGCGGGTGCAGTTGCGGTGTCGGTGCCGACGAGTTGACGTCCGGCGAATACGAACTGCCGCATCTCCGACAACGCCGCCACCGGCAGCACCGTCATCGTGGCCTCCGGCTCTCCGCCGGAGGCGGTTTCGACACGCACCTCAGCGACGCCAAGCGCGCGATGCAACACGTTCTGAACGGCGTCGATGTTCTGAATGCGGGCATACGGAATGTGACGCTCGCTGCGGAACACCCACCCCTTGCGGACGACGAGTTCGTCCGCGTCGAAGCGATACCGAAACGACAAACTCCTCGCAAGCGCGGCCAGCATGTAGGGAATCAAGAACAGCATCAGCCAGAGATCCCAATCACGCCCGCTCGAACCGGCCGTAAAGATCACCGCTGCCGCCGGCAGCAGGAGCGCGCGCAGGTGGCGGCCCATACTGAAGAGAAACGAGGAAGGATGGAGCCTCCGTTCAGGTCCCATCGTCGGTGTCCCGATCGTGGCCGGGCAGGAGACGATCGCGAATCTCGACAGCGCGAACGTAGGTGAGTCCCGGCAAGTCTACGCGCGCGAACTCGGTGCCCGCCGTGTAGATCGAGAGCGTGGCCAACCCGTATTTTCGCTCGAGTGGTCCCTGTGCCACATCGATGTGCTGCACACGTGATTTCGGCACGCTCGTGACGGTGCGCCAGATAACCCCGCGGCGGATTTCGATGTGCTCCGGATCGAGTGCATAGCTGAATCGCCGGTACTCGATTGCCGGCCACGCCTGCGCAAGCCATGCGAGCAGCGCTGTCACCGCGAGCCAGGTGATGACCAGCACGACTTTCACATCGAGGGACAGCGAACCAATCAGCATCGCAATGCCGAGGCCGATCAGCAACAGCGGCGCGAGCACCGCAAAGGCGATCCATCCCACCAGTCGTTGAAGTTCGATCCACGCCGGGTCGAGCGAGTGATGCATCGCCTGCGCGGAGGAAATGTTCGCGTCCACCGGAATCACCTGGCTATTTCATCACTTTGTCACCTCGCCGGGCAGTCCGCTCAATCCCAATGCTGCAATCCATGTCCGGAAATCGACCGTATCGAATCTGGACAGGCTGCGCCGATTGGCCCAAAACCGTGCAAACACGGTCTGGCCCGTCCTTTGAACTAGCGGCTACGCACGGCGATGATTTTCTTCTTCGAACAAGGCGGACGTTACGTGCGTTGCGAACTCCTGCCGCTGCCCGATGGCGGCTCCGAACTCATTGTGACGGAGCCGGAGGGTGAGCAGACGGTGGAGATCCTCGGGGACTCGGCGGAAGTCACCCGCCGGATGACGGAGCTGCAACAATCCTTTCTCAGCGCCGGCTGGTGGGGTCCTGTTGGACGCCAGATCTAACTGACGGCGGCCTCGAGCTCGATCACGACTCGCCCTTTCTCGGCGTGCACGACAACCCGCTGCACCAATCGAAGCCAATCCTCCTGACCACGCTCGGCAAGCAGTTGCCGCAAGTCCACTGTTAGAACGTCGGCATCCAGACTGAGACCAGGTGGGAGCTTCGGCGTCACGGACACAAGCGGACCGACTCGAGCCAACAACCCCGCGAGTCCAGTGATACGCAACCCCAGGGTGGGGTCTCGCGGAAGGTCGGGCTGACGCTCGATTGCCACGGTGGCGTGAATCGGCGGCAGAAACGCAGGACGCGTGAGCTTGGCGCGAATCTCGAGCTGATCGCCGTGATCTGGATGCACCGACAGGCTGCGCACGGGCGCATCCTGCGGAAGAGATGCCGATACAACAGCATTGAGCAGGGGTTCGCCCAGCGAAATGGTGGTCGCAACACGAGATCCGCCGAGATTTCGGAAATCCGACGCACGTAGTGTCTCGAGAATCTCCGGAACCGAGGGCATGTCATCCGTCGCCCTTGGGCAGCAGGTTTTCGATGAAAAACTCCGCCATGCGTTCCGGATTGATGCCGCTGTGCCCACGATCGGGCCCGACCTGCACCTCGAAGCTCTTGCCCGCTGCCTGAAGCGCGGTGATGAGCTGCATCATGTTTGACGGGTGTACGTTGTTGTCGGCGGTGCCGTAGTACAGCATCAAGCGGCCCTTCAGATCCTTTGCGTAGGTCATCGCGCTGCCAGCTTCATAGCCGCGTTCGTTTTCCTGCGGGATCCACATGTAGCGCTCGGTGTAAATCGTGTCGTAATTTCTCCACGACGTGACGGGCGACGAGGCTGACGCGGCGGCGTAGAGATTTGGATATCTGACGAGCGACATCAACGACGAGTAACCTCCATATGACGTGCCATAGATTCCGATCCGCGCGGCATCAACGTACGGCCGCTTGGCCAGCGCCTTGACTCCTTCCGCCATGTCGTCGATTTCCACCTGTCCAAGCTTGAGATAAATCTGATCGAGCGTGCGCTTGCCTTGACCGGGCGCGCTTCGTGAGTCGAGATTGACCACGAGAAAGCCGTACTCGGCAAGCGCGGGTGAGGTGACGAATGTTTCACGCGCAGTGTTGCCCGCCGAATCCGGACCGCCATACACCGGAATCAGAACCGGGTATTTGCGCGAGGGGTCGAAGGTGGAAGGAAACTGAATCAGCCCTCGCAGCGTCGTCCCGCCGTCCGCGGAGGTGTAGGTGAACATTTCCGCTTTCTCGAGACCCAGTTCGTTGAACTTCGTGAGATCGCTCGCGGCCAATTCGGCGATTGACCGGCCCGTTGCATCGACGAGGCGTGTCGCCGGCGGCGTGTCGTGGGTCTGATAAACGTCAACAAAGTGCTTGTTGTCCGGCGCAATCCCGCAGCTCCCACCTCCTCGTCCCGAACCGGGACCAGGCGTGACCGCGGCTGGCATGCAGCTCCCAACCGTATGGTGGTACTTCGCCTCCGTCAGTCGGATATCTCCCCTGCCGTCGAGACCCACCCGGTGCAGTTGTAGTTTGAGATGGTTCTCTCCGTCGCGCGCCGTGTAGAAGAGGACACCGGCGTCCTCGTCCACCTTCACGAGGTTGGCGGCTTCGAACGTCGTGTGCGTCGTGAGCGGCGTGATCAGCTTTCCGCCCAGATCGTAGAGGTAATAGTTCGACCACCCGTTCCGCTCCGACTCCCAGATGAACCGCCTGCCATCCTTCAGAAAAAAGAACGCCGGATTGTTCTCGACCCAGCCCGTTGGCCACTCCTCCCGGAGCACGACACGCAGGGCTCCCGACTCAGGATTCGCGGCGACCAACTCGAGGATGTTCTGGCGCCGGTTGGTTCGATGGAACAGAAGTTCCCGGCCGTCTGGCGACCATTGGACTCGATACACGTAGTGTCCGACCACCGAGTTATCGAACGGCTTGCCGGCGCGGACATCGAGGGTCATCGTTTTTTTCGTGGCGACGTCATAAACCAGGAGATCGACGATGGGGTTCGGTGTGCCAGCCTTGGGGTAGGCTTCGGCATCGACTGTGCTCTGCAGTTTCGTCTGCGCCAGCGGCAAGTAGTAATCGGCGACGTCCGATTCGTCGAACCGGTAGAACGCCAGCCGTTGACTGTCAGGGGACCACCACATGGCCGTGCGTTGGTTGAGCTCCTCGCCGTACACCCAGGACGCGGTGCCGTATTTGATGCGCTTCTCCTTGCTGCCCCCGGTCGTGATTGGCAGCTCGGCGTTTGTCGCGAGATCGATCAGATATAAATTCCGATCGGCTTCCTTGTAGACGGCGCGGAACCTCTGGTCGGGTGAGTCAGCAGACGCAAACTGACGTCCCCTCTCGGGCCCTCCCTGCCCACCGCGGCCGCCGCGGCCGCCGCGACCCGCCTCCGGCGCGGCCTCACCAATTTCCGTCGCCTGCAAGGTCGCGACGTCATAGCGATAACGCCGGCCCTCACGCTGGTATTCGAAGGATTGGCTGTCGCGGCTCCACGTCACGGACACGTCGCCTGGACGGACGGCCCCCGACAGCTGGCCGGACACCCGTTGATACTGCTGGTAGGCCGGCAGCGTCTTGAGCCGGTCCTGGGCGCGCGTGCCCGTCTGGTACGCCACGATCGCCAGAACGGCCGCGGCGAGACACGCACCAGCAACGCGAGAGGGGCCGTGGGGCACAACGCTCTCCTTTTGTGACAAGTGGAATGGGGATTCTACCCCCGGGAGCGGGGCTTCGACGGATCCTCGGGGAATGATGGATTCCCGGCGGCTCCGGCGTCGTGGGCGATCCCTTGCTCGGCCGTCAGCAGATGGTCGAGCAGGGCGTCGGGTGCGGGCCCTGGATGATTGGCGCGTCCGCGGAGGACGCTTGGGGCGACCCCGTGGTAGCGCCGGAAATCGCGGGCGAAGTGGCTCGGATCGCGGAACCCCACCTGCCTCATGACCTCGCGGACGCTGAGGAAGGTGCGTTCGAGCAGCACTCGTGCGCGCTGCATCCGCAAGCGCTGCAGATACCGTCCTGGCGGCGTCCCGACTTCGTCGCGGAACAGGTGGGCGAACCGCGAGGGCGACAATCCGGCGAGCGATGCCAGCTCGGACACGCTGGGCGAAGCGTCGATGGTGCTGTTCATGTGTGCGATGACGTGAGCGATACGAGGGTCCATGATCGGCGTCTCCTGCCGTCATGGAATTCAAACCAGCTGCCGCAATGCTTCACCGCTCACGCATAAGTGCGTGTTCGGTCAAGCATGCGCCACAGGCCCGTGGTTGTAGCAGAATCAGCCTACTCCGTACTGCTGGGGTGCGGCCCGAAACAGCCGCGCTCGCACCTGCTCCGGAAACATGGAATGCTTTTGCCAATGCGGTCAAGCATTCCACACACTGCGAGTGTCCACATTACCGCCGAACGACGCTGTCTGGTCTGCGATTTCACCGAAGCCGTGCGGGAGCTCGAAACGACCGACGCCATCGGTCCGCCCTGTTCACGATGCCATGCTCCCTCTGAGCGCATCAACATTCTGGCGCGACACCTGGTCGAGCCCAACCCGCACGCCGCCGCGCTTGGCCGTCTGGGCGGGCTCAAAGGAGGTCCCGCTCGTGCGGCCGCACTCAGTGCGCGTCGCCGGCGGGAAATCGCCCGCGCCGCGGCACGCGCGCGCTGGTCACGGCCGCGCGAGTGATGTCACGCCACGAAGACGTCCACCACCAGCCGCCAGACCCCGTCAGCCTGGCGCGACCAGATTCTCAGATACGTCGCGGGCTTCTGCTCGCCGAGTTGGTACTTGCCATACGTGTAGCCGAGATCCGCCGACTGCGCTGACTCCCCTGTGGCGGTGGTTGCCACCATCCCCCTCGCGTGGTCCTCCAACCACCTGAGCGCCGCGCCATCGATGAGCGCCCCGACGCCCTGGCGATGGACGCGCCCGCCCGGCGCAAGAACGCCCGCGTAGGCCTTGGACGCACCGTCGGCGGCAATGCGCGCGTTGAACGCGCGGTCAGCTTCGATGAGGCGGTTGGTGGCGGCCTGCTTGCCCTCTTGGCCCGCGTAGCGGTTGTCGAACCTGAACCGGGTGAAGCCGGGGGCGAACGTCGCAGGCGCAGTCAATCGCGTGCCGAGATCGATCAACACGCGCCAGCGGCCGTCACGCTCTCTCCGCCAGACGGACAAATAGTTCGAATAGCGAGCCGTCTGGTCCGCTGTGGCGTGGTCGATGAACGTGCCGGGGCCGGTCAGCCAGCCGAGCTCGCCGCCGGCGGCCACATCACCGGTGCGTGGTTCCCACACCAACTCGCGGACGCTGAAAGGTTCTGGTTGCTGTTTCCGGAGCTGCTCCTTTGCCAGGCCCGCCCCCGGCTCGAACATCGCATCGTCGGCAAAGAACTCCAGAAACGCGTCGCGGATGCCTTTGACGCGCGCGGCGGCGGCGAATGCCCGCTCCGCGTCGGCCATGGCGGCCAGGGAGGGTGGAATGTTTGACGAGATCTGCGGCGCGCCGATGCCGACCGCCAGTGCGCAGACAGCGAGTGCTGTTCGTGTCACAATTCGTCCCTTCGAAAATGACCCTGGGTCTCATCTCTAGTCTATGGTTTTTGTTCGACGGTTTCGGAGGATCCGGATGAGAAGACACGCACGGCAGGGATCACTCGTATGCGCAGCGCTGGTCGTCGTCGTTGCCGGGCCGATAGCGCAGCAATCGGGCCCAGGCGAGGACGCCGCGCTCGTGAAGCGGGCGCGTGCGATTCACGAACGGGTTATCGCTCTCGATACTCACGACGATATCAACCCGCGAAACTTTTCCTGGTCGTTGAACTACACGCAGGACCTCGATACGCAAGTCAACTTGCCGAAGATGAAGCGTGGCGGCCTCGACGCGTCATTCTTCGTCGTCTACGTCGGACAAGGACCGCTGACGCCGGACGGCTACGACAACGCGTATGCGGCTGCGATTGAGAAGTTCGAGGCCGTTCACCGGCTGACCAAAGTGCTTGCGCCAGATCAGATCGAGCTTGCGCTGACGGCTGAAGATGTGCGGCGAATCAATGCGAAGGGGAAGAAGGTCGCATTGATCGGCGTGGAGAACGGCTATCCGATTGGAACGGACCTTTCGCGCGTCAAGGAGTTCCACGACCGTGGCGCCAGATATCTCTCCCTCGCTCACAACGGCCACAGCCAGCTTGCCGATTCGAATAACGGCGAAGCCAGTGGCACCTGGCTCCACAACGGCCTGAGCCCACTCGGCAGAGAGGTCGTCGCCGAGGCGAACAAGTGGGGGCTGATGCTCGACCTCTCCCATCCATCCAAAGCGGCGAATCTGCAGGTGCTCGCGCTGACGAAAGCCCCGGTGATTGCCTCGCACTCATCCGCTCGCGCGCTCTGCAATCACAGCCGGAATATGGATGACGAGCAACTCGACGCGCTGAAGAAGAACGGCGGGGTCATCCAGCTGGTCGCCTTCAGCAGTTACGTCAAAGAGTCGCCACCCGCATCACCAGCACGACTCGAGGCGTTGACGAAACTCAACGAAGAATTCGGTCTCCCCCAGGGACGAGGCGGGCGTGGTGGCGGTGCGGGCGGCCGCGGAGGGCGCGGCCGGGGCGCCGCGCTGGCGCAACTGAGCGAGGAGAAGAGAACCGACTACGAGAAACGACTGGCGGAATTGAACCGGAAGTTTCCGCCGCCTCCGCGCGCAACGGTCAAGGATTTTGTCGATCACATCGACTATGTCGTCAAGAAGATCGGTATCGAGCATGTCGGCATTTCATCGGACTTTGACGGTGGCGGCGGTGTCGAGGGATGGGACAACGCGGCCGAGACCGTCAACGTGACCATCGAACTGGTCCGGCGTGGCTACACCGAACAGCAGATCGGGCAGATGTGGAGCGGCAATCTCCTGCGCATCATGGACCGGGTGGCGAAGGTGGCGGCTGAACTGCAGAAGAGCCAGCCACGAGCTTCGCAATCACCGCGAGCAGCGCGACTACGGCAATCGACAGTCCGATCCAGAACGTCTTCGGACTGACGATCGTGTCGGACGGAGATGATGTTTCCGTGGCTTCCGGCGCGGCCTGCACTTCTCGAGCCTGCGCGCCCATGACCTGCGGTGCGAGAAGAGCGAGATCGTAGCGAGGCGACTGCAGCTCCGCGTGCCCGTAGAGGAGAGACAAGGCCCCGGACGGAGCGAAAAACCGAAGGCGCCACGTCGGTAACAACAGGTGCGCGCGCACGATCTCGAGCGGACGATTGTCACCCTCGTCCACGACAATGAGAACTTCGGGACTGTCGTCTCCCGGGAGTTGCAGCAGCAGTGCGGGCGCGGGAACGTCCTGGGCTGCGTGCTGCCATCGCGCCGCCGCGAGCGTCTCGACCCACGCGTCACGATGTCGCCGATCGGCGGGCCGTTCGCGGACGACTTCCAGGTGACGCTGGAACACCCGATTTGAGGTGTCGAGCACCAGCCGTGGTGACGGCAAACCTGGATAGGGCAGCGAAATCGCGTACACGGAGCGGCTGTGGCCCGGTTCCGATTGCAGCGCCGCGGCCGTAGGGCTCGCCGGTCGAAGCGTCAAGGGCACGGCAAGCGGCTCGTCGCGCCGCTCGAGCAAATAGGGCACCTGCTTTCCACTGCCGTCCGAGATCCGGATGTCGGCAAACAGCTGATTGGGGCCGCGGCTGTGCGCGAGCGCGGCGACATCCAGGGAGAGCACCGAAAGGCCGCCGCCGTCGGTTGCGATCGCTCGACGGTATGCGAACCGTGCCGCGTCGATTGGCGCCCCGGTGTCTGGTAGCGAAGGAGCGGGCGCGATTGATGTTTCGCTCTCCCGCGGCTCTCCCCACCGTGCTTCCGGAACGTCCGAGAGCTTGACCCGGCCCCTGACTGCCTCGAGATCGTAACCCGGTGCGCTCAATGAGGGATTGCCGTATCGCGCCGTGAGCGGACCGCCCGGTGCCTCGAGATACAGCCACGGTAACTCGGCACACTCCATCCTCACGCCCCTCAGATCGAGTGGCGGGTTGTTGCCGTCTTCAACGATCAGTTCGAGCTCGGATTCGCGCGGAGGCGTGACCGGGATGCGAAGAGCCGCCGCCGTTACCCCGTCCCGCTCGATGCGTGCGAGCATCTCCCGGCCAAGCAGCGTCGGAGCCGCCTGCGTGCGATCGAAGCGCGCTTCAGTGATCGAAGCGGCGCGAAACACGTGCCCCGGGCCGACATCGAGCGTCACCGCGACGATCGGAAGGCCCGCTGCCGGTAGTTGAAGACGATACCGGCTGCGCCCTGGTTCGCTGGGCCGCCGCTGCACACCAAGAGCGGCGGTCAACGCCTGATAGATGACTCGCTCATCCGCGACAGAACGTGCGCGAACAATGGGAGGTAGTGGTGCTCGACCGCTGTTGGTGTCGTCCCAGGTCACACGCAAGTACCGGTACTGACCGGCCCGAAACGGAACGGCCAGCTGCTGCAAGCCCTCCTGTGGCAAATCGAACAACGTGCCTTCGTCCACCAGCATCGTCCAGCGTGCACGATCCCCACTGCCCTCGAGCGTGAACCGCTTGAGAAACGGAGATGGCAGTCCTTCCACGAGCAGCATGTCCACAACCTGAGCGGACCCGAGGTCGGCCTCGAAGCCACTCGTCTTCCTGGTCGAAGCAACCGGGAGCCGCTCGGCCGCGAACCATTCCGGCTCTTTGGAAGGACGAATCAACAGATAGGGGACTTCGCGACCTTGGACATCGAATATCCGGAGATCACCGAGCCCGCCTTCCGCTCGTGCTTGCCACCGCCCGATGGAACGGACGGTCCCAACCCGCTGCGCACGGGCGAGCAGCGGCAGATCGATGGCCAGCCGTTGCGGCCCACCACCGGTTGTGACGATCGGGCGCTCAACCCGGAATGTCCCTGCGGGCTGTTGTGCAGCGACGCCCACGGCAAGCGCGCAACAGACTGCCGTGCCGGCGGCCAGCCGCAGGCCGAGCGCTCGCGTCACGAGGCGTCCCTCGGCTGAGCCAACACGTATTTCTGCAGCGCGAGCGATACGAGCGCCAGCGACATCGCGAGGCCCACAAACGACGCAATCCTATAGAGGCCCTCGAGTGAAGCGAGATCGTAAAGGAAACACTTGAAGGTCGTCACCGCAATCAACGACACCGCTGTGACCCGCGCCGCGCGTGCACGCGCGTAGATGCCAGCCGCGAGCAGCAACATGCCGAACACCAGCCAGCCAATCGTGTAGGTGAGATCCTGCGAGACGGTGGCGCCAAAACGGAACGTGATCTCCGGACCTGTCGAGTAGTAGTCCGCTATTTCGATATTGAGCAGGAGAAAGAGAAGGATGACGGCGCATCCCGGGAGAATGCGGGATACCCTGGGCAAACCGTCGCCGACTTCATCTTCAGTATCTGAAAGCCACCACGCGGCCAGGAGCAAGGCGGCCGACGCGATGAGGTAGGTATAGAGATACCAGTTGAAGATTCTCGTCGCTCCTCGTGGTTCGTACTCGAAGACCGTGGGATTCAGCCCCAGCCGAACGAACACGGCCATGAGCAACCCGACGGACGCCAGCAGGAGCCCTCGATGGGGGATCCGGCCGTAGAGCCAGGCGAGTGCTGCCCCTTCGAGCGCCCACCCGATGGTGATCCACTGATGCTCGAGCTGCAGCGGGATCGCCACCGTGATAAACGAGAGCGCGGCACCCGCCACGATGGCCAGCCGTCCGAGATCGCGCCTGCCCGGAGGCTCCAGCCGCAACAGCACCCGAAGAAGTATGGCCGTGACGAGTCCCTGCACCACCGGGACAACACCAATCATCCAGTCGAGGCGGCCGGCAATAAATGCCGCACGGGCCGCAAAGAAGGTCATTGCCGCGGAGAGCAGCGCCACTAACCACGGTTCGCGTTCTGTCTTCGCCCGAGGGCCGGCGATGAGCGGATAAATCGTGAAGAGAGCGTAGAGCGCTCCGGCGAGAATCAGCAGCTCCTGCCACTCGGTGGCAAGGGGCCGTGACGCCTGCCACGCGGTGAGCCCAAGCCAGGCAACGAGGGCCGCCCCGACCGCGACATACGGCCACCGCTGGGACCAGGTGACCGCGAGCAATGCGGAAATGGCCGCCAGGTGCGCCGCGAGAATGACCACAAATGGCGCACCAGGCCCCACCATCGTCGCCACGACGACCGTGAGTTCGGTCAGAAACAGCGCGATGGCCGCACCTGCGGCGGCACTCCGGATGGACCCGAATCGGCCAGCGATTGGCATCCAGACGAGTGCGAGCAACGAAACCGCCGCCGACGCAGCGACGCCTATCGTCGGCCACGGAGCGGCGGCGGCGTTCGCCGTCCATGCCATCACGACGATCCCCGCCGCGACGATCCCGGCGGTGTGCACCGCGGCGGCGCGGGTCACGAGGGCCATGGCACTCGTCGCGAGGGTCAGGACAGCAAGCGTGCCGAAAAGTGGCCACGGCGGGAGCGACCATTGCCGATTCATGGCAATGAAGAAGAGGAACAGATGGCCGGCGAGCGAGAGGTAAAGGCCGTTCGCGAAACCTGACAGCTCACTGGACTCCCCTGCGCGCTCGCGCGAATAGAGGTGGGCCCACGAGTAGCCTGCCAGCGTAACGAGCGTCAGCGCCGCGACCACCGCGAGCGACGGCAGAACGCCGACGCTGGCGGCGGCGCGCGACCACCACGTGGCGAGGATCGCCCACGAGAGAACCGTGCCCGCGACGGCCACGAGCGGCAGACGAGCGGCGGCGCTCTCGATGAACACTCCGGCATTGAGAATGGCGAGCAAGAGCGCAAGCGCCCACAGCGCGGCAGGCGCGACATCACCCGCGGCCAGGTAATAAAGAAGCCCCAGGCTCGCGAGCAGCATCACCCCTGGTGCACCGTCGGGCTGGAGAGCGCGGCCGATGCGCCGGGCCATGATCGGCACCGCGGCATTCAGAATGCCGAACGTGGCATAAAGCGCAACCGCGGTGCGAAGCCGTGCAGCCGTGAGGTGTTGAACGGACCACACGGCCTGGGCCGCCACACCAAAGAACGCGGCGATGAAATAGACGAATGCCTCGGTCGTCGCTATCGCACGCCACGCGCAGAGCACCATCAACGCGAGTAGCGGCAGAAACAGCCTCCACGGTGCCACATACTCCGGTTCGATCTGCGCCAGGACCGGGAACGCAAAGAGCAACAGCGGGGCGGCATACATCGCACGAGCCGCAGCGCCGCTCAACGGTCGCGAGAACCAGTCGGCCAATCTGGGCGCTGCGAGATAAAACGCGACAAAGCCGGAGATCACGCCGACCAGCATCATGCGGAAGCTCGACGTGTACGAGATCGAAAACCACACAGCCATCACGAGGACGGTCGCCAACGCGGCCACGGCGTGCAGCCCGCCCTCCCGTCGGGCGACCGTAATCGTGAAGAGACCGACATCAATGAGGGCAAGAAACCCGAACAGCAGATCGGGCCGCGCTCCATACGCGGGTACCGCCGCGAGGTACACGGCAAACAACAGCGGCAGCACCGCCCCCATCATCGCCGTCCGCTCAAACGTCGCGTGCTCGCGGGAGTCTTCGTCCGCGGATCGCGTCGCCAGGAGGAATCCGACGATGCTGACGACGGGAAAGAGCAGGAACACCCCCATTGCCAGTGACAGATCGCTTTGCGCGAGGAACTTGAAGACCCATCCCCACTGATAGATCGTCGTCAGAGCGAGCGTGCACACGGCCAGCACAGGCCAGGACTGCCGGTACGCCACCCACGCGAGGCCGACGTTCAACAGAAGCAAATAAGCAAAGAGTGGCACCGGACGGTTCTCGCCCGTCGACAGGAGCGCGGGTGTCGCAAAGCCCCCGAGAAGCCCAAGGACGGCAATGAAGAGCGACTCCCGGCGGATCGACAACAGCACGGCCACTGCCGTAACGAGCGCGAGCAGACCGAACGTCACGCTGGCTGGAATAAGGCGCCAGAGCGCGTGAGCCGCAAAAAATGTCGAAAAGAGGATCGCGATGGCCGCGGCGTCGAGCGCATTGGCGGTGACCCGATACTTCCGCGCCGCCTTGAGCTCGCACACGATCAGGAGCGCAACGCCGACGAGCACGCCAATGAGCACACGGACCGGCGGCTGGAGCCAGCCTTGCTGGACCGAGTAGCGCAGGAACAACACCGCGGCAAACACGAGTGCAATCCCCGCAATCGCTGAAAACAACTTGACGCCGACGACGCTCTCCCAATCGAACGAACGCGAAGGCGGCGGGGGCGGCGGCTCAGCCGCGCGCGGCGGCGGCGCCACGGGCGGAGACGGCGGACGTGGTGGCGGAGCAGGCGGACGCGTGATCGCCGGCGGTGGAGCCGCGACGGGTGCGACCGGCGGACGAGGGTCCGTGCGCGGAGCCGGCGCTGGTGGAGGCTCGACTTTTGGCTTTGGTGGAAGATCCGGCCACGGTCGCTCGACCATCGGTTGCGCCTCGGGTGCGGCGGCCGGCGCGACCGGCTGCGGCGGTGGCGCGGGCGTGGCCAC
>JBAROV010000190.1:0-2391 GCA_049642465.1 Vicinamibacterales bacterium
CAATACGAGGGCGACGAGCACCGCGAAGATGAGCGGGACGAAGGCGGCGGCGGCGATTCTGAACCAGTTCATCGATTCGCCATTGGCCGGATTCTAGCCCACAGGGCCCTTGCAGACGGTCCGTGGGTCCGATAGGTCCGGTAGGTCCCAGGGTTCTCGGGGCAAAGGGCCATTCGGCCCTTTGGGCTTATTTGATCCCCACGCCGCTACCGGCGTTCCCCCTGTATTCGGCGAAGGCTTCTGATCAGGTTTGTGGATGCGGCGCCGCAGCGAGCTGCATGCAACAACGCCAAGTCACAGGTGTCCCGTCTGAAGTACCCACGTGCCACGCCGTCAAGCAGACGCACGCGAGCCTCGTCCAGGGAGCCGGCCGCGTATCGGAAAAAGCGGATCATGTCTGTCGCGCCAAATCGCCGCCAACCCTCCGCCATGTTTGCCTCAATGCTTGATACCTCATCGAAGAGTTGGTCGCGGTACCGCCAGTCGCGACTCGCAGCCGGGTGATTACGGACAATTGCGTACACCTCCAGCTTGAACTCGACGGCCTCCTTGAACGCCACCAGGTCTTCAAGCCGCTTCACGCCCATCGATCAACGACGAAGCAAAGGGCATGCCTGCGTCGAGTCGTTTTGGAGCTCGGAGGCTCAATCGGGTCCTGGCAGAATGCGCAATCGGTCGTAGAGGGACGGTGGAAGATTCTGCCAATCAGGATACCGCTTCGAAACACGCCAGATCTTATGAAAAAAGACCAAAGGCCCACGCGAGCCAGCCGCAGCCAACTCGCGTGAGCCTTTGCTCCAGGAACCCTGGGACCTACCGGACCAACCGGACCCTGGGACCCTGCCTAGTGTCTCTGTCCCCCGCCCCCTCGTCCCCCGGCCGGCGCGGCGCCGGGCGTCCTGTCCCTCATCGCGCGCGGGTCAAGGATCGTCGCCACTTCATCGATCACGTCGCGCAAGTGCCGGACTGTGACTTCGTCGCGTGTGCCGGGACGCTGAAGGGCCTGGTCCACCATCTCCCCCACCGATCGCAACTCTCCCTTGAGCAGAGACCGGACCTCTGCGCTCGGAGCCGTCGGGCCGTTAAGGCGGTTGTCCATGATCGACAGGTACGTCCGCTGCAGGTTGCGCCGGAAGATGTCGATGTTGGCGCCGGGCTTCGGCACTTCAGCCCAGACGCCGTTGCGCAGTTCCGTCAGGAACTCCAACGGCGAGTACGCGCTGGGGCCGTCAATGGCCACCTGCTCAACCATGCGGTCGAGCCGTGCGGTCTGGAGCAGGCTGTTCATCACCGATGACTGCGCGTTGCGCACGCGATCGATGATGCCGTTGGGCTCGATGCGTCGCAGGATTTCCGGCCGCACCATCATGGTCGGCGTCTGGAACGCGTTGGCCACCAGGTATTGCACGGCCTCCTGCTGCTTGGCGCGAGCGAGAATCTCGAACCGCACGCCGTTCTGGCCGATGTGCTTCTGCTGGGAGTTGAAGCCGCCAATCATGCGGGTGACGTGGTTCATCTCAGTCGTCCACTGGCTCACCAGGCGGCCGTAGACTTCCTCGAGTTCCGCCCACGGGTCGCCCTTGCGAGTGCTGGTGGCTCCGAGCAGCATCTCGGACACGCGCGCCAGGTTCTTCATGCCGAGCGTGGTCGCGCGGACTGCATCCGCGTCACCCACAGCTTCGGTCTGGTCCCCGGGGTCGGTTCCACCCTGGCCCTCGGTGCTGAAGCGCAGGTACGGCTTGCTGTCCTGCTCCTTCGCCCACATGTCAAGCGTCGGCTTTTCCTCGTCCGGGGTCTTCGCCGTTGGAATGGGCTTGTAGCCCCACATCGCGGCCCACTTGTCATACGGGCCGATCTTGGGAATGAGGTCGGCCGGGTCGATCTTGTCCTCCGGCTGCGCCACGTAGTTGAAGCGCGAGTAGTCCATCAGGGTTGGCGTGTGGCCGTTCTCCTTGACCCACTTCGGATCGCGCACCTGCTCGATCGTGTAGGTGGAACTCGCCTTCATGTTGTGCTGGACACCCAGCGTGTGGCCCACTTCATGCGCGACCACGTACCGCCTGAGTTCGCCCATCAGGTCATCGGGCAGCGGCAGCGTCTGCGCGCGCGGATCGAGCGGACCGACCTGCACGAAGTACCAGTTCTTCGCGAGGTTCTGAACGTTGTGGTAATACTGGATGTCCGCCTCGAGAATCTCGCCGCTCCGCGGATCATGCACGTGCGGACCCGACGCGTTCTCGGTGGTCGACGGCAGCCAGCGGATCACGGAGTAGCGCGCGTCTTCCGGGCTCCAGTCGGGATCGTTGGCCGGCGCTTCCTTGGCGATGATCGCGTTGCGAAATCCCGCAGCCTCGAACGCAACCTGCCAGTCCTCGATGCCCTTCTTCACGA
>JBAROV010000193.1:0-6362 GCA_049642465.1 Vicinamibacterales bacterium
GCATCGGCGCCGGTGGCATGGGCGAGGTCTACCGCGCTCGGGACACGACCCTCGATCGCGACGTCGCCATCAAGATCCTTCCCGAGCTGTTCGCGAGCGATCCGGACCGCCTCACCCGGTTCAAGCGCGAGGCAAAAACGCTCGCCGCGCTGAACCATCCGAACATCGCGCAGATTCACGGCGTCGAGGACTCCGGCGGCACGCACGCGCTCGTCATGGAGTTGGTCGACGGAGAAGATCTCGCGGCGCGGATCGCGCGCGGACCGATTCCTGTTGCCGAAGCCCTGCCAATCGCCAGGCAGATTGCCGAGGCGCTCGACGCGGCGCACGAGCGCGGGATCGTCCACCGCGATCTGAAGCCGGCGAACATCAAGATCGCTCACGACGGGACCGTGAAGCTGCTGGACTTCGGACTGGCGAAGGCCCTGGACTCGGGATCCAATTCGAGTGCGGAGGCAATGAACTCCCCGACGATTCTCGCGTCCGGACCGCAGGCGACGGCCCACGGCGTGATTCTGGGGACCGCCGCGTACATGAGTCCCGAACAGGCACGCGGCAGAACGGTCGACAAGCGCGCGGATATCTGGGCATTCGGCGTCGTGCTCTACGAGATGCTCACCGGCCGCTCTCCCTTCAAAGGCGACACCGTCACCGACGCGCTCGCCGCCATCGTCACCAGCGATCCTGACTGGACGAAGTTGCCCGGCGGACTTCCGGAGCGCGTGATCGACGTGATGCGCCGCTGCCTGGAAAAGGATACGAAGCAGCGACTGCGAGACATTGGGGACGCACGAGCGGAACTGAGCGGACCGGTGCTCGGCGTCACGCCGAGCCGGAGCGGCATCTCGCCTGCGACGCGCCGATACGTCCCCGCGTGGATCTGGATCGGCGGCATCGTGCTCGCGTTGCTGATCGGCGCGGTGGCCGGCAGTCAGCTGCGGCGCGAGCCACCAGCATCCCCCGCGCCAGTCAGCTTCGAAGTGACCGTTCCCGACCGACCTGGACCCGTGATTTCACCCGACGGTTCGCGCATTGCCTTCACATCTAGAGGCCGCCTCTTCGTTCGCGAGCTTCGCAGCGTGAGTGCGACGGAACTTTCCGGCACGGAGGGAGCGGTCAGTCCCTTCTGGTCCCACGATTCCTCGTCCATCGGTTACGGAGCAAACGGCAAACTGTGGCGAATTTCGCCAGCGGGCGGTTCACCTTTTCTGATTTGTAACCTGCCGCAGGGCCAATGGGACGCGGATGCGGGCGGAGCCTGGCTGCCGGACGGTTACATCACGTTTACGAACGGCGGCTCCCCCCTGTACCGCGTCGCGGCCATCGGATCCGACCCCGCGATCGTTGTGAAACCCCCTGAGGGAGTAGCCGCCCATTACCACGACGCCACCGCGTTGCCCGACGGACGAGGCGTACTGTTCGTGACGCACGGAGCGGGTGGGCCGGACACGCTCGAACTCTGGACCGGTAGCCAGCAACAGCAACTTCTCCAGTTGAAGGGGCAGGCAATCCACGATCCGGTCTACTCGCCGACGGGACACATCCTGTTCCATCGACAACCAGGTAATGCCGGACTTTGGGGAATCGCCTTCTCGCTGCCAAGCTTGAGCGTGAGTGGTGAACCATTCCTTGTCCTTCCTGGCGTCGGCTTGCCGTCGATCTCGAGCACGTCCAGCCTGGTGTACGTACCGGACGTTGAGACTCCTCCGTCGCGACTCGTCTGGTTGAATCGCGAAGGCAAGGTACTCAGTCGGATCGAGCCGCCACGCATCATGGAACCGGGTCTCGCGTTGTCGCCTGACGGAACGCGCGCGGCCCTTTCAGTGCGCACCGATGACAAGTGGGACATCTGGGTCATCACGCTCGGTACGGGTGCCGGCACGCGCGTCACCTCGGAGGGAACGGCCAGACGTCCGCGCTGGTCACCGGACGGCAAGAGCGTCGTCTACGACAGCGGGGCGCCTTCGACGCCGGTGGGCTCCGGGCAGGCTACGGCGACGACGGTGAAGCGAGCGTCGGCGGATGGATCGGGAGAATTGGGTGAGTTCGGCGCCGGTCGCGACGCGGCGATGTCGCACGACGCTCAGCGTGTGCTCTTCATGCGCGATTTCGATATCTTTTCTCGTGCGATGAACGGAGGTCAGGAAACCGGCGTTCTCGTGGGGCCAACAACCGATGGCTTCCCCGTGCCCTCGCCCGACGGACGCCATCTGGCATTCATGACGCTGACGCCGACGCACGTCGGGGTATCGGTCGCGCCGATGTCTGCACCACAGAACCGATTGGCGGTCGGCACCGAGACAAGCTGGTGGCCACGCTGGAGTCGCGACGGGCGACGATTGTTCTTCGCGACAACGAAGGATATCCAGCAGGTGGACGTCTATACCGAGCCGGCGCTCAGATTAGGAATTCCCAAGTCTGTGTTCCCCCGCACCGACCCGTCTTCCGGCGCGCCCGCTCCGTTCGATGTCTCACCGGATGGCGAGCGCTTTCTCGTCGTCGAGCCGGACAAATCGGTGTCCCGCGCTCGATCGATGGTGGTCGTGCTGAATTTCACGCCAAACGCGACCGGCTCTCGATGAAACGGATTCTCCACAACGCTCGCTCATTGTCGGCCAGTCGGCGCCGCCGGCCGGGATACTGTTCGAGCCAACCAATGAGAGAACCATGATCGCGATTTCATTGCTGCTCGCCCTCGTTTCAACAGCGGCGGTCGCCGAACCGATTTGGCCCAACGACAACGCGAGAACTGCCGGTCGGCTCGACGGCAACGTCCTCACGGTGCAGCTCGTGGCGGAGATGGGGACGTGGCATCCGAACGGGCCGAAGGGCGCCGCCCTTGCGGTTGCTGCATTCGGCGAGGATGGCGCTCCTCTGTCGGTGCCGGGACCGTTGATCCGCGGCGTAGCGGGCACCAACGTCGTAGTGACGCTCCGCAATGCGCTCGGTTCCGAACTGCGCGTATGGGGATTGTGCGCGGCGGCGGGGCCGTGCGATCCGATCTCGGTTGCCGCAGGCTCGTCTCGCGAGATTCGCTTTTCGCTTACGACGCCTGGAACGTACTACTACTGGGCCTCATGGTCTGCCAAGACACTGGCGTCGCGCCCGCGCGTCGAATCCCAACTGGGCGGCGCCATCGTCGTCGATCCGCCCGGTGGCGCTGTGGATGACAGAATTCTGATCGTGACTGCGCTGGCCAATCCACAACCAGTCGGCCCGTGCGGCGCAGACACGGGTCCCGACGCAGTGTTCGCCATCAACGGCGCGTCGTGGCCGCATACGACGAGATTTCGCTACGAAGCGGATGAAACGGTGCGCTGGCGGGTGATCAACATGTCGTGCGATCAGCACGCGATGCACCTGCACGGATTTCATTTCACCGTGGAGTCCGCAGGCGATGGGACGACCGACCGGCAACTCTCCGAGTCCGAGCGCCGCACCGTCGTGACCGAGGCGATGGCGCCAGGCCGGACGTTCACCATGACGTGGAAGCCGACCCGGGCCGGAAACTGGTTGTTCCATTGCCACATGGTTGGCCACATGTCGGCGCCGCCGGAGAGTCTGCACTCGACGCACGACATCAGAAGCCACGCGGGAATGGCCGGCCTCGTGATTGGCGTCGAGGTCGCCGGCACAAAGGGTGCCGCTACGCCGGCTGACAGCGCGCCTGTGAGGCGTCTCTCGCTCGTCCTGACCGAAGAACCGAATCGATACGGGAACCGCACCGGATATCGCGCCCAGATCGAGGGCATCGACGCGCCGCGTCTCGACGCGGGGCCCGTTCCCGGGCCCGTCATGGTGCTCCAGCGAGGCGAGCCGACTGAAATCACCGTCGTGAACCGCATGAAGGAACCGACGGCGATTCACTGGCATGGCATGGAAATCGAGAGCTACTTCGACGGCGTCCCTGGCTTCGGCGGCAGCGGCACCCACATCGCGCCGCCTGTGGAACCCGGGCGCTCCTTCATCGTCCGGATGACACCGGCACGAGCCGGGACGTTCATCTATCACACGCACTGGCACGACGAAGCGCAACTCGCGGGGGGCATCTACGGTGCGCTGCTGGTGATGGAACCCGGCGAGCGCTACGACCCCGCGACTGACCACATCGCGATCATTGGTCTCAATGGCGTGTTGGTTGACGGGACGCGCGAGCCATTCGCATTGAACGGCCGGGCGGCACCCGCGCCCATCTCGATGCGAGCCGGCGTGCCGAACCGACTTCGTCTCATCAACATCACTCCCAACAATGTGGCGCTCACGGTGTTCCTCGTGGATCAGTTCGAAACGGTTCGTTGGAAGATGCTGGCGAAGGACGGCGCGTCCGTACCATCGCCGCAGAGCGAACTACGCGTCGCCCGGCAGCAGATCGCAGTCGGTGAGACGTACGATTTCGAGATCGACGGCCCACGGCCCCGCCGTTTATGGCTCGAGGTACGCCGAGGGAACGGTGAGTGGGTGCTCCAGGCGCCGGTGCAGATACGGTAGCAGCTGCCACGCCCCCTTCTTTGAACCCTTGAACCTCTTGAACCTCTTGAACCTCTTGAACCCTTGAACCCTTGAACCCTTGAACCCTTGAACCCTTGAACCCCTTCGGAACCCCTTCGGAACCCCTTCGGAACCCTTTCACCTCTCACCGCGCCGTGAGCTTGCGGATCAACTCGACTTCCTCCGCGCGGTACGGCGAGCCGTCGGCCCTGAACACTTCGTGGAACCAGACCGGCGGCTCGCGGTCGGCGTAGGGCTGCTTCCATGAATCCCACGGCAGGTGGGTCTGCGTCTTGCCGATCACCAAGCCCCAGTTGTAGGCCGCGAGGTTGTGCCTTTTCGCGATCGGGAGCGAACCCTCGAACGTGCTGCCATTCCCACGCGCCATGTACTCGGTGCAGAGGAGCGGCCGCCGATAGCGCTTGAGCGACTGAAGACGCCTCTCGAACACCTCGGCCTTGTCGTAGCTGTGGAATGACACCACGTCCGATAGTGCGATCTGCTGTCTGGCGGTCTCGCTCATCTTCTCCTCGGCCGACCAGTCACCCTGCCAGACGCCGCTCGTCAGCGGCTGCTGCGGCCCTGCGCTGCGCGCCCACGCGAATGCCTGCGGCAGCAGCTTCAGCACGAGCTCAACCTTGTTGGCCGGCTCCTGCGCGCGGTAGCTGGATCCGTTCATGTTGTCCGGCTCGTTCCACACGTCCCAGGCGACGACGCGAGCATCCTTCGCCAGGAAGCCTACGACGCCTTTGACGTAGGCTTCGAGGCGTGAGTGCTCCTTGGGGTCCTGCAATGCCTTCGCGCCAGGGCTCTGGAGCCAGCCGGAGTTGTGGACGCCCGGTTTGGGCGCACGCTGCCGGCCCAGCTGCGGATTCGGATCCCACACCGAATCGAACAGCACGAACATCGTCTTGATGCCGTGCTTGTCGGCGATGGCGAGGAACTCGAGCAGTCGCTTCTTGAAGCCGTCGGCGTCCTGCTGCCAGAGCAGGTCGTGGAGGAACACGCGCATCGTGTTCATCCCGATGCGCGCCGCCCAGCCCAGCTCGGTGTCGATCCGCTTGGGATCGAACGTGTCGGCCTGCCACATCTCGAGCTCGTTGATGGCGCTCGCGGGTACGTAGTTGGCGCCAACCAGCCACGGCTGCGCCTTGTACCAATCGTTGGCCTGCTGCTCGGACCAGCGACCTGGCGTCGTTGCTGGCGGCGTCTGTGCAAGCACGGCGACGCCCAGAATCGTTAGGATCAGTGTCGACAGTGTTCGCATGTCTTCTCCCTAACTCCTACTCTACGCTCGACCGTACAGCGAAATCGGCAGGACGCCGGCGAACCTGATGAAATCAGCATCGGTCGTCAGGATAGGCAGATTGCGCCGTTCCGCTACCGCGCAGATCAGAAAATCCGTATTCGATCCCTGAACGCCTCGAGCGCGGCACGTATTGAAATGCTCGGCCGCGCGTTCGAAGTCTTCTCGCTCGAGGGGTTCATCCAAAAAAGACCTGAGGTGATCGCGCAGCCGCTCGAACGCCGCGTGCGTCCGAACACCGCTGAGCAATTCCTGTCGTATCACGCCGATCATGGCTACCCGGCCTTCTTCAATGAGCGAACGAAGTTCAGCGACGGCTGGATTCGCCGACGGGCTTCTGCGCCGGAGCGCAAGCGACCAGACGGATGTATCGACGAGTACTTTCACCGCCGACGCCGCTGTTTCTTGTAGTTGTACTTGGAATCGTATTCGACGGTTCCGAAGATCCTGGTGATCTGAGCCTGTTTCCGGCGCGCGATATATTCACGCAGGGCTTCCGTCACGGCTTCTTTCTTGGTCCGACGGCCGCCGACGGCGACGGCTTCTTCCACCAACGCAGGGTCGAGGT
>JBAROV010000207.1:0-2187 GCA_049642465.1 Vicinamibacterales bacterium
CAAGTCAGCCGGTGCCAGCCCACGACGCGCGCGAGGGGGCCATCTATCAGACGTATTTCGAGGTTCTGGCTGAGCGGGGCCGACTGGAGAAGTATCCGGAGAGTCAGCGGCCGTTCGACCAGCTCGATGCGGAGGAGCAGTCGCTCTCGCTCCTGTACAGGGAGTCGGCGACCTGGGGAATCGGGCACGGATGCGCCGCGGGCTGGGACACAGAGCCCGGCCAATCGCCGACATTGCTTTACGCCGATGTCATGCCGGCGGTGCAAACACCGAGCATGACGCCCGACATCAGGAACGCGAACGGCCAAGCGATCCAGCTCTCGATGCGGGCACTTGCCACCCTGCCTGACGACGCACAGACAGGAGCGTGGGAGACCCTGGACAACGTGGCCGCGGAGTATGGCAACTGGATTCAAGCGAGGACCGCGCAGCTGAACGGCCTGCCGGCCCACCTCAGAACCGTCGCCGAGCGCCACCTCGCTGCCTCAACGGCCTGTCTCGACCGCATTAACGCTGGAATCGAGATTCTGAGAACAGACGAACGCGCCCGGAAGGCGTTTCGGCTGGCAAATCTGGCAATGCTCCTCCAGCAGATCGCGACTAAGCAGCTCGCGAGACGTCCGCTGCACTGGAATCAGGCAGGACAAGTCATCGCTCCGCAGGGAGCCCACGACTCTCCGTGGAACATATACACGCAGAACAGGGAGAACACCGACCGCCTTGGTTCCTGGCGCGCGTTCCAGATCGCATTTCTTCTGATGTCCCTTAGCGGCACCAGCAGGGCCGATTCTGCTGATCGCGACATCGTCGACCTGATTTGGTTTCCAACCGGCGGCGGCAAGACGGAAGCTTACCTCGCCGTCATGGCCTTCTACATGTTCCACCAGCGCATGCTGATGGCAGATGCGGGGGCCGAGCCCGCCCGCGACGGAACGAACGTTCTGATGCGCTACACGTTGCGCGTGCTGACTACGCAGCAATTCCAGCGCGCTGCAAGCCTGATTTGCGCGATGGAATTCCTGCGCCGACAACCGGCCTTGCATGGCGTCGCAACGATCCCGGGACGCCGCTTTTCGCTCGGCCTCTGGATCGGCGGCAGCGCTTCACCGAACCGAATCGCGCAGGCAAAGACGGAACTCGCGGCCTTCCGCATGGAGCGCGGAAGGGGAAATCCGCTGATCCTGACCGAGTGTCCCTGGTGTCGCGCGGAAATCGGCAGGTTCGACGGCCCCAAACCACAGGGGATGGCTCCGAACCAATGGAAGGCGCAGCGTGTGCGCGGTATTTCCGAGCATCCGACGGAAGGTCCGCTCCTGCTGTGTCCGGATGGCGCCTGCGCTTTCGGATCAGAACAATGGAACGACTGGCTTCCCGTGGAAGTCATCGATGAGCGGATTTATGACAATCCGCCGTCGCTCGTTATCGCGACGGCCGACAAATTCGCGATGATCGCCTTCAGGCGGAAAGCCGGCGCATTGTTCGGGCGGAATGCCGTCGGCGACGTCGTCCGCCAGATTTCGATGCCCCCCGGATTGATCGTGCAGGACGAACTCCATCTCATCTCCGGGCCGCTCGGGACGATGTACGGGCTTTACGAAGGTATCTTTGAGCGCCTCTGCTCCCATCGCGCCGGCAACACATGGATCAAGCCCAAGCTGATCGCCTCGACGGCAACAATCCGCGGGGCCGCAGACCAGGTCCTGGCGCTCTATGCGAGAACGCAGACGCAGCTCTTTCCAAGTCCCGGGCTGCTGATGGGAGATTCCTTCTTCGGCACATACGCTCGCAGCGAGGATGGGCGTCTCTCTCCCGGACGCCTCTATCTCGGCGTTCACGCGAACGACTACGGGTCTGTCCTGACGACGCAAGTGAGGACTTTCTCGTCCGCGCTTTTTCGTCCCCATTCATTCGACGCCGCGCATCGCGACGCATGGTGGTCGTTGCTGGTCTTCTACAACAGCATCCGCGAGCTCGGCGGCGCAAAGACCCTTTTCGATTCGGACATACGCTCCCGCCTGAAATTCATGTTCAACAGGGAGAATTTCACGCCGCAGAACCGCCGAAACCTGCGGATCGTCGAGGAGCTTACGAGCAGGCTGTCCCAACCTGAGATCGTGGGGATGATGGACACGCTCTCGACCGTCTATACCGAAGCCGACAACAAGGCGATCGACGTCTGTCTCGCCT
>JBAROV010000214.1:0-2938 GCA_049642465.1 Vicinamibacterales bacterium
TCCACCGGCCGCCACGAGCACGTGGCGCGCCCCGTGTTCCACCGCGGCGTCGATCAGCTCGCCGGTGCCGGCCGTCGAGGCGGCGACCGGATCACGTTCGTGCTCAGCAACTCGCCAGAGGCCCGACGCCTGCGCCGTCTCGACCACCGCCGTCTTGTCGCCATCGAGTAGCGCGAACGCGGCCGTCACCGGGCGCCCAAGAGGATCGTGGGCTTCCAAGGGCAGCATGCGCCCGCCACGTGCCCGCACCATCATCTCCAGCGTACCTTCGCCGCCGTCCGCGACGGGCAGCAGCTCGATTGCGTTGAAGCCGCCCGCCGCAAGTCCTCGCCCGATCGCGATCGCCGCCTGCTCGGCGGACAGCGTTCCGCGAAACTTGTCGGGCGCTATCAGGACGGGACGGGCCCTCACGATGCGGCTATTTGCCTGACCTCTACCCGCGCCATGGAGCTGCCGAGGGGCTCATGATCGTGCGCAGCATGCGGTTGGCGAGTTTGGGCGAGATACCGTGCGCGATGCTCAGCAGCCGCGTCAGGGGCGGCACGAATACCGCCTGTTTGCGCTGCTCGATCGCTTCGATGATCGCGTCGGCCACCGACTCCGGTGGGATGGCCGCGTGTGGTCGGTACCAATCCGGCATGCGATCGTTTGCGCGATCGTCGTCGTGCAGGTTCGTCTTGACCTCGCCCGGATAGACGCCGGTAACTGAGACACCGGTTCCCGACAGCTCGTGTCGCAGCGCTTCGAGAAAGCCCCGTTGGGCAAATTTGGTCGCGCCGTAGATCGCCGCCCAGGGAAACGACCGATGCCCCGCCGCGGAGGAGGTGATCGCTATGTGTCCCTCGGCGCGATCGAGCATTCCCGGCAGCACTGCGTGGACGCTGTAGACCGTGCCGAGCCAATTGACTCGCGTCATGCGCTCGGCTTCCTCTATGGGCATGTTCCGAAACGGCCCGTACCAGGCGACTCCGGCGTTGGCGATCAGCACGTCGATCGCACCCGCTTCGACCGTGAAGCGCTGGACAGCTCGTTCGACCTGTTCGCGATCGCCGACGTCGGCCGGCAAGGGGATCGCGCGGCCGCCCGCGGATTGAAGCTCGGCCGCGAGCCGGTCGAGGTCGGAGGCGTTGCGCGCCACCAGGCCGACCGTGCAACGGCGCTTGGTCAGCGCCTCCGCCAGTGCACGGCCAATCCCGCGCGAAGCGCCAGTAATCAGGACGCGACGTTGGCCGTCGAGCTTCATCGAGCCCAGCATATCCGCACCAAATAGAAAGACCCCGCTCGAGAGCGGGGTCTTTCCGTACGGCAAGTGGGTTAGCGGTCAGCCCGTGAACTTCGGTCTCGCCGCCCTGCGTGCGCAGCGAACGAAGCTGACACGCTTGGTCTGCGCTTTCGCGCCCGTCGCGCCTGTGAACGTGATGCGCGCGGTGATCCTGTGCGTGCCTGATTTGAGGCGCTTGGCGTTGACCGTGACCGAGGTCTTGTTGCCCTTGGCTTTCTTGATCCGCTTGCCATCGAGCGAGTAGGTCACGGTCGAGATGTTCTGACCGCTGACGCGGGCAGACGCGGTGGTGCGCGTACAACGCTTGCGTCCACCGCGGATGCTCGCCTTGGCCGCGGGCTTGCCCGTTGTGACGACCGCCGCGACCCAGGTCTTCGTGACGGTGTTCGATTGGCGAATGTCGGCCGGGCTCGTGCCTTCGTTCGCGTCGAAACTTGCCTGGATCTGGTCCGTGCCGGCCACGCTGCTCGTGTAGGTGAACGTCGCGTGCCCGCTGGCGTCCGAGGTACCCGCACCCGTCTTACCGGCGTTCGGGCCGGAGATGACCGTGAAGGTCACAGTCTTGCCGGCTAGCGGGTTGCCGAGGTTGTCCCTGACAGTCGCCGTCACAGTGTGGTTCTGACCGACCGTGTTGGTTGCGCTGGGCGGGCTCAACGTGATTCCCGTCGCGACGACGTTGCACGGCAGACCGTCGGGGTTGAATGCCTGAGTCAGGTTCTGTTCCCAGACACGGTTCAACGCGGCGTCGCCGGTCGAGTTGTCGAAGCCATCCGAGGCGTCGGCGGCGTCCATGTCGAGTCCGTCATAGACGATCAGCCCAGCGCCGAGGCGCGCATACGCCTGGACGGGGCCCTGCTTGCCTCCACCTATTCCCTCGGAATTGACGTTCTTCGCGACCATGTCGACACACCAGGCGGCGTTCTGCGTCGTGAACACGTTCGCGTCCCCGACCGCATCGGTGTCGTCCGAGATCTTGGTCACATCGAGAAAACGGTTCGAGAGTGGGTCGTCGTCATTGCCCAGCGAGTTGTTCTCGACGTCGTCTAGGAAGCAATCCGCTCTCGTCTGGGGATCGCACTCACTTCCGCCTGCGCCCGGGTTGTCGGACGTGAACGGATAGACGAAGTTCGAGTAGTCCGGCGTGCTGGAGCCCGAGCACTCTGAGTCCCACACCAGCAGCTTTCCGCCGCCACTGACGAATCCGTCAAGCCTAGACTTGAAGTCGGGATCTGCCAGGTAGGTGCCTATGTCGCACACCTGCACGAGGGCGACCGTGTCGTGACCGGCAATCGGATCGGGGATAGTCCCGTCGGCAATATCGGCCGGGTTAGCATCGGTGAATGACGGTGCGTACCCGTCACGGAACCCGGTCTCGGGGAGATCGCCTCCGTTACTGGCGCCTCCCACTGAACTCGGCACCATCAGGACGCTCTGGCTGCTCGATGCGGCTTGCGCCGACGATCCCAGGGCGAGCATGAAAAGACAGATGACAAGTAGAACCAGGGTTCCAGAGGTGCGCGAACCTACCGCGCGCCGCAGAACCCGCGAGAACCAGTCTCGCTGGCCAAGAAGATGCTTCATTTTTGTTCGATCCTCCAGACAGCCCGACGATCCGAGTCAGGCCGGTTGTTGGCTACAAATCCAACAATAACCTTA
>JBAROV010000217.1:0-122876 GCA_049642465.1 Vicinamibacterales bacterium
GTGGAGGGCACGAACTGATCGTACTACGGAGTCGCCGTCGGGGGGACGGGAGGAGCGCCTGCGGCCCGAGCGAGGCGCCGGAGGGAAGCCGCCGAAGGCGGCCGCCGAGCGAGAGCGAGCGGGGGTGGGGCCCCGCGAGCACTGACAAGGAGGTCGGGAGGGCGGGGTGCGGGATCGGTGGCAACGAGTTTGAAGGCCCCGTCGACATGAGCAAAAACATCAACGTCAATCCAGGTCAATACAAGGTTGCGGGACGGGAACGGCAGGGCGAAGACATCAATCATGAGAAACCGCGCCAACAGCTGGCTAAAGATTTGGAGAAGCGCCGCACCGGCCGAGCAAAACAGAAGCGCAAACGATGAGTTCGCGCTCCGGCGCTCGCGTTGCACTGGGACCTGCGTGTTCATCATGCTGCCCCCACTGCAACGCCCGGCCGCCTATGAACGTTGCCGTTTACGCAACGCTGTGGTGAATTCGTTCGGGAATTCCGCGGCCACGCGTTCATGAGGTAGGACGCTGCCCGGCCTCCCGCCCTCCCGTGCAGCGACAGCTATAATCGGAGCTCCTCCCCATGGATTTCCTCGGCAATCTGAATCCTGAACAACGCGAGGCGGTGCTGCATCGCGACGGACCACTGCTGATCCTGGCGGGCGCTGGATCCGGCAAGACACGAGTGATCACCTATCGGATCGCGTATCTCATCGGTAACGCTTACGCAGAGCCGGGGCAGGTCCTGGCCGTCACATTCACGAATAAGGCGGCGCAGGAGATGCGTGAGCGTGTGGAGACGCTCATCGGTTCGGCGTGTGAGGGCATTTGGTTGTCCACCTTTCATGCGCTATGCGCGAGATTATTGAGGCGGGAGGCGCCGAAGATCGGCCTAACCCGCGACTTCGTGATTTACGACTCTGCCGATCAGGTCGCGGTCGTTCGTCAGGCGCAGAGGGAACTCGGGATCGACGACAAACTCGTGCCGTCGCGAGTCGCCCTGGCGCGAATCAGTCAGGCGAAAAACCGAATGGAAGGACCCGAGTCGTTGCGCGGGACGTGGAATCTGCGCGAGGAGCAGATCGCCAAGATCTATGAGCGTTACGTGACAGCGCTCAGGGACAGCAACGCACTCGACTTCGATGATCTGCTCCTGCGAACCGTCGAGTTGTTCGAGAAGTCCGAACCAACGCGCGACTTCTATGCGCGCAAATTCCGATTCGTGATGGTTGACGAATATCAGGACACGAATCGGCCCCAATACCTCCTGATCCGGCGGGTGGCGGCCGTTCATCGAAATCTGACGGTCGTCGGTGATCCGGATCAGTCCATCTACAAATGGCGCGGCGCCGACCTCCGCAACATCATGGATTTCGAGCAGGACTTTCCCGAAGCGCGGACCATCAAGCTCGAGCAGAACTATCGCTCGACCCAGGTCATTCTCGACGCCGCGTCGGCTGTCATCAGCAAGAATCGGAATCGGAAAGACAAGCGTTTGTGGACCGACCGTCAAGGTGGCTCGCGCATCGTCTACTACCGCGGCAACGACGAGCTCGAGGAGGCCGACTTTGTAACCCGGATCACCAAGGACGCTCGAGCGGCCGACGTGGACGCGACCACGGCTGTCCTCTATCGCACCAACTCGCAGTCCCGAGCGATCGAAGATGCGCTGATGCGGGAGCGCATCCCCTACAAGATCATCGGCGGCGTTCGATTCTACGAACGGAAGGAAATCAAAGACGCGCTCGCCTATCTGAAGTTGATCATCAACCCTCACGATGACGTGAGTCTGCGCCGGGTGATCAACGTGCCCGCGCGAGGCATCGGCAAAGGCGTGATGGACTCGCTCCAGGCCGTCGATCCCGACGCGGTACGCGCTGATGCGCCGCCATTGCTTGCGGCGGGCCTCCAGGAGGTGTCCTCGGCTCGTTCGCTCTGGGCACGACTGGTCTACGTCGTGGACGCCTCGACGCTTGCGCCACGAGCCGTGGCCTCGCTACGTGTCTTTCGCGACCTCATCGCGGGCCTGGCCGATGTCGCCCGCAAGGAGCCCGTCTCGATGGCCATCGGCAAGATGCTCGATCACAGCGGCTACCTGGTTGACCTTCGCGAGGAGAACACCGAGGAAGCCAACGAACGACTCGAGAACCTGATGGAACTGGTATCGGCTGCGCGCGACTACGAAGTCCGCGAAGCGGAGGCCTCACTCGGCGGATTTGTCGATCGGCTGTCGCTGCTCTCGGAAGCAGATGAGGAATCGGGAACGCGCGACGCCCGCGTGTGGCTGATGACGATGCATGCCGCCAAGGGCCTGGAGTTTCCGACCGTGATTATCGCGGGGCTCGAGGAAGGACTCTTTCCGCACTCTCGCTCGAGCGAGGACGAGGAGGAACTCGAGGAGGAGCGTCGCTTGTGCTACGTCGGAATGACCCGGGCGCAGTCGCAGCTCGTTCTGACGAGCGCGGCGCGTCGTCGAGTGTTCGGCGAATATCAGGCGACGGAACCGTCGCGATTCCTCGACGAGATTCCCTTGGAGCTCGTCGATCGCATCGCGCCGTCCTACACGCCGCAGTACGGGGGCTTTTCACACAGTCATTACCAATTCCGGACGAATCCGTACGGCCGCAAAGGCCGCAGCGGACGTTTCCGGGAGTCTGAAGCCGACTACGCGTATGAGCACGAAGATCAATCGGCCGTGACTCTGAGACCCGGGATGCGCGTGCGCCACGCGCAGTTTGGAGTGGGCCACATCGTCGGCGTCGAAGAGCATCACGACGACCTGAAGATCACCGTTCGCTTCAATACGGTCGGAACCAAGAAGCTGCTCGCCAAATACGCCAAGCTGGAACCAGCCTGACGGCGGCGCCTACTGGTCGTCGCCGGGTTCCGCGCTGGATTCTTCGTCGGGTCCCGCAGTCGCGAGTTCTCCACTCCCGCCGTCTGCCGGCTCCTCTTCCTTCTCGGCCAGCTTCGCCAGCGAAACAACGGCGTCGCCCTCTTCCATCTCGATCAGGCGGACGCCCTGCGTCGCACGGCCGATCGCGCGGACATCGCCGGCGCGCATGCGCAGGATCATGCCCTGCTGACTGATGAGCATCAGCTGGTCGTCCTCATGGACATAGGCGATGCCCACGACCTTGCCATTTCGATCGCTGGTCTGGATGTTGATGATGCCGATGCCGCCGCGCGACTGCAGGCGGTACTCTTCGAGTTCGGTGCGCTTCCCGTAGCCGTTCTGCGCGACGGTGAGAAGCGTTCCTCCTTCCCGGACGACCTCCATCGCCACCACTTCGTCATCGTCCCGGAGACTGATGCCGCGAACGCCGTATGCGGTTCGGCCCATCGGCCGCACGTCCGTTTCATCGAAGCGGATGGCCATGCCGTTGCGCGTGCCCAGGAAGATCTGCTCCTTGCCGTCCGAGAGTTCCACGGCAATGACCGAGTCCCCTTCCTCCACGCCGATCGCGATGATGCCCCCAGCCCGAGGATTGCTGAAGGACGACAGGTCGGTCTTCTTGACGACACCCTTTCGAGTGCCCATGACGACGAACTGCTGACCCTCGATTTCAGGGAATTCCTTGACGTCGAGGAGCGCCGCGATCTTTTCGCCTTCCTCCATCGAGACGAGGTTGGCGATCGCCTTGCCCTTCCCTCCTGGACCGACGTCGGGGATTTCGTGCACCTTGAGCCAGTAGGCGCGCCCGCGATCCGAAAAGATCATGATGTAGGCGTGCGTGGAGGCCACAAACAGGTGGCTGACAAAATCCTCCTCGCGCGTGCGCATTCCGATGCGACCTTTGCCGCCGCGCCGCTGCATGCGGTAGGTGGAGATCGCCGTGCGCTTGATGTAGCCGGTGTTGGTGACCGTGATGGCCATGTCTTCGTCGGCAATCAGATCCTCGATCCGGAACTCGCCGCTCTCGTCGATGATCGTGGTCCTGCGCTCGTCGCCAAATCGCTGACGAATGTCCTTGAGCTCGTTGACGACCAGCTGGATGAGCAGTTCGTCGCTGGACAGAATGGCGCGCAGCCGTTCGATCGTCTTCATCAGCTCGGCCAGCTCGTCGACGATCTTCTGCCGCTCGAGGCCGGTGAGGCGCTGCAGCTGCATGTCGAGGATCGCTTGCGCCTGAATCGTGCTGAGGCCGAACTGGGCGACCAACCCTTCTCGCGCTTCCGAAGGATTGCGAGAACCCCGAATCAACTTGATGACCGCGTCGAGATGATCGAGCGCGATCTTGAGCCCCTCGAGGATGTGGGCCCTGGCTTCGGCCCGCCGGAGTTCGAACTCCGTCCGTCGCCGCACGACCTCCCGCCGGAACTCGATGAACTGCTCGATCACGTCGAGCAGCGGCAGAATCTTCGGGCGCCCGCCGGCAATCGCCAGCATGATGATGCCAAACGTCGTCTGCAGCGGGGTCTGTTTGTAAAGGTTGTTGAGGATGACCTCAGGAACCTCGCCGCGCTTCAGTTCGATGACGATCCGCATCCCCTCGCGATCCGACTCGTCGCGCAGATCCGCGATTCCCTCGATGTCCTTTTCGCGAGCCAGCTCTGCGATCTTTTCGATGAGCCGTGCCTTGTTGATCTGATAGGGAATCTCGGTGACGACGATCGCGAGCTTGTCCCCCTTCTTGTGCTCCTCGACCGTCGCTTTCGCGCGAAGCGTGATGGTGCCGCGGCCGGTCTTGTAGGCGTTGAAAATCCCCTCGCGCCCGACGATGAAGCCGCCTGAAGGGAAGTCGGGACCGGGGATGGCCTTCATCAGCGCGCGGAACCGTGTGTCCTTGCTCTCCTTGCGATGCTCGATGACCGCGAGCACGCCATCCAGCACTTCGCGCATGTTGTGCGGCGGGATGTTCGTCGCCATCCCGACCGCGATACCCGCGGATCCGTTGACCAGAAGATTCGGGAACGTCGTCGGAAGAACCGTCGGCTCTTCAGTGGTTTCGTCGTAGTTGGGAACGAAGTCGACGGTCTCTTTGTCGAGATCCGTCATCATCGCTTCGGCAAGCGGCTCTGGACGCGCTTCCGTGTAGCGCATCGCCGCCGGCGGGTCGCCGTCGATCGACCCGAAATTCCCCTGGCCGTCAACCAGGGGATAGCGCATGTTGAAGTCCTGCGCGAGCCGCACCAGCGTGTCGTAGATCGAGGCATCGCCGTGCGGGTGATAGTTGCCCATCACCTCGCCGACGATCTTTGCGCACTTGCGATAGGCCCGGTTGGAGGCGAGCCCCATCGTGCGCATCCCGTAGAGCACGCGCCGGTGCGCGGGCTTCAACCCATCGCGGACATCCGGCAGCGCTCGGCCAATGATTACGCTCATGGCGTAATCCATGTACGAGCGCTTCATCTCGTCCTCGATGTTGACGGGGATCTTGGATGCGGAATCAGTCATGGAAAGGGTTCAGAAAAGGTTCAGCAAGGGTTCCGAAAGGGTTCAGAGGTGGTTCACGGGTTCAGAGGGGGGTCAGAGGGGGTTCAGGGTAGTTCAAGAGTTCACATCTGAACCTTTAACCCCTGTCTGCACCCTGTCTGCACCTTCTCTGAACCCTTTCTGAACCCTCAAATATCCAGATTCTTCACGTCGAGCGCGTTGTCCTCAATGAACTTCCGGCGCGGCTCCACCTGATCGCCCATCAGAGTCGTGAACATCAGATCTGCTTGCGGGTGGTCCTCCGCGCGCACCTGGAGCAGCGTCCGCTTCTCGGGATCCATCGTGGTTTCCCACAACGTCTCGGGATTCATTTCACCCAGGCCTTTGTAGCGCTGGATGTCAAAGCCCTTCTTGCCAGCACCGATGAAGAACTCGACGAGCTCGTCCAGGCCTTCGATGCGAACCTCGGCATCCTTCGCCTTGCCGGCGAGCTTTGCCATCGAGCTGACGTCGAGAACCTTGGGTTCAGCCGCGAGGCGTGTCGCCTGATCGAGAGGCGCGCCGCCGATCGCCGTCTCGTTGGCGGTTGCGCCGGGCTGGTCGGATTCCTCGTCTTTTGCCGCCGTGGAGATCGTCCGAACGACCATCGGGCCGCGAATGCCGTGGACGTCCTGGTAGCTCGCAGCCAGCGCTCGGAACTCCGTCGTGCTCACGAAGTCGATATCGACGCGGTGGTGCCGCGGATAGCCACCCGACCGATCCTCGATGAGGAGGCTGTGCGCCTGATGCTCCTCGTCTGGCTGCACGGTGGCCGTGCGCATAGGATGTGCGAGCGAATCCGCGAGCGCCTGCACTCGGTCGCGGTCCGCGAAGAAGGCCCTGTCCTTCGCACCACTGTTGAGCAGCGCCAACACCACGTCGCGCGTCGGGCCGCGGCGTTCCACGATCTGCATGAATTTGCGAAACGCCCCGAGTTTCTCGACGCGGCGCTCGAGATCTTCCCCTTTGATTTCCGTACCGTCGGGGAGCGCCACGATCCGCGATTCAACCGCCCGCTTGATCAACCATGCCTCGAGCGCGCGCTCGTCGCGGATGAACGTTTCGGTGCGACCCCGCTTGGCTCGAAAGAGTGGCGGCTGCGCGATATAAACGTAGCCGTGATCCACCAGCTCGCGCATCTGCCGATAGAAGAACGTCAGGAGCAGCGTCCGGATGTGCGAGCCGTCGACATCCGCGTCGGTCATGATGATCACGCGGTGGTAGCGCAGCTTGGAAATGTCGAAGTCGTCCTTGCCGATGCCACAGCCGAGCGCGGCGATCATCGTCTTGATTTCGTCGCTGCTCAACATCCGGTCGAAGCGTGCGCGTTCGACGTTGAGGATCTTTCCCTTGATCGGAAGAATCGCCTGGAAGCGCCGGTCCCGCCCCTGCTTGGCCGATCCGCCTGCTGACTCGCCTTCCACGATGTAGAGCTCGCTCTGCGCCGGATCGCGCTCCTGGCAGTCGGCGAGTTTTCCTGGCAGGCTGCTGTTATCGAGCGCGCCTTTCCGGCGAACGAGATCTCTGGCCTTGCGCGCGGCCTCACGCGCCCGCGCGGCATCGACCGCCTTGTTGATGATTCGCTTGGCGACGGGAGGATTTTCCTCGAGGTAGGCCCCGAGGCGGTCGTTGAGAATGGCCTCGACGATGCCTTTGACTTCGGTGTTTCCCAGTTTGGTCTTGGTCTGGCCCTCGAACTGCGGTCGCGGGATCTTGATGCTGATGACCGCCGTCAGTCCTTCCCGGATGTCATCGCCGCCGATGTTGGCGTCCTTCAGATCCTTCGCCAGATTGTTCTTGCTGACGTAGTAATTGATCGTCCGCGTGAGCGCCGACCGGAAGCCGGAGAGATGAGTGCCGCCTTCGTGGGTGTTGATGTTGTTCGCGAATGAATAGACCGTTTCGGTGTAGCCGTCGTTCCACTGCAGGGCAATCTCGACGTCAATCCCGTCTTTCTCGCCATGCATGTAGATCGGCTTGTCGTTGACGGCCGCCTTGTTCTGGTTCAGGAATTGAACGAACGATCGGACGCCGCCTTCGTAGAGAAACTTGTGCGCCTTACCGTCGCGCTCGTCGTCGATCGTAATGGTGACGCCACCGTTGAGAAACGCCAGTTCCCGCAGCCGCTGCGCCAGCGTGTCGAAGCTGAATTCAACCGTTTCGAAGACCTCTGCGTCCGGCTTGAACGTGATTTTGGTTCCACGTTTCTTGGTCGTGCCGGTGACCTCGAGATCGCCAACGGGCTTGCCGCGGGTGTAACTCTGTTTGTAAACCTGACCGTTGCGCCAGATTTCGAGGTCGAGGCCCTCCGACAATGCATTGACGACCGACACGCCGACCCCGTGGAGACCACCCGATACCTTGTAGCTGTCGTTGTCGAACTTGCCGCCGGCATGGAGAACGGTCAACGCGACTTCAGCCGCCGGCCGACCGCTCGCGTGCCGATCGACGGGGATACCGCGGCCATTGTCAACAACCGTGACCGAGTTATCGATGTGCAGCGTGACGTTGACCTGATCGCAGAAACCCGCGAGCGCTTCGTCGATCGAGTTGTCGACGATTTCGTAGACGAGGTGGTGGAGTCCCTGCGGTCCGGTGGAGCCGATGTACATCGCCGGACGCTTGCGGACGGCTTCCAGTCCTTCGAGGACCCTGATCTTGTCCGCGCCGTAGTCGTCTGCGACCAGACCGTTGCCGTTCCCTGCGACTGAAGCGGACGTCTCGGGAGCGACAGCGGGGCTGGTTTGCGGATCCGGCTGCGTCTTGTCGTCGTTCGGGGACTCTAGTTGAGACATTAATTGAAAGCGATCAAACCCTCATCGGCATGATGACGTAGGTGTAGTCGTAGCCATCAGCGCCAATAGGCTTCATCACGGCCTGGCTCATTTCGTCCTTGAATTCCAGGCTGACGGAGTCGGTTTCCACCACGGCGAGAAAGTCCAGAACGTACTGGGCGTTGAAGCAAATCGTCACCGGCGTTGACGCGTAGTCGACGATCAGAACTTCCTTCGCCTCGCCGAACTCGGGACTGCTCGAGGCGATTTCAACCTTACCTTTGTCGATCTGAAACTTCACGGCGCGGGATCGCTCGTTGGAAAGCAGCGCCACGCGCTTGACCGCGCTCGTGAGGCGGTCGCGATCGAACTCGACGCGCTTGTCGTTGCTCTTCGGGATGACGCGTTCGAACGCCGGGAACTGCCCGTCGATCATCCGCGAGATCAGCAACCGGCCACCGATATCGAAGAAGAGATGATTCTCTCCGCGCTCGTACTGAATGTCCCCTTCCCCTTCGGCGAGCAGACGGCCGAGTTCGAGGAGCGTCTTTCGCGGAAGAATGACGCGGACTTCCTCGTCCGTGCGTACTTTGCTCTTCCCCTTTTCGCGCGGCACATTCACCAGCGCCAGGCGATGGCCGTCGGTTGAGACCAGGCCCATCGAGTCCGGTCGAAGAATGAACAAGGCACCGTTCAGAAAATAGCGGGTGTCCTCGCCGGTGATCGCAAACTGCGTCTTGGCGACCATCTGCTTCAGCACGTCGCGAGGCAGCGACGCACTGTAACTGCCCGTCGCTTCCGGCAGACTCGGAAAATCCTCGCGCGGCAAGGTCTGCATCCGCGAGTCGAAACGATCGGCGGCAACCTTCACGCCGTTTCGATCGGTCTCGATCCGCACGTCGGTTTCCGGCAGTGCCTTGATAATTTCGTAAAGCTTCTTCGCCGGAAGCGTCAGCGATCCCCCCTTCGACACGGCAGCGGTGCATTTGCTCCGCAGGCCGACCTCGAGATCGGTTGCCAGGAACTTCACCTCGTCGCCCGTCGCCTCGATGAGTACGTTGGCGAGAATAGGAATCGTGTTCTTCCGTTCCACGATCCCCTGGAAGAGCTGCAGTTCGCGCAGCAGATCGGTCTTACGGACGACAAGCTCCATGTGGTGGTGACCTCGTAGTGAATCGGCGGTCGCTTAGCTGCTGCCGATCCCTTCGTAGATGAGGGAGATCAAAGGAACAAAGAATTATAACAGGAAAGAGGTGCTGTTGAAAACATTCTAAGCGCTCATTAACGCTTGTACATCAGCAACTTAACTTGTGGATGAGCTTTTGGGAAAAGGGCCGCGTTTCTGTGTCGCCGTTGTTGAGATCCGAGCTCCTCTCCGCCGTCCACAATCCGCCCTCAGGTGCCACAGCTCAAGCAGTGTGCAAAACCGAAAAACCCGTCCGTTTCTTCAGCGGAAAGACTCCACAAAGTTGTTGATAAGGGTGTTGAAATCTCCGTCCCGCTTGCGAAGCGTCTCAATCTTTCGGATCGAGTGAATCACCGTCGAGTGGTGCTTTCCTCCAAAGCTCTTGCCGATCTCTGGCAATGATGCGTTCGTCAGCGTCTTGCAGAGATACATGGCGATCTGACGGGGCATCGCAACGGATTTCGAATTGTTCCTCGATTTGAGCTCGGCCAGTTTCAGTTGGTAGTAGTCGGAGACGTGTTTCTGGATGATCTCAATCGTGATCGCGCGGTCGTCGTGCTGCAGCACGTTGCGCAACACATCCTGGGCGAGTGGCAGGGAAATTTCCCGCCCGGTGAGCGAGGCGTACGCAATGAGCCGGATGAGCGATCCCTCGAGTTCGCGAATGTTCGACTTGATTTTTCCGGCGATATAAATCGCCACGTTGTCGGGCAGCGGAATCCCCTCTGTTTCCGCTTTCTTCTTCAGGATCGCCACTTTGGTTTCCAGATCCGGCGGCTGGATGTCCGCAATAAGTCCCCACTCGAATCGCGAGCGCAGCCGCTCCTCGAGCGACGGAATCTCGTGGGGTGGACAATCGCTGCTGATGACGATCTGCTTTTGCGAATCGTAGAGCGAGTTGAACGTGTGAAAGAACTCGGTTTGCGTCCCTTCCTTGCCGGCGAGAAACTGAATGTCGTCGACAAGCAGAACATCGACGCTTCGGTAGCGCTCGCGAAAATCAAGCACGCGATCGTAGCGGACGGCATTGATCATCTCGTTCATGAATCGCTCTGACGAGATGTACGTCAGTTTGAGCGACTTCAAGTGATTGAGCACGTAGTGCCCAATCGCATGCATCAAATGCGTTTTCCCGAGCCCCACGCCGCCATAGATGAAGAGCGGGTTATACGAGCGCGAAGGAGCTTCAGCAACCGCGCGGCACGCCGCATGTGCAAACTGGTTCGAGGGTCCGACGATGAAGGTGTCGAAGGAGTAGCGGGGTCCCAGGTTCCCCTGGTCGGTCGGATCTTCTTCCTCCGCCGCCGCGACGGCGGGCGCTGCGGGACTTGGCTGAACGATGACGCCGGCCGCATCCTCCGTGACGAATACCACCTGCGATTCAGGACGCTCGACCTCGTCCAGAGCTTCGGCGAGGACGGTTGCGTAGTGCTTGGTGAGCCAGTCGCGAAAGAGGGCGTTTGGCACACGGATCCGGATGACGGCACCCTCATCGGCAACAAAGGACGTCGGCTTGAACCAGGTGTAAAAGCTGTGGCGATTGACTTTAGCCTCGATGCGGGAGAGAACCCGATCCCAGATATTGGCGCCCCCCACCTGCCCGTCCGTGCCACTGCTACCCGCTGCTCCTGGGACTTTCGCCACCGGAATGCCCATGGTTCTGCCGTCTTTCTCAGTTAGCCAGCCGCCGAGCCATTGTCACGACGGGCATTTCCGGACCTTCGCCCCACCGAAAGCCGCGCCACTGCGGCACCGGAAGGGAACGGAGGGCGAAAACCTTGGCTTTTCCACATTTTTTTCCACAGTTGTGGAAAACTTCGGGGGGAGACCCTACGTAGGTCGCAGGGACGGGACTCTAACATAGCCGTCGAACCATGACAAACGGTTCCGATCGTCGCGCCGCAATTGACACTCCGCGTGACGGTTGACTAGTATTTAGGTTTCTCCGCCCGTTACCGTTGTCCGCAAGGGATCGAACACCATGAAGCGTACGTTCCAGCCGAACCGTCGTCGCCGCAAGCGCACGCATGGTTTTTTGGTGCGCATGAGCACGAAGAAGGGTCGGCTCGTCCTGAAGCGGCGTCGAGCCAAAGGACGCAAGCGTCTGACGGTTTCATCGTAATCCGATCTCTCCACGCGGGCAGTTCCTGGCGCTGAAGGACCGATGGCGCGTTTTGACAAAAGCCGGAGGGTCAGGCGCCGCGGAGATTTTCAGCAGGTCTTCGATCGTGGCGCACGCGTGCACGGACGGTACATGACCGTGCTGACGGCGGCGGCACCCGGTGCGCACTGCCGCCTTGGCATCGTGGCCTCTAAGAAGCTGGGCGGGGCCGTCGTGAGAAACAAGGCTAAACGTCTGATTCGAGAAGTTTTCCGCAACAACCCGCCGAGCGTTGAGCCTGCCGTGGACATCCTCGTGATTCCCCGTCGTGAGCTCCTGACGGCGAACTACCCTGACATCGAGGATGACTTCAAAAGTGTCTGCCGGCGCGTGGCCACTCGCGCGATACCGGCCGGACCACGGAGGCGCTGACACGTGGATCACGTGCGCTTGACACTGGGGCAGCGCGGCGCCCTGGCCTTGATTCGGGCCTATAAGTTGCTGATATCACCGTTATTTGCGGGATCCTGCCGCTTCTTGCCCTCGTGCTCCGATTACGCCGCCGAAGCCGTTCGAACTCACGGCGTGATTCGCGGAACGGCGCTCGCCGTCGTCAGACTGGCGAAGTGTCACCCGCTGGGCGGCGCCGGCCTCGATCCGGTTCCGGCTCGCCGTCCTCGCGTCTGACCCAATGGAAAAGCGCCTCCTGCTCTGGGTTCTCCTCTCCCTGGTGATTCTGTACGGTTACCAGGCGATGTTTCCACAACCCAAGCCCCAGCCGCGCACTCCAGCGCCTCAAACCGGGCCTCAGACCGCCGCGTCTCCCGCCACGCCATCGAGTCAACCGCAGGCCCAGGTGCCCCCGACAACGCCACCCGCTTCGCCGGCTGAACCACTGGTTCACGATAGCGAGGAACGCGAGGTACTCGTCGAAAACGCTGATGTGCAAGCCGCCTTCACGACGCGCGGCGCGGTACTGAAATCCTGGCGATTGAAGCGGTACCTCGGGCCCGATGGCCGGCCGCTCGATCTCGTTCCGGCCCACGTGAAGCCAGACTCGCCAAAGCCTTTTGCGCTCGTCGTGGGCGACCCGGAGAGCGATCGAACGCTGTCTCAAGCGCTGTTCAAGCCAAGCGCAGACTCGGTGAACACGAGTTCGACGGCGGCACGCCTGACGTTCGAATACAGCGACGCGTCCGGTCTCACAGCGCGAAAGGAATTTTCGTTCGCACCCGATCAGCCATACGTCATCGAGTTTTCCGCGTCCGTATCGAAAGGCGGCAAGCCGCTGACCCCCACCATTCTGTGGGGCCCCGCGCTTGGCACCGGTGTGGTGTCGAGCGGAATGACCTACGCTCCGTCATCCCAGCCGATCTTCTATCGCGACCGCGACGTCACCCGCGTCAAATTCTCGGATGTCCCGAAGCATCAAACTGTGGACGGCGCGCTCGATTTCGCCGGAGTGGACGATCACTACTTCTTGAGCGCGGCGCTCGTGAAGGGACAGACGGCGACCATTCGCTACGAGCCCGTGCCGGTTTCAGTGGAGGGCAGTGAACGAGGCCTCCAGTTCGTCTCGTGGTCGGTGACCCAGCCCTCTCCCTCCGCCGGGCCAACCGGAGCCCGGTTCTTCTTCGGCCCGAAAGATTTCGACGTGTTGAGAAGCGTCGACCGCGAACTCGTCCGCGCGATCGACTTCGGTATTTTCGACTGGCTCGTCACGCCTCTCCTGCGTTCGCTCAAGTGGGTGAATGGCTACATCGGGAACTACGGCTGGTCGATCGTGGCTCTCACGGTCCTCATCAACCTCGCCATGTTCCCCTTGCGGCACAAAAGCGTCGTCTCGATGCGTCGCATGCAGGAGCTGCAGCCGGAAATGAAAGCCATTCAGGATCGCTACGCGAAACTGAAGGTGAGCGATCCGGCGCGCCAGAAAATGAACGTCGAGTTGATGAATCTGTATCGCGAGCGCGGCGTCAATCCGGCGAGCGGTTGCGTCCCCATGCTGCTCACGATGCCAGTGCTCTTCGCGTTCTACGCGATGTTGTCCGTGGCGATCGAGCTGCGAGGAGCACCCTTCATCGGCTGGATCAAAGATTTGTCCACCTACGATCCTCTCTTCATCACGCCCATCCTGATGGGCGCCACCCAGTTCGTCCAGACCAAGATGTCTCCGGCCACCGGCGATCCCACACAGCAGAAAATGATGTTGTTCATGCCGCTCATTTTCATGACGATGTTCATTTGGGCGCCGAGCGGGCTGGTGCTGTATTGGACGGTGAGCAATTTGTGGGCGATCGGTCAGCAGATGCTGACGAATCGTCTGATTGGTCCTCCCCAGCCGCGCGCCGTTCGGCCGCCTGCCGAGCGACGTCTCAAGACCGCGGGCGGGGGGAAGAGCACGGGAGCGAAGGAGCGGAAGTGATGGCGGATCTGCACGAGCGCGTACGGGGTTTTCTGCAGGGCACGCTCGAGGCGATGGGCGTGCCGCTTGACATCACAATCGAGGATTCGGCCGACAGCGTCAGGATCGAGTTAACTGGAAATGGCGGTGATGTTTTGTTGAGGCGACGGGCGGAGGCGCTCGACGCCCTGCAGCACGTCGTCAACACGGCATTCCGCCGCGAACTGAAGGACGACCGAACTTTCGTGATCGATTGCCTCGGCTACAGGAAGGCCAAGGACGCCGAGTTGAAGCAAATGGCCCGCTTCATGATGGACAAGGCCAAAGCCTCCGGTGCCCCGCAGGAGATGGGTCCGCTCAATCCCTACGCTCGACGACTCGTGCATCTGACGGTCGCTGAGGATCCGCAGTTGTCATCCGAGAGCATCGGCGACGCGTTCCTCAAGACCGTCATCATTTCCCTGCGCCGCTGAACGGCGCACGCGGGAATCGTTCGCGCTGTCCCGTGGCTTTCACCGATGTTCGACGCGACCGACACCATTGTCGCCATTGCCACGCCGCCAGGCCGAGGCGGAATTGGCGTGGTGCGTCTGAGCGGCCCAAAAGCCATTGACATCGCGCGCTCGCTGACAGATGCGCCGGGCGACCTCGAACCGCGGCGAGCAACACTCGCGCGCGTGCTGGGCAGAGTGGGGGCGATCGACCGCGTGCTGGTCACGAGCTTTCCCGCGCCACATTCCTACACCGGCGAGAATGTCGTCGAGATCAGCGCGCATGGAAGTCCTGTGCTGCTGCAGCAGATCGTCGCGGCAGCGATTGATGCCACTGCGCGTCTTGCAGAGCCGGGCGAGTTCACGCTGCGAGCCTATCTAAATGGCCAGCTCGATCTGGTCCAGGCCGAAGCCGTCCGAGACCTGGTGGATGCCGTCACACCCGTGCAGGCGCGCGCCGCATTCGATCAACTCGAGGGGACGCTGACCGAGCAGATCCGTGCGATCGACCACCGGTTGTTTGATCTGATCGCACTCCTCGAAGCGTCGCTGGACTTTCCTGGCGAGGGGTACCACTTTGTCGATACCGGCGCGGCGGGACGTGAACTCGGCGAAATCTGCAGCCAGATTCAGGCGTTGCTCAAGGACTCCGAGCGAGGCCGTCTCGTGCGCGAAGGACTGCACGTCGTTATCGCCGGTCGACCGAATACCGGAAAGTCGTCGCTGTTCAACCAGCTGGCCGGGACTGGACGCGCAATTGTCACGAATCTGCCTGGCACGACGCGAGATCTCCTCACCGAGGTGATCGATATCCACGGCATCCCAGTGACGCTGGTGGACACCGCTGGCGTTCGACAGCAGCCCTCAGATGTCATCGAGGCCGAGGGGATCGCACGGGCAACGGGTGCGCGGCAGATCGCGGCGCTCAGGCTGATCGTGCTCGATGGCTCGGTCACCCTGACCGATGACGATCGGTCGCTGCTCGACGAGACGGCCGATTCTCCGCGTCTCGTGATCGTGAACAAGATCGATTTGCCCAAGGCGTGGGACGCCGGTGAGGTGGTCCCCGGTGCCGTCGCTATCTCGGCCGCAACCGGCGAGGGTCTCGACGAGCTTCGCGCGGCGATGGCGCGAGCCGTTGTCGCGGCGCCTCTCCATTGTGAAGTGCCGGCGATCACCAACACGCGTCACATCGAACTCTTGCGGCAAGCCGCGACGAATCTCTCACGCGCTGCCGAGGCGGCCGACGCCGGCGTCCCCGAAGAATTCGTGCTGGCCGACGTCCACGACGCTCGCGCCATCCTCGAGGACATCACCGGACGGCGAGGAGCCGATGCGATCGTCCACGCGATCTTTGACAGGTTCTGCATAGGCAAGTAGTTTGCTGTGCAAAGTAAAGACCTCGACTTCGACCTCATTGTGATTGGAGCCGGCCATGCGGGTGTGGAAGCGGCGTGGGCCGCTGCCCGCCTGGGGCGTTCGGTTGCGATCTGCACGCTGTCGGACGACACGGTCGCTCACATGCCTTGCAACCCCGCGGTCGGTGGGACGGCCAAGGGGCACCTTGTTCGAGAGATTGATGCGCTCGGTGGCTTGATGGGAATCGCGATCGACGCGACCGGCATTCAGTTCAAGCTGCTCAATCGAAGCCGCGGTCCTGCCGTCTGGTCTCCCCGCGCCCAGGCGGACAAACGGATTTACTCGAACTGGGTCCGCGACGCCTTGCGGGCCGAGCCTCGGATTTCGTGGATCTTCGGCAAGGCTGCACGGGTTGTGACGGAGGGCGACCGCGTCTCGGGGTTGATGCTCGAAAGTGGCGAGCGCTACCGTTGCCACGCACTCGTCGTGACCACCGGTACGTTTCTGAACGGGCTCGTCCATATCGGCCGTGAACAGCAACCATCTGGCCGCGCCGGGGAACCGCCATCGCGCGAGCTAGCGGAGTCGCTCAAGTCGTTCGGTTTCCGGTGGGGACGACTGAAGACCGGAACGCCACCCCGATTGAGCAGGAAGACCATCGATTTCTCGCAGTTTGTCGAGGAGCGCGGTGACTGGCCAGCCGTTCCCTTTTCATTTCTTACGGCTTCGATCGACCGGCCGCAGGTCGCCTGCCATCTGCTCCACACGACGGATGCTGTCCACGAACTGGTCAGAAGCCACATCTCTGAATCCCCTCTCTACAACGGTCAAATCACCGGCATCGGCCCTCGGTACTGCCCGTCGCTCGAGGACAAGGTGATGCGGTTCCCCCAGCGCGAGCGCCACCAAATCTTTCTCGAACCGGAAGGTCTCGACGTTGACGAAATCTACGTGAACGGGTTCTCCACGAGCCTTCCTTTCGAGGTGCAGCAGCAACTCATACACGCGTTGCCGGGCCTCGATGGCGTGACGCTGCTTCGTCCCGGGTATGCGGTGGAATACGACTTCATTCAGCCCACCGAGCTCAAACTCTCTCTCGAGACACACCGGGTGCGGGGACTCTTCTTCGCCGGTCAGATCAACGGCACGTCTGGGTATGAAGAGGCCGCCGCGCAAGGGATTGTCGCCGGAATTAACGCCTCGAGGTGTGTGATAGGCGCCGACCCGTTCGTCCTGCGACGGGACGAGGCGTATATCGGGATCCTCATCGACGATCTGACGACAAAGGGGTGCCTCGAGCCATACCGGATGTTTACGTCTCGGGCCGAACATCGCCTGCTGTTGCGAATCGACAACGCGGACCTTCGACTGACGCCCAGAGCCCGCGACCTGGGAACCGTAGACGACCAGCGCTGGACAGCCTTTGAGGAACGCAGAGCCCGATTTGATCGCAACAGCGCGATCATCAGACGGACGTCAGTCTCCGTCGGTGGCCAGGCGATTCCCGCTCCCCGTGCGTTGAAGCAGGCCGGAGTGTCACTTGCAACCCTTTCGGCTGCCGGCCAGGTTTCGTTGGACCCACGGACGGGCAGGTTGGATCTCGCCAGTGTCGAGACGGAGTTCAAGTACGAGGGCTATATCCAACGCCAGATGACCCTGATTGAGCGGCAGAAGCGGCAGGAGCATCGACTCATTCCGCAGGACTTCTCCTTCCACGGAATACCAGGACTGTCTCGAGAGATTGTTGAACGCCTGACCCAGGTCCGTCCATCAACGGTTGGCCAGGCCGGGCGCGTCCCTGGGGTCACACCTGCTGCCCTGGCTGTGATTTCGACATACCTCGATCGCGGGCGTGCAGCCGTTTGAGGTCTGATACGCTGGCGCAGTGGCTGAGCGCAACACCCGAACCCGGCTGCTTCATCGCGCGGCGAAGGCGAATATCTTCATCCCCGAATCTCAAGCCGACAGCCTCTCGTCCTTCTTGGATCTCCTCTTCCGGTGGAACCGCAAGATCAACTTGACCGCCCTGACCGGCGTCGATGAAGCCATTGACAGGCTGCTGTTGGAGCCGTTGGTGGCGGCTCGGCATCTGCCGAGCGGCTCGGGAAGGCTTATAGACGTGGGATCGGGCGGCGGGTCACCGGCCATCCCGTTGGCCCTGATGACTGGCTACGACGTGACCATGGTCGAGTCGAAGGCCCGGAAGGCGGCGTTTCTCAGAGAGGCCATTCGGGCGCTCAAATTGTCAAACACAAGTGTGGAAACGACGCGGTTTCAGGGACTTCTGAGCAGTCTCCCGCACCGGCACGCCTACACTGCCTTTTCGATTCGCGCTGTCCGCGTTGAGCGACAAACCTTGGCGGAGCTGTCTGGATTCCTCACCCGGGGGGGCGTGGGGCTGGTTTTTCGCGGACCTGCCGGACCGGATCAGGTCCCCGACGCGCCGCCGCTAGCGTGGCAGGCAACCTATCCGCTCCTGCCAAGCCTCGGGAGCCGCCTGACCATCTACCAACTCAGCAGTTAGGCTGTTCCACGTGGAACGTTTACCATTCGCGTCTTGAAACAGGCGTGTCCCCCGGTCTATCCTTGTTCTCGCCGGAAACTTGCGTATCGAATAGTGCGATTGCCCTAAATGCCCGCTCGTGCCCTCGCCGTGGCCAACCAGAAGGGTGGCGTCGGCAAAACAACCACCGCCATTAACCTCGCCACGGCTCTCGCGATGGCCGGCTCGCGGGTGCTACTGGTCGACTTGGACCCCCAGGCGAACCTGACTAGTGGAGTCGGCCTCAAGGGCCAGTCCGCCGCGGCCGGCACGGTGTATCAGGCACTCACAGGTGAATTTCACGACGCGACGGCCTTCGTCCTTCCCACGCGGGTCGAAGGCATGTCGCTCGTGCCGGCCGATCGAAATCTCACTGGCGCCGAAGTGGAATTGGTGTCACTGCAGAATCGAGAGCGTCGGTTGCGGGCGCTCGTCTACTCGCTGCGCGAACAATACGACTACATCTTCATCGACACGCCGCCGTCGCTCGGGTTGTTGACCCTCAACGCCCTCGTCGCAGCCGATGCGGTACTCATTCCGCTCACCTGCGAATACTTTGCGCTCGAAGGGATCGCGGATCTCATCGCGACGCTGCGCCGCGTTCGTGCCACGCTCAACCCCACCCTCGACATCGCCGGCGTCCTGATGACGATGCACGACGAGCGGACGAATCTGGGCCAGCAAGTGGCTCACGACATTCGTGCCTTCTTTCAGGAACGCGTCTTCGAGACCGTCATCCCTCGTAACATCAGGCTTGGCGAGGCCCCCAGCCACGGCCTGCCCGCGATCGTCTACGACGCCAGGTCACGAGGAGCGGAAGCCTACGTGGCGCTCGCTCGAGAGCTGCGGGCGCGCGAAGCAGCGGTATCGCCCGCTCCTGTTGAGAACTGAAGGGTGATCACACGGAAATCGGACGTTGACGGACGCGGAGGAATTCATGGCTGACAAACGCCCTGCGCTCGGCCGAGGTTTGAGTGCCCTCATTCCGGATGCCCCGTTGGCGACACCGCCGGCCGAGCGCGGTCTGGAAGTCGATACCGACCGGCTTCGTCCCAATCCGTTTCAGCCTCGCATGCACATCGATGAAGCGGGAATCGACGAGTTGGCGCGGTCGATCCGTGCGCACGGGATCATTCAGCCCATTGTGGTCCGTCGTTCCGACGGAGAGAGCTTCGAAATCGTCGCGGGCGAACGGCGCTGGCGTGCATCCCAGCGCGCCGGACTCCTCAAAGTGCCGGTGGTGGTCCGCGAGATCCCGGACGACAAACTGCTGGCCGCCGCGCTCATCGAAAACATCCAGCGAGAAGATCTGAATCCGATCGAAGAGGCGCAAGCGTACCGACGGCTCACTGACGATCTTCACCTGACGCAGGAGCAGATCGCCGAGGCGGTTGGCAAAGATCGATCCTCAATCGCGAACCACCTGCGTTTGCTTCGACTTCCACACGAGATTCGCGAGAATCTGGTTGCCGGGTCGCTCTCGATGGGTCACGCGCGAGCCCTCCTCGGCTTGCCGGACGAAGCGGCCCAACTGCGCGTGGCGCGCGAGATCCTCGCGAAAGACCTCTCCGTTCGCGAAACCGAAGCGCTTGTCGCCAAGGCGGCTCAGCCCGCGGCCAGGCGCGTCGAACAGCCCAAAGACGTGCACACGCGGGCGGCCGAGGACCGACTGCGCTTCGCGCTCGGCACACGTACGCGCATCGTTCGAAAAGGACGCGGCGGCAGGATCGAGATCGACTTCACCAACGAGAACGAACTGCAAAGGATTTTCGAGTACCTGACGGAGAGATAGGGGAGGGAGCGTTGACGAGTACCGTGAGGCGGCTGACCTCGTACTCAGCCTGCGCCGGTTGAGCGAGCAAGCTCGCCGCAGGTGAGCTCGCCCAGGTCCTGGGCGATCTGCCGGTGGGACGTGACGACCGGGTTCTGGTGGATTATCGAACCTCGGACGATGCGGGTGTGTACAGGCTTGATGACGAGCGCGCGCTCGTGCAGACGGTCGATTTCTTCACCCCCATCGTTGACGACCCGTTTGTCTACGGTCAGATCGCCGCGGCAAACGCGCTGAGCGATGTCTATGCCATGGGCGGCGTTCCGTTGACTGCGCTGGCGATTGCCGGATTTCCCAAAGACATCGAACGCGACGTGATCAGGGCGATCTTCGCCGGCGGCGTGGAGATGCTCGGTCGAGCCGGTGTCGCGCTCCTCGGAGGCCACACGGTCCAGGACCCCGCCGAGGTGAAATTTGGATACGCCGTGACCGGCCACGTGCACCCAGATCGAATGTGGACGAACGCGGGATCGAAAGCGGGCGACGAGCTGCTGTTGACCAAGCCGCTGGGGACGGGCGTCATTGCGACAGCCTTCAAGTTCAACCGCGCACCCGACGCCCTCGTCCGGTCGGCGGTTGGGTCGATGACGACGCTGAACGGCAAGGCGGCGGCGATTCTGCACATGCTGCCGCGCGGGTCGGTGCACGCCTGTACGGACGTAACGGGCTTTGGACTCGTGGGTCATTCGTCCGCGATGGCGGCAGCCAGCGGCGTGACGATTCGGATTGAAGCCGAGCGGGTGCCATTCTTCGAGGGCGTGCGCTCGCTGGCGGCCGAGAACATGCCCGGTGGCGGACGCGCCAACGCTCAACACTTTGGCACCCAGCTCGAATTTGTCCGGGAAGTGGACTTTGACATCGTGCAACTCCTCCACGACCCTCAGACCTCAGGCGGCTTGCTGGTCTCTCTGGACGCGGAAGCCGCCGACGAGGCGCACCGACGCCTCGAAGAGGCGGGTTGCGGGGCATGGAGGATCGGGCGCATTGAATCGAGCCGCGGCGCGCGAGTGATCATCGGCTGAATTTCGCCGGATTTCCACCCGAACGCTTTCCTCAGGCCCTCGCCGAATGGTATAAATTGACGTTTGCGCATTGACGGACGGCGCGCACCTTGCGCTGGCCCTTCGGAGGTTGCGTGCTCCCGGATCTTTCGGTGCTGTGGGTCATCTTCTTTCTGCTCGTTCTGACGATCGTCCTCGACCGCCTGCTCTTCCGGCCGATCCAACGAGTCATTCAGCAGCGTGACGAAGCGGCGCGGTCGGCCCGCGAGCTGGCCGAGCGATCAGCGCGGGAAGCCGCGGCCGCGACGGCAGAGTTCGAAAGAAAGACCTCCGCCGCTCGTGCCGAGGTGTACCGTCAGATGGACGAAGTTCGCCGGACCGCGCTCGATGCCCGCGCGCAAATCCTGGCGCAGACTCGTGCCGAAGCGGAACAGGAGATTGCCGCGGCGGCGGCTCAACTCGCGGCTGATGCTGAAGAAGCGAAACGCCGCCTCAGCGCCGATGCGGAGACGCTCGGCGGCGCCGCCGCCGAACGGATCCTCGGGCGCAAGGCTTCGTGACGGATTGCTCTCCGAACGTTTGATGATTCGACACTCACCACCGCACGGAAACGCCACTCGGAAGATCCTCGCGACCGTCGCGATGACGGTCGCGCTCTTCGCGTTGCTCCCGGCCGAGGCGCTCGCAGCGGAAGCGGAACACGAGGGGATCCTTCCGGTAATCGCTCGGCTCTTCAACTTCGCGATTCTGGCCGGGGTCCTTGTCTACTTTCTTCGCCGGCCGATCCAGGACTACCTGCGCACGCGGTCCGATCAAATCCGGCATGACCTGGTGACTGCGGCCGAGATGCGGCGAGTGGCCACGGCCCAGCTCGAACAAATCCAGCGGCAGATGGCGGCACTGCCCTCAGAGCTCGAAGCCCTCAAGACCCGAGGTGCGGAAGACATCGCGGCGGAGCAAGTCCGAATCGCCGAGACAGCGAAAGCCGAACGTGAACGACTGCTCGACCAGACTCGCCGTGAGATCCAGATGCGGTTGCGCGTCGCGCGTCGGGAGCTGACCGAGCACGCGGCCCAACTTGCGGTGCAGGTGGCCGAGCAGCGTATCAGGCGGACCATCACGCCGGACGATCAGTTGCGATTGCTCGACCAGTATGCGACGCAGGTCGCGGAGCGCCGCACCGGGGCGTCCGATCAGCCGGAGGCGGGATGACGCCGCGTGCTGCCGCCATGCGTTATGCGCGAGCTCTGTTTGACGTCGCGCAAAAAGAGCAACTCGACCTCAACCGGCTCGAAAGCGAGCTCACGGGGTTCGCGCAGCTGGTGGCGAGCCACGAGGCGCTCTCGCGCACGTTCCTCAATCCAGCGGTTCCCGCTCCACGAAAACGAGCGATTGTCGAGCAGCTGCTCGCGTTGAGTCCCTTGTCACCGCCAATCACCCGGTTGCTGAGTCTGCTCGCAGAACGCGACCGTCTCACGATTCTCGATGAGTTGACGCGGGCGTTTCGTGAACGCGTGATGGATTATCACCAGATCGCGCGGGCCGAAGTGACCACGGCCATTCCGTTGCCGGCCGACCGTGTCGCCGCGCTGCAGCAAGGGATCGCGCGTGCGACCGGACGCCAGGTCCAGCTCGCGACGAAAGTCGATCCCTCGATCATTGGCGGTGCGGTGACACGGATAGGGAGCACCGTGTACGACGGCAGCGTCGTCACGCAGCTGCAAAAGTTGAAAGACACACTCGTGCAGGCGGAAAGCTAGACAAGGTGCCAAGGTGCCAAGGTGCCAAGGTGCCAGGGTGCCAGGGTGCCAAAGTGCTTGCCTCGCCCGTTAGCGCGGAGGCGGGCCGGATAACGAGATGAATATCAAAGCTGAAGAAATCTCCAAGATCATTCGAGACCAGATCGGCAACTACGCGGTGGACGTCGATGTGGCGGAAGTCGGCACCATCGTCTCCATCGGCGACGGCATCGCGCGCGTTCACGGCGTGGAGCGCACGATGGCTGGCGAAATGCTGGAATTTCCTCACGGAGTTGTCGGCATTGCCTTGAACCTCGAAGAGGACAGTGTTGGCGTCGTGCTGCTCGGCGAGTACACGGAAATCAAGGAAGGCGACACCGTCAAGCGCACGAATCGCATCATCTCCGTGCCCGTGGGCGAGGAACTGGTTGGCCGCGTCGTCAACGCGCTCGGTCAGCCAATCGACGGCAAGGGCCCCATCGTCTCGAAACAGTTTCGCGAAATCGAGCGATTGGCGCCCGGCGTCGTGGATCGAAGCCCGGTGAAGGAACCGCTCCAGACGGGGCTCAAGGCCATTGACGCGATGGTGCCGATCGGTCGCGGGCAGCGCGAGTTGATCATCGGCGATCGGCAGACGGGCAAGACGGCCGTCGCGGTTGACACGATCATCAATCAGAAGGGGCAGAACGTCATCTGCATTTACAACGCGATCGGCCAGAAGCAGTCGACGGTCGCGCAAGTCGTTCGGACGCTCGAAGACTTTGGCGCCATGGAATACACGATCGTCGTCGCCGCCGCCGCGTCCGACCCCGCGCCGCTCCTCTACATCAGCCCGTATGCGGCCTGCGCGATGGGCGAGTATTTCCGGGACAATGGCCGGCATGCGCTCTGCGTGTACGACGACCTGTCGAAACATGCGCAGGCGTACCGCGAGATTTCCCTGTTGCTGCGTCGTCCACCGGGACGCGAAGCGTATCCCGGCGACGTCTTTTATCTCCACTCGCGCCTGCTCGAGCGCGCCGCGAAGATGAAGAAGGAGCTTGGCGGGGGCTCGCTGACGGCGCTCCCGATCATCGAGACGCAGGCCGGAGACCTCTCCGCCTACATTCCGACCAATGTCATCTCGATCACGGACGGTCAGATCTTTCTCGAAAGCGACCTCTTCCACCAGGGCGTGCGCCCGGCGATTAACGTCGGCAACTCGGTGTCGCGCGTCGGTGGATCCGCCCAGGTGAAAGCCATGCGTCAGGTGGCGGGTTCGCTCCGGCTGGACCTCGCGCAGTATCGAGAACTTGCGGCGTTCGCGCAGTTTGGCAGCGACCTGGACAAAGCGACGTTGAATCAGCTGAATCGTGGCAGACGATTGGTGGAAGTCCTGAAGCAGCCGCAGTATCAGCCGCTCTCCGTCGAGAAGCAGGTCGTCACCATCTACGCGGCGACGAACGGATATCTCGATAACGTTGCAGTCGAGCACGTGCGGGATTACGAAACGGAACTGCATAAGTTTCTCGACACGCGACGCGCGCAGCTGCTGTCCCAGGTCGCCGAGAAGCGTGAGCTGAACGACCAGATCAAAGCGGATCTGAACCAGACGCTGAAGGAGTTCGGCGACCAGTTTGCCGCTGCCCGAAAGGCCGCCGCGTAGCAGGACATGCCGTCACTTCTGGACATCCGACGGCGCATTCGCGCCGTCAAATCAACGCAGCAGATCACCAAGGCGATGAAGATGGTCGCCGCGTCCAAGCTGCGCCGCGCGCAGGAGCGGATCCAGCAGGCGCGGCCGTTCGCCATGCAGATGCTGCGCGTCCTGAACAGCCTGGCCACGCGCGTGGACCCGGCGGCCCACCCGCTCCTTGACGAACGCAAGACGCCGCTGGCCGGAGGCCGGGCACTTTTGTTCGTGATCACCGCCGACCGCGGATTGTGCGGCAGCTTCAACACGAACGTCATCAAGTCGAGCGGCACGTTCATCACGGAAAGCCGCGATCGCGAAGTAGCGCTCGGGCTCGTTGGGCGTCGAGGCCGCGACTTCTTCGCGCGCCGCGGTTTCCAGGTCCGCTACGAGCAAATCAATTTGTTTGCCACGCTCAAGTTTGCCGACGCGCAGGCGATCGCGAAAGCGGCCATGGCGGCGTTTGGCGGCGGTGAGGTCGACAGCGTCTATCTCGTCTACAACGAGTTCAAATCCGTGCTGAACCAGCGCGTGGTGATCGAGCGTCTGCTGCCGATCCCTCGAGGGGCGTTCAGCGGGGAATCACCGGCCGCCGGCGAGACGGCGGACGCGACGCCCGCTGCGCCGGCGCAGGTCGTGCCGCCTGTCGACTATCTCTACGAGCCAACTCCCGAGGAACTGTTCAAGACCCTTCTCCCTAGCCACGTCGAGGTCCAGGTCTTTCGAGCCTTGCTGGAATCGGCCGCCGCGGAGCACGCCGCGCGCATGACGGCCATGGACGCAGCGACACGCAACTCCGCGGAGATGATCGAGGGGTTGACGCTTTACATGAACAAAGTCAGGCAGGCCGCGATTACACGGGAGATCATCGAGGTCGTCTCTGGCGCTCAAGTGTAGACCTTATTCCTTATGACAACAGCCACAGCAGAACGGGTTGGCAAGGTCGTCCAGGTGATCGGTCCGGTCGTGGACATCGAGTTCGAAGGGGAGTTGCCGTCGATCTATAACGCGGTCCGAATCACGACCCGCGGGACCGGGGGTGAGACGCTCGACGTCATCTGCGAAGTCGAGCAGCACCTCGGCGAAAACCGCGTGCGAACGGTCGCGATGAAGCCGACCGACGGGATGCAGCGCGGGATGAAGGCGGTCGATACCGGCGCTCCTATTTCAATGCCTGTGGGCACGGCCACGCTCGGCCGCGTCATGAACGTGCTGGGCGAACCCGTGGACTTCCCCGATCGGCCGGTCAATTCGTCCGAGCGCTGGTCGATTCACCGGGCCGCACCGACGCTCGAGGATCAGTCGACCGAGTTGCAGATGTTCGAGACCGGCATCAAGGTCATCGACCTGCTCGAGCCCTATCTTCGCGGCGGCAAGATCGGGTTGTTCGGTGGCGCTGGCGTCGGGAAGACCGTCATCATCCAGGAATTGATCCACAACGTGGCGATGAAGCACGGCGGCGTGTCCGTGTTTGCCGGCGTCGGTGAGCGGACGCGCGAAGGAAACGATCTGTGGCTCGAGTTCCAGGAGAGCGGCGTCATCAACATGCAGGACCTCGAAAAGTCCCGCGCCGCGCTGGTGTACGGCCAGATGACGGAGCCACCTGGGGCGCGGCTGCGTGTCGCCCTGAGCGGGCTGACCGTCGCCGAGTACTTCCGGGATGCCGAAAACAAGGACGTCCTGCTCTTCATCGACAACATCTTCCGGTTTACCCAAGCCGGGTCCGAAGTGTCCGCCTTGCTCGGACGCATGCCGTCAGCCGTCGGCTACCAGCCAACGCTCCTGACGGAGATGGGCGAACTGCAGGAGCGGATCACGTCCACCAAGAAGGGGTCGATCACCTCGGTTCAGGCGATCTACGTGCCCGCAGACGACTACACGGATCCCGCGCCGGCGACGACATTCGCACACCTCGACGCGACCACGAACCTCTCGCGTGCGATCGTCGAACTGGGCATATACCCCGCCGTCGATCCGCTCGCCTCGACCTCGCGTATTCTTGACGCACGCATCATCGGTGATGACCATTACAATGTCGCTCGCGCGGTGAAGCAGGTGCTGCAGCGCTACAAGGATCTCCAGGACATCATTGCGATTCTCGGGATCGACGAACTGTCGGAAGAGGACAAGCTGACGGTCGGACGGGCCCGCCGGATCCAGCGGTTCCTCTCGCAGCCGTTCTTCGTCGCCGAGCAGTTCACTGGGTTCCCGGGCAAATACGTCCCGATTGCGGATACCGTGCGCAGCTTCCGCGACATCGTGGATGGCAAGTACGATCACCTGCCGGAGCAGGCGTTCTACATGGTCGGTACCATCGAAGAAGCTGTCGAAAAAGCTGAGAAGATGAAAGGGTAGGATGGCACTTCCAACCCACATCGATCTCCAGATCGTGACGCCAGACCGCTCGATCGTCCGGGACGCCGTGGACGAGGTGCAAATTCCAGGTTCGGAGGGGTATTTTGGCGTGCTGCCGGGGCACACGCCGCTGCTGGCGTCGCTGGCCGTCGGAGAGATGTGGTACCGGAAGGGGCAGGAAAAAACATTTCTGGCGATTGCGTTCGGGTTCGCCGAGGTGCTGCCGGATCGTGTGACGATCCTGGCCCGGCTTGCGGAACGTGCAGAGGAGATCGATATCGAGCGAGCGGAAGCTGCCCGGCAGCGCGCCGAGGCGCTCCTGACCGAACGAGCCGACGTGGATTTCGACCGCGCGCGCGCGTCGCTGCTCAAGGCGCTGACCCGGCTGCAGGTCGCCTCCCGGGCAGGCCTATCACCGCGAACCGGCGCACTCAAGCGAGTGCGAACCTAGGCGGCCGGCCCGCACATGCGCCCGACGTCTTTTTTGTGGGCCGTCAGTTCCGATCCCGGTCTTCGCCGGACAAGCAACGAGGATAGTTATTGCAGCCGACCCGATCTGGGTCTCTATGTCGTGGCTGACGGCATGGGTGGTCACGTCGCAGGGGAAGTCGCCTCGCGCGTCGCGGTGGAAGCCATTCAGCAGTTCATCCAGGAAACCACGGGCGCGGACAAGAACCGCACCTGGCCGTTCCCGTTCGAGCCGGCCCTCAGTCTTGCGGCGAACCGACTGAAAGCCGCGTTCCGCCTTGCCAACCGCCGCATTGCCTCGACGATTGCGGATTCCCAGGATCTCCGGGGCATGGCCACGACCGCCTCGGCCCTGCTGGCAGCCACCGACGGGGTGTGCGTGGCGCACGTCGGCGACAGCCGGGTGTACGTGCTCAGAAATTCATCGCTCGAACAGCTCACGCACGATCATTCGTGGGTCGAAGAGCAGGTGCGAGCGGGGACGATGACGCCGGTTGCGGCGCGGCAGCATCCCTGGCGCAATGTCGTCACCCGCGCCCTCTCGGGAGGCGAGGATCCCGAGGTGGACGTCAAGGAGATTAGTCCCGCGCAGGGCGAACGCTATCTGCTCTGTTCGGACGGTCTCTTTTCCGTCGTCGGTGACGATCGGATTGCCGCAATCCTGGCTGACCGCAGTACGCCCCTCGACCAGGTCTGCTCTCGCCTCATTGCGGCCGCGAACGCCGCGGGAGGCCCCGATAACATCACCGCGCTCGTGCTGGAGGTCAATGCTCCATAACCTGGCGCGCCTGAGCCGCTACCGTGGACTGATTCAGAGCCTCGTCGCCAGGGAGCTGAAGGCAAAGTATCGTGGATCCGTCCTCGGATTCTTCTGGTCTTTCATCAATCCCCTCCTGCTGCTGCTGATTTACTCGTTCGTGTTCAAGTACCTGCTGCCGGCGAAATTCCAGGGGATCGATCATTACGAACTGTTTCTCTTTTGCGGACTGCTGCCCTGGACGTGGTTTTCGGCCTCGCTGCTCGAGTCGTCGGGCGTGCTGATTTCTGGCGGCAACCTCATCAAGAAAGTCCTCTTCCCTGCTGAAATCCTGCCCATCGTCACTGTTCTCGCGAACCTGGTTCACTTTCTGCTCGGGCTGACGATCCTGGCTGTGTTTCTCGTGTACTACCAGCGGCCGCTGCATCTGATTGAGCTTGCGTGGTTTCCCGTTGCCGTCTTCGTGCAGCTCGTCCTCACGCTTGGTTGTGCGCTGCTGCTCTCGGCATTGACCGTTCACTTCAGGGATGTGCGAGACATCCTTGGCCATCTCGTGACGTTCTGGTTCTTCGCGACACCGATCATTTATCCGTATCTGACCATGCAGGACTGGCAGATGCGGCTGTTGAACCTGAACCCGTTCACGCACCTCGCTATCACGTATCAGGAAATCCTGTTCTTCGAGGGTCCGGTTGGCCACTGGAAGTGGCTGCTCGCCGTCGGATTCGCCTCTGCCGTCTTTTTCTTGTTCGGCTATTTCGTGTTCGACCGGCTACGCGATACGTTTGCGGAAGAGGTATGAGCAACGCGATTGAAGTGACCCACGCGTCCAAGATTTACCGCCGCTACAGCCGGAAGCGGCAGTTTGCCACGCTCAAGAGCGCGCTGTTGTCGGGCAGCCTCATTCGCGATCTGCGCCCTGACGAGACCTTTCCTGCCGTTCGCGACGTCTCCTTTACCGTTCCTGCCGGAACCACTCTTGGAGTAATCGGCCGCAACGGTTCTGGCAAGAGCACCATCCTGAAGCTGGTCGCCGGCATCACGAAGCCCACGAGCGGCACGGTCGTCGTTCACGGGCGGATTTCGGCGCTCATCGAGCTTGGTGCTGGATTTCACCCGGAAATTTCCGGCCGCGAGAACGTTTTCATCAACGGCATCATGCTCGGGTTGTCGAAGCGCGAGATCGCCGAGCGGTTTCAGGAAATCGTGGAGTTCGCGGAGCTCGAGGACTTCATAGACGCGCCAGTCAAAACGTATTCGTCTGGAATGTACATGCGCCTCGGCTTTGCCGTCGCGATTCACGTCGATCCCGACGTCCTGCTCGTGGACGAAGTGCTGGCGGTTGGCGACGAAGGGTTCACGCACAAGTGCCTGGACAAGTTTGCGGAATTCAAGCGGCGCGGCAAGACCATCCTTCTCGTCACCCACTCGTTGGGACTGGTCGAGCGATTCTGCGACGAAGCGCTGTGGCTCGATGCCGGGACGATGAAGGCGATGGGCGATCCGAAGCGGGTGGTGGACGCCTATATCACTGATGTAGAGACGCAGGAAGAGCGGCAGCTGGCAGCCGCCGACGCCAAGGCGCAGGACACGGCAACCATCTCTCCGGACGAACCAACCGCAGTCCTGCCGGACCATCCTGTTGACGCGGCGGAAGCACCTGCCGACATGTTTCGCGCCACCGAGGGTCGATGGGGATCTCGCGAGGTCGAGATCACGGACGTCGCGCTCGTGGGTGGCGACGGTCAGGCCGGGCATGTCTTCCATAGCGGCGAACGCGTGGACATACACATCAAGATGCGCGCGCCGCTTGCCATAGATGATTTTGTTATCGGCATCGGGATCTTCAACGCCGAGGGGGTTTGCTGCTTCGGCACGAACACGGGGATCGCGGATCTGCAAAGCCAGCGACTGGTCGGCGACGTCGAAGCGGTCTTCACGATTGAGAGCCTCGATCTCGTTGAGGGCACTTACAAGCTCGACGTGGCTGTTCACAAGCGAGACGGGTATCCCTACGACTACCACCGCCTGCTCTATACCTTCCGAGTGAAATCGCGACGCAAGGACGTCGGCATCTTCGTGCCGCGTCACCAGTGGCGGTTTTCTGACGGAATCGAACACACTCGACCGGATGCGGGCCCGGCGTGAAAACCCCACCTCAGAACTCGGGGGTACTGTCACGGCCCGATGCCGTCGCGTGGATCGAAGGGCAGCAACGTGAGGGCCGGGTTGTGGTCTTCACCAACGGTGTATTCGATCTTCTCCATCCCGGTCACGTCCGATACCTCCAACAGGCGCGAGCGCTCGGTGACGTTCTCGTCGTGGGACTGAATTCAGACGAGTCTGTCCGGCGAAACAAGGGTCCGGAGCGGCCCATCACCCCTGAGGCGGAACGAGCCGAGATCCTGGCGGCGCTCGCGTGCGTGGATGTGGTCGTGATCTTCGGCGAAGACACACCCAAGTCGATAATCGAGGCGTGTCATCCCGATATCCTCGTCAAAGGCTCCGATTGGCCCGCTGATCAGATCGTCGGACGGGAAACCGTCGAGTCCCGCGGAGGTCGTGTTGTTCGGGTAGCCGTCGAGCCGGGCCATTCCACGTCGGGGATCATCGCGAGGGTCCGCGCTCACGGCTGACGACCCGCGGCGTATAATCGAAGGTTGCGGCGTCCTCAGAATTCGCCGCTGTTCTAACACCCCGCGATGACGAGCTACACCTCGAGCTCTTTGACGCTTCGTGCGCTTCTCAAAGAGGCCGCAGGCCGACTTGGGATGGGTGCGCCGGCCGGTCGCGTCACCGGTCTCACGGCGCCGGCGAAGGCGATGTACGCCGCGGCGGCCGCGGCGCGAACGCCGGTTGTGTTCGTCGTGCCGGCTGATGCTGACGTCGAGCTCATGACCTCCGACGCGCGTTTCTTCTTTGCGGCGCTCGAAGGGCTGAATGATTCGGACGTTGAACGGTCCGTGCTGCCGCTCCCCTCTCACGAGGTGGACCCTTACCGCGGATTGTCCCCGCATTTCGAGATTGCCTCGGCTCGCGCGCGCGCCCTGCATGCGCTTGCCACGGGAACTGCCCGGCTGGTGGTCGTCTCGGCGGCGGCCCTCCTTCCTCGTCTGACCGCACCGGATCGGTTGCGCGACGTCGCTCGCGTCCTCACCGAAGGGTCTGAGATTTCGCCCGTCGATCTCGCCGAGGTTCTGAGTGCGGCCGGTTACATGCGGCAGGATCCAGTGGACGAGTCTGGAGAATTCTGCGTTCGTGGCGGCGTCGTGGACTTCTATCCGGCCGGCGCCCTTCAGCCGATTCGGCTGGAGTTCGTGGGTGACACCATCGAATCCATTCGCCACTACGATCCCGCGACGCAGCGATCGACGAGTTCGCTGCATCAGGCGGCGATCCTGCCGCTGCAGGAACTGGTTCGCGACCGGGAAGAGCCGGATCGAGGCGCCACGTTTCTCGACTATCTGCGCTCACGAGAGCGCCTCACGATTCTGATTTCCGAACCTGACGAAGTTCGCGCCCAGGGGCGCAAAGTCGCGCAACAAATTCGGGCGAGCTACGAAGAGGCCGCATCGAAGGGCGTTCGCGCTCTGCCGCCTGACCAGCTGATCAGTGACTGGGACGCGGTCGAGAGCTGGTTCGAGGGCGCCACCTCGGTCGAGACCCTTGAAATCGCCGAAGGCGGCGCACCAACGCGGCATCTGGCAAGCCAGCCGGCGATCGAGTTTGCCGGCCGCATCCCGGACTGGGTGGCAGAGATTCGTCGCGGGCGCGAGCGGGGTGACACGATTGTGTTCGTCGCGCACTCCGCTGGCCGTGCCGAGCGTACCGTCGAACTGCTGACCGACTACGGGGTTTTCGCCGTACCGATCGAGCGCGCCGAAGATGCGCATTCGGCGTCCGTGCTGGTCGCAACGGGGCACCTCTCTCGCGGGTTCCGCTTGCCCGACGCCGCGCTCCAGCTCTGGTCGGAAACCGACGTCTTCGAAGAAGAACGCAAGGTGCACGAGCGGCGCCGCTCAGCCGCGCGCACCTTCCTTTCCGATTTTCGCGACCTGAAGGCCGGCGACCTCGTGGTTCACGTGGACCACGGCATCGGGGTGTTCGTCGGCTTGAAGCGCATCGACGTCGGGCTCGAGCCGCAGGAGTTCATGGAACTCCGCTACGCGGGAGAGGACAAGCTCTTCGTCCCGGTCGAACGGCTCGATCTCGTTCAGAAGTACTCCGGCGCGTCCCGCCCGTCGCTCGACAAACTCGGCGGAACGAGCTGGGAAAAGGCAAAGGTCCGAGTCAAGAAGGCCATGCGCGACATGGCAGAAGAGCTCCTGAAGCTCTATGCGGCGCGCAAAGCGATGCAGGGGCACGCCTTCAGCCCGGACTCGCACTGGCAGCAGGAATTCGAGGACGCATTCGAGTGGGACCTCACGCCCGATCAGCGCTCGGCCATCGCGGATATCAAAGGTGACATGGAAACGTCGGTCACCATGGATCGGTTGCTCTGTGGCGACGTCGGCTACGGCAAAACGGAAGTCGCGATGCGTGCCGCATTCAAGGCGGTGATGGACGGGAAACAGGTTGCGTTGCTCGCACCCACGACCGTCCTCGCCTTCCAGCATCTCAAGACCTTGAAAGATCGATTCGCGGCTTTCCCCGTGCGCATCGACATGGTGAGCCGTTTTCGATCCAAGGCCGAACAGAAACAGATTCTCGAGGACCTTCAGGCTGGTAAGGTCGAGATCATCGTCGGTACCCATCGGCTGCTCTCGAAGGACGTCCAGTTCCGAGACCTGGGCCTGCTCATCGTCGATGAAGAGCAGCGATTCGGCGTCGCGCACAAGGAACGCATCAAGCAGATGCGCAAGCGCGTTGACGTGCTGACCATGACGGCCACGCCGATCCCGCGAACGCTCAACATGTCGCTTGCGGGTATTCGCGACATGTCGATCATCGAGACACCGCCGAAGGATCGCCTGTCAATCCAGACCAACGTCGTCAAGTTCGATCAGCCGGTCATCACGCGCGCGATTCGCACGGAGATGGAACGAGGTGGGCAGATCTACTTCGTCCACAATCGCGTCGAGTCGATCTATTCCCTCGGCAACCTTCTGACCCGACTGGTTCCGGAAGCCCGGATCGCCGTCGCGCACGGGCAGATGAGCGAAGAGATGCTCGAGAAGGTGATGGTGGATTTCGTGGCTCATAAGTACGACGTCCTGCTGGCGACGACGATCATCGAGAACGGCCTCGACATCTCGAACGCCAACACGATTATCGTCAATCGGGCGGATCGCTATGGCTTGTCGCAGCTGTACCAATTGCGCGGTCGAGTGGGCCGATCGGATCGCCGCGCGTATGCGTATTTGCTGATTCCGCCCGAAGACGTGCTGTCGCCGATCGCCAAAAAGCGCTTGGCTGCGATCCGTGAGTTCAGCGATCTCGGCAGCGGGTTCCGCGTGGCCGCGCTGGATCTGGAAATCCGCGGCGCGGGGAATCTGCTCGGAGGCGAGCAGAGCGGACATATCGAAGCGGTCGGCTTCGACATGTACATGAAGCTGCTCGAGCAGACGATCAAGGAGTTGAAGGGCGAGGAGGTCGAGGACGAGGTGCGGGCGAATGTCAATTTGCGCGTGGACCTTCGCATCGACGACTCCTACATCCCCGATATGAACCAGCGCCTGACTGTCTATCGCAGGATGGCGGCGGTTCGAAGCGAGGCGGAACTGGAAAAGCTCCTGGACGAGGTCCGGGATCGGTATGGCGCGCCGCCGCCGTCAGTACTCAATCTCGCGGAATACGCATCGATTCGTCTGCTCGCCGACAGCCTCCGAGTCGAGTCTCTAGACCGCGAAGGGCAGCTGGTCGTCTTAAAGTTCAGACCCGAGACCAGGCTGGATCCAACGTGGTTGCTGCGCGTCGTTCAAGGCCGTGGCGACGTGGTACTTCAGCCTCCAGCTACGCTGAAGCTCGACCTGCGGGCTCCGGTTGAGAGGACGGGAGGACGGCAGGATAGGCCTGCGGGGAATCGCCGGATTGGCGCATTGCGTGGCGACTTGGCCACCGGATCCTGGTGGACCGCCAGAGCGCGGGCCGGAGAGGTTGCCCCGGGGTTCACTCGAGAAGAGATTCTCAAGCCCGCCAAGGAGGATCCCCGTGGCGAGGGCGGCCTTTTCCCGAGGGTCGGGGGGCTGCTCCGGGAATTGGCCTCGGGAGGGTCGATCAGCTAACATATTCGGGTCCAGCGAGTTAGGTGAAATTCATGAAACGAACAATCCGCACGGTCGCGAGCGTCGTGCTTGTCGGCATGCTTGTCGTCCCGGTCAGGGGCGAAATCCTGGAGCAGGTTCTCGTCAAGGTCAACGGAGACATTCTGACCAAGACCGACCTCGAACAGCGACAGATTGCGGCCCTCCGGGGCCGCATGGGCCAGGACATCGATCCCGAGTCGCTCAAGAACGACGAGCAGCTCAAGAAGGCGCTTGCCGAGGTCACGCCGCGTCTGCTCGTCGAAGCGATTGACGAGTTGCTGCTCGTGCAACTGGGCAAAGAGCGCGGTTACAAGCTGTCCGATCAGCAGTTCACCGAATGGCTGACGGCCCTTCGGAAGGAGCAGAACCTGCTGGACGACCAGAAATTCATGGCCGCGCTCAAGCAGGAGGGCATGACGATCGACGATCTGCGAAAGAACGTGGAACGCCAGATGTTGATCCAGCGCGTGCAGCAGGACGAAGTGGGATCGAAACTGTCCATTACGGAGGAGGAAGCGCGTCAGTACTACTTATCCCACCGCCAGGAATTTACCGAACCGGCCGCAGTCACGCTTCGCGAGATTCTGATAGAGGTTCCGACGACCACGATGGATGGGCAGGCTGGTGTGAACGTGGCAAAAGACGATGAAGCGGCCAAGAAGGCGGCCGCCGTTCGTGCACGACTGGCGGCGGGAGAGGACTTCGCCCAAGTAGCCGCAGAGACGTCAGCCGCGCCATCGAAAGCCAACGGTGGACTGATCGGTCCAATCGCGTTGAACGAAATCTCCGAGAGCCTCCAGAAACTGCTGCAGGCGATGAAGCCGGGAGATATCACGCAGCCGATCCGGACCGCGCGTGGCTATCAGATTCTCAAGCTCGAGACGCTGAAGGCCTCGGGCGTCCAGCCCTTCGAAAACGTGCGGGATCTCGTCGCCGAACGCGTGCACGGCGAACGGCAGCGTCAGGAGGTCCAGAAGTTTCTGACCCGCGTCCGAGGCCAGGCGATCATCGAATGGAAGAACGCCGAACTGCAGAAAGCGTACGAACAACAGATCGCCCAGAACGAGCGCCGAGCAGGCTGAATCAGGCGCTCCTTCGCAACCCACGATGAAGACGCCTGCGTGGTTCGCCGTCTGGACACGATCCCGCCACGAGCAGGTCGTCCGCGAGCAAATCCAGGAAAAAGGTATCGAGGCGTTCCTTCCCACGGTCACACGGTGGAGCCGCTGGAAAGATCGTCGAAAGAAGGTTGACTGGCCGCTCTTCCCCGGTTACTGCTTCGCGCGCTTCGATCCTGGCGACAGGCTCTCTGTTCTGAAGTGCACCGGCGTTGTCAGCATCGTGTCGTTCAACGGTGACATCGCTCCCATCCCGGATCTCGAGATTGACAGTCTGCGCCGGCTCGTGACGAGCGAACTGCAATACGATCCGTGTCCGCTCATCAAGGAAGGGACGATGGTTGAAGTGGTTCATGGTCCGCTCAAAGGCGTTGTCGGGCGGCTGCTTCGAAAGGGCGCGCACGCGCGACTCATTTTGGCTGTGGATCTGATCGGTCAAGCCGTGAGCGTGGAAGTGGACGCGGCAGACGTCAAGCCTTACTGACATGAAAATCGGCAAAGTCGAACTCGCTCCGCCGGTCGCCATGGCTCCAATGGCGGGTATGACCGACAGCGCCTTCCGGCGTCTGGTCAAGCGTCAGGCGGGGTGTGGTCTCGTCGTCACCGAGATGGTCAGCTCCGAAGGTCTGGTTCGCGGGATCGATCGAACGCTCGAGTACGCGGAGTATACGGAAGAAGAACGGCCCGTCTCGATTCAGATTTTCGGCGGGGATCCAGACAAGATGGCCGAAGCCGCTCGAATCGTCGAAGGGATGGGCGCGGACATTGTCGACGTGAACATGGGCTGCCCCGTCCCGAAGATCGCCAAGCACAACGCCGGGTGCAGCCTCATGCGCGAACCCGATCATGCGGCCACGATTGTCCGATCCATGGCGCGGGCCGTTCGAATTCCCGTGACGGTCAAAATGCGGGCGGGATGGGATGCCGAAGAGATCACTGCACCAGATCTGGCCCGACGGATGGAAGACGCTGGAGCGGCTGCCGTCGCCGTTCACGGCCGGACCGCCGCGCAATCGTACGCGGGGTCTTCAGACTGGGATCTGATCGCGCGGGTGGCGTCGGGCGTGTCCATCCCTGTCTTCGGAAGCGGGGACTGCGTCGAGGCCAGTCAGGTCGTCGATCGGATGACGAAGGGCGGTGTGGCTGGCGTGCTGGTCGGACGTGGCGCCTTGCGAAATCCGTGGATTTTCGCGCAGGCCGCGGATCTGGCTGCGGGAAACACCCCGCGAGCGATCACTCCAGCCGATCGAGCGGAGTTTCTCCTCGCGTACATCGATCTGCTGTTGAGAGAACGTCTGAACGAGAGCGAAGGATTTCGTCACGTCGCGCCGGGGCAGATCGAATGTCGCGACAAGGGCCCCGCCCGTGGTCACGATCGATGGGTGATCAACAAATTGCGCGCGCTGAACTCGTGGTTCACAAAAGGACTCGACGGCGGGTCGCATCTGCGGGTGGCGATCAACTCGGCGGATTCGATCAAGCAGCTGCGCGAGGTGATTCACGCGTTCTTCGCCGGCGCCCTCCCCGCGGGTGTTTAGGCGCCTGGCGACGACGGCTCAAAGAAGACGCGCAGAGTCTTCGATGCGGACGGTTTCGTAGTCGTATGCGAGCGCAGCCGCCGCAGCGGATGTGAAGCGTTCTCCGATCGTTTCATGCGCCGGGTGCCGCAGGTACTGGCGGAGTCCTTCGAGATCGTCGAACTCGATGATCACGACGAAGTCAAAATCCTGTCGCATCGCCTGCTCGTATCCGGGCAAACCGTGTTTCACGCGCCGCCCGATCCTGCAGGCCCTGACGGTTGGCGCGCCTGTCACGGCGGCGGTCAACGCCGCCAGCATCGCGCCACGTTCATCCTGAGCCAGACGCGGGTGAGGTTGCCACAGGATCACATGCGCGATCATCGATTGCGACGGCCGCCGCCGCCTCCGCCCCGGTTGCCGCTTCTGCCGCCGCCGGGTGCTTTCGGTCGGTTGGACACGGGGCGAAATCGAGCGCGCTCGGTCGGTCGCGGCCCGCGCCGGAATTTGGGCGGTCCGGCCGGACGACTCGGATTTTCCCCGCCAGTTGGCTGATCGCGTCGGTCGCGCTGGAGTCTCTCGGCAAATCGCCGGCGCTTCTCGTCGCGAGGGACTTTGAAGCGATCCCTCGGGTCACGATGTTCCCCGCCGGGACGCCAGGCCGGCCCTCGACGCTCGCGGTTCGAACGACGAGCCTCGAGCGCGGCACGCGCTTCCTCGGGCGAACTCCAGAGTCGCCCGCGCGCGAACCACAACATGACGGCCTCGGGATGTCGAACCTGAAGTTGCCGCAGCGTTGGCAGCAGCTCCTCGGCGTCGTGCGCGCGAAATGCGGTGGGCTTTCCCTCGAGAATGATCGTCCAGTAGGCGAATCGAGGCGGCATGCTCAGGGCAGCTTATCTGAACTCGCGGCGCCTGCGGCGTGACGCAGCGGCAGAGCCGCGGCGTCCAGTCGCTTGAGCTTCTCGATCAACGTCGTCCGCTTGAGCTTCAGTAACTTTGCGGCCTGGCGTTTGTTGCCGCGTGTTCGCTCGAGCGATCGCTTGATGAGCGAGAGTTCGACGCCCTCGATGTACTGGTCGAAATCAAGGCCATCCTCGGGAAAGAGCAGCGCGCCGGCTTCCACGCTCGAAGCCGGTTGTTGGACCTCGGGTCCAAAGTCGTGCAGTTCGATTTGCGTGCGTGCGCCGCTGAACGCAATCGCTCGCTCGACGACATTCTCGAGCTGCCGCACGTTCCCCGGCCACGGATACGACATGAGGCGCCGCATCGCGTCCTGCGAAACCGTGAGCGGCGGCCGTCCCGAGTCCGTGGAGAGCTTCTGGAGAAAATGCTGCACCAGGAGCGGGATGTCGTCGCGACGGTCCCGAAGCGGCGGAATATGAACCGGGATGACGTTGAGGCGGTAGTACAAATCCTCGCGAAAGGTCCCTTCAGTCACCATCTTCGCGAGATCGGAATGCGTTGCCGCAATGACGCGGACGTCGATCTTGATCGTGTGTGAGTCGCCGACGCGCTCGAACTCGCGCTCCTGCAGCACGCGCAGCAACTTCGCCTGCAGAGCCGGACTCATCGTTCCCACTTCGTCCAGAAACAGCGTGCCCTTGTTCGCCTGCTCGAGCCGTCCCTGCCGCGCACCGACCGCTCCGGTAAACGCACCTCTCACGTGGCCGAAGAGTTCCGCCTCGAGCAACGTCTCTGGAATGGCGCTGCAGTTGATCGCGACGAATCGATTGTTGTGGCGCGGACTGCTGTGATGAATCGCGCGCGCCGCCAGCTCCTTCCCAGTGCCGGTTTCGCCGGTGATGAGAACCGTGCTCGATGTCGCGGCAACGGTCTCGAGCAATTGCGACAGGTCTCGAATCGCGGAGCTTTGCCCGATGAGGCCTTCGAGGCGATACCGCTGCTCGAGCTGTGAACGAAGATACGCGTTCTCCGCACGAAGGCGCCGCTGCTCGACGGCGGACGCGAGCACGTGCAGGAGAGCATCGAACTGAAATGGCTTGGTGATGAAGTCGGCGGCCCCCTGCTTGATCGCCTCGACGGCGTCTTTCACGGTGCCGAAGCCTGTGATCACGATGGCGATGATGTCGGGGTAGCGATCGAGAGCGGCGTCGAGCACGCGCCGGCCGTCGATGCCAGGCAACCGAAGGTCGGTGATGAGGACGTCGTAAGCAAACTCGGCGAGGCGCTGTAACGCCTCTTCGCCGTTGGCCACCTGCTCGACGTCGAAGCCGTGATCCGCCAGGCGTTCCGCCACCGCCTCGCGCAGGGCGGTTTCATCGTCCACGATGAGCAGATGCTTCCGGCTCTCAGTCATTTACATTCTGCGGGGGGGTATTCTGACACCCTGATTTGCGACGGTCAAACCCGCCTTCGCGCTCCACGCTTCGGCGAGGCGGGCTCTGTGGCACCCTGTCGCCTTGAGTACTACAGCAGTGTGCGTCCCGCTCCGATAAACCTCACCGAACGTGGAAAGGTTGCGCATGATGATAGAACGTAAGACGATCTCGATCATGAAGGCCTGCGAGCTGGTCGGGGTGAGCCGTCGCACGATCTACAACTGGATCGCGAGCGGAAAGGTGGAATACGTCCGCACCGCGGGCGGCTCGGTCCGAATCTTTGTGGACACGCTGTGGCGCGAGCCCGGGCGCACTCCCGATTTGACCAGCAAAGAAGCGTCGTAATGCCGGCCGCCGATCGCACGCCGAGCACCTCGGTGAACGAGCCGCAGGATGTCGGTCTGCTGTTTCACCGCCTGAACAACCAGCTCGGCATCATCCTCGCGAACGCCGAACTCCTCGAAGCCAAGTTGAGCGACGACATGAGCCGCGCCCGCGCGGCGCAAGTCGTCGCCAGCGTCCTCGACGCGATGGCAACCGCCCGAGAAATCCGCTTACGTTCTCGTCAGCCATAGACAATTCTGTAAGACATAGGGTCAAAATACCGCCACCAATAAACGCCAAATCGTCAATAATTTGGCGATTCTGGCTGGATCTGTATCACAAACCTGTGCCTCGCTTCCGACCGTGTTTACAGAAGAAACATCGGCTGCACAAGAGTTTACGCGGACACGCCTGCACAAAGTGGCGCAACCATACGGTTGAGTGACAAAGTTGGTATTACAGTTGCGCTAGGCCCGGCTCGCCTGCGGTTCGCAAAACGCGAATCCGCCCTCAGGAGAACCCGAGCCATGCAGCGTGTACCCCTTGCCGCCCGGCAGCGCGATCGGATTGCTGCCGGACTTCCTTTCGTCGAATCCTTGGCCCGACGCGTCGCCGCGTCCATGCCCCACTCGATTGAGCTGAGCGATCTGATTCAGGACGGAATGCTCGGCCTCATCGATGCGGCGTGCCGTTTCGACGAAGCCCGCGGCATCAAGTTCGAGACGTTCGCGGAACGGCGGGTGCGCGGGGCGATGATCGATGCGCTCCGTCGAGACGCCTGGCCCCGTGGCGTCCGGCGCCAGCGCCGGGAGCTCGAAGCGGCTCGCGAGGCGCTCCGTCGCGAACTGGGCGCGGAACCCTCGCTGGCCGATCTCGCGGCCCGTTTAGGCTCGGATGAAACTCGTCTGGGCCGGACGATCCTGAGAATCAGCACCATCGAGTCCACGTCCCCGCTCTCGGCCGGCGAGAACGTGGATGGGGCGATGCTGCCGCCCGCGCTCGTTCCCTCTGAGCCGCCCGCTCCCGACAAGGCGTACGAGGAGCGTGAAGTGCGTGATCGGGTCCGGGCCGCGATTGCGTCGCTGCCGCCGCGCGAACGCAAAGTCATCGGCCTTTACTACTACGCGGAAGCAACTATGAAGGAGATTGGCGCCGCCATCGGCGTGAACGAATCGCGCGTGTCGCAGCTGCACGCCCGTGCGGTGCAACGCCTGCGAGTCGCCTTCGGCGCCGAGTGCTCGGCCGCTGACGCGGTTGCGGCGCTGCGCCCGGCAATCCTCGCGTTCCAACAGGCCGCGGGACGTGCGCGTATGGCAAAGGCCGATCTGACGGGCGCTGGTGTGGTGCTGCCCTACAAGGTGCCCACCAAGCCGGTCAATATCGTCGCGCGGAAGCGCGCCGCTGCATCGCGCGAACGGCTGGTTGCCGCCCGCTGACAGCTCCCAGCTTCCAGCCTCCAGCTTCCAGCTCCCAGCTGGAAGCTGGAGGCTGGCCGCTATCCAATCATTTCGCCAGCCGTTCTCAGCAAATCGCGCAAGCGGAAAGGTTTTGCGAGCCAACGGCAGCCGCTTTCCTCGAGAAAACGTTCAGCATCGGTTCCCGCGACATCGCCAGTCACAAAAAGGACTCGGTGCGCAATCGACGCGTCGAGCGCCTCGAGCTCGCGATAGAACGCCGCTCCGTCGAGCCGTGGCATTTTCAGATCGCACACGATCAAGTCGAACGCTCGCGCGCGAACGCGTTCCAGCGCTTCCATGCCGTCGCCCGCGCGCTCAACGGCGAAGCCCGCATCGCCAAGCGCCTCGGCCACCGCGGCGCCCAGTGCCAGTTCATCCTCCACGACGAGAACCGCAGCTCCGCCACCGATCGGTGCTGATCGCTCGAGCGCAGCCGGCGCCAGCGGTTTCACGGTTCCGTCGCCAGCCGGCAACTCGATATAGAACGAAGCGCCCCGAGATGGCTCCGAACGCACCGTGATGCGACCCCCGTGTTCCTGCACGATGGCGTACGCCACCGTGAGCCCGAGACCGGTCCCCTTGCCGACATCCTTCGTTGTGAAGAACGGATCGAAAATCTTCGGCCGCACCTCATCCGGCACGCCGGGTCCATCGTCGTTCACTTCGAGGATTACGGCATCGCGGTCGACGTCGTGCCAGGTGCGAAGGATCAACGTGCCGCGGCCGTTCGCACCGATCATCGCCTGCTCGGCATTGATGATGAGATTGAGGAGGACCTGCTGAATCTGGTGCGGATCCGCAAAGACGTTCGGCAGACCCGCCGGGAGCGCCTCGAGGATGGTGATGTTGCTGAGACGCTGTTCGTACGAGCGCAGCGCAAGTGTCTCCCGGACGACGGCATTGAGATCGACCATGGTGCGGGTAGTGTGCCGCTTGCGCGCGAAGGTCAGGAGGTTCCTGACGATTTTTGCGGCACGCTCTGACTCGGCCAGGATGGTTTCAAGCCCGCGGCGAGTCTGCTCATCGACAGGACGCTGCGAAAGCCGCTCCGCCCAGGTCAATATCGTCGCGAGGGGATTGTTCAGTTCGTGGGCGACTCCGGAAATCGTCTGGCCAAGCGCGGCCAGTTTCTCCGCTTGGAGAAGTTGATGGTACAAATCGCGCGCCTGATCCTCGAGCCGTTTTCGCTCGGTGACGTCGCGCATCAGCGCATCGACACGCAGGCCGCGCCGCGACCGCTCGGCGTGTGCCGTCACCTCGACCCACATGAAGCTGCGATCAGCTCGGCGCAGTCGGAGCAGATAGTCTGTGGCCGCGCCGTCGCGCCTCAACCGCTCGACGAAGCTGTCGCGCGCCTGCGGATCGGCGAAACGTTCGACGTCAAACGGCTGGACATCGGGCTCCGGTGTGTCCACCGGATAACCGAACATCAATTTGAGGTAGGGATTCGCAGAGAGCGTGTGGCAGGACCGTTCGTCCAGTGTGCCGATGTAAACTCCTTCGTGAACCGCCTCGAACAACCGCGCGAACGCCTCCGACGAGAGCGCCGCGCGCGGAACCGGCTGGGGCACGATGCGGATTATACCGACGTGGCCCCCAGTTTCGAAGTCAGTCCTTCCGAGATGCGGGGTGAGGCGTCGGCGTCATCGTCGGATAGCGGGACGCATATGTGCGTTCGATCGTCTGGCGGATTTCCGCAACCGATCGTCCCGCCGCATCCATTTGCATCGCGTCACGCGCGACGTCGAGGCAGATTTTTCAGCTGAAGCCGTGCGAGTCCCATTCGGGCCGGCCGTCTGCATCGCGGCGGGCGACGAAACAGTCTTCGTTTCCCTGGTGTCCGTTTCGCTCGCACCCGCAGAAGCACGGCACATACCGAAGAACATCAGGTCGCCGCGCGGCGAACTCGTAAACAGCTTGAATGACTTCGGGCGGAGCCGCCGCGTAGGGGCCGGAGGGAATGGGCGGCAGAGGTCCGCGGTACCCGCGCGGCCGCGTCGACTGCAACGGGATGGGTGGTGCCGGCTTCGATTGATCGGACGCCACCGAGGAGGCCGCCGGCGCCGGCGCCTGGGGTTGGGCGGACGCGCGATCCGAAGGTGCCTCCGAGGAGCACGCCACCAGCGCGGTCAGTCCCAGGACCACCATGAGGTCGCGAATTCGTTTCATTCTTCACTAATGGTACATCGTCGCGCGCACATCGGCGCGCGCTGGGGGACAATCTCACCATGTTCGCACGAGATCTCCTGAAAGATCAGGTCGCCATCGTCACGGGAGGGGGCACAGGCATCGGACTGGCGATCGCCAGGCGGCTTGGTGAACTGGGCGCGCGGGTCGCCATCGGCAGCCGGAATTCGGCGAATCTCGAAACCGGGTCGTCTGAGCTCAGGCACGCAGGCCTGGACCCGCTCGCGGTTCAGGTGGATGTGCGTCTGCCAGATCAGGTAGACGAAATGACCGCCCGCGTGATCAAACACTTTGGGCGCATCGACATCCTGATCAACAACGCCGCCGGCAACTTCATCTGCCGGGCAGAAGACCTGTCACCCAACGGATGGAATGCCGTGGTGGGGATTGTCCTGAATGGATCCTTTTACTGCTCACGCGCCGTCGGCCGGCACATGATCGCGCGCGGTCACGGCGGGTCGATCGTCTCCGTTTTGGCCAATTACGTCTGGACCGGAAGCGCGGGGACCATCCATTCCGCGGCTGCCAAAGCAGGTGTCATGTCGATGACACAGACGCTGGCGGTGGAGTGGGCGCGGCACCGCATCCGCGTCAACGCGGTCGCGCCGGGTCCCGTCGAATCTCCCGGCGCCGCGAAACAACTGTGGAATACGCCCAACGCGGTGGAACGCATCGGCGCGATGGTGCCGCTTGGACGATGGGCCAAGCCTGAGGAAGTTGCTGATGCCGTGGCGTTTCTTGTGTCATCGCATGCCGGCTTCATCACCGGCGAGACGCTGACGATTGACGGCGGCGCGTGGCTGGGCAGGGGACCGTTCGGATTCGTTTAGAACGGCCCTCCTCAGCCTTGGCGAAGGCGGGGAGGACGGACCTCGGATTACCGCCAGTGAGGCAACGGGGCCAAACGCATCAGCGCATCCATCGAGTAACGGTCTGCCTGGATCTCCCACTCGTACCCACACCTGCGGCAGTGCAAGGGCAACACTTCTGGACTGTCGGGCATTTGTAGACCTACCGCTTTCGATTGGCACTTTGGGCATTGCGGTGTGGTGATGGATCCTACCGCTGCCTTCCCTTTGGTGGCCGGGAAGGTCGGGGACGCTCCGCGGCGCGATCCTGCTCGGAGAGCTTGCCGCTCACGCGTTTCTGCGTCGTGTCGGAGAGCTCCCGGCGCAATTGCCGGAACTCCTCCGTCAGTTCTCGGAGGCGTGCATGGATTTCAGCCTCCGTGCCGCGTAATTTTGCCACGTGTGCAGTCTATAGATGCAGTTTTTCGCCCTTGAGACAGGGCTTTTCCTCAAGAAAGCAGAATTAGTGCCGCCAGCGCGGTGTTGAACGGGGCGTGGAATCGACAGGGCCGCGGTATTTACCCGGAACCCGATCCGTGCAAGAAGGCGTCTAACTAGAATATAATTCGGTTCTGCTCATAGTTTCAGCATTTAATTCTTAGTACATGGCTACAGACAGAACATTGGATCCATTGGACCACAGGATTCTCGAGATCCTTCAAACCAACGCGCGCGAGACCCAAGCCGACATCGCGCGCGACATCGGGTTGGCTCCATCAGCCGTCCTGGAGAGGATCCGCAAGTTGGAGTCCAGAGGCATCATCCGGGGCTATACCGCCCTGGTCGATCCCAAGGCCCTCGACCTCCCCATTCTCGCGTTCGTCGCGGTTCGAAGCGACGAAACCGGAACGGACGACCAGGTCGCGCCGACTTTGGCCAAGATTCCGGAAGTCCTCGAAGTGCATCACGTCGCCGGGGACGACTGCTACCTGATTAAAGTGCGCGCCCGAGATGCCGAGCATCTGGGTGTGTTGTTGCGAACGCGGTTTGGGCGGATACCGGGTGTGCGCTCGACCCGCACGACGATCGTGCTCGAAACCGTCAAGGAGACACCGCGACTGGCGGTTGCTCGAGCGCAGGAGGTCGGGTCGTGATCACAACGGTACGCGAGCGTCGCCTCGCGTATTTCGCCTGGGGACTCGTCTGCGTAATCTGGGGTACGACGTACCTGGGCATCAGGGTGAGCCTCGAGACGATGCCGCCGGCGTTGATGGGTGGCTTGAGATGGACGATTGCCGGCGGATTGCTGGTGCTCTACCTGGTCGCCCGGGGTCAGCCGCTTCCACCGCGAGAACGCTGGGGCGGAATTGTCTTGATGGCGTTCCTGCTGCTCGGCCTGGGAAACGGCGGTGTAGTCGTCGCGGAGCAGTGGGTGCCGAGCGGGTTGGCTGCGGTGCTGGTCGCCTCGTCTCCGTTCTGGATGTCCGCAGTAGAAGCATCTCTGCGCGATGGCGATCGGATGAGCGCCACCACGGCGGCAGGTCTGGCCGTCGGATTCAGCGGAATCTTGGTTCTCGTCTGGCCGGAGCTGTCGCTGGGCTCTTCAGGGAGTCAGCGTTTTCTTCTCGGCGTCGTCGCGCTGCAGATTGCGGCGATCGGCTGGTCACTAGGGTCCGCATATTCACGCCGGCACGCGCGTCAGGACAACGTCCTCGGGACCACAGCCCTGCAGATGCTTGCGGGTGGTTTGATGATGACAGCCGCCGGCACGATTCGAGGAGAGTGGACTGCCCTCTCGTTTACGGGTCGGAGCGCCACGGCGCTCTTGTATCTGTCCACAATCGGCGCGATCGGCGGGTTCGTCGCGTACACGTACGCGCTGCGACACCTTGAAGTGTCATTCGTGTCGCTCTACGCGTACATCAATCCGATAATCGCGGTTGCCCTCGGCGTTCTCTTCCTGGGTGAGCCGTTCAACGGTCGGATTGCGATCGCGGCGGCGCTGGTACTGCTCGGCGTCGCGATTGTCCGATCGAGATCAGTCAAGCGGGCGGGATCGGGTCCGGCATCGGTCGAGTCGGCGGCGGTGCGGACCGAACTCCCTTCGCCGGACGTCAATTCAGGCGGCCGGCGACGAATCGCCTGAACTAAACCGGTCTGCCGCTGACGATCCGCACGAGGAACAGTACGATGGCAACTACCAGCAGAATGTAGATGAAGTTGCCGAGCGTGTAGCCGCTGACGATTCCAAGCAGCCACAACACCAGCAGAATGATCGCAATCGTTTCGAGCATCTCGGTTCTCCTTGCCTCAGTGTGGCGATTCACACCGCCGCCTCAGAGGAGCAACGCGTATGCCACGGCCGAGGCGGGGCGCCGCGTGAAAACGGAGATGCTGGTAATTGCAGTAGCGGTGGGGCTTGTCGTCACAGCAGGGCAGGCAACCGCGCAACCTCAGCAGACGACGAGCCCTGCATCATCTGCGTCAGGTACGCAGCGAGCTACGACGGTTGGGTTGTTCCTTGCCGGCGGCGCGGTTGGACTCGGCGCGCATGAAGGAGGACATCTCCTGTTCGACGTTCTCTTCGAAGCCGATCCGGGAATTCGCCGCGTGGATTTTCACGGCATTCCCTTTTTTGCGATTACCCATCGCAATGACCTGGCGCCCGGCAAGGAGTTCACCATCTCTTCCGCCGGGTTCTGGGTTCAGCACGCAGGCAGCGAGTGGCTGCTCACGCAGCATCCGCGTTTGCGGCATGAGCGGTCTCCTCTGTTGAAGGGACTTCTCGCCTTCAACGTCCTCGCGTCCGGTGCCTACGCGGGGGCCGCGTTCGTTCGGACGGGACCTGGCGAGCGCGACACACGGGGTATGGCCGTCTCTTCGAACCTTGACGAACGTTGGATTGGAGTGGTCATCCTCGTGCCGGCCGTGCTCGATTCGTGGAGATATTTTCGGCCGGATTCGCGTGCGGCCGTCTGGATGTCGCGAGCCGCAAAGCTCGGCGGTGTGCTGCTGACGGTGCGGGCGGCGACCCGCACACGAACCTGACGTCAGCCTCCGGGCGGCATCTCGTTCCGCGGCCCCAGCGCGAACGTCATCGTCCCTTCGACGACCACGCGTCCATCGACGCGAGCGATGCCCTTGAGTTGCCCCATCCGGCTCCTGAGGCGCCGCACCGTTGCCTCGATTTCCACCACGTCGCCGGGGTGGACGGGGCGCCGGTACCGCACGCGTTCGATGCCCATGAAGTAGATCAGTTTCTCGCGGTTCTCGGGCTTCGCGAGGATCATGATGGCGCCGACCTGGGCCACTGCCTCAGTGAGAATCGTCGGAGGCAGCACCGGGGAATCACCATCGCCGTGTGCCAGGTACCGCTCGTTGAGCGTGACGTTCTTGATTCCAACGATGCGCTTGTCCGGTTCGAGTTCGGTGATGCGATCAACGAGCAGGAATGGATACCGGTGCGGAAGGATTCGTTCGATCGCCGAGTAGTCGAGGGGAAGAGTCAAATCCATGGGAGCCAACCAGTATAATATCGCCACCGCAGTGAGCCACGGACCGACATCGGAGGGAAAACCGCCGGTCAACGTCGCGGGGCCCACTGCTCCGGCAGGGAACGAACTCGTTACCACGCTCTTCGATCTGGGCCGCCAGGTCACGAGCGTTCTCGATTTCGACGAACTTCTCCAGCAGATTCCGCGATTGATAGGGCGGCTGATCTCTTTCGAAGCCTTCGCCGTGTATCTGCTCGACGAACGGCGCAACGAGCTTCGGACCGCATATACGGTCGGCTATCCGCCAGATGAAGAACCCAAGCGACTGAAACCCGGTACCGGCCTCGTTGGCGCGGCAGTCGCGACCGAGCAGCCGGTGCTCGTGAACGACCTCTCAGCCGATCCCCGCTACGTCGAATTCGTGCCTGGCATGCAGTCGGAGATCGTTGTGCCCCTTCTCCACAAATCACGCCCGATCGGCGCGTTGAATATCCTGAGCCACAACCGCGATCAGTTCACGATGCACGACGTGGCAATTGTGCGGCAGTTTGCGGCGCACGTCGCGGTTGCCCTCGTGAATGCGCGGCTCTTCGAAGGCAGCCGGCGCGACGCCGAGGCGTTCGAGACGCTGGCGGAAATTGCCCGTGACGTGACCTCCGTGCTCGACCTCGATGAGTTGTTCGCTCGGATTGCGCAGCTCGCGAAACGCCTGATCGACTATCGCACCTTCGGCATCCTGCTCGTGAACGACGCGGGCGAACTCGAGATGCAGCTCGCACTCCAGTACGGTGAAAAAGTCCAGGTCCCTCGGGTGCGGCTTGGCGAGGGCCTGGTTGGTTATGCGGCCCTTCATCGCGAGCCGGTGTTGGTCGCAGACGTCTCGAAGGACCCGCGGTATATCAGGCTGGTTCCTGACGTTCGCTCCGAGCTAGCCATTCCGCTGTTACTGAAAGACCGCTGCATCGGGGTTGTGGATCTCGAGAGCCCCGAACTCGATGCGTTCAGCAAGCGAGACGTCGAAATCCTCAGCCTGCTCGCGAGTCAGGCAGCCGTGGCGATCGAGAACGCGCGGCTTTATGAAGAAGTGCGTGCAAACCAGGAACGGTTGGAGAAGGAAGTTCGATTCGCGCAGCGCGTCCAGGCGGCCCTGCTCCCGGCGGGACCTCCGAAACGCTTGAAAGGCGTCGAGCTGGCGGCAGCATTTGCCTCGGCACGTGAGCTTGGCGGTGACTTTCATGATTACCTGGCGCCGGAGTCGAACACGCTGGTGATTGCGGTGGGGGACGTATCGGGAAAGGGAGTGCCGGCCGCACTCTACAGTGCTTTTGCCGCCGAGCTCGTGAGAGGCCGCACGTTCCGCCGGCGCTACTTACCCGAGCGCTCGAGCCCCGCCGGTGTGTTGTCGTCGGTGAACACCATCCTTCATCAACGTCAGCTCGAGGAGTACTACTGCACGCTCTGCTACGGGATCTTCGATCTCAAACGCCGTTCAGTCACGTTGGCCAATTCAGGCCTTCCGTATCCGATTCGTTGTTCGGGAGAAGGGTGCGCGCAAATCGAACTCCCAGGGGTCCCGCTCGGATCCTTCAATGGATCCACCTACGACGAAGTGACCTACGCCCTCCACGCAGGGGACGTGTTTGTGTTCTGCACCGATGGTGTCTTCGAAGCGATGAACGAGCAGTCCGAGGAATTCACCGCCGCCCGGCTGCTTCAGGTCGTTTCGGATTCCAAGGGGTTGCCCGCGAAGGGGATCGTGGAGGCCATCTTCCGCGCCGTTTCGGACTGGCGAGGCGATGCGGCGCCGAACGACGACATGACGGCCGTCGTCGTCCGGATCACCGCGTAATTGACGCGTCTTTATCGCTTGAAATCGAGGTCTTTCTCTTGGATGTGCAGACCTAACGCCTGACCGCCGAGCGTAGCCACGTCGTTGACGCGACCTTTGACGCGGACGTGCGCGCCTTTGGATGGCACCCGGCCATGCTGTGACACAACGGTCACCTCGCCAGTGCCGTCGCTCACCTTATACAGCTTGAACGGAACGAGCGGAATGCCCCAGGCACTCGTCACGACCCCGTCAATAGCAACGGTTTTGTCGTGGTATCGGCCGGGGTTGTATTTCAATTCCGCGATACTGGGCCGGCGCACAGCGAGCGCGCATCCCGAGAGCACGCTTGCGATCGCGACAGCCACCACCGCCCGTGACAGGAACCTCGATGTGCTGGTCATACCGTTCTTCCTTAGAATTCACAATGGCCGCGCGGAATCGGCCAACGAGCGAACGGGATACGGCGATGCCAGCGCCTGCCTGAGTTAACGCATCCCGTTTGATTCCGCGCGACCGGTTGCTCAGGCATCAAATCCCGTACCGCGAAAAATCAGCCAGAAAACGTGCAATCCCCGATCCCGGCGTCCGTTGCGGGGGACGCTCAGTGACCTCCGGGCTGGACGCCGGGTGACACTCGCCCCAACCTTTTCGAAAACGGGCGCGTCTACCCGTACGAGCGTGCAGACTCAGGCCAAGGCGGTGGACATGCCGCGGATGGAGGTCGCCACGCGAAACGCAACGAGTCGCGGATCGACCCGCGACCTTCTTCAGAGGACGGACTATGAATACTCTCAAAGCAGCTGTTTGCGTGGCCGCCCTGTGTGGCGCGAGCGCTGCAGCTGTGGCTCCCGCATCGGACCATTCGGACGCCCAAACTGTCGCCGTTCGGCGTCCGCAGGCTCCAATGGCGATATTGACGGGCGGGGCAAGGCTGGGCGTAACCGTGCGGGATATCGAAGACGCTGACGTCAAAACCGCGCGTCTCCCGGCCCCGGCCGGCGCCGTGGTGGAAGAGGTGTCCGATGAGAGCGCGGCCGAGGCCGGCGGAATCCGCAAGGGGGACATCATCGTCGAGTTCGACGGGGAACGCGTGCGCAGTGCGAGGCAGTTCACCCGTCTCGTTCAGGAAACCGCGGACGGTCGCAAAGTCACGGCGGTAGTGGTCCGCGACGGCCAGCGCGTGAATTTGACCGTTGAACCGCGCCAGGGCAGCGGCGCGGTGTTCGACAGTTTCCGTAAGCTCGAGGACCTCGGGCGCGATTTCACATTCGATGTTCCAGTGCGCCCACCGACTCCGCCGCCAACCCCACGCGCGTCCCCGCCGTCGGTGTGGAAATTTGACGATCTGATGTCTCGCGGGAGCGGACGGCTCGGGCTTACCGTCGATACGCTGTCACCTCAGCTGGCGGAGTACTTCGGCACCAAGGAAGGTGTGCTCGTCAAGTCCGTCCAGGACAATTCACCTGCCGCGAAGATCGGGATCAAGGCGGGAGATGTCATCACGAGCGTGAACGGTTCCTCAATTGATGATGCCGCCCAACTGCGGCGGCGGCTTCAGTCGTTGAAGGATGGCGAGGAAGTGACGATTGGAATCATGCGGGACAAGAAAGCGCAAACGCTGAAGGGGAAGCTGGAAGGAACCGTACGGCGTCGCACCTACCGCTCGACGGTGTAACGAACTACGCGTTGGCCACGGCGGGTCGCACCTGGGGGCGGGACGAAGGCGGCCCCACGAGCGTCGCGAGTTGCGCGGCGACGATCGCCGCGGCGGCCAGTTTGGCGTCCTGCTTTTCGCCGCCGTGCCGCACCTCGGCTGCCATGACGCCCACGCAGCCCGAAGGGGTCACGAGCGGCACCGCAATCGCCCCATTGGAAATGGAGTCGGCGTGTACGGTCTGCAGCAGGGCCGTACGAAACGCCGCGGCGGTTGCATTCTCGGCATCGCGCGGGATTGTGCCAAGCCGCGTCACCATTTGGGGAGGATACCCATGGGTGAGGATGGGGTTCAATTCCCGTCCATCGGGGTCGGCGATCCACAGCACTACACCGTTGGCATCCAGCACTGACGCGGTTCGCTCGAGGACCGCGGGCAGCGACTTCGTGTCAGCGACGCGCGCCAGTTCGGTGCAAAGAGACGCGACCTTCCCCAGATCGAATGGATCGAGGGCTTCAGTGGGGGTTTCGCGGAGGGACGGGGGCGTCACCGCCGGTAGCGGTGGCACGGGATCACGAACGTCGTGCAGCGGTAAGGAGTCGTGCTCGACAGAAACGACGGACTGACCGACTGCCGGCACATCCACTCGGACATCGGCCGTCACTTGACGTGGAACAGGCACGAGCATGAGTCCGACGGCCAGCGCCGCCGCCGCGGCTCCGCCTGCAATCAGGAGTTCCTGCCGTCGCGCGTCCTCCGCGATCACATCGGTGCTCGCGGCAACTGCTGCACGGGCGCGTTCGAGCGCCTCCAGGATGGCCGTACTCTTCTCCAGACCATCAGAAAAGATTAGGTCGGACGCCAGCAATCGCTGATGGCCGCGCGCATACTCGCGCGCGCGCGCGTCCATCCGCTCGAAATCCTCCAGCGACGAGATCGCCTCGTCCACCTGAGTCCGGGCTTCAGCCACTGGGGCGTCCGCCCGCAACATTGCGAGATCGTCCCGGATCTGAGAAATTTGGGCAGAAACTTTCGAACTCCAGAACTCGTCGCCTTGACCAACCGCAACGTACGCCTGCTGCGCCATGCGGAGATCTAATGCGGCACGCGCGAGCACTTGCGTTTGACGATCAAAATTGTCAGCGGCTGCTGTGATGGCGCGTGAAGAGGTGTCGGTTGTCCACAGAAAGTACACAGCTGTCATCAGCACTGCGACGAACACACCCATGATCGTCCATCGCAACGCCGCGCTGTTCATTCATACCTCCGAACTATCACGTCGAACGCTACTATAGCAGACTGCTTGTGAACGTCGCTGCGATCATCAATCCAATTTCCGGCGCCGGCGCGAATCAGAACGCTGCGAGCGATCGAATCGCATCGTTGACGAACGAACTCGAGCGCCGAGGACTCCGCGCGTCGATCGAGTTGACGGCGCGCGCTGGTCACGCGCGTGAGCTTGCAGCGAAATTTGCCGAGGCCCACGTCGATCTGCTGATCGTCTGGGGAGGCGATGGCACCGTGAATGAAGCAGGCGGTGCGCTCATCGGAACGAACACCGCCATTGGCCTCATCCCGGCTGGTTCAGGAAATGGGCTCGCCGCAGCCCTCGGTTCTTCCCGGAACCCCCAAGACGCGATCGCGCGCGCACTTGACGGCAAACGCCGAGCGATCGATGCGGGAATCATCGCGGGGCGACCGTTTTTCAACATTGCGGGTATTGGTGTCGATGCGGTCATCGCCCGGCGGTTCAACGAGCGCGCGCAGGGGAGCCGCGGAGCCTTGCCCTACTTCATCATCGGCGTCACCGAAGGATGTCGTTACCGTGGTGAGGAATACGACGTTGATCTCGATGGAGACTCCCGAAGGTTGCGGGCGCTCTTAATCGCATTTGCGAACGGGCAGGAGTACGGAGTGGGTGCCCGCTTGTGCGCCGGAGCGCGGCTCGATGACGGGCTGCTCAATGCCGTTGTGGTCGAGGATCGGTCGATTCTCGCGCGATTCTGGCACGCCCGATACCTGAAGGCTGGAACTCCCGAACGCGCTCCGCGCGTGATTGCGAGGCCCGTTCGCCGTGCCTCTATTCGGCGCGAAGGCAGAATCGAGTTCCATGTCGATGGCGAAATGGGAAGCGCCGAGGGAGAGGTGGCCGTGTCGATCCGTCCTGGTGCCCTATGGGTGATGGACTGACGACTATTAGAAGACTGGAAGATACGGCTCCAGGTAGCGAACGATCACCGTGAGCTGCTCCGTGAAGATCAGCACGCCGATGGCGACGAGCAAACCGCCGGAGGTCATTTCGATCGCGTGATAATGACGCCGAATGGCCGCAGCGATCGAGAAGAAGCGGTCGATCGCGACCGAGGTGAGAAGAAACGGACCGCCCAAGCCGAGCGAGTACACCGCGAGAAGCACCACACCCTCGGCAACGGTCTCGCGCGAACCGGCCACTACCAGGATCCCCGCGAGGATCGGCCCGATGCACGGCGTCCAGCCAAACGCGAAGGCGAGTCCGACCAGAAAGGCACCCACCGGTCCGGCGGGTTTGCGTTGTGTCTGTGCTCGTTTCTCATTATCGAGAAAGGCCAATCGGAACACGCCCATCATGTGCAGTCCGAAGACGATAATCAGCGCACCGGCGATCTTGGTGAGAATATTCAGCTGGCCGGAGATAAACGAACCGATGGCGCTCGCCGAGGCGCCGAGGGCGATGAACACCACGGAGAAACCCACCACGAAAGCCAGCGAACGAATGAGCACATGACGACGCGCCGTCAGTCCGCCAGCCCGCATGTCGTCGAGCGACGCGCCGGACACAAACGAGATGTAGCCGGGGATGAGCGGCAGTACGCAAGGTGAGATGAACGATAGAAAGCCGGCGACGAACGCAGCGACGAGCGTGACGTTGTCCCCCACCGGTTTATTCTGCCTTCGTCACCGGCATTCCGAGGAACAGCGAAGTCCCGGCCGGTTTTTCAGCGAACTTCACCGGCGGCAGGTCCTGGAACATGAAATCCCACTTCCACCGCTCGGAGGGATTCGACGCTTGAAGCCAGTCCTTCGCCGGGACAGGCCGGGCGAATGCGAGCGTCGCGAGTCCTGAATATCTCTCGTTGTTCGATAGTCCACGAGCGACCTCCGCGCGCACCTCCTGACTGCTCGCATAGCTCAGCGGCGCGCCGAGGGCAAGGCCCACGTTCACGAAGATCTGCCAATCGTCCTGAGCATCCCCAGGCGGCGTGATCGCGCGCGCGGCCGCCTGCACACGGCCCTCCTTGTTTACATACGCGGCATCCTTCTCGACCCACGCGGCGCCCGGCAGCACGATGTCGGCTGCTGCTGTCAACTCACCCATCAGCACGCCCTGGACTACGAGCCTCTGCAGCTGCCCCCGTCGGCGTGCGTCCACGATCCACGAAACATCACCGATGGAGCCCTCGGGGCCCGGGTCGAAGACGTATAGAAGAGCAACGCGTCCCTGCTCCACCTGCTGACGGAATGACGCCACATCCGCCTCGCCGGCGGACGTCGTTGTAACTGGGAAACCAAGGTCTCTCGCCCCGTTCACATCCGGCGCATCGTCAGCGGGTATGCGGAACTTGACTCGTGGCGGTTGCGGCTTCTCTCGGCGGCGCCAGGAGATGGCGACGCCTTCTGAAGGAATGCCGAAGGCTCCGCCGAGACGCCCGATGAGTGCCAGCTCCTCCAGCGAGGCGTGCGCCGAAACAAAGAATTTCATCTGGCCTGGTCCGCCGGCCGCAGTCACGGTGTCAGCGAGTTTCGCAAGCGCCTCGCGCCAATCAGTCGGTTCGAGCGTGCCGGCTTCGTTTCGCACCAAGGGGCGGCGCAGGCGGTCCTCCCCTTCTATCCAGCGATAGTCGAAGCGGCCGATGTCGCACATCCAGTAACCGTTGACGTCGGGGTTGAAGCGCGGCGTCATGCGTATCAGCTGAGCCCCTTTCGCCCATTCGGGTTTTGCTTTGATCCAGGCCGTCGTGTTGCACCCGCGCTCGCAGAGCGTGCAGATCGTGTCAACGGCGTCGGGATTGTCCCAGGGGCGCGCTTTGAATCTGTAGTCTTTCGTCGTGATGGCACCGACCGGACAGACGTCCATGAGATTGCCCGAGAGGAGCGAATGGACCCCCTGCTCCATGAACGTGGCGATCTCGCTCCCGTAGCCGCGGTCCACGATGTTGATCTGAGCGTCGGTGTCGATCTCGCGCATGAACCGCACGCAGCGCGTACAGAGGATGCAACGATTTCGATTGAGCATCAGCGTCGGGCCGAAATCCACGTCCGCCCGTACACCTTCGCCGTCGAAGACGCGACGCGGAAACTCCATCCGGCTTTCGTTCGGCCCGAAGCTGTAGGAGAAGTCCTGCAGCGGACATTCCCCTCCCTTGTCGCAGACGGGACAGTCCAGCGGGTGATTGATCAGCAGGAACTCGAACACGCTGGCGCGCGCGTCAACCACGTCCGGCGTCCGCGTTGAGACCACCATCCCCTCGGCGACCGGGGTCGAGCAGGACGTCTGCAGCTTTGGCATCTTCTCGATCTTGACGATGCAAACCCTGCACGAGCCGTCGATTCCGAGGCCGGGGTGATAGCAGTAATAGGGGATTTTGATGCCGCTCTCGATTGCGGCCTGCAACACGGTCCGGCCCTTTTCCACAGTGACGGGACGGCCATCAATCGTCAGCGTGACGGTTTCCATATCCTTCGAATCATATCGGAAAGGGTGCGTATTGACACCGGAGGGCGGCCGACCTAGAGTGGGCCTGGCACGGACCGTGGCCAGCAAAGAGAGGGGCCTATGGACGCCATCCGATCGCACGGGGGATTCCGCTTCGGGCCTGTCGTGGAATGGCTCATCGCTGCCGCCTTTCTCTGCGCCACGGTGGCCGTCGGTTCACTCATCTTTCGAGAGCTGCGGACGCCTTCCTCCGTCGTTCGACCGGCCCAGGCTTCCCGTCCCCCGGTGACGACGAGCATTCCCGCGGCGATTCCTGCGCGTGCCGTGTCGGTTCCCGTGCTGCCCTTCCTCGACGGCAAGGAAATCCGAATCGGCGAAACGGCTGCAGTCATTGCGGCACGTCTTGGTCGTGCGGCAGAAAGCGGAAGGCAGGAAGTCGATCGGGGCCCCCTGGGCGAGCGCCTGACCCGTTTCTACGAATACGGCGGTTCGCGATTCATTCTCGTCTTCGAGCCGTTCGAACGAAACGGCGAGCCAAGGGTCGCGGGCATCTACCTGCCGTAACGCGCGGTTCACTTCGCAAACTCTGCCAGCGCCGCGTTGTCGCGGTTGACCTCGATCTCGCGCACCGCTCCTTTCAAGGGTACCGTCCGCTCGACGGCCCGCTCGCGCACGAAAACGATGTGTTCCTCAGTCTCCCCCGTCGTGTAGGTGATTGTTACCGTCACAGGAACGGGCATCACATCCCGCTTGTGTTCGAAGCGAAGCAAGGCGCTGGTGGGGCCAGTCGTGTATGAGAAATGCAGTTCGGGAATGGTCGTTCCGTAGATCCATGATTCGAAGAACGGCGCCAGCCCGCTGGCGCCCGACGCCTCCATGGCGGCTCGAAAATCTTCGGTCCCTGCCTTGCGAAAGCGCCATTCCGCGTAGAAACGGCGCAGTCCGCTGAAAAACACCTGGTCGCCGACGAGCCGCCGCAGCATGTGCAAAACCACTGCGGCTTTGTTGTAGATGATCGCGCGAAACACCCGTCCGTCGGATTTGATGTGCCCGAGCCGGTAGCCGAGGTAAATCGGCCCCTGTGAGGATTGGTCGATTCCCCAGCGCCGCATCTGCCGCATCAGGTTCGCCAAAAGGTCGTCGCCGCGTTCCTCTGCGGCATACAGCGCGGCAAAGTACTGGGCGAGGCCTTCGCTGATCCATTGCTCGTGATAGTTCTTCCACCCAACCGCCTGGCCCCACCATTGGTGGGCGAGCTCGTGCGCGAGAAAGAACGTCGGGTAATTGTCGAAACTGACCGGGTCGTTTCGCCACACGAGTGGAGACATCGGCAGCGTTTGATTCAGCACAGCGAAGTACGGCGGACTGTGTCCACCCGGCAACTCCGCCTCGGCCACCGCGAGCGTGAAGCTCGGGTACGGCGCATCTCCCAGCAGCGATGCGTAATACTGGAGGATGGTTGCGGTTCGCTCCGCAAAGCTGCGCGCTCGCCCCGTTTGCCTCGGATTCGCCTGAACAATCAACGACACGGTGTCACTGGCGGCGTGTCCGTCCCCCTCGACCAGCCGCGCCGGCAGCGACGGGACCGTCAATCGCGCGTTGGTCACCGAGGTAAACCGGCTGATCACACACCCGAAATACCGTGCCGGCAGGTCCGCCTCGAAGACGAACATCTTTCGTGCGCGTTGACCCGACTCGACGGGTCCCGGCGCCGGCGCCGCTGGTCCGGCCGGCGTTCCTGTGGCAACGACGTCGTACTCTGGAGGCACCATGATGCGGAGTTCGCCGGTCGCATAATCGGTGACGGTCGCCTGCGGATACCAGTAACTCCGATTGCTGTAAAGAAACTGTGGCTCGAGCCGAATCTGTATAGCCTCCTCCTGCGCCTGGCCCTGCACCGCAATCGCCTCCCGTTCGAGCGACTGCGGTTGGATGCGGCCGCTATACACGACGAGCAGCGAGAGCTGGCTATCCCTCCGCAGGGTCGTCGGCAGATTCACGATGACGCTGTTCTGCCCGACGACGCGCAAGTGCAGCAGACGTCCGAGTTCCGGCGATGCAATGCTGCGGACGGTCAGCGATTCTGCGAGCCGTATTGTCAGGGTCGTGAGCGCGGTCGACCGGGTACGAATCAGCATCCGGGAACGACCATCAATCCACAGTCGATCGGGGTCGAAGGACGCTTCGATGTGATGGTGGAGGATGTCATAGTCGATTCCATCGTCTTCACTGTAGGATCGTCCGCGGGTAATGAGTTTTTCAGGCGACGCGTAGACGGAAATATTCCGACGGCGCTTGCGCTCGAACAGCGAGATGTCCTCTGCATCTTTCGAAGCACGCGCGTAGGTCAGGCTGCCGAATTTTCGCGTTCGGACTTCGGCAATGATGTCGCTCGTTGCCGGCGTCAGCGACCATCGCTCGCGACTGAGATCTGTCAGATCGAGCTGAAATGTCTGGCCGATGTACTCTTCGAACAGGTCCATCGCCTTGTTCATGTCCCTGCGGGACACGTTGCGGAGCAGAAGCGATCCCTTGCCAAATTTCCAGTCGAAGTCGCCAGGTGGAATGCGGATGAACGCCGCACTGAAGTCGGTGCGCAGCGCGTCGCTTTTCGCGAAAATCCGCAGTTGTGTCTGCTCGGCGGCGTCGGTGGGTGAGAACACCATCCTGCCCCGTCCGATCAGCACGATTGCAGTCGGACCATCCGGCGTCTCCGCAACGAAGGCGCTGCCCGACGGCATCTCGAGCGTCAGGTCGGGCGCCCGCAACGTCAGATTGCGAACGTCGTATTGTTTTTTCGGATTGAGTTCTAGGTTGTACAGGCCGCTGATGAACGAGAGTCGCTCGATGATCCCGATCGCCCATTCGGACGCTCCCGGTCCGCTCTTCGGGACGAGATCCATTCGCCACGTGGAGATCTGCGCCTCCGAGCCGCGCTGCGCAAACACCTCCAGCAGCAGCCGCTGCGAGCCGTCCGCCAGTTCTGAGCGGTCCCGTTCTTTGAGGACGAATCGGACGGGGGTGGGAATAACCAGACCGACGAAGTCAGGAAGCCCCGAGATCGAGGGGCTTGCTGCGAGCGCTTCGATCGCAGCGCGATCTCCTGCCGCAGCGGCCTGCTCCAGCCGGACGACGAGCGAGGTGATGCGGTCCGAGGATGCAGGGAGCTGACCAGCTCTCGCCGGATCCGCTGCCACCGCCAGGGCGAGCAGGAGAACAGCGCGCAACGGCATGGAAAGCTCCATATTAGACCCCGGCGCACCGCGCCCGGAACTCCCGCACTCGGTCAGGTGGCGCTATGCCACGACGCTCTGGATCATCGGCGCCGTGCTGCTGGCCTACAGCATCGGGATCGCCTGGACTGGGGGCATCGACTTCACGTTGGCCGGCATTCGGCTGCGCTCGCGAACCTGGCAGCGGCCAGCGCTGCTCGGATTCGTGTGCCTCGCCTTCGTCGCGACCGTTGACAGACGCTATGCCTGGCGCGTCGCCGGTCAGCTCGTCAGCCGCGTGTGGCGCGCCTGGAGCGCGATCGTCGCGACCATCTCTCCGTCTGCGATCGCAACGACCGCCACGGTGTCGACGTTCGTGGCCGGCCTTGCGTTCGGAACGTTTGTCGCCGGCGGGGCAGATTCGTCCGGATATCTGAACCAGGCACGCTCGTTCGCCCACGGCCGGGCGCTCGAGGAGTCCCGGATTCCCGAACGTCTACCGTGGAGAGAAGCCGGGTACAAGCTGGCGCCGCTCGGTTACCGTCCCGCCGCCGATGGCAGGACCCTCGCCCCAACCTACCCGCCCGGCTATCCACTCTTGATGGCACCGGCGTTTCGAATGAATGCCCGTCTGGCTTACGTGATCGTACCACTCTGCGGCGCATTCGCGGTGTGGTTGACGTATGCGTTGGGACGGGGGCTCAGCCTCCCGGGCGCAGGCGCAGCCGCTGCGGTGTTGCTCTCGCTCAGCCCGACATTTCTCTATCAACTCATTCAGCCGATGGGCGACGTGCCCGTCACCGCGGCCTGGTTGTTGACGCTCTTCTTGGCGCGCCGGGCGACGCTTTCCACGGCAACACTGTCGGGTGTGGTGGCAGGCATCGCCGTGACGATTCGGCCCAATCTCCTCCCGCTCGCCGGCATCTCGTGGATCGCCTGCGCGATTTCGGATTCGGGCGGCCGGTGGCGTCGCGTGAGCGCGGCCGTTGCCGCAACCGTCCCGCCACTCCTGGTCCTTGGTGCCATCCAGTCAGTTCGCTACGGATCGCCACTGGCCTCCGGGTATGGCGCTCTCCATTCGCTGTTTGCATTGGAGAACATCGGGCCGAACCTCGAACGCTATCCGCGATGGATCTGTGAAACGCACACGCCGCTCATCGCGCTCTTTGTGCTGGCGCCGTTATGGCTGGCGAAACGTCGGGAGCACCGCTGGTTCTCGATACTCTTGTGGGCGTTTGCGATCGCAGTGGTCGCCGCATATTTGCCCTACGTGTATTTCCAAACGTTCGAGTGGACGTACACGCGGTTCCTGCTGCCGGCGATTCCGATCATGTGGTTGCTGGTCGCGGCACCGATCGATTCAGTGTCGCATCGAATGCGACCGGCGGCAAAGGCAGCCATCGCGGTTCTTCTGGTGTTGCTCGTCGGTGGATTCTGCTTATACGTGGCGAAGACGCGATACATCTTCGCTCTCCACGTCGGCGAACGGAAGTACGTGCAGAGCGCCGACTTCGTTCGCCAGGCGCTGCCGCCAACCGCGCTCCTCATCAGCATGCAACACAGTGGAAGCCTCTGGTTCTACACATCGCGCCCGATTGTTCGCTGGGATTATCTCGATGCGCGTGAGCTGAACGAGGTGCTCGATTGGGCCGCGAGTCACGGCTATCAGCCCTTTCTGATCGTGGACCGAGAGGAGTTCGAACGGATAAGCGCGAAATTTCTGCCACGCGCACAGCGGACGCTCGAACGGCTTCGCCCGCTTGCGGAGTTCGGAGACGCGAGAGTCTACGCGTTCGAGTAGCTCAGGCGACTGCCGGCTTCCGTCGCAGGATGAGAATCGTCAGGTCGTCGAAAAACCGCGAATCTTGCGCGTGCGTTTCGACCGCCTTCAGCACGCGTCCGCCAAGTTCCGCGGGAGAACTCGTTGAGTATCGTGCGATGACCTCCTGTAAACCCGATTCTTCGAACGGCCTGCCTTCGGGATCTTCGGCTTCGCTGACGCCGTCGCTGTAAAGCACCAGGAGATCGCCTGGTGACACGTGGGTCTCGCTCTGACGGAAGGTCGAGCCGTCGAACATGCCAAGCGCAACGCCGGTTGCGGTGAGCCGCTCGATACGGCCGTCGGTCCGGCGGATGAACGGCGGGTTTTGCCCGGCATTCACGTAACTCAAGGCGCCGGTGGCCGGATTGTAGACAGCGTAGAAGAGCGTGATGAACCGCGACGCGGGACTGTGTCGGCAGATCTGCACGTTGAGACGTTCGACGAGCGCCGCCGCTTCCAGTCGCTCCTCGACCAGCGTGCGCAGCACGGCGAGCAGCAGCGCCATCAGGAGTGCGGCGGGACTACCCTTGCCCGCCACGTCACCCACTGTGACGATCAGGCGGCCATCGGGAAGCGGCAGGACGTCGTAGAAATCCCCTCCCACCGTGTTCGCCGGCCGCGTAACGCCACTGACCTCGATGTCGGCCGTCGCAAACGTCCCTCGCGGCAGCATGGCGAGCTGAATCTCGCGCGCGACCTCGAGTTCTCCCTTGAGCGACAGCCGTTCGGCGACCTCGAGCAGCACCAGCAGGTTCACCAGCACGAGACTGACGATCAGCGCGAAGGTACCGTCGGCCCAGGAGGGCAGATACACCGGGATCTGAAGAAACGGCGTCCCGAACGGAATCGCTACGGTCGCGAATCCGCGGTAAAGCCTGATGATTCCGATCAGCGCGATCACCAATGCCCCGAGGTACAGCGCTCTGCGCGCGGGCGGCAGGCGCAGGGTGAACGCAACGAATACCTGACGGATCCCGAGCGGTACGCGCTTCCACCACGGGAGATGCGCGTATCGATCCTCGTCGATCCCGATGCTGAAGTAGCGGTAGGCATCGCGGGCGTCGTGTGTGAACAGACGCTGCAGGTCTTCGCGCGACAGGTCACGCGTATACGTGCCGAACCAGTCGCGCGCCCGATCGGCGCCCGTGCCTTTCACGTCAAATCATCCCCAGTTCGCGCCCGACCTTGGCAAACCCATCCAACGCAAACTGCAAATCCTCCCTGGTGTGTGTGGCCGTCACGATGGTACGGACGCGCGCCTTGTCCGTTGCCACCGTCGGGTAGGCAATCCCCTGGGCAAAAACCCCTTGCTGAAAGAGCCGGTCCGACAGCTTCATGGCTTTGGCTCCCTCACCCGCGATCACCGGGGTAATGGGACTCTCGCTCAATCCCGTGTCGAACCCGAGGCGCACCAGGCCCTGTTTGAAGAAACGTGTGTTCTCCCACAGACGTTCAATAATTTCTGGTTCCTCGAGCAGCACATCGAGCGCCGCAATGCACGCGGCGGCAACGGCCGGCGGGTGAGAGGTCGAGAAAAGAAACGGCCGAGCGCGATGATAGAGAAACTCGATCAGGTTCCGGTTGCCCGCGACGTAGCCACCGAGCACACCCACGGCCTTCGAGAGCGTTCCGACCTGCACGTCGACTCTGCCGTGCACGTCGAAATGGTCGATAGTTCCCCGACCGTTGCTGCCAAACACGCCGCTCGCATGGGCATCGTCCACCATCATGATGCAGCCGGTTTCTTCCGCGACGCTGCACAGCCCAGGCAACGGACCGAGATCCCCGTCCATGCTGAACACACCGTCGGTGATGAGCAGCTTGCGCTGAGACGAGGGCAACTCCCGGGCGATCTTCCGCGCCGCGTCCACGTCCTTGTGCGGGAATACCTTGATGGTCGCCCGGCTCAACCGGCAGCCGTCGATGATGCTGGCGTGGTTGAGTTCATCCGAAATGACGACGTCTTCTTTGGTGAGAATGGCGGAGACTGTTCCGGCATTGGCGGTGAAGCCACTCTGGAAGACAACCACAGACTCGACCTTCTTGAACTCTGCGAGCCTGCGCTCGAGCTCCATGTGAATTTCCATCGTCCCCGCGATCGGACGCACCGAGCCCGATCCCACGCCGTACCGTTCGAGTGCCTCCATCGCGCGCGCGCGCAGCCTGGGGTGGGTGGTCAGGCCGAGATAGTTATTCGAAGAGAGATTGACGACCGATCGGCCGTCAAACGTCGTGTGGGCCTTCTGCTCCTCGTCGAGGATTCGCAGACGGCGGTAGAGGTTCTGTTGTTTGAGCGAGTCCAGTTCCCGGCCCAAGTACGCAAGGGGATCACTTCGCATCGGGTCAGTATATTGCGCAGGTAGCTTGTTCCTCCGCCTCTCTCTCTCCGGGCGAAAGGCCACCAAAGGGTTGGGAGGTCGCGAACTACGTGCTCAGAAACAGAATGGATACCCAGGGGAGGACGGCAACGAGGAAATAGAACGTGGTCAGAAGAGCCACCGTCTTGTGGACGGCAAAGACATGCAGCGCAATCCCAAAGGCACACGCCGTCAGCTTGGCGGCCGTGAGCGCCGGCCCTTCACCGAGCGCGGTCATCAGCCACCTGATCAGCGGATTTCCTTCCATCTGCGAGCCGTAAACAGTGACGCCGACATAGGTCAGCACGCCGTCTCCGGCTTGCGCCACGAGGAACAGCAGCAGAGCTGTGTCGCCGAACCACGACCGCTCCGTGGCGGTCTGCCTGCCTACTTTCACCATCCCGCTTCCGCAGATCTGGCAGCCGGACGGGACATCCGTCCGAAACAACCAGACCCGCCGCGGGATTAGTCAACCCGAGTGCCAGAAGGAGGTTCGATCCTTGGAGCGTGCGCCTCGTCTGCAGCCAGCCACTCGTTAATCAGCACCTGAATGATGGCGGCGCTGGGCACCGCGAGAATCGCACCGGCAATGCCCATCAGATTGCCCCCGATGAGCAGTGCAACGATGACGGTCACGGCGCTCACGCCGACCTGTCTCTCCATGATCTTGGGCACGAGCACGTGGTTCTCGAACTGTTGCTGCACGACGAAGAAGATGATCACGAACAGCACCTTGTTCCACGAAACGGTCGCCGCGACTGCGATGGCGGGAATCGCAGAGAGGATCGGCCCAACCACAGGGATCATTTCTCCGAGGCCTGAGATCAACGCGAGGACATAGAAGAAGGGAATGTCCATCAACCACAGCCCAATCGCCGACGTCACGCCAATCGTCAGCGCGAGCAGCAGCTGACCTCCGAGCCAGGCGCTCACCTTCAACGTGATGTCTCGCGCCGCTGCGTCGACTCGCGCGCGATTGCGGCGAGGGAACATATGTAGCAAGACTTCGCGAAGCCGGCCCGCTTCGACCAGCAGGTAAAACGTCAGCACGAGAATGGTGAAGAGACCGAACAGTCCGCCGAGAACTCCCGTGATTGCGGTGAAGACCGTGCCAAACGCGCGCTCCCCACCGCTGCTCACATCGGCGCGTTCGACAGCCTGACGCCATGTGAGGTGCTCGCTCAGCAAGCCCTTCGAGATGAGCCATTCCTGGGCACCCTCGAACCCGCGGGCCAGCATGTCGGGCGCAACGCTCCACAGCTCCTGGGCTTGTCTAGCGAGCGGCGGAAACACCAGGAACCCGATGGCGGTGATCGTTCCGATGATGAAGAGGTAGAGGACGAGAATCGCCAACCACCGGGGGAATCGTCTGGGTCCGATTGGCAGCAGCCTCTGACGCTCTATCAGCCGGACGATGGGACTGAAGCCAATCGCGAGAAGGCCGCTCACATAGATGAGGAGCAGTACCCCGCGGACGAGATACGCGGCCCACAGCAACATCGCCGCGAGGGCAACCATTGCAATTGCCCAGAGGATGAGTGGCTTGGGGTCCGACCGATTACTCAATGAGACGTCCCACGCAAGAAGTCCCGAGTGAACGCCGCGATGTCGTCGTAGATCTGGGTCAGCTCGCTGGGAGACGCCAGAAACACCACTCGGAAAAACCCTTGACGTGGGTCGGTGCCAAAACCTGAACCGTACACGCACAGGACGCCGGTCGCGCGCAGCAGCGCGAGGACGAAGTCCTCATCGGTCTTCCCCGGGGGTAGCGACACTCGGGGCATCGAATAGAACGCCGCCGACGGAGCCACGGCTGACATTCCCTCAATCCCGTTCAGACGACGGGTTGTCAGTTCGGCGCGTTCGCGCAGAGCCTCGCGAAATGTCTGCTGATGGCTGCGATCACCGGTCAACGCTGCGACAACCGCGTGTTCCATGGGGCCCGTGCTGCACAGTCTTCCGTCCGCAAGCTTTTTGATCCCCGCCAGCACATCGTCCAATCTGTCGGTTTGCGCAACCGCCAGCCATCCAGCGCGCCAGCCAGGGGCGAGGTAGGCCTTCGAAAGAGAGGAGAACGTGATGACCGGCGCGTCGAGATTCAAGCTGGCAATTGCGGGCACCGGTCCTGAGAATGCAAGGTCCGCATATACCTCGTCGGCTAGAAGCGGAAAGTTGTGCCGGTCGGCGATCTCGAGCAGTTCGCGGCGCACCTCGGCGGTGTAGCTGGCACCGGTGGGATTGTTCGGATCGATCACCACGAGGGCCCGGGTTTTCGACGTGACCAGACTCCGCAGATGTTCGAGGTCCGGAAGCCATCCATTGTCGGGATCAGTTCGATAAGCCGCCGGGCTCGCTCCGATTTTCGCGAGCACCGCCGTGTAGAGCGGATACGTGGGCACCGGCACGAGGACTTCGTCCCCTGGCCCGGCGAGTGCGGTGAGCGCGAGCTCAATGCCTTCCGATGTTCCAGCCGTCAGAACGACGCGATCGGGTGACATGGGCATGCCCCTGCCGACGCACTCCGCGGCGACGGCTTCGCGAGCCGGCAGGATACCTACCGATGGGGCATACCCGTTGTCCCCGTTTCTCATGGCCCGCTCGACGGCCTCGATCAGGTGTGGAGGCGTCTGGAAGCCGAAAACGACGGGATCCCCGATGTTCAGGTAACGGACCTTTCGCCCGGCCGCCTCGACCTTTCGCGCCTCGGCAACGATATTTCGGATGGCGTAGACGAACCCGGAGATGCGAGGGGCAACCGGAATTGCAGTGGTCTGGCGGGGCATAACGGCGGATTTTATCAGTAAACAAAGGATATCCGGCCTCGTGTCATGATGGTGTAAAAATGACAGGCCTTAAAACCCGAGAGAAGGTAAGAGTTACCTGATTTGCACACCCTTTCACCTCCCCCGTACTCATTACAGTCCTGTCAAACCGTTCTAGTTAAAGGAGTAATCTGGATGGCAATAGGTTTGGAGATCACACGGAACATGACGGGGGCGGGGGAGATCTCTAAAAGGGAAAAGGGAGAAGGGAAAAGGGAAAAAGGGACGTGCTCCCTTCTCCCTTTTGCCTTGTCCCTTTTTCTGGCGCTGCCCTCTCCGGGCTTCACTCAGCCCGGCTCTCAGGAGACTCAGACCACACCGCGCTTTCGATCCTCGGTTGACGTTGTTTCCGTCGCGGCGGTTGTCCGCGATCGAAAAGGCCGGTTTGTGAGCGACCTGGCAAAAGAGGACTTCAAGATCGTTGAAGGCGGAGAGTCCCGAAAGATTCTCGACTTCCGAGCGGAATCCGATGGTCCCGTGAAGCTCGCGCTGCTGGTGGATATCAGCGGCAGCATGCGAGTTGGCGCGAAGACGGTTGACGCTCGTCAGGTGGCCGACCACATTTTTGCCGGGTTGAGACCGATCGATCAGACGGCCATCTTCACGTTCGATACCGGGCTCGATCAAGTGAGCGGGTTTACCTCTGACAGAACGCGGTTGGCCAAGGCGCTCGACTCTGCGCAGAAGCCGTACGGGCAGACGTCGCTCTACGACGCCACAGCCAAGATCGCGCGCGTCGTGGCCTCCGAGAGTCGCGTGTCGGGGGGGCTTCCGCAGCGGGCCGCTGTGGTCGTGCTCACCGACGGGATCGACACCAAGAGCAGGCTGACTCCAGACGAGGTCGCTGGGATTGCAAGCGGTATTGACGTGCCGGTCTACATCGTGGCCGTCATGGCGAAGATCGACGATCCGCGCGAGCGTCAGGACGATGACGAGGGAGTCGGGATGCCGGCCACCCGACTGCAGGAACTTGCACAGCACACCGGCGGTGAGTTGTTTCTCGCGAGCGCACCGGCGCACGCGAGCGTCGCAGCGAGACAGATTCTCGGTGAACTGCGCCACCAATACGTGCTCGCGTTTGAGGCGTCGACACGCTCCGGTTGGCGGCCGCTTGAAGTGCGCGCGAAAAACGGTCTGACTGTGCGCGCGCGCAGCGGCTACACCGCGGGCGGCGACGGCAGAACGTCGATGAACTCGGGGGAACGATAGAGCTGCGGGAAGACGGAGGATGCGCCCGGCACAAGCCGTGCGGCACATAGCGAGAGCGCCACACGGCGCTGATCGAAGGAGAGGACATGATGAAGAAACTCGGATTGGCCATACCAGTGCTGGCCATCGCGCTCGGCGGCACCACCGCCTGCGCGACCAAAAAGTTCGTGCGGACCAACGTCGGAGAGGTCAACGAAAAGGTTGACACTCTCTCGAAGTCGGTCGAGGAAACCCAGGAGCGCACGCGCGCCAACGAAGGCAAGATCACCGAAGTCGATCAGCGCGCGCAGGCCGGTATCACCGCGGCCAGCAAGCGGGCTGACGACGCTCGTGCGGCGGCCGACGCCGTCAACACTCGCGCCGATGCGATCGAGCGCGCCTCCAAGCGCCTCGTCTACGAAGTTGTGCTGAGCGAAGACAAGGGCAACTTCAAGTTCGGCAAGGCCCTCATGCCCGATGAGGCGAAGGCTGAAATCGATCAGCTGGTCCAGCAACTGAAGTCCGAGCCGAAGGGCGCTTACATCGAAATCGAAGGGCACACCGACGCGTCGGGTCCCACGGCCATCAACTATCGACTGGGCCTCGAGCGCGCCGAGAACGTCAAGCGTTATCTCTACGAGCAGCACCAGGTGCCGCTCCACAAGATCAACGTGATTAGCTACGGCGAGGAAAAGCCGATCGCGCCGAACAACACCCGCGACGGTCGCGCACAGAATCGCCGCGTCGTCATCAAGGTGCTCACCTAGAGCGCTGCAGCTTGCGCTCTTCGAAAGAAGAGCGCCTGTCCACGCCGCGGAGCCTCATCCTCCCGTCGGGGGCTCCGCTGGCGTGGATTCGTACGAGTCCCCGTCCGATAACAGTAGTTGGTGCGGCGGACCGGGAGCGGAACGCATGGGCGTCTGCCGGGCTGGTCCGGTATGGCGCGCAACGAACAACGTCAGCACTTTCGCAGGGTGCTTCGCGTTCCGCTTCCGGTCGGCCGCACCACACCCCGCTAACCACCCGCCCGACTGACGAGCGACGAGCGGCTAACGACTGACCGCGCGCGCGACTTCATCCATCGCCCGAGTGAACGTGTCGACTTCTTCGAGCGTTGTGTACACGTTCGGCGTCACCCGCACGCCTTCGTACTCGGGATGGACAATCGGCGTGGCGATGATGCGCCAGCGCGTCCAGAGCTGTTCGACCACCTTCGGTGTGGGCACGCCAATCACCTGAACGGTGCCAATCGCACAGGAATGCGCCGGATCGAGATTCGTGTGAATGCGGATCTTCGGATGGCTTGCGAGCGGGCGGGCCCACCGGTCGCGCAGAAAACGAAGGCGTGCGGCTTTGCGTGCTCCGCCGATCCCGTCGTGAAACGCGAGCGCTTCGGCAATCGCGTTGTGGTTGGCCGCCGGATGGGTGCCGATCTCTTCGAACTTCCGGATGTCTCGGCTGGCGGACTCCTTCGCCGGCGTGAGTGGCCACAGCGATTCGATGAGTTCCCGCCGGACGTAGAGGAAGCCGGTGCCGATCGGCGCGAGGAGCCATTTGTGCAGGCTGGTGCCGTAGAAATCGCAGCCGAGATCCCGGACGGTGAAGGGGAAATGCGCAAAGGCATGCGCGCCGTCCACGATGGTCCGAATACCCCGGCGGCGAGCCGCCTCGCAAATGGTTTTGACCGGGAAAATCTGGCCGGTCAGGTTCGTGATGTGGCAGAAGTGCAGCACTTTCGTCGCCGGAGTGATCGCCGCCAGCAGAGGGTCGGAGAGGTCCGTCATGGACTTCGGCGGCACCGGAAATGAGATCTTGGTGAGCTTGATCTTGTCGCGTCGTACGCGCTGATCCCAGGTGTCCAGCATCCGGCCGTAGTCCTGGTTGGTGGTTACCACCTCATCGCCCGCTTGCAGGTCGATTCCGAGTTGTGCGATCTGCAACGCTTCGCTGGCGTTTCGCGTGATCGCCAGCTCCTCCGGATCGCACCCGAATTCACCGGCCAGGCGCCGCCTCACCGTCTCGATGTTCGGCTCCAGGATCTGCCACATGTGATAGACAGGCGCCTGGTTCGAGATGTCGAGGTACCGCTTCAGCGCTTCGTGGACGACACGAGGGCTGGGGCAGCAGCCGCCATTGTTGAGGTTGATGACGGTCCGGTCCAGTGTGAAAGCCTGCTGGATTTCGCGCCAGTAGCTCTCGTCCTCCGCCACCTCGGCCGGCGGCGTCCCGGCGAGGGCTTTGCCGGCCGCCGTCACCCGAGCCAACCCGTCGGGGCGAAAGGCGGCAAGCGCCGTCCCTCCTGCCGCCGCAGCCGTGTGGAGAAACGCTCGACGCGTGACCATAGGACACCTCCTCGCGCTTGGGGAGAATACTACTCGCCCGTCAGCTCTTCCGATATAGCCGCCTCGCGACGCCGCTCCGCGGGGGGACGAGAGTTGATTTATTCACACGGGGTTCGATCCGATATAATCCGCGCGTCTTCCGCCATCATTTTCACGAGGCGACCATGCCATCGAAAAAGAAGAGTGAGCCGGGATTCAGCCGGCGGACGTTTCTCAAAACGGTTGGCGCCGGCGGTGTTGCCGCCGGTGTCATAGGCCCGCCCGCTGCGGTTGACGCGCAAGTACCTGGCGCTGTCGGTCCAGGAGCGGTGCCCATCGTCCTCAACATCAACGGCCGCCAGCAGAAGCTGGAGGTCGAGCCTCGAGTGACGCTGCTCGATGCGCTCCGGAACCGCTTGAATCTCACCGGGGCCAAGCGTGTCTGCGATCGCGGCTCCTGCGGCGCGTGCACGATGATCGTTGATGGCCGCACGATCTACGCCTGCTCGACGCTCGCGATTGAGATGCAGGGCAAGACCATTCGAACCGTTGAAAGCTTCACCAACGGGACGGTGCTCCACCCAGTGCAGCAGGCATTCTGTGAGAAAGACGGTTTGATGTGCGGGTTTTGCACGCCCGGTTTCGTGACGTCGGCTGTGGCGCTGATTGAGAAAAATCCCAAGCCCACGCCGGAAGAAGCACGTCGCGCGCTCGACGGCAATATCTGCCGATGTGGCACGTACGTGAGAGTCCTTGAAGCTGCCTTGGGGGTGCGTCGTGGCTAGCTGGCCTCCTTCTGCTGAACGATCCCTCATCGGAAAATCGATCAAGCGTCTCGACGGTCCGGTCAAGACGCAAGGCGCCGCGAAGTACGCCTACGACATCAACCGGCCCGGCATGCTCTTCGCCCGCCTGCTCGGCTCGCCGCATCCGCACGCCCGCATCCGCGCAATTGATCTGTCGGCGGCGGAAAAGCATCCAGGGGTGCGCGCGGCACTGGGGCTGATCGATCCCGCGGCGGGCGAGGCGGCAAAGGTCAGATATCAAGGCGAAGAAGTCGCCGCGGTAGCGGCCGTCAGTGAAGAGGCGGCCGAAGATGCAATCCGCCTGATCAAAGTTGATTACGAAGTACTGCCGCATCTGGCGACCGTCGAGCAGGCGATGCGTCCCGAAGCGCCGCTCGTGTTTCCCAAGGGCAACGTCAGCCAGATTTCGGAGCGCGTCGAGGGCAATGTCGACGAGGCGCTGGGCAAGGCGACGATTGTGGTTGAGGGCCAGTACTCGACGCAGGTTCAGACGCACACGAGCCTGGAGACGCATGGCGGCGTGTGCGAATGGGAAGGCGACAAGCTGACCGCGTGGGTCTCGACGCAAGCCGTGCACGGGGCCCGCGACGGAATCGCGAAGGCCCTTGGCGTGCCGCAGGCCAACGTTCGCGTGATCACCGACTACATGGGCGGCGGCTTCGGCAGCAAGCTCGGATTCGATCGGCAGGTCGTTGTCTGTGCGAGGCTGGCGAAAGCGGCAAACGCAGCCGTGAAGCTGATGCTGTCGCGCAAGGAAGAGCACCTCGTTACCGGCAACCGTCCTTCGGCATACGCGAAGGTCAAAGCCGCCGCGGATCCGTCCGGCAAGTTTCTGGCGTTCGATGCGGAGACGTGGGGCACCGGTGGCGCAGGTCAAGGCGCGGGCTTTTCGGTGCCCTACCCCGTTTACGTGTTCCCAAATCGCCGCCAGCGGCATCGCGACGTCTACATCAATGCGGGACCTCAGCGCGCGTTTCGTGCTCCTGGTCACCCCCAGGCCTGCTTCGTCACCGAAATCGTGATCGACGAGCTCGCCGATCGTCTGCGCATCGATCCGCTGGAACTACGCATGCGCAATCTGCAGCCCGCCGATGCGACTGGCGTCGACGCACCGAATCGTCAGTGGCGGAAGTATTTTCCGATGGGCGCCGAAAAGATTGGCTGGAGCAAGCGGCATCCGACTGGCGATGCGACAGCCGGTCCGATCAAGCGTGGCCTGGGCTGCGCCGCAAACATCTGGGCTGGCGCCGGGAATCCACAGACCCGCGCCGCGTGCGAGATTCTCCCGGACGGCAGCGTCACGATGCGGATCGGGACGCAGGACATCGGAACGGGTACGCGAACGCTCGTTGGGATGATTACGGCCGAAACCATGGGCCTGCCGCTCGAGGGCGTACACGTCGCGATTGGCGACACCAATTATCCGTTCGCGCCTGGAAGCGGCGGCAGCATCACGGTCGGTTCGGTTTCTCCCACCGTCAGGGTGGCCGCAGAAGCGGCACGCGACGCGCTCTTCGCAAAGGTCGCCGCCACGCTCGGCGCCGAACCGACGGCACTCGAAGCCAAGGGCGGACGGATCGCCGTCAAGGGAGCAGGAGGAAAGTCGATGGCCTGGCGAGAGGCCTGCAAGCTCCTGGGGACCGAACCGATCAACGCACCGGGCCAATGGGAGAAGGGCCTCTCGGATGTCGGGACGAGCGGCGTTCAGTTTGCGGATGTCGAAGTGGACATCGAAACCGGCGTGACGCGAGTCAAGAAGATCGTGTGCGTTCAGGATGCCGGAATGATCGTCGATCGGTTGACCGCCGAGAGCCAGTGCATCGGCGGCATCATCATGGGGCTCGGGTTCGCTCTCTACGAACACCGGATTCTCGATCGCAATACCGCGCAGATGGTCAACCCCAACATGGAGTTCTACCTGCTGCCAGGTATGTCCGATATCCCCACGATTGATGTGACGCTGGTGGATCAGCCGGACCGCGGCGTCGTGGGACTTGGCGAGCCGCCGACGATTTCGACGGCCGCGGCGGTGGCCAACGCCGTCGCCAATGCAATTGGCGTCCGAGTGCGAACGCTGCCGTTGACGCCCGAGGCCGTACTCACTGCGCTCGAACAGGAGCGCGCGGGAGGAACGCTGTGAAAGCCTTTGCCTACGTCAAGGCTGCCGGAGAAAAACAGGCGATCGCTGCTTTGGCTGCACCCGGCGGCAAAGCGCTGCCGCTCGCCGGCGGAATGGATTTGATCGGATTGATGAAAGACTACGTCGCCCAGCCGGATCGGCTGGTGAGCGTCAAGGAGCTTGACGCTTCAATAACCAAGAGCCCGAACGGGGGATTGCGCATCGGATCGGCGGTGACACTCGCCGACCTCGCGGCAAATGCCGATGCGCGGCGCCTGTATCCGGCACTGACGGACGCCGCCGCGGAAGTTGGAACGCCTCAGATCCGCAATGCCGGCACGGTCGGCGGGAACCTCAATCAGCGGCCGCGGTGTTGGTACTTCCGCAACGAAGAATTCAACTGCCTCAAGAAGAGTGGCTCGCGGTGCTTCGCCGTTGACGGTGAGAATAAGTACCACGCCATCTTCGGTGAAGGTCCCTGCCACATCGTTCACCCGTCGAGCCTGGCAGTGCCTGCGATTGCGCTCGACGCCCGATTCCGAATTGTCGGGCCGGGCGGCGAACGAGAGGTCGCGGCCGCCGAGTACTACCAGATGCCCGACAAGAATCTTTACGGCGAGACGATCCTTGGGCCAAGCGATCTGCTCACGCACGTCATTCTGCCGCCTCCAGGTCAGACCCGGAACGCGACCTACGAGGTTCGATTCAAGCAGTCACACGACTGGCCGCTCGCCATGGCGTCCGTCGCGCTGTCTGTGCAGGGACAGAACGTTCGCGCCGCACGAATCGTGATGGGTTCCGTGGCGCCGGTTCCGTGGCGTTCGCCGGCTGCTGAAACCGTGCTCGTCGGCAAGCGCCTGACCGAGCAGGCGGCCATGGAAGCAGCCGATGCCGCTGTCGCCGCAGCCAAGCCGATGAGTCAGAACGCGTATAAGGTCCAGATCGCGCGGACTGCCGTCAAACGCGCGATTCTGAAAGCAGCCGGAATGAAGGTGGTGTGACCATGTCCCATCCCGAACTGACATCGCGGCACATTACGCCACTCCATTGTTCGCACCTGCGCCATAAAGGGATGTATGTGCGGCCAGAAGCCGGAGACCTGGATCCGATCTACCGCGATCCGATCGAGGCCACGTCGTACTGGTGCATTTGCACGCAGAAAGCCTTCGGCCCTGATGGCCAGCCCGCAACCCCCGGCACCTGCGGTCCCGGCCGTTCCTGCTGCGATCATTAGATGTGGATTAGCCCGGGCTCTGAACGGTCCGCTCCGTTGTCATAGACCGATGAGCAGTCCGGCGCGCTATAATCCTTGAATTGAGGGCTTAGAGATCATGAGAGCACTAACAGCGATGGTTACGGCCGTGCTGGCGTCGAGTGTCGTATATGCCAGCGATCCGGGTGCAGTGTCGGGAGACTACGTTGAGGTTCGCACGGCGCAGGTGTACGCCGGTGGGTGCATCATGGGCAGCGAAGGCGAGGCGGCTGGCCGCGAAGCGATCCTGGCGTGGCGCGTCTCACGCGGCGCAGTAAATGGCGTGAAGCTGGACGGTCTCTCGATTGTTGCCGCAGCGACAGCTGACAACAACCTCGGGACGCCGGACCTCGGTGGTGCCCCGGCGCACATTCTCAAGTCCGTCGTCCTCGTGGACGAACGTGCGAATTCGGCGCAGCGTGAGGCGCTCATTGCAATGGCCAGGAATCTCGCGCCGTCCATCGTCAAGAGCGTTGTCGAGACACGGGCGGTTCCCATCAGCTTCGAGCGAGCGGGCGACAACGTCCGCGTTCGGGCGAGTGAAGCGTCCTTCGACGTCGTGACCAACGTGCCGCATTCTCCCAATTGCGGCGCGCTCAAATGGTTCGAACCGCTCGCGCGCACCGAGAACGCCGAGATTGGCGTGACCCTTTCTCAGGAGTGGAGCGGGACGGCACTCGGGCCCCGCTGGAAGCAAGTATCGGACGACAAGCGTTCGTCCTTTGTCGGGACGTTCTCCTACGGCGGACGTTAGGGGGAATGCTCCGGCGCGTAGCTCCTCACAAGGACGAAGGACTCCATGCCTTCGTCCTTTTGAGTTTTTTCCTCTTCCCGGTTCTCCTTAACCCGTCCTCTGTCCTATTTTCCAGCTCGCTTTCTGCGACGGCTCATACTGATCCTCTACCCTCGGAACTGAAACCGTCAGTCTCGGCACAGTTGAAACCTGGCGGTGTCCGCGCATCAGTGGACGGCAACACGCTCGATTTCTGGTGGTGTTCAGGCGTTGCGCTGACGGGAGCAGGACCGGCGGCCTGGTCGGTCGTTTCAGAAGGCGCGCTGATCGGTGCGGTGAAGATCGCCCGGGATTTCCGGGACATTCGGGGTCGCGTCGTCAAGCCGGGCGTCTATACGCTTCGTTACGGACTCCAGCCTGAGAACGGCGATCACCTCGGTGTTTCGCCGCACCGGGAGTTCCTGCTGATCAGTCCGGCGGCTGACGACAGCGATCCGGCCGCGCAGGGACACGACGGAACCGTAGAACTGGCGAAGGGATCCATCGGAGGATCGCACCCCGGTGTCTGGAGCATCGATCCGCCGGCCGCACCAGCCGCGGAAGCGCTTCTCTCGATCCACAAAACAGATGTGGGCCACCAGTCGGTCATCGTCGAAGTCCCAGTCACTCGCGACGCGAAACCGGCGGGTACCCTCAGGTTCGGCATCGTGCTCATCGGCAAGATTGAGGCCTGAAGCGCCTTGAGCACTCCCCCAACCTTCTCAGCCAGCAATTGCTAGCGGCCAGCCGCGATAGAACCTTCTCCAAAGACAGATGGACTTCGAGAATCGCGTCGCGCTCATCACCGGCGGCAAGCGCATTGGTGCGGTGGTCGCGGAGGCTTTGGCCAGACGGGGCATGGATGTCGCCCTTTGCTACAACAGGTCGCGAGACGAAGCTGACGCCGCAGCCGGCTCCGTGCGAAACGCCGGGCGTCGTGCTCTTGCGATGCAGGCCGACCTTCGTCAACCAAGCGGGTGCCAGGCGATCGTCGATCGCGCGGCGAACGAGCTTGGTCGGCTCGACGTGCTCGTCAACATGGCGTCTGTTTACTCGCAGGTTCCACTTGCGGATACAGACGAAGCTGTCTGGAACGCGGTTATCGATATCGATCTGAGGGCGGCGTTTCTCTGTGCACGGGCTGCGGTTCCACACATGCGCCGCGTCGGCGGAGGGCGGATCGTCAACTTCTCGGATTGGATCGCGGCGAGCGGACGCCCCAGGTACACCGGGTATGTTCCTTACTACGTCGCGAAGCGCGGGGTGATCGGCCTGACGGAGGCCCTCGCCTTGGAATTGGCCGGCGAGCGCATCCTCGTAAATGCCATTGCTCCCGGCCCGATCCTTGCTCCTCCGGGAACATCAGAGGAGGAATACGAGGCGGTGGAAAAGGCCACGCCTTTGGGTAAATGGGGTGGCGGAGAGGAGATCGCGCAGGCCGTCATCTTCCTCATCGAGACCGAGTTCACCACCGGCGAGGTCATTCGTGTGGACGGCGGGCGCCACGTGCGATGACGACCGGAGTCTGATCTCTTCGATCCCCGTCGTTCGCTCCGGAGTGGATAGCAGAAGATGAGTGCGCTCAACAAGCTTGAAACAGGGGTCCCGGGACTCGACATCCTGACGCTTGGCGGTATTCCCGAAGGACGTTCGACACTCATCGCGGGCAAAAGCGGAACGGGCAAGACCATCGTCGCCGTTCAGATTGCGGCGAACCTCGCCCGCGCCGGCACCAAGACGATCGTTCTGGCAGTCGAAGAAAGCCCAGAGGATCTCGTCGACACCGGCGACACGCTTGGATTGAAAGTCACGGAAGCCGTTCGAGCGGGCAATCTCCACTTCGCCGATATCACGAGGCCGATGGATGGTCCGACGATGGTGTCGGGCGAATACGATCTCTACGGGCTTGTCCACCGAATCGAAGGGCTGGTGAAGACGACGGGGGCCCGAGCAGTGGTCCTTGATTCGGCAACCGCGCTCTTCAATCCACGCCCCGCGCCCGAAGCGCTCCGCAGTCACTTCTTTCATCTCATTTACACGCTCCGTCGACTGGGGCTCACGTCGGTCATTACCGCGGAGGCGCCTGCAGACTACGGCCAGCTGACAACGCTCGGCGTCGAAGATTACGTTTGCGACCTGACGATTGTGCTGCGCAACATCATCGACGGAGGAAGACGCCGCCGCTCGATTGAGATCAACAAATACCGTCGGAGCGCCCACTACAAGGGGGAGTATCCGTGCACCATCACGACACGGGGGTTGGCGATATTCCCGCTGGATGCAAAAGAACGCGCTGACCCCGAAGTCGTCGAGCGGTATTCGAGCGGCGTGAAAGGGCTCGACGAGATGACACGAGGGGGCTGGCTGCGCAACTCGATCATCATCGTTCGCGGTCCCACGGGAAGCGGCAAGACCATGCTCGCGGGGCTCTACGCGCGGGCGGGGGCGGCGCGTGGCGAGCGCGTCGTCTACTACGGTTTCGAAGAGCCGCGCCCGATCCTGCTTCGTAACTATCGCGAGATTGGAATGGACATGGAGCGGTTCGTCGCGGGTGGCGAACTCAAGGTGATTTGCAGGTATCCCGAGGCAACCAGCCTGGAGGATCTCCTGGTGGATCTGCGCCTGGGACTCGAACAGCTGCGGCCCTCGCTGATCGTCCTGGACAGCATCTCGTCAATCGAGCACGCGTCATCCGAGAGCGGATTCCGGCAGTTCATGATTGGCGTCGCGTCGATCCTTCGCGAACACGGCCGCAGCGCCATGATCACGCAAACCATCGCGACGGCCGAGGTTGCCGAACATACAGCACCCTACCTTTCAACAATCGCGGACGCGATTCTCACACTCGATTACTCGACCGGCGGATACGAACTCGATCGACAGATGCGGGTGATCAAGATGCGAGGGTCCGATCACGAGCAGCATCCGTACAGGCTGCAGATTGAGCCAGGCGGACTCAGTGTTTCCAAAATGTCGGAAGCGGAGGCCGAAGAAGCGGAACGGTTGAAACGCGGACGCCCCCCTCGGTAGCATCCCGCTACACACTCATCAGGCGCTCGAATAACCTGCAGACACCCCCCGGGGAATCTTCTGGTCCAGAGCCCCGCTAAGTGGTGGTCCCGACCGGACTTGGACGAGTCGCGGACCGGCAACGAATTTGCTCTTTTCGCCTGTCAGGAGGCGCCGGGGGACGCCGGCGGGTATGGAAGACAAGACGTGGCGTCAAGGGCAGTGCCGCCCAGCGAGTTGGATCGACGCAGAGATGGAGAACCTCGCGCAACCGTCTCTGCTCATCGTCGAAGACGATGACGATATCCGGGACATGCTGGTGACCTTGCTTGGGTTTGCGGGTTTTCAGGCGGTCGCGTGCCGTACGGCGGAGGATGCGCTCGAGCACCTGCGGGAATCGCCGTTCGATTTAGTGCTCACCGACTACTGCCTTCCACATCGAACGGGCGGCTGGCTGTTGAAGCAGGCTTCGGCCGAGGGACTCCTCGATGCCACGCCAGCGCTCGTCATCACAGCGCATCCAAATCCAGCAGATACCAACGGTTTCGAGGTCATCCCGAAACCGTTCGACCTCGAAGACCTCGTGGAACGGGTGCGCCGTCGTTTAACGGGCGACAACGAGCCGAGGCAGAAGCCGCGCCACGGCCCACCCCCGTCAGCACGTAAACGCAGCGACGACGGGGAAGAGGACTGTCCTGATCCGATCGAGCTGATCCTGTACGTCAGCTCTCAGTCTTCGAAATCCGCCGCGGCGATTGAGAACATCAAGGCCGTACTATCGAACTTCGAGTCGTCCCACGTCAGCTTGACGATCTGCGATCTCGCCAAGAATCCGGCCGCGGGGAATGCCGACAGTATCGCGTTCACGCCGACGCTGGTGAAGCGGTCGCCGGGGCCGAGGACGTTCATTCGGGGACACCTCACCAGCCCTGCGCTCGTGTTGGAGCTGCTGAAGGGGTGTGTGGAGTCGTAGATTGAGCGGTGCCGAACAGGCGTGACATCGACTCCAAGGCGCCGGCAAGTTCCGACCGATCTCGCGCGAAGCAGAATCTGATGTACCCCTCTCCAGATCGGCCGAAATCTGCGCCGGGAACGCAGCCGATTCGTCCCTTCGAGATCAGGTGTTCGGCCATTGCCCAGGAGATGGAGTCCGCAGAAGCGGTGCCCGCGCTCCAGGCCGGGTTGATCTTCAGGAAGGCGTAAAAGGCACCTCGCGGGGGCGTGCCGGTCAGTACGCCGGAGGCATGCCGCCGGATTCCCTCGTAAAACAGGTCGCGCCTCGCCTGCAGCTCACTGCGAAAGTGATCGATGTTGTCCTGCGGGCCCTCGAGTGCCCCGACGCCGCCATCCTGCACGATCGAAGTGACGTTGCTGGCCGAATAGAACAACACCTTCTTCATACGTTCGCGCAGCTTCGCATCGCGCGCGGCAAGATACCCGAGTCGAAGGCCGGTCATTGCATACGACTTGCTGAACGTGTAGATCGAAATCGTGCGTTCATACATTGCGGGCAGCGACGCCGGGGTGACGTGTTCAGCCCCATCAAAGACGACGTCCTCGTACGCTTCATCGGAAATCAGCCATAAATTGCGCTCGCGTACGATTGCGGCGATGGCCTCGACATCTGCGCGCGTGAGCACGCCGCCGGTCGGATTGTGGGGCGAGTTGATGTAGATCGCGCGCGTCTTCGGAGAAATCTTCGATTCCAGCTCACCGAGGTCGTAGCGCCACTGCAGCTCTTCGTGAAGCGGGCAGGGAACGGGACGGGCCTGCGCCGCCAGAATGCTTCCCGCACAAGGGGGCCATTCAGGATCGGGAACGATCACTTCGTCACCGGGCTCGAGCAGTGCCTGGCAAGCGATGTACAACGCATGGATGCCGCCCGTTGTCACCATGACTTCATCCGGGCTCCCGACGGGAATGCGATTCGCTGTCCTCAACTTCGCGGCCAGCAGTTCAAGCAGTCGTGGAATGCCGGCGGTTTGAACGTAGTGCGTATGGTTGGCGTCGATCGAGCGGTGCATGGCCGCCTTGACCGAGTCAGGAGCGTCGAAGCTGACATCTCCCTGGTCGAGGCGATACGGATCCTTGACGGAATACATCATGTCGCGGATGCGAATGATGCCGGAGAACGGCACATTGTCGAGGTATTTGCCCATGCGCGACGTCCCTTCAACTCGCGGCGTCTGACGGCTGAATCGGTAGTGGCGCGCGGGCTCGCGGCTGGCGGCCGGCGGGCGCCCATTGGGATCGAGCGCGGGTACCCGTGCACCTCGCTGCGATGCGCTCGCATCCCAATGGGCTGCCGGCCGACAGGACCCGCGCGGGTGCCCGCAGCGACACCAATTCAGCTGTTACACGCCACGAGCCAGTTCGAGAATCCGCTTCATCGTTCCGCTCGCACGACCGAGCGGCAGATTGCTGATATAGAAGTGTCGCACGCCGACCGATCGCAGCGCACGCATCGAGCGCGCGCAGATTTCGTCAGCCGAGGCACCCTCGGCGAACTCCTTGACCAGGCCTTCCGTCGGGACGGGCAGGAATTCCTTGAGCGCGTCCAGTGTCCTGCGGTTGGCCGACCGATAGTAGAACACGCCGAACAACCCCGGTAACGTGAGGCCGCGCCGGACCGCTTCGTTCATGAACTTTTCGACGGCGGCAGCGCTGTGGTGGGAGACGATCTGCGTCAGGTAGAACTCAGCATTCACCCGGCTGTCGAGCAGGTGTCCGACCTGATCGTCAGCAGATCCATGAGGGTTGGACCAACCGCCAAGCGTCAAGTCAGGCCGATGCTGACGGATCAATTCCCGCAGTTCCCAGGCGTGATCGACACATCGGGGCGGGCCGATCTTCTTGTCGCCGCCGAGGACAACGAGCGCGGAGAATCCCTGTTGCGCGGCGCGGTCGGCGTACGCGAGGCAATACTCGCGCGGGTGCTTGCAGGTCAGGAAGGGCACGACCGCGGAACGCGGCACGTCGGAACCGAGATTGATGACCAAATGGCGAAGGTTGTCTTCCTCTCTGGCGCCGACGGCATTGTCGGTGAGAAACACGAATGTGCCATCGCGGGTCAAGCCTCGGACGGCGTGATAGGTGTCAATCCAGGCGTCCATGCTCGCCGCGGTCTCGAGTTCCGCCCGGGGCGGCCGCAGTTCCGCGGCCACTACCGCCTGTGCCGATTGCAGCGTTTCGAGGAGCGTAGTCAATCCGACCAGTATACTGAAGGGCCGATGCAGGCCGTCCGCGCGCTCCCGTCGTTGCCGCTCGCGCCGTATGTCTCGCCGGTTGAAGAGATGTCGAGACTCCGGCGTGCTCTGGGCGGCGGACCACGTTTGCTGGTCAAACGGGATGACGCGCTGCCGTTTGCGTTTGGCGGGAACAAAGTCCGCAAGATGCGGCTCGTGGGCGCCGACGCGCTTGCCAATGGCGCGGACACGCTCATCACCGCTGGCGGTGTGCAATCGAACCATGCACGCGTGACGGCTGCGACGGCGGCAACGCTGGGCATGCGCTGCGTGCTCGTCGTCAATGGCGCTGAACCGGCGAAACCGACGGGAAACGCGCTCCTCGATCGCCTGCTCGGCGCAGAGCTCAGATATGTCGCGACGCGCGAGGAGAGAAGCGTGGTGATGCAAACAATCGCGGACGACCTTCGACGAGCGGGACGTCGGCCGTATGTCATCCCGATCGGTGCCTCGACGCCGCTCGGGGCGGCGGCGTTTGCCCAGGCCGTCGACGAGCTGCTCGCGCAGGAGGTCAAGCCCGAGGCGATCGTGCACGCCACATCATCCGGCGGCACTCAGGCCGGGCTGATCGGTGGTTGCCTCGCGCGCCGGCTGCCGACGCGCGTGATCGGCATCAGCGCAGACGAGTCCTCGGCCGATCTTGCGGCGACAGTCGAAGCGATTCTGACGGGGCTGGCTCCGATGCTGGAGATCGACGACAAGGGTTCGCCGCACTCACCAATACACGTGGACGATCGATTCGTCGGCGGCGGCTACGGCGTGCCCACCGCGCAGTCATCAGAAGCTCTCGAACTCGCGGCGCGCACCGAAGCGCTGTTTCTCGATCACACATACACTGCAAAGGCGATGGCAGGCCTCATCGAGCGCGTTCGCCGGCGCGAGTTCAGGAGCGACGAGACGGTGTTGTTCTGGCACACCGGAGGACAGGTCGGTCTCTTCCAATGAATGTCTCGCTGACGTTTCTCGGGGCCGCGCGTACGGTCACTGGCTCCAAATACTTGCTCGATACGGGCTCCACCAAGGTGTTGATCGACTGCGGCCTCTTCCAGGGGTTGAAGGAACTGCGGCTACGCAACTGGCAGGACCTGCCCTTCAAACCCTCGGAGCTTCATGCGGTCGTGCTCACGCACGCGCACCTTGATCACTGCGGATATCTGCCGCGGCTCGTCAAGAATGGATTTGCGGGTCGCGTGTTCTGCACCGCCGGGACGCGCGATCTGTGCCGGATCGTCCTCCCCGACTCGGGACGTATTCAGGAAGAAGATGCGGCGAATGCGAACCGGCACGGGTTCTCGAAGCACAAGCCCGCCCTCCCTCTCTACACCGAGGCGGATGCGTTTCGCGCGGTGTCATTACTCCAGCCTGTCGGCTACGAGCGGCCAATGCCCGTTGCACCCGGCATTGAAGTGGACTTCATCAACGCGGGGCACCTGCTGGGATCCGCGTACGTCAGAGTTCGGAACAGCGGCGCCACCATCCTGTTTGGCGGGGATCTGGGACGGTTTGGGCGCCCGGTGCTCCCTGATCCGACGTTTGTCGAGGAGGCCGACTACCTCCTCGTGGAATCCACCTACGGGAACCGCATTCACGAGCGGGATGATGAGGGCGCGAAGCTGGCCACCGTCGTCAACGAGACGCTGCGGCGCGGGGGAAAGATCATCATCCCCGCCTTTGCGATCGGTCGAGTCGAGGAGCTGCTGTATTGGCTGAGACGACTGGAGGAAGAAAAGCGCATTCCGGTCGTGCCTGTCTTCGTGGACAGCCCGATGGCCACCGAGGCCCTGGCACGCTATACCGAGCGCGTGCATGAGCTCGATCCGGAACTGCAGCCCGAGACGAGGGATGAGAAAGCCCCGCACGACGCCGCCGCGCACGTGCCCCGGGAGAGGCGGCGAGAGCAGGCGCGTGAGGAGCGGCGTCTGTGCGCCTTCTGCACGCAGCGGTTTCGAGTCATCGCGTCGCCCGCCGAATCGCGCCAGCTGACCGACTCGAAGATGCCGGCGATTGTCATTTCGTCGAGCGGCATGGCAACGGGCGGGCGCGTCCTCCACCATCTGAAAGCCGCGCTTCCTGAGAGCCGCAATACGGTCCTGATGGTAGGGTACCAAGCTGAAGGAACACGCGGCCGCCGCCTGGTGAACGGCGAACGCGAGGTCAAAATCCACGGCCAGATGGTGCCGGTGAATGCACGGATCGAACAGATTGAATCGATGTCGGCGCACGCCGACTCTGAAGAAATTCTGCGCTGGCTGGGAGCATTCACGTCCCCGCCGAGGATTGCGTTTATCGTCCATGGCGAGCCTGGTGCCATGGCAGCGCTGAACGAAAAAATTCGCGACAAGCTCGGCTGGGTGGCTCGGATGCCTCAGCACCAGGAAGTCGTTACACTTGACCTATGAGATTGGCCATTCTTCTGGGAGTCGGAATGGGATTGGCAGCAGGATGCTCGCCTGATAACGGGGGCAATTCATCATCACCTGACGCTACGCGGCCTGCCGTCGCCGTTGCGACGCAGACGGCACCGTCCGAACGCAAGTATCTCCTCGAGCGAGTCGAGGACGCAGCGGTCGTTCAGTTGTATGCGGACGGATTTGCCGCCCTCCCGCTCGATCAGAAGCAGCTGATTTACCACTTGCACAGGGCCGCAATCGCTGGACGCGACATCTATTACGACCAGCGGTATGCGCACAATCTCGAGATGCGGGACGTGCTGGAGGAGATCCTGACCCACTCCTCAGGCGTCGATCCGCAGACGCTCGGCGAAATCCATCGCTATACGAAACTGTTCTGGATCAACACCGGTCCTTACAACAACCTGACGGCCCGAAAGTTCGTCCTGAAGACAACCCCCGAAGCATTGGCGGCGGCGGCCAAGGCCGCCGAGAAAGCCGGGGCGAAGTTCCCGGTCACCTCAGGCGAAACCGTGGACGCGCTATTGAAGCGTCTGCAGCCGATGTTCTTTGACGCGACCGTCGATCCCATCGTGACGAACAAGACTCCGGGCCCTGGCAAAGACATCCTGGCCTCGAGCGCAAACAATCTCTACTCAGGCGTCACGATGAAGGACCTTGAAGGCTTCACCGAACGCTATCCGCTGACGTCGAGGCTGGTAAAGCGCAACGGCAAGCTCGTCGAGGAGGTCTACCGGGTGGGCGGGCGCTACGACGCCCAAATCCGCGGCATCATTCAGCACCTCGACGCGGCGATTCCCTTCGCGACCCCGCCGATGGCCAATGCGCTCCGTGCGTTGATCAAGTGGTACCAGACAGGTGAAACCGCCGATCGCATCGCCTACGACATCGCCTGGGTCCAGGACAAGAACTCGCCGGTCGATACGATCAACGGGTTCATCGAGGTCTACATGGACCCGCGAGGGCACAAAGGGTCGTGGGAGGCGCTGGTCTTTTACGTCAATCCCGGGAAGACCGAAGGGATTCGAAAACTGGCCGCCGACGCGCAGTGGTTCGAGGACCGCATGCCGTGGGCAGCGCAGTACCGGAAGCAGGGCGTGCGCGGAATTACGGCCAATGCCATCGACGTCGTTGTCGAGACCGGCGAGTCCGGGCCGATTACTCCCGTCGGGATCAATCTTCCAAACGATCAGAACATTCGCGAGAAGTACGGCAGCAAATCCGTCTCGCTGTCGAACGTCAACGAGGCATACGACCGCTCGACCTCGGAAGAATTTCGCCGCGAATTCGCCTGGACGCCCGAAGCGGCGCATCGGGCCGAGAAGTGGAGCAGTACGGCCGGCGAATTGACGACGAACATGCACGAGGTCATCGGGCATGCGTCGGGCAAGATTTCGGAAAAGCTGAAAGGCAGTCCCCAGACCGCGCTGAAGGAACAGTATTCGGCGCTCGAAGAGTCACGCGCAGACCTGGTGGCCCTGTACTTTCTGCCGAACCCGCGTTTGGCGGAGCTTGGCCTGGTGGACGCCAAGGACCATGCCGAAATCGTGCAGGCGGAATACGAGGGCTACACGCGCAACGCGCTCGTCCAACTCCGCCGCGTGCGCGAAGGGACGCAGATCGAAGAAGATCACATGCGGAATCGCCAGATGATCGTCCGCTGGCTGATGTCAAACTCGAAGGCGATCGATGTGCGGGAACGGGACGGCAAAACCTACTACGTGATGGTTGATGCGAAGGCGTTCACTGAAGGCGTCGGCCGTCTTCTGGCGGAGATTCAGCGGATCAAGGCCGAAGGCGATTACGAGGCCGCGAAAAAACTGTTCGAAACCTACGGTGTGCACTTTGATGCGCGTTTGCGAGACGAGGTCGTCTCGCGGGTGGACAAGCTGAATATGCCGTCCTATACCGGATTCGTGCAGCCGAAACTCGAAATGGTCAAGGCGGCAGATGGTTCGACAAGCGATGTGAAGATTTCCTATCCCCTCGATCTCACCGCGCAGATGCTCGAGTACTCTGGCCGGAAGAAGTGAAGTGATTCCGCTCGTTGCGGCCGCCGTGTTGCTGTTTGCGACGGCTGCTGCGCAACGATCGGCGCCGCCGACCACGGCAGAAGCCCAACGCGCACTGATCCTCGCCGTCGAGGATGCCCGGCATCCGACCGCTGCCCAACTCAAACTGCTGGTTGATCTCGCTCGTGCCGACGACCGCACTGGGCTGACACCCACGCGTGCGCTTGCCATCCGGGCACTCGGGCGGCTCGAACGGCGTGATCTCCTTGCCGCCCTGGTCGAATTCGTGCGCAACGAAACGACGCGTGGGCCGGCGGCCCTCGCGCTGCTCGTCACACTTCGTGCCCACGCCAGCCGACCAGATTCAGAGCTGGATGCTGCCGTCGACACGGTGCTCAGCCTCAGCCAGTCGACCATCGTCCTTGCGCAGCTGCCGTACCGGACTTCAGCGCAGGTCGAGACCGCGGAAGCAAAGCTGATGGCCCGCTCAGAGGACCCGAACCATTACTCCGCTCTCGCCAGTGCATTTGAAGTGCTCGCGCGCCGACACCGCCGGATCTATCAACTCAAGCCAGCGACGATCGAATTTCTGACCCGTGGTGTGTCGCGATCCTTGGCGCTCATGGACCCGGAAGACGACACGACGCCGAGGATGGCACTGGCCGCCTTGGCGTCGGCTGCAGCGGCTGATGAGGACGTCATTTCGACTGGCCTGCGCGACCGTGACGAACAGGTCCGGCGGCTCGCTGTGGTCGCACTCAACGCGGCGAGTGCGACCGTTGATTCATACGTAAGGACGAGACTCGCGGCCGAGGCCCTGCGGGACACGTCTCATCTCGTGCGATACGAGGCCGTTCGCGGATGGGGGCGGCATGAGATCGCGGCGAATGGCTGTGGACCTCTCGTGAAGGCCCTCTCGGACAGCAACCTCCACGTGGTGCTGCTGGCGTTGGACGTCCTCGCAGAGCGGTGTCCGACCGACGAAAGCATCACGGCGAGGGTAGCCAGCGAGGCACGGACCCCTTCGACAGTCGGCGACTGGCAGCGCGAGGCCCATGCACTCGTCGCACTCGCGCGGCGTGCGCCGGATCGCGCGGCATTGGCCATGCCGGGATTTGTTTCGCACGACGTCTGGCAGGTGCGGATGTACGCCGCGCGCGCGGCCGCATCGATGAACGATGTCCGCTCGATTGAACGGCTCGCCTATGACAGTCACCACAACGTCCGCGAAGCGGCGCTGGCCCCCCTGCGCAGAATGAAGGGATCCGAGAGCGATGCCGCATTCGTAGCGGCGCTCGGCGGAACAGACTATCAACTGCTGCGCACGGCGGCGATCGCCTTGAAAGGTGCGCCGCCCAGCACGTATTTGGCGAACGCACTGTCGGGCGCTCTGGAGCGAGTGACGAAGGATCGCAAGGAGACGTCGCGCGACACCCGCCTGGCATTGATTGAGCGTCTCCGCGAACTCGGTGGAAAGGAACGGCGCACCTTGTACGAACGGCTGCTGAAGGATTTCGATCCGCAGGTTGCCGCGGCAGCCGCTGACGCATGCAGCGACGTGTCGGCGCGCTCGTGTGTGGCGAGTCCGGAACTGCTGCGGAGGCCGGCACCGCCGGCACCAGTGGACTTCACCACGGATGTCAGGGCCATCGTGGAGTTGGAGACGGGACGTCGCTTCAGCATCATTGTTCATCCCGACGAGGCTCCCCTCGCCTCGCTGCGCTTCCTGCGGCTGGCGCGTGCGCATTACTACGATGGCCTGACGTTCCATCGCGTCGAGCCGGCATTCGTTATTCAGGGGGGCAGTCCGGGTGCGAACGAGTACGCGGGCGATGGCCCGTTCATGCGGGACGAGCTGGGCGGGTCGCACCGGCGAGGCACGATCGGAGTGTCAACGCGTGGACGCGACACCGGTGATGCGCAGATCTTCGTCAATCTGGTAGACAACCCCCGACTCGATTTCGACTACACCGTCTTTGCCCATGTTCCGGCCGATCAGATGCCCGTTGTGGATGAGATTCAGGAGGGCACCAGGATCCGTCGCGTCAGTGTCGCGCGGGAATGAATAACGACGCCGTCACCTGTTATGCTGTGACCGCCAGCCCACTTCCACAGGAGTGCCAATGACGATGATCCTCCTCGCGGCGGCTCTCGCGTTTGCGGGAGCAATCGATCAGGAAAAAACTCCCGCAAAAATCCCTCAAAAGGGAGACACCATCATCGTCAAGGGCTGCCTGCGCGGATCGGCTCTCGAGTCAACGGAGACGGGTCTCCTCGATTCGGAGGCCCGCATGATGACGGCCCTGGTGTATCGATTGACCGGGGACAAGAGCGCGCTCAAACAAATGCGCCAGGAGTACGACGGCCACGTGGTCGAAGCGACCGGGATCTTGAAGTCCACATTGCCTCCAGCGGACGACATTCGCGGCAAAACAATTGGCAGGACACGCATCCGGATTGGCGTGGCCAGTCCAAGCGTCGGCTCTCCGGTCAATTCCGAAGCCAATCGATCGATTCCTGTGCTCGAGGTCAAGAGCTACGAAGGCTTCCCTGTGAAATGCGGCGGCTGAGTATCAGCGCGGCGTTGACCAGGCAAGCCGCGCTCGTCGCGACGCTCACCTGGCTCGCCGCGCCGTCACAGCCGCCGAGTGTTCCTGGCCCGCCGCTCCGTGAGATTGCGGCGGGCGTCACGCTATTCCACGTCACCGAGCCCGCACTCATCGATCCTCCGGGTCCGCTTTCGATCTGGATGCTTCGACTCGACCCTGCTCGCACCCGGCTCGAGTTAGCGCTCGCAAACGACGAGGTCGTCGGCACTGAACCCGTTGCGGACACGGCGACACGGCACCGCGCAGTCGCGGCCATTAACGCCGGTTTCTTCCTTCCAAATGGCGATCCCGCCGGCGTCTTCAAGCTGGACGGCAGCCTCATCAGCGACACGCGCCGGCCGCGCGGCGCTGTCGCCATCGCCTCAGTGAACGGAAAGCCGGAACTTCTGTTCGATCGAGTGACGGCGTCGATGAGCATCGCTGTGCACCGGTCATTCGGGCGCAAGAGCGTCGTTGCAGTGGATGGCGTCGACACCCGCCGCGCTCGAGGCAAGCTGATGCTCTTTACTCCCCAGTACCACCAGCACACCGATACTGCGCCAGGCGGGCTCGAATGGGCAGTGGCTGGGCGGCCGCCGCGCGTGGTGGGCGGGCCGCTTGATGCCGGGAAGACGCCAATCCCGCCAGACGGATTTGTCCTCTCGTACGGCGGCACGAGTGCTCCCTCGCCCTTGCGCCCGATCAAACGCGGAACGCGAATTGATCTGATGCCTCGACTCACTCCCGAGAACGGAAACACTGTTGCGTGGGCCACGGCACCAGACGTCGTCGGCGGTGCGGGACTGCTCGCACGCGGCGGTCGCGACATCGAGGACTGGCGGCCGGAGCAATTCAACGCCGGGTTTGCGGAGAATCGTCATCCCCGGACCATGATTGGGCTTTCGGCAGGCGGTGACATTTGGCTGGTGACAGTTGACGGTCGCCAGCCAACGTTCAGCGTTGGGATGACCTTGCTCGAACTGCAAACGCTCGCGCGGCGGCTCAATCTCACGGATGCGCTCAACCTTGATGGAGGGGGATCGACTACCATGTGGGTCACTGGAGAGGTCGTCAACCAACCATCGGATGCGACCGGGCCCAGGAAGGTCAGCGACGCGCTACTCGTTTTCCCAAAGCCGCTCTAAGTCCACTAGAATCCCAACCGATGCCCACCGCGGCGATGTATCGCTTCGGTCCCTTCTTTCTGGACGGGGCCTCTTACCGTCTCGTCCGCGACGGCGAAGTCATCCCGATCTCACCCAAGATCATCGATCTGCTGCTATATCTCGCCGCCCGTCCCTCGACGTTGGTCTCCAAGGACGAATTGTTCAGGGCGCTCTGGCCGGATGTGGCGGTGACGGACAACGCGCTCACCCAGGCAGTTTCGGAACTGCGCCAGGCGTTGGGTGACGATCCGGCCAAGCCGCAGTACGTTCAGACGGTCGCGCGGCGAGGCTATCGATTTATTGCGGCTGTCGAGGCAATAGCTGGCGCGCCGGCATTTGCGAGTGCTGCTTCGCCGGACGTTGCGGTTCACACGCCTGCCGTCGCGGTCCTCGACTTCGAGAACGTCAGCGGTGACACTTCTCTCGGTTGGCTGTCCTCCGGCATCGCGGAGACCGTCACGAACGATTTGCGCGCGGCAACTCTGCGCGTCATCGATCGTGTCCGGGTTGTCGAGGCGACGGCCCGCCTCGGACGCGATCTCCCCGGCTTGCGTTCCGCACTGAACATCGATCTTGCTGTCGTCGGCAGCTTCCAGCGAGCGGGCGACCGTTTGCGAATCACGGCCCGTGTGGTTGACGCCACAACCGGTGAAGCCACGGCTGACGCGAAGGCAGATGGTGCGCTCGAACAGGTGTTCGAGCTGCAGGATCGAGTGGTCGCGCAGCTTTCGAACGCGCTCGGCGCGGACAAGACACCCGCAACGCAGAACCGGCATCGCGAAACGAGCAGCCTCGAAGCGTATCAGGCGTTCACCGAAGGCCGGGTTCGCCTGGAGTCGCTGGACGGGTCGCGCGTTGCCGGCGCGATTGCCGACTTCGAGCGGGCGATTGCCCTGGATCCCAGGTATGCGGCCGCACACGTCGGTCTCGCGAACGCCAGGTTCTGGCAGTACGAGATGTCACGTGCCCGGAATCAGCCGGACGCGGGGTTGCTCGCGCGAGCCATCGATCACGTGCGGCGGGCGATTGAACTCGACCGCGAGTTTGCCGAGGCGCACGCGACACTGGCGTTCCTGCTGGTGAGCGCAGGACGATCGGTGGAAGCTCTTGCCGCCGCGCGTCGAGCGGTGACCATCGATCCTGGGTATTGGGGACATCAGTTCCGGCTGGGCCATGCGGCGTGGGGCGAGGAGCGGCTCAATGCCCTCGGGCGCGCCGTCGAAATGTACCCCGACTTCCCCTTCGTCCACTTCGAAGCCGCGATGGTGCACATCGCGAGAGGGGCGCTCGATCGCGCCGAATCCATCCTGCGCGAGGGTACGATTGTTCAGGACAGACAGGCCGATTTGAAACAGCGCTATCCGGCGAAGGGTCTGCACTGGCTGCTGGGACTGGTGCGGCTTGCTCGGGGCGACGGCTCCGAAGCGCTGCTCGAGTTCGATCGTGAGATCGCGTCCGGCCCGGGGCAACTCTATGGGCCAGAATTTGCCATGAACGCTCATGATGGTGCGGGCTTCACGCATCTGCTCACGGGCGATCCTGCCGATGCCGTTCCACGTTTTCGACGCGCCCTCGAGTTGTTTCCCGATCACGCGCGTTCGCTCGTTGGACTTGGCGCGGCGCTGATAAAGGATCGCGATGCTTCCGGAGCAGAAACCGCCTTCGCCAAGGCCGTTGCCGCCATCGAGGCCCTGCGGCGCGGCGGTCGCACCGGCGAAGCGACGCTGACGGAAGCCTTTCACCATGCCGTCCGTGGCCGGGACGAACTCGCCGTAACGTGTCTCCAGACGCTGCTGGATCGTCCCGAAATGCCATTCACCGGCTGGACCATCCCGGTTGAACCTCTTTTCCACCAGCTGCGCGCGCGGCCCGTATTTCAGCCCGTTTTGGCCAAACTGGCAGAACGCGCTCGTTGACCCGTTAACCCGCTAACAAAGACTCTTTCAGGGCTTTTCACCTCCCTCTCAGGACTTCTGCGCCCCCAGCCGCTACCTTGGCGTCATGGCCCATCTGCTTGCCGCGCGCCAATCGCACGCAACGTTCCCCGGCGTTTCCGCGCTGCTCGACCTCTCAATCAAACGAGCCGGCGTCTGGATTAACGACGTCCATTCGCAACTGAATCGGACCCGTCTCTCCGCCATCGTCCGACCGGACACGATCGCGGATCTGCGGCGAGCGGTTGTCGAAGCGCGCACACGTGGTCTTCAGGTCAGCGTGTGCGGCGGCCGACATTCCATGGGCGGGCAGCAGTTCTGCACGCGTGGCGTGCTTTTGGACACCACCGCGTTGGACCGCGTGCTCGATTTCGACACCGAGCGCGGATTGGTCACGGTCGAAGCAGGGATCCAGTGGCCGGCCCTTGTCGCGCACCTGACGTGGGCCGCCGCAGGCCAGCGGGAATCCTGGGGAATCACGCAGAAGCAGACCGGCGCCGACAGTATGACTATCGGCGGCGCACTCGCATCGAACATTCACGGGCGCGGTCTTCGCTTCAAGCCATTCATCGCAGACATCGAAGAATTCGAGGTCGTCAATCCCTCGGGCGACCTCGTGAAATGCAGCCGCAGCACCAACGCGGAAGTGTTTCGGCTCGCGATCGGAGGCTATGGCTTGTTTGGGCCAGTCGCCACCGTCACGTTACGGCTTTCGAAACGGCATAAAGTCCAGCGCCGCGTGGCAATCGCGTGCGTCGATCAACTTCCTGACTTGTTCGACCGCCGCATCCGCGAGGGCTTCGAATACGGCGACTTTCAGTTTGCCACCGACACCTACTCCAGAGAGTTCCTTCAGGCTGGCGTGTTCTCGTGTTATCGGCCCGTGGAAAACGACGCCCCGATGCTCGAACCCCAGTTTCGACTGACCGAACGCGATTGGCGTCGCCTGTTGCTGCTGGCACATACCAACAAATCACGGGCCTTTGCCGAGTACGCGCGGTTCTACATGTCAACAGATGGGCAGAGGTACTGGTCCGACACTCACCAACTCGCCGAGTATCTCGACGGCTACCACGCCGATCTCGATCGTCAGCTTGCATCCTCGGTGAAGGGGTCGGAAATGATCACCGAGCTCTATGTGCCGCGTCATCGCTTGCCCGCCTTCATGGCCGCGGTTCGCGACGATGCACGGCAGCACAGTTTCGACATTGTCTACGGCACCGTTCGGCTCATCGAGCGAGACGATGAAAGTGTTCTCGCGTGGGCCCGCGAGCCGTGGTCATGCGTCGTGTTCAACCTTCACGTGGACCACACATCGGACGGGGTCGCCAAAGCCGCCGGCCACTTCAGGCGGCTGATCGACCGCGCGATAGAGCAGGACGGCAGCTATTACCTGACGTACCACCGCTGGGCCACCGCAGACCAGATCCGCAGCGGTCATCCCCGGCTGAGCGAGTTTCTTACCCGCAAACGCGAGTACGACCCGGCCGGCGTGTTCCAGAGCGACTGGTATCGACATCATTCAAATCTCCTGGAGGTCACATCATGAAGCGTCTCGTGCTCGTCCTTGTGGCGGCGGTCACGTTCGGGTCAGTTCCTGCGCCGGTGTTGGCGCAATCCTCGGTGGCAGCGGAGCAGGCAGCCACCCACGAGTTGCGTCTACGCGATGGATCTCGGGCGTACGGTCGAATCGTGTCCGAATCAGAGGAGGAAGTCGTCTTCGAAACCGCATCCGGCGTTGCAATCACGGCTCATCGCGACCAGATCGTGTCGCTGCGCAAGGTGGACGGTGTCTTCAAGGAAGGGGAGTTTTTCCTTTCGGATCCCAACAACACCCGGCTCTTCTTCGGTCCGACGGGTCGAGCGCTGCCGAAAGGGCAGGCGTACCTCGGTGTCTACGAGTTCTTCATGCCCTTCGTCCAGGTAGGTGTGACGGATCGATTCTCGATCGGAGCCGGCACGCCGCTCTTCTTCAGTTTCGACGACGACGGCCTGGATCGCCCGTATTGGGTGACGCCGAAGTTGCAGGTATTCAATGGGCGGCGGGCGCAGATCTCGATTGGCGTCTTCCAGGGATTTGGCGGCGGCGCCAGCGGCGGGATTGCCTATGGTGTTGCGACAACCGGCGGGTCAGCAGGCTCGTTCACGGCCGGGGCAGGGATGGCATACGACGACGATGGTGATCGGGCTGTGGTGGTGATGGTCGGCGGTGACCGACACGTCCGGCGGAACATCAAACTTGTCACCGAGAGCTACGTCTGGGGCTCGGGAAACGGCGTCGTCTCTGCCGGGGTCAGGTTCTTTGGCGAGCGCCTTTCGGCGGATCTGGCGCTCGCGTCACCTGTCGGAGACGAGTTCGGCGGTTTCGTGTTTCCTCTGGTGAACTTTGTCTACTTCTTTTAGCGCGGATAGAGTGCCCTCGAGATCGCGGCGATGAGTGCCTTGCTCTTCTTCTCATCCTCGAGGCCCCGCACGAGCACGACGAGCACGTAGGGCCGTCGCGCGAAGACAATCCCGGCGTCGTGCTCGATTCGTGTGATATTGCCGGTCTTGTGGGCGACCCGAACGTCCCGGGGCACGCCCGCCGGGATTGCGTCGTTGAACTGCTGACGCTCGAGCATTTCAGTCATCGCGCGGTCAGTGTCGACATCAACCGCGCGTCCCTTCCCGAGACGCTCGAAGAGCACCAGCAGACCGCGCGCGGTTGTCGTATTGTTCAATCCCTTCTGAAACGCTTTGTCGTCCTCGACGCCGCGGACGACCTGCATGCCGTCGGCCCCGAGGTGCACAACCGTCTTCCGCACGTTTTCAACACCGACTCGTTCAATCAGCAGGTTTGCCGCAAAGTTGCTGCTGACCGTGATCATCAGTTCGCACAGCCGCCGGAGCGTCAGAGTCCGGCCGACTGCCGCGTAGACCTCCTTGTCCGAGTCGTCTCCTTCGTCGAGCGAGTAGGGGCTGCCGTCAACCACGCTGCGAAACTCGTTGCGAATCAGCAACGGTTCGTCCAGTGAGAGCCGTCCCTGCCGCGCCTGTCTGAACAGCTCGATCATGACAGGAACTTTCATCGTGCTGGCCGCATGAAACGGCTTATCGACGTCGACGAGCAACTCGTCCGAGCCGTCGAGCGTCCGGTAGGCCACAGCCACCTCGGCCCCGCTCGCAGCGATGAGTTGCTTGACCCTTGCATGTGCCGCCGACTGATGCCCCTGAAGGTCGAAAAGCATAACTAGCGTAAAGGCCAGCATCACATGCGATTGTAAGCGACGGTATGCAAGGGAATATGAAGGTTATGGTGGAGGGGCGGTGGAAGTGCAGGCCCTCGAGGCGATGTCAGCGGTCTGACAACGCGTTCACGGTGGCGATGGCTTCTGCCGCAGCGGCCAGTTCTCCCCACGTGTCCGGATCCTGAGAGACAAGCGTGGCGAAATAGAGCCCGACCTCCTCCGCTGGATACGAAGAAGCCAACGCTGCGACCGCAGCTTTGAGGCGTTCGCGGTCCGGCTTCGGCACGGTTTCATCCTTGATTAACCCGTTCTCATGAGTAATCCCGAGCGCGTCGAGGAAGGCCGCCATCATCGGCCGCTGGCGTTCCAGGTGGTAATGCACGAGAGCCCGGGCAGCCACAGAGTCGGAGATGGCCGGGAGACCGACGAGATAGCGCGCCTTTTTCGCCAGCGGAAGCGCTATCACGCTTTTCGTCCGGAATTTCATGTGACCGGCAATCGCCGCGACAGCCTCGACCTGTTGCTCGGCCGATTCTTCATCCGCCCAGAAGAGCTCGGCCGCGTCCATTCGACGCTCGGGCGATAGTCGCTTCCAGATTCTGGACGGCCGAAACGCGCTGAGATCCATGTCGAGATCTTAGCCGAACCACGTGCCAACGTTCCCAAGCCACCGACCGTCTAACCCTCACCATGCATGGCGCTTCCTTTGCCGACAGCTTTTTTCAGGATCTCCGCTACGGCGCACGGACCCTCGTTCGACATCGCAGCTTCGCGGCGATCGCCATCTTCACCCTGGCGCTTGGCATCGGCGCCAACGCCGCAATATTCAGCGTCGTGAATGCCGTGTTGCTTCGCCCGTTGCCGTGGGGCGAACCCGATCGCGCGGTGATGATTTGGAGTCGGTGGACGGCATTCGATAAGACGTGGGTCTCCGAAGGAGAAGTCCTCGACTATCGACGTCGCGCGAGTACGCTCGCGGAGGTCGCCGCCTGGGGTGAGAGCCAGGTGAACCTGACGGGGGATGGTGAGCCCGAGCGCGTCAACGCCGCCGGTGTGACAGCCAATCTGTTTTCGACGCTGGGTGTCGCGCCGATCCTTGGGAGAACCTTCACCGCGCAAGAGGACTTGCCGAACGGACCCGATCTCGCAGTTTTGAGTCACGCGTTGTGGACGCGTCGCTACGCACGCGACGCCAACCTTGTCGGCCGCACCATTCAGATCAACAGCCGTCCATACCTCGTGCTCGGCGTCATGCCCCCTGGATTCGTGCTGCCGACCGATTTTCAGAACCCGGAGCCGTCGCAGCTCTGGACGCCGCTGCGCCTCGATCCGGCCAGCATGGATCACGGGAACCATGGCTACTATGCCGCGGCTCGTCTGAAGCCCGGCGCAAGCGTTCGGGCCGCGTCTGACGAACTCCACGGGATCGCCCGCGCGATGACACGTGAAGGCCTCTACCCGGAACAGAGGCAATTCGACACGGTTGTTCTTTCGTTGACCGATGAAGTGGTCGGCAACGTTCGTCGTGCAATCTGGCTGCTCTTCGGCGCCGTTGCGTTTCTGCTGCTGATTGCCTGCGCCAACGTGGCCAATCTCCTGCTCGATCGCGCCGAAGCACGGCAGCGTGAGATTGCGGTGCGCGCGGCCCTGGGAGCCGGAGGGGGACGCGTCGTGCGTCAGCTTCTGACCGAGAGCCTGGTGCTTGCTGCGATCGCGGCGCTCGTCGGCCTGGCGCTCGCGTATACCGGCGTTCGTTTTCTCGCCTGGTGGAACCCGGCTGATATTCCCCGGGTTGCCAACGTCACGCTCGATGTTCGCGTGCTCGCATTTACCGCCTTTATCGCGTTCGCGACGAGCGTGCTTTTCAGCAGTGCGCCGGCGATCCGAGCAATGCGGGTCGATTTGAACGATTCGCTGAAGGATGGCAGCCAGAGCGCGTCGAGTGGCGCGGGACGGCAGCGCTTTCGAAACAGTCTCGTCGTGCTCGAGATGGCGTTGGCTGTGGTGCTGTTGGTGGGTGCTGGATTGATGCTGCGAAGTCTGTGGGCGCTGCAGCGGGTCCAGCTCGGCTTCGATCCGTCGAACGTGCTGACGATGAGGCTATCGGTACCGCAGGGAACCTACGGGACGCCCGAGCAGGTGGTGCAGCTTTACGAGCGACTCCTGGATCGGATCCGGCAGCTGCCAGGCGTTCGAGTTGCCGGGGCCGTTCGCTCGCTTCCCTTGGGATCGACGATCGGCGATTTCGGCTTGCGGATCGAAGGCTACGTTCCGCCACCAGGGACCAACGCCAAAGGAGACTGGCAGATCGTTACTGATGGTTATCTCGAGGCGATGGGCGAGCGTCTGATTCGAGGCCGCTCAATCGCACCAACCGATACAGCGACATCTCAGCTCGTCGCCCTTATCAACGAAGAGTTGGCGCGGCGGTACTGGTCTGGTCAGGATCCGATCGGCCGGCGGTTCCAGCTTGGCGGCAGCCAGTCTCAGCGGCCGTGGATCGTGGTCGTCGGAATTGTCGCGGATGTTCGTCACAACGGAATCACGCAGGTGGTCAAGGAGAAGTTCTACGTGCCACACCGGCAGTGGCATTTATCGGTTGGTAACGCGATCCGCAGCATGACCCTCGTGATCAAGACGGCTCAGGATCCGGCCGCGTTGACCGGCGCGGTGCGGCAACAGGTCCGGGCGATCGACTCGAACATGCCGGTTGCTGAAGTTCGCACGATGCCCGAGGTGGTGGACGCCACGCTCTCCACGCCGCGGTTTACTGGCGTGCTCCTTGGAACGTTCGCTGCACTCGCGCTCATCCTGTCGGCAATCGGTATTTACGGTGTCCTCTCGTACATCGTCAGTCGGCGCACCCGCGAAATCGGCATCCGTGTCGCTATCGGCGCGCAGCGCACGGAGGTAATTCGCCTCGTACTGCGCAACGGGCTTTCTCTGTCACTCGTTGGGGTGGTGATTGGTGTCGCGATTGCGGCATGGGCATCGCAGCTGATGCGCGGGCTGCTGCACGATGTCCGGCCGACCGATCCGCTGACCTTCATCGCCGTCGGCGGGCTGCTCTCTGCGGTGGCGACAGTCGCGAGCTTCGTGCCGGCGTGGCGCGCCGCACGGGTCGATCCCGTTGTCGTACTGAAGGGGGAATAGGGACCGGCGATCAACAAAAGCCGTGTACGATCGCTGGATGTCCGTGTCCGGCGATCGCCTGTTTACTCCGACGTTCTTCGTGATGTGCGGGTTCACCTTCACGGTGTTCCTGTTCACGTTTCAGCTGCTGCCCACGGCTCCCTACCACATCATCGACCTGGGCGGCTCGACCGCTACCGCGGGCTTGTTCCTGGGCTTTCTTACTTATTCATCTGCGTTCTCGGCGCCGCTGACGGGCGCGTTTGCCGACCGCGTGGGGCAGCGTCGAATCCTCATCGTGACCAGCCTGGCGCTTGCGGTGTTCTCAATGATCTACGCCGTCCTGACCGACGTACGGATCATGTTGGCGGTTGCGATTCTGCACGGCATCTTTTGGTCCGGTCTCTTGTCCGCTTCTTCCGCCTACATGACGCACTTGCTGCCCGAGCACCGGCGCGCCGAGGGAATAAGCTATTGGGGACTCTCGACCCTGCTCGCCGTCGCGGTGTCGCCAACCGTGGGGTTCTGGATCTACAAGCGTGGCTGGATCTGGGTGTGTGGGTTCGCGGCGATTTTGAATCTGGTGATGGCCAGCATTGCGTGGCGCTTGAAGGACCATCCGCGGTCGGATGTCGCCGAGGCGGCCCATCCAGCGACAGGATTCCTCGAGTGGCGCGTGCTTATCGTGTCGATCACGCTGGCGCTGTACTCGTTCGGCTACGGCGGCATTACCAGCTTCGCCGCCATGTACGCCGATGCGAACGGGGTCACACCCAAGGGGCTGTACCTGACCGCGCTGGCGATCGTCATTCTCGCAACCCGCCCGATCCTCGGGCGCCTGGGCGACAGGTTTGGATACAAACAGGTGTTCATCCCCTGCCTGGTGCTGATTAGCTGCGGGATGGCGTTGCTGTCGTTCGGCGGCAGCCGATGGTGGATGCTGATGTCGGCTTTCGTGTTCGGCGTAGGATACGGAACGGCATACCCGACCTACGTTGGCTATGTTATGCGCGGCGTGCGTGCCGATCGCCGCGGTGCCGCCTTCGGCGCGATTCTCGCCGCGTTCGACACCGGGATTGGGACTGGGTCGACGCTGATGGGATGGATCATCGACCGCCACGGTTTTGCGAACGCATTCGGCACTGCTGCCGCTTTGTCCGCGCTCGCGCTGCCGTACTTTCTGATGGTTGACCGGTGGTACACCACGCCGAATTCGTAGCCCTGCTTGACCGTTAGGCTCAGGGTTCTCGACCTGTCGCTCGGTCCGCCTCACCCTCAAAAATAGAATCTCGACCCCACCTCGAGTTTCCGCCCCGGCAACGCCGACGTAAAGCGTCCAAAAAATGGCGACGTCATCACGCCGCTGTAGGCCAGTGGGTTCGTCCTGTTGAACAAGTTCGTTCCGGCGAGATAGAGCTCGAACCGCCAGCGTTTGTTTTCGGCGCCGCCGCTGAATCCACCCATCGAGTCAGAAGCGGGCCCACCGATCGTGCGAATGACGATTTGAGGAGCGCCGCCCGGTCCTGATGCTGTTTTGCGCTCGCCGAAGCCGAACGTCCAGCTGAGACGGCCGCCCGCATCCCATCGCACATCCCCGCGCCCGCTGTTGCGTCCGAGCCCTGCCGGACGGTCGTTGCTCACCGTATCGCCGTTGTCGTCAAAGCCGGTTGTGATGTTGTACGGCTGACCGGAGCTGGCGTTGGCCATAGTGGAGATTTTGAAGCCTTTCCACAGGTCCATGTTGAAGAGCAACGATGCGCGATGGCGAACGTCTGCGGGCGACGGGCCCCACTCCGCGTCGAGATTGAAATTATCAGCAGGCAGACTGAACGGGCCGTCCGTGTCGTTGCGAGCACGTGCGAGCGTGTAATTCAGGAACAGGTTCGTGCGATGCCACGGCGTGGTGACGTTGAGGCTCGAGTGCACCAAGTGGGAAACGGATCGAGCCGTCGACTCGATTTGCGTGACGTTTCCAAGAGACGGGTCGAGTCGCTGTCCGGACCCGTCCGGCGCGTTGCTGTTCCTGCCACGAAGCAGGTTCCGGCCCTGCGCGAAGAAGTATCCAAGCAGGAGGCGAGTGGAGGTGCCGAGCGTCCGCTCAATGGCGACGTTGGAGCGGATCACCGTCGGCAGCTTCAGATCGTCGGCCTGCACGATTCGACCTGCCGGGAGGACGGTGAAGTTGCCGCCTGAGTACGGATCGGGGAAGCCAGGATTACGCACGACGACTTCCGATTGCCGCGATCCATTGACACGGAGCGTTTGTTCGTAGACTTGCGAGTCGTACCAGTCGTAGAAGACGCCGATACCTCCGCGAAACACCGTTTTACCGGTTCGAAACGGCGACCACGTGGCCGCCACGCGCGGGGCGATATTCAGCCAGTCGTTCACGTGCGTTTGCAGTTCCTGGCGCACGCCCAGGCTCAACGACAGCGCCTTGCTGACCCTGACGTCGTCCTGCAGATACCAGCCGAATTGCGCGTGGTCGAAGCTGACGAGCGGGTTGCCGGTTCGTTGGGCGTAGGTGGTCGGACGGCCGGTGAGATACGCGTCAAGGCTTGAGAACGTGAATGTGCCTCCCGCATTTCTCACGTCATCGCTGCGATAGTGGCCTGCCTCGAACAGGATCCCCGCCCGAGCCGAGTGGCGGCCCTTCGCATAGTCCAAATCGCTCGCGAACTCTACGTCTGTGGCGTGACGTCCGCCGGAGATCTGCGCTCCTCCGGCATTGAAAGAGTCGAGCACCATCACGGTTGGTTGTGCGAATTGGGATTCCGACTCAGTACTCGTCGCCCGCAGCTGGAGGCGTGTTTCGTTGAAGTAGTTCCGTCCCACCGGACCGTTGACCGACACTCTGAAGACGTCCTCATTCGTGCTCCGCGAGTACGCGCGCTCAGGCAGATCAAAATCTCCCACGCCAAGGTTCTCGTTGTGCGCGTCGTTTCGGTGGTAGCTCGCGCGGAGTGCGTGAGCCGCCGTCAAGGCATGGTCGACGCGCACCGAGAATGCGGCGCGATCGGATGGCCGTCGAACAACGTCCGACAATCGTGTGTCGGGCAGGGCGGCGACGATGGTGCGGGAGTCGTAGCCGGTGGACCCGTTGCTCGTCAGCGAAAAGCCCGTCTTATTCTTCCAGATGGTTCCGCTGGCGCTGAACGAGACGCTCTGCTGTTGTTCCGGCCCACGCCGCGATGCCATCGGATTTCGCGCGCTCAACGACTCGTCGCGGAAGGTGAAATCCGCCGTTCCACGAAAGGGCCCGCCACCCGGCATCGTCATCACGTCAACGAAGATCATTCCGCCGCCGTGGTTCTCAGCGGCGAAGAGATCCCGCCGGAAGCGGATGCCGCGGATTTGCGACTTCGGTGGCAGCTTTCCGCCGCGGAACCCGTCCACACGGATCACGGCGTCGGATCCCGCCATCTGCTTCAACGCGTCTTCCATCTCATCAGGGTCGTCCGGTAACGCGTCGATTTGCGCGCGCGTGAGCAGATTGCCGAACGCGTTGCCTCGCGGATCGGTCGCTCGCTCGCGAGGGTCCTGACCGATCGTCACTTCCTCGGTCAGCTTGGCGAGACTCAGTTTCATTTCTCGCCTGGCGTCACGGCGCAGCCCAAAGTTCTCAAAGAGTTTGGGCTCGAACCCCGGTGATTCCGCCCGGATGGTGTAACGGCCAAGCGGCAGCGCTTCAAAAACAGCTTCGCCACGCTCGTTTGTAGTCATCCGGATCGGTTCGCTCGTACCTTCCGCGCTTTGGACCTCGACCGGCGCACCGACGATGACCGCACCGATGGGATCGAGAACCTGGACGCGGAGCGTTGCCGAGCGCGACTGGGCGAACGCAGCGGAGCTCGTGCACGTTGCGGCAAGCACGAGGCCCACCGCCATCCGGAATGCGATCGTCAGCGTCATTACGAAACCTTGAACCGGTCGGGTTTGAACGTCGGATTGATCCTGTAACTCTTGATCTCCCACTCTTCGGTTGTCTTGACTGCGGTGCCCCGTGCAATCCGGTGTGGAAGCGAGAACTCCCCGACCGCGCGGTAATCGGAAAAGAAGAGGCGATACTCCACGAGCTTGGAAGGCGCGCTTTCCGCCTCTTTGCGCGCGCGCTCGATCTGGTCCCGGTCATCGCCCTCACGCCCGGAACCGCGGTCCGCCGTGTTGACGACAATCCTCGGTTCAGGCGCCTTGTAGGTGAGCATCAGCGGGAGATGCGACCGAACATCGACGAACAACCGCACGGCAAAATTGCCGGGGCCCGTGACGTCGATCATGTGCGCCTTGCCGTCTGCTGACTCAGCGATGCCCGCGTAGGAATAGGTGACGGGCAAGGAGGCAGGTGTGGTGCCGAGAATGCCAAGCAGGAGCCGGGCGAGTTCGGCTTGATTGCGCTCGAGCGCCGTTTTTGTGTAGGAGGGATCGTCCTCCGGGCGATCGATTCGAATGCGCACGTTGGGGTTCGCCGATACGGCATTGGCAAAGGGCCGATCACCGTCGAACCCTTCGGTGCGCGTCATCGCCATGAACCCGGTGCTCGTGTCCACTTTGATGTACTTCCCCGGCAACTCGAGGTCGAGTTCGATCTCTCCTGTGACCTGCCCACTACCGTCCCCCGCCGGTCCTCCGTTCATCATGATTACAGCCCGCCCGCCACCTGCCATGCCGGGCATCGACATCTCGCGCTGGTACGTCGCCCGTAGCGAAAGACTCTTGAGGGCTGAGAGCTTCTGTTCTCCACCCAGTGACTTGCGGACTTGCGCCATCACCTGAGTCGCCTTGTTCTCCTGCGCCAATCCACTGAAAGTCGTCATGCCAAGGAGCGCCGCCACAGCGGCCGTCTGAATTCGGGTCATTCGCATGCAGTCTCCTCTTCGTCGTATCAGCGAAATCAGACGTTGATGATGCGGCCGACGTGAGGGGAGATGGTTAAGCAAGCGCAAAGAGTTTGTTAAGGACGTAAAACCTCGTGCGGCCGGGAAAAGTCGTCCGCCACCGCGTGCTAGACTCGCGACATGAGGCTCGGATCGAAGCCTCCTCTCTTCTTTCTCGCGGCCGCGCTCCTTGGTCTGCTGGTTCTGCTGGCGAGCTTGCAGTACGTGTGGCTCGGGAGGATTAGCCAGGCGGAACGCGACAGGCTGCAGGCGACGCTTTCACTGCGTACTGCGGAATTCGCCCAGGATTTCGATCGGGAATTGACCCGCGCGTATCTGCTCTTTCAGACCGACCCGATGCCAACGGAAGCGAACCCCTCGGCACGATTCGCCGAGCGATACGATCGGTGGCTCGCCACGTCCACCTATCCGCGTTTGCTGAAGGAGTTCTACGTCGCGCAGCGAATCGCGCCAAGCGGGTTCAGGCTGCAACGGTTCGACGTCGCGGCGCGTACACTTCAGGACTCGATCTGGCCAGCCACGATGGCCGACTGGCGCGCGCGCCTGTACGACGAAACCGAGCGCAATGAGGGGGATTCGTCGCTCGTTATCCGGCGCCTGCCGCCGCCCATCTGGGACTCGGTTCCCGCATTGATCGTTCCCGCTCCGATGTTCATCGTTGGCGACGGTCCAGCAGGTCGGTCGTTTTCGCCGCCAGAGTTCAGTTACACGGTGCTCGCGCTCGACTTGGATTACATCAAGAACGATCTGTTCCCCGACCTCACGCAGCGGCACTTTCGAAAGGCCGGCGACACCAGCGAGTACCAGGTGGCTGTTGCTGAAACCGAGAACCCCGAACGTGTGGTCTATCAGACGCTGCCGTCGTTCAGACCCAACCAGGATCACGCGGACGCCACTGCGTCGCTCTTTCAGGTGCGCACCCAGGACTTCAGCGCGATTGCCGCCGAGGTCAAGCGGTTCACGACCTTCACCGGGACGACAACACGCATCGAGCATGCGGATCAACGCGGAGAGAACCTCCGAGGGCAGGTGACCATCAGGCGGCCGACGCAGATGTCGATCGTCGTGCAACAAGGTCCGGCTGCCGGCAGGGACGTTGCGGGTGGGACGGCGGGCCCGCGCCCGATTCCACCGGCGCGCTGGCGAGTCACGGTCAAGCATCCTGCCGGCTCGCTGGAAGCATTCGTCGGCAGCACCCGTCGGCGAAATCTCATCGTCAGCACCAGCATCCTTGCCGTTCTTGGCGCCAGCATGGCGCTGCTCATGGTCTCGACTCGGCGATCCCAGGAGCTTGCACGGCAGCAACTCGAGTTCGTCGCAGCGGTTTCTCACGAACTTCGCACGCCGCTCGCAGTCATTCGTTCAGCGGGCGAAAACCTTGCCGACGGCGTCGTCCACGACGAGGCACAAATCCGGAAGTACGGAGAGTTGGTTCGTGGCGAGGGCCGGCGCCTTTCCGACATGGTTGAACAGATTCTCGAGTTGGCGGGCATCCAGTCGGGCCAACGCGATTTCGTGCTGCGGGCGGTTGATGTAGGCGGCGTCGTGCACGACGTGCTGAACGCATCTCAGGCGCTCATCGACCAGGCGGGCATTCGTGTGGAGGTTGAAATCCAGAAGCAGCTCCCGGCGGTACGCGCAGACGAGCCTGCGCTGCGGCGGGTTGTTCAAAACCTGATTGACAATTCCATCAAGTACGGCGCGACCGGCGGTTGGATCGGCATCAAAGCCAGAGCCGCCGATTCGCGCGTGATGCTGAGCGTCACGGATAAGGGAATCGGGATTGCACCGGCGGACCAGGCGCGCATCTTCGAACCGTTCTACCGCTCGGCTGACGTGATTGCCGCGAGGATTCAGGGAGCCGGATTGGGGCTTAGTCTGGTGCGGCGGATCGTCGAAGGCCATGACGGACAGATATCCGTACGGAGTGCACCGGGCCAGGGAAGCGAATTCACAATCAGCATTCCTGTCGCGAGCGGTGCAGCGACAGAACCGCTGGCGGCCTCGCAGGCGAGTGCCGAACCGGCCCAGTCCTCGTGAAACGACTCTTCCTCGTCGAGGACGAACCAGGTCTCGTTCTGACGCTGACCGATCGACTGACCCGCGAGGGCTATCATGTCGAGACAACCGCTGACGGGGCGAGCGCCCTCGAGCGCGGTGCATCGGAATCGTTCGATCTCGTGCTCCTGGATGTCATGCTGCCGAACGTAAATGGGCTCGACGTCCTCCGCGAATGGCGACGACGGAGCGTTGATGTGCCGGTCATCATGCTGACGGCGCGCGGCCAGGTCGTTGACAAGGTCGTGGGGCTCAAGCTCGGCGCGGACGATTACGTCACGAAGCCGTTCGAGATGGTCGAGCTGCTCGCCCGAATCGAGGCAAAACTCCGCCGCGCGCCCGCCCGAACCGGCGCGGTTGACGGCCATCAGTTCGGCGACATCCAGGTTGACTTCCGCAAGGCGGAAGTGATGAAAGGCGGTGAGCCACTCGAACTTTCCGCTCGCGAGTTCCAGCTGCTGCGCTACTTCATCGAGCACCGCGGCGCAACGCTGACCCGCGACGAATTGCTGAACGAGGTCTGGGGATACAATGCGATGCCGTCAACGCGTACCGTGGACGTCCACGTCGCGTGGCTCCGGCAGAAGATCGAGCCAAACCCCCGTCACCCCCAATTCATCCTGACGATCCACGGGCTGGGGTATAAGTTTGCTGGATGATTGCGGACGCTCACTGCCACTTCTTTTCCCAGCGTTTTCTGGAGGTGCTGACCAAGGGGACGCCACTGGCGGACCAGCCGATGTCCGCTCTCTGCGAACGCCTCGGATGGGACGCGCCCGGTTCAGCAGACGCGCTGGCCGATCGCTGGGTCGAGGAGCTCGATAAACACGGCGTCAGCCGCGCGGCGCTCATTGCCAGCGTGCCTGACGACGAACCCTCCGTCGCGGCTGCCGTCGCCCGACAGCCGGGTCGATTCGTCGGTTACTTCATGTTCAATCCCGTGGCTTCCGAAGCGGATGTGCGCCTCGAGCGCGCGTCTGCCATGAACCTGCGCACGATCTGCCTGTTTCCGGCGATGCACGGTTATCGGCTGGATGATTCGCGAGTCGCCGCTGTCTTTGCGGCAGCCGAGCGCCACCACCTTGCCGTGTTCTGCCACTGTGGCGCCCTGACCGTCGGTGTGCGAAAAAAACTGGGCCTGAAGTCCCCGTTCGATTGGCGGCTCGGCGATCCGCTCGCGCTGGCGTCGGTCGCCGCGCGGTTTTCGAGTGTCCCGGTGATCGTGCCCCACTTTGGCGCAGGGTTCTTTCGCGAAGCGCTGATGGCGGCGGATCAATGTGCGAACATTCACCTCGACACCTCGAGCTCGAATAGCTGGATGAAGTACCATCCGGGCCTGACGCTCGAATCCGTGCTTCGCCAGGCGCTCTCGGTGGTCGGCGCTGATCGGCTGCTCTTTGGCACCGATTCGTCCTTCTTCCCGCGCGGATGGCAACAGTCGATCTATGACAGCCAGCGCGCCGCGCTGGAAGCGATCGGCGCGGATCGCGAGACGCAGACGAAAGTGTTTGCCGGCAATTTCGAGCGTTTGTTTCCACAGAATCACAGGTAACGGGATTGACGAAGGAGCCGTTGTGAATCGTCTCGTGCGCTACCGCTATCTCACGGGCTTGTTGCTGGCGACGACAGCCTTGGTCACCCTCGCGGCGATGACACGCCAACAGCCCGCATCCGTCGCCGCCGACATGGTTCTCCTCAACGGCAAGATCGTGACCGTCGAGTCCACGCAGCCGCAGGTCGAGGCGCTGGCCATTGGAGGCAACCGCATTGCAGCCCTCGGATCGTCTGCCGCCATCAAGCGATACGTTGGTGCGAAGACCGACGTCATCGATCTGAAGGGTCAGCTCGTGATTCCAGGGTTCATCGAGGGCCACGGTCACTTCACCGGTGTCGGCCTGGCCAAGTTGAACCTCGATCTGATGAAGGCAAAAACGTGGGACGAGATCGTGGCGATGGTGGAAGCAGCGGCCAAGGGGGCCAAGCCCGGCCAGTGGATCTACGGTCGTGGATGGCATCAGGAAAAATGGAGCGTCAAGCCCTCGCCCTCGGTTGAAGGATTTCCCACGCACGAGTCGCTCAGCCGCGTCTCCCCGAACAATCCGGTGCTGCTGACCCACGCGAGCGGGCACGCCACGTTTGCCAACGCGAAGGCTATGGAGGTTTCGGGTGTGACGCGCGAGACCCCGAACCCACCTGGTGGAGATTTTCTCAAGGATGCGAATGGCAATCCGACGGGCCTGTTTCGCGAGACGGCCTCGCGGCTCATTCGCAGCGGCGGCGGCGAGCCGCGGCGCACGGCCGAGGAAGAGGTGGCACGGGCGCGTCGAATCCTGGAGCTGGCCTCCGAGGAGGCGGTCGCCAAGGGCGTGACGTCCTTCCAGGACGCCGGCTCGAGTTTCGACGATGTGGATTTGATGAAGCGGATGATCGACGAGGGGCGCATCAACGTTCGGTTGTGGGTGATGCTGCGGGTCAGCAACCAGGCGCTCGCCGCCAACCTCGCAAAGTACCGCACCATCGACTATGCCGATGGATTCCTGACGGTGCGTGCGATCAAGCGGTCGATTGACGGCGCGCTCGGTTCACGCGGTGCCTGGCTGCTCGAATCGTACTCGGACAAACCGGATGACATCGGCCGCAATACCACCAGCGTGGAAGAGATTCGTGAGACTGCGAAGCTGGCCATGCAGCATGGCTATCAGCTATGCGTCCACGCCATCGGCGATCGCGCAAATCGCGAGACGCTCGACGTCTTCGAACAGGCGTTCAAAGCCAATCCCGGCACGAGAGATGTTCGCTGGCGTGTTGAACATGCCCAGCATCTTCATCCCTCTGATATTCCACGATTCGGTCAGCTTGGCGTGATTGCGTCGATGCAGGGCGTGCATTGCACGTCGGACGCGCCGTTCGTGATCGCACGGCTGGGAGAAAAGCGTGCGCGCGAAGGGGCGTATGTGTGGCAGAAACTCATGAAGAGTGGTGCCATCGTGACCAATGGCACCGATGCGCCAGTCGAGGATGTCAGCCCGATTGCCAGTTTTTACGCAACCGTCAGCAGGAAGGCGAACGACGCGTCAGTGTTTTTCGGCGACCAGCGAATGAGCCGGATGGAGGCGCTGAAGTCCTACACGATCAACGGCGCGTACGCCGCGTTCCAGGAAGAGTCCATCGGCTCGATCAAAGTCGGAAAGTACGCAGACCTGGTGGTGCTCTCGAAAGACATCCTGACCGTTCCCGAGGATCAGATTCCTACCGCGGAAGTCGCCTATACGATTGTCGGCGGGAAAGTGCGCTACAAGCGCTAACGGGTGCCGACGGGCCTCCCGCGTGCGGACTGCTGCTGCGGCGGAACTTTCCGGCGGTATTGCTCGTGGAACCGGTTGCAGGCGCGGTGAAACCGTTCCGTCAAGGCGCGGCCGGCGTCTCCGGGAACCGGGCCGAGGCGGTTCCACGCCGCCTGGGCCTGTCGAACGTCCTCGGCCATCGCCTTCCACTTCGATTCCTCACCCGCACGCCCGCCGATGGTGTTTGCGGCGAGCGCTTCGCGGAGCATGGCAGCCAGCGCCTGCGATCCGGTGGGAGCCTGCGCCACGGCCGTTTCGATTGTGAGCGCTTCGACTCTCGTGCACAGGCGCTCCATCTTCTGACGGTTCGCCTCGACGTCCAGCTCAGTGCCGGCGAACGCCTCGGGATGTACCGACATCACACGCTCGAGCGCCGCCATGAAACGGGCGCTCAGTGGATCCGCACCCTGCCGGACGACTGGCGTCGTCAGATTCCAGCGGCTTCGGAGCGATCGAACGCGCTCGAGCAGTCCTTCGGCGCCATCGTGACGCGCTGAGGTGGTGGTCGCGTCGGCCGTTGCCGGCGTCGGCGCGAGGGACTCCAGTTCCACGACCAGCCCTTCGCGATCGGCTTGCTTGGACTGGAGTTCGATTTCGTCGCGCCGCTTGTAGCGTTCGAAGAACAAATCAGACGCCGCGCGGAATCGTTGCCAGATCGCTTCAGACTTGTTACGGCGGACCGGTCCAATCGTCTTCCACTCGGCCTGGAGGCGGCGGATCTCAGTCGCGTGCTTGTCCCACTCGCCGACCGACGCCGCAATTTCTTCGGCGCGCTTGCATAACGCCTCCTTGCGCCCGAGATTCGCCGACCAGACTTCCTTGCGCTGTGCGAGGTCCGCGTTGCGACGCGTGAAGAACCGGTCGCACGCGTCGCGGAAACGCTTCCAGACCGCTTTGGAGTCCTGCCGCGGCACCGGACCGATCTGCTGCCACTCGACCTGCATCTTCTTCAGCTCGTCGGCAGTCTTGATCCAATCGGTGGAGTCTGCGATCGCCTCGGCCCGTTCAATCAGGGCGAGTTTCTTCTGGAGATTGGTGCGGCGCTCTTCGTTACGAACCACGAAGAACTCACGGACGCGGATCTGCAGTGGATCGGCGGCCTGCCGATATCGGTGCCACAGCGCTTGCGCCTGAGCACGAGGCGCCTCGGCGACGGTCTTCCATCGTTCTTGGATCTCGTGAAGCTCGCGTGCCAGTTTTTCGAGCTCCTCCGGTTTGAGCTCGGGTTGGGGTGCTGCCGGCGGGGCACCTTCTTCGGCGGCCGAAGGCTCCGCGCGCGCCGCGCCATTGTCGAAGCCATACTTCACGCGCAGCGCCTCTGTTTTGGCGATGAGTTCTTCCTGGACGGCGGCATTGGCGAAGCGCTTCCATTCGTCCATCTCACGCAGATCGTGGAGACGCGGGAGAAGCGCGGACTGTGCATGCCGAAGCCGTTCGATGAGGGCATGGCGTTCGCGGTCGTCCGTGATCACGGCAGGAGGCGCGTCGATTGCCGAGCGCAGCTCACGCGCCAGCCGATCGGCTTCGCGCAAGGTGAGGTCTTCGGCGGCCGCGCGCTTGTGGGTGCGGTCCATCAGCTGCTCGACGCGCTGCAACTGTTGGCGCGCCGCCCGCTCAGCCGCCGCTCGTCGTTCTTCCAATCGGCGGTTGACCCGCTCGACGGCTGAATGGAACCGGTCCGCGATTGCGGAATCAAGGCCGTCCGCCCGCGGCTGCTGCGTCTCCCATGCCTGCACCGCCGCCCGCCAGGCCTCTTCGTTGAACGACTCCTCGCCGGCCAGCCTGTCAGCCTGTTGCGAAATCTCCTCGAGGTGAGCGTAGATCCGCTGAAGCTCCTGGCGATTTCGGTATCGTTCGGCCGCACGCTCGCAGGCCGCTTCGAACCGCGTCCGCAGGCCGTTCAATTTGGGATCCACGGGATTCGCCTGAAGGCCTTCCCATTCCGCGCGTGCGCGGTCGATCTCGTCGAGCGCGGTGTCCCCTCGGATATCGTCGACGCGGTTACAGAGCGTGGTTGCGGCCGCAAGGATGGACAGGCGGCGGTCTTCCTCCGCGCGTCGCGCAGCCTCCTCCTCCTCGTATCTCTTGATACCCGCGTGCGCTGACGCGGCAAGCGTCCCGTATCTCGCGGTAGCGCCGGCGTCGATTGGAAACGCCGGGTCGGCGGCCAATTCTCTCCAGGCCTCTTCTGCTTCCGCCAGACGTTGGGCGCTGCCTGGTCCTGCAGGCGCATTCGCGCAGGCTTCCATTCGGGCAACGACGCCGACCACACGCTGCTGCCAGGCCTCGAGCGCTGCGCGCCGTGCACTTTCCGCTTGATCGATCGCGACCACCATGGCCCGCGCCTGTTTCGACACGCCCTTGTTCTTCGCGCGCACGGCGACCGTATCCAGCGTCTCTCGAAGATTGCCTGCCGGATCCTCTGATCCGGCAATCTGCTCGAGCGCGGCGAGCCCTGCATCCTTGTGGTCGGTCTTCAATGCCACGTTGACCAGTTCCGCGCGATCGGCGATCCGCAGCACGGCCTCGAACGCTGTTTGTGAATCGGAGGCGTGTCTCGCGATGCTCCCGAGCGCGCGAACGTCGCGGACGCGACCGAGCGCCGCCGTGCGGACCGTGTCGAATGGAGATTCCTTTGCGACGGTGGAAAGGTGCCGCTGGTCGTCCAATCCGGCAAGCGCCAGCGCGGCTTCGCCATCGTTGTCCGCGGGCGTCGTCGCAATCCTGACCAGTCGCTCGGCGGTCAACCGGCGGAGGTCTTCGTGACCTTCGGTACGGACGAGTCCGACCAGATCTTCCGCGCGGTCGAGACGTTCGATCGCAGCGCGTCGCACGCGCGGATCCGGATCCTGCGCCGCCAGCTCCACCAGCACCGCACGATGCTCGTCATCGCCGGGAATTTCGGCGACGGCAGCTGTTCTGACGGCCGCGTCCGCGTGCCTCCATTTTGGCTGGGGCTTGAAACGATCGAGAAACGCCATGAAGCCGCTAACCGTTCGATTCGATACTCAACCACTCCGCGATTTGTTCTCGCGTCAGTCGATGGTCGTCATTCAGGTGGACGATCATGGACGCCAGCGGCAGCCGCTTCTCGCAGCCTTGCGGACACCGCTTCGTCACCTCGTCCAGACAGCGGAAGAGCCGCTCGAGATGATCGGGAATCAGTTTCCCGTGCTCGCGCGGCAGGTGATAAACCCCTTCATATACGGCGCCCAGCGCACAGGAGCCCCCCTTCTCGTCGAAGTAGCTGCCGAAGCACTGGTGGCCGCGGGCCGACCCGGCCCGAATGAAATCCGCGAGTTCCTTCTGCTCGTTTTCGAGTCCTGTTGCCATCGCGGTCTCCTGACGCGCGTTCGCGCGGTGGATGGTGCGCCCCCTGCAACTTGCTCGCCTGAATGTTCTCGGGGGGCTGAGCTCATTGTAGCGCAGCGTTTTTGGCTGATTTTGGCGAGGTCCGGCTCGAAATCCCCCCTTTTGCGGATCCATCTGATTGCACCCGATCCATAACCTTGAATATGTGGCCGGTCGGTGTGCGAGAGCGGCCAGCCACCTTCGCGCTTCGTGCTAGGGCGGGCGGGCTTTTGCGCTTCGCGCTACGTGGGCGGGCTCTTGCGCTTCGCCGCTACGGCGGGCAGCTCTTGGGCTTTGCGCTACGGCGGCAATTTGCGCTTCGCGCTACGGCGCGGCAGGTGTCCGCGCTTGGCCACGACGGAGGCCATGCCGGTTTTCGTAAAGTGACTTTCGACTCACTGGTAGGATGGAAGAGATGGCGGCACTTCTTTCGATGGCGTTTCTGCTCGCGACCCAGGTGTCGGCCCAACCTTCGTCCCCCCCGCAACCCGCTCCCGGCAATCCAGTCGTCGTCGTGTCGACCAAGGTGGGGGACATCACCCTGGAGCTGTTCAAGGATCGAGCCCCCGTGTCGGTGGAGAACTTCCTCCAGTACGTGGCCGATGGGTTCTACCCGGGGACGATTTTTCATCGCGTCATCCCCAACTTCATGGTTCAGGGAGGCGGGTTCGAGCCCGGCATGATTGAGAAGAGTACCCGGCCGCCCATCCTCAACGAGGCGACCAACGGACTCAGCAATGTGCGCGGGACTGTCGGAATGGCCAGGACCCGGGCGCTGCGGAGTGCGACGTCCCAGTTCTACATCAACGTGGCGGACAACCGATCGAAACTGGATCACCGGGGTTATGGCCCGGACGACTTTGGCTATGCCGTCTTCGGCCGCGTGCTGAGCGGCATGGAAGTCGTGGATCGGATCGCCGCGATGCCAACGCGGATGACGGGTCCGCACGCCGATGTGCCGGTCGAGGACGTTGTGATTACCGGTGTAAAGGTCAGGCCGACAAGTCCGTCGAAGACACCGCCGAAAGTTCAGCCTCGAGGCGCGAGACCAGGTCGCTGAGCTGCTTCACCACGGCATCGACCGTGTGCGGCTGGCTGAGATCGACGCCCGCTTTCTTCAGTTGCTCCATCGGATAGTCGTTGCCTCCGGAGCTGAGGAGTGTGAGATATCGCTCCCGAGCCTGCCGCTGCTCGACCTCGGTCCCCTGCATGATTTCCTGCGCCAGCCGCGCCGCCGAGGCGAAACAGGTCGCATACTGATAGACGTAGTACGGAGAATTGAAGAAATGCGGGATTCTCGCCCATGTGATCCCGGTGAGCGGATTCAAGTCGAGTGCATCTCCGTAATAATCCGTCAGCAGCTTCCTATAGATCTCGGTCAATGTCTCTGACGTCATCGGCTGATCCTGCTCGGTCAGCCGATGTGCGCGCAGCTCGTAATCCGCAAACAGGACCTGTGTATAGAACGTGCCTGTGATGTTGTCGATGGCGTGTTGCAGCAGCACGATTCGTTCGATGGGATCCTTCGAATGCGACAGCATGTACTCGAGCAGCAGCGCTTCGCTGAGCGTCGAAGGTACTTCCGCAACGAAGATCGTGTAATTCGAATAGATGAACGGCTGCGTCTCGTGCGAGAGGATGGTATGCATCGAGTGCCCCATCTCGTGCGCCAGCGTAAACACATCATCAAGCGTATCGGTGTAGTTGAGCAGCATGTACGGATGGGTTCCGTACACGGGGGCTGAATAGGCGCCCGATCGCTTGCCCTCGTTCTCGTAGACGTCGATCCAACCGCCAGAGAATCCCTGACGCATCCGCTTCTGATAATCATTGCCGAGCGGTGCGACCGAGGTGACGATCCGGTCGAGAACATCGGCGTAGGTGTATTTCTTGTCGAACGTGACCAGCGGGATCGAGAAGTCGTAGACGTGATAGGACGGCACGCCAAGTATGCGGCGACGGAGGCGATGGTATCGACGCAGCGGCTCGGTCCCTGCCCGGGTCGTTGCAATGAGGTTTTCCACGACGGACGTCGGAATGTTATCGCCGTGCAACGCGGCCTCGAGCGTGGAGCGATAGCCGCGCGCGCGCGACTGAAACAGGTCGCGATGACAGACTGCGTTGTAGAGCGCCGCGTAGGTATTGAGCGCGCTCTGGTAGGTGTTGTGCAGCGCCTCGAAGGCGAGCGCTCGATCCGACTGCTCCCGGCGAGTAGCCAGAATGGCCCGGTACTGGCCGTATGAAACGGTGACCGACTCACCGTTGGACAGCGTGATTGCGGGAAACTTTGCGTCCGCCGTGGAGAGCGCCCAGTACGCATCATTTGGCGCAGAGGCAAGACGGCTCGCGAGCGACATGAGACGTTCACCGCGCTCATCGAGCACATGTTCCTGCTGCCGATACAAGTCCTCGATAGCGAAGCGGTAAAGCCCGAGCGCTTCCGTTTCATCCATCCACCGACGAACCGTTTCAAGCGGAATCTGGAGCAGCTCGGGGTTGAACCAGGATTCTGCCTGCTTCCATTTGGCAAACAGAATCTGTACCTGCTGCCGGCGAGCGTTGACGGTATTGTCGCGCTGATCTTCGTCGTACTTCAGCGACGGGAAATACCAGACCCGATACGCGAGTTGACCGAGTTCTTCGGCGAGCCGAAACGCTTGCAGCAGTTGCTCCGGACCGCCGGCGAGCGTGCCTTGCAGCGTCGCGTAGCGGCCGATTCCCTCCTCGAGACGCTTGTATGCGGCATTCCACGCTTCCCAGCTCTGGAAAATGTCGCTGAGGTTCCATTTGAACTCGTTCGCGATGTCCTCGCGCCTGCGGCTCCGCGTCGGCGGAGCGTCTGAGGTCGCTAAATCGGACGAGGTGAAGAATTCGGAAACTCGCATCCAGTCACTATATCAAGGCTGCGGCGGGCGGCATGCTAGAGTCCGACACGATCGCGGGAGGAACTCATGCCACAGCGTCATCGGGGCGGTATCGGCCACGCCGCCGAGCGGGTTTCGACGGCCGTCGCACGTTCGGCCGGCGGGACGTCCGCGTTCGTGCTTGCCTGTACGGTTATAGGCGTCTGGCTCCTGAGCGGACCCTATTTTCAGTATTCGGATACCTGGCAACTCGTCATCAATACGGGGACGACGGTCATCACATTTCTGATGGTGTTTCTCATCCAGCGGTCGCAGAACAAGGACGCGATGGCGACACAGTTGAAGCTGAACGAGATTGTTGCCGCAGTGAAAGGAGCGAGCAACCGGCTGATCGACATCGAGGAACTCTCCGAAGAGGAACTGAAGGTCCTTCACAAACACTATGCCCGGCTGGTGGAGATGGCGAAGACAGACACCGACCTCACCCAGTCGCACTCGGTGGAGGAAGCCGAGGCGAGACATGCGACGAAAAGGCTCAGAGGGGAAGTTCGGCGAACTTCAGATTAGCGTCGATATCCACTGCGCGACGGTGTCGAGGGCGGCGTTGAGCACCGCGTCCGGCTTCGGCGCCCCGCGGCCCGAGACCTTGAATGAGTGATCGCCGCCGGCAATCTCGTGGAGCGTGGCGTGCTCGAGCCGCGGCAGCAACGCCCGGATTTCGTCCGCAGTGCCGAACGCGTCGCGGCTGCCTTGCACGAACAGCATCGGCGCCGTGATGCGTGGCAAGTGCGCATCCCGACGTTGCTCAGGTCGTCCGGGCGGGTGGAGGGGGTAGCCAAGAAACACGAGTCCCGCCACGCTGGTTACGCCTTGTGCAGCGACTTGCGAGGCGATCCGCCCACCCATTGATTTCCCGCCGATGAAGAGCGGCAGACCGTCGAACCTGTTGCGAGCCGCGTCGATAGCGTCCCGCCAGCGCGCTTCGAGGATGGCCGGCCGATCGGGTACGCGCTTCCTCTGTGCCATGTAATCGAAGTCAAACGTCGCCGCGTGAATGCCGCGGGCGGCGAGCCCCTGCGCCGTTCGCACCATAAACGGACTCGTTTGTCCCGCGCCGGCGCCGTGTGCCACCACGATGGCAGCTGATCCGGAATCGCTGGAGTACACTCGAAGATCCATGATGACGAGACTCTGTTTCCTTGTTCTGGCGGCGTCCGTGGCGCAGCCGGTCCTGGCTCAACGCTTGCCTGATACCGTCATTCCCCTTCACTACGACATCACGGTTGCGCCCGATCTTGCTGCGGCGAAGTTTACCGGAGAAGAAACGATCCGGGTTCGCCTCGCCAAGCCGACCTCGACGATCGTGCTGAATGCCGCGGAGATCACCTTCGATGAGGTGACGGTGCGCGCTGGCGCCCGCACGGAGAAGGCGACCGTGACGCTCGACCCGTCCAAGGAACAGGCCACGTTCACGCTGCCCTCCTCACCGGTGCAAGGCGATGCCGAGATTCATATTCGCTACACCGGGATCCTGAACGATGACCTTCGCGGCCTGTATCTCAGCAAGGCCAACAATCGACGTTATGCGGTGACGCAGCTCGAAGCGACCGATGCGAGAAGGATGTTTCCGTCGTTTGACGAGCCGGCGCTGAAGGCGTCCTTTGCACTGACTGCGATCATCGACGCTGGCGATTCGGCGATATCCAACGGTCGCGTGCTTTCGGATACGCCCGGGCCCGGCGCGGGCAAGCACACCCTCAAATTCGAACAGACGCCGAAGATGTCGACCTACCTCGTCGCCCTGGCCGTGGGGGACTTCGTCTGCAACGAAGGCGCCGTGGACGGCATTCCCATCCGGATTTGTTCCACCCCCGAGAAGAAAGGGCTCACCCGGTTCGCGCTGGAGTCTGCGCAGGAGGTCGTGAAGTTCTACAACCGCTACTACTCCATCAAGTACCCGTTCAAAAAGCTCGACGTGGTGGCGGTGCCGGATTTTGCGGCGGGCGCGATGGAAAACACGGCGGCCATCTTCTATCGCGAAACGTTACTCCTCGCAGACGACTCCGCTTCGGTTGGCACGCGGAAAGCGATAGCGGGCGTGCTGGCGCACGAAATCGCGCACCAATGGTTTGGCGATCTGGTCACGATGCGCTGGTGGGACGATCTCTGGCTGAATGAAGGATTCGCCAACTGGATGCAAACCAAGCCGGTCAAGGCCTGGAAACCGGAATGGCAGGTCGAACTCGACGAGGTGCAGGGCAATCAGGTGGCGATGAACCTCGATGGTCTTCAGTCGACCCGCACCATCCGTGCGAAAGCTGAAACGCCGGCCGAGATCAATGAGTTGTTCGACCCCATCGCGTACGAAAAAGGGGCAGCCGTGCTCCGCATGGTCGAACAATGGGTTGGCGAGGAGGCGTTTCGAACGGGTGTCAACGCGTATGTCGAGAAGTATCAGTACGGCAACGCCCGCGCCGAGGATTTCTGGAGCACGCTCGCAAAGTCTACCGGTAAACCGGTCGATCGCGTCATGGAGACGTTCGTCGATCAGCCCGGTGTGCCTCTGGTCAGCGCAGAACTGAAGTGCGGCGGCTCGGGCGATCGAGCGCAAGTCGTGCTCACGCAGGAACGTTATCTGCGGGACCCGACGGCGAAACCCGCGGCGCAGCTGTGGCAGATCCCGGTTTGCCTCAGAGGCTCCTCGGGCCGCACGGTCTGCGACGTCATGGACGAGCGTCGCGAATCGATCGCCGTCGAGGGCTGTCCGACGTGGCTCATCTCCAATGCGGGAGCCCGCGGATACTATCGAACCGCGTCGAGTCCCGATGCGGTCAGGCGGATGTCCGACTACATCGCGCCGCTGACGCCTGCGGAACGAATGGCGCTCGTGTCGGACGAATGGGCGCTCGTCCGCGCGAACCGGCATGACATCGGCGTGTTTCTCGACCTGGCCGGCGGCTTCAGAGCCGAGCGTAGCGCTGACGTTCTTCAGACGCTGACCGGGTCGCTGGCGATCATCGGAGAAGACATCGTGTCAGCGTCCACACGCTCGAAGTTCCGTAGCTGGGTGGCCGCGCTGCTCAATCCCGTGCTCCAGGAAGTGGGCTTCGCCGCGCGACCGAACGATACCGACGAAACCCGCGCGCTTCGCGCCACCGTTGTCAGAGCGCTCGGTGAAACGGCCAGGGATCCTGCCGTCCTCGCGAAGGCTCGCGAACTCGTCTTGCAGGAGCTCGACAAACCGGGCTCTGTCGAGCCGACGCTGCTCAACGTGATTGCGCAACTCGCGGCACTGGAAGGTGACGCCGCCCTGTACGAGCGTTACCTGGCGGCAGGCAAGAGCGCGACGAATCCGGAGGACAAGTACCGCTATTTGTACGGCCTTGCCTCGTTCGGCAATCCCGCCCTCGTCCGCCGCACGTTCGAGTTCATTCTCAGTCCGGACGTCCGGGCGCAGGACGCGCGGATCTTTCTGGGCGCGCAGCTGTCGTCACCCGACGGCCGCGAGCTCGGATGGGATCTGATCCAGCAACATTGGGACGAGTTGCACAAGAAGGATTCGACGGGGATGGGCTATGTCGTCGGCGCTCTGAGTGCGTTCTGCGATGCGGCTGCCGCCGGGGAGATTCGGACGTTTTTTGCGAAGAACAAGGTCCCTGAGGCCGAGCGCACGCTGCAGCAGACGCTCGAACGGGTCGGCTCCTGCGCCCGCTTCGCCGCCGCCCAGCGCCCCAAACTCGATGCCTGGTTCGCTGGACGCTGAGGGGGTCAGACCGGGGGTCAGACCCCCGTCCGAACCCGCTTCGATTCCCAGCTTGCTAACCTTATATCTATTCATATACATTCATAGATATGAATGGTGCGGCCCTGTTGAGGCTGTTGGGGGACGAGGCCCGGCTGCGGATCCTTCGCGTGCTCCAAACGGAGCGCCTGAACGTTGGCGAGCTGACGGGCATCGTGGGGATCGCTCAATCGGGCGTGTCGCGCCATCTCGGTCTTCTCAAAGAGGCCGGTCTGGTCATCGAGCAACGCGAGGGAGGTTTTACCTACTTCCAGGCGGCTTCGGCCGAGGCGGCCAACGGCGCGGCGGCGCTGCAGCCGTTTCTCCAATCACACTTCGACGCGTTCGGACGCACGTCTGAAGGTCGCGCCGATGACGCGCGGCTCGAGGAAGTGCGCCGCGTGCGCAAGGAAAACTTCGACGCGCATGCCGGGCCCGATACGAAACAGCGCCAGCTCATCCCAGGCCGCAGTTGGGCGGCATGGGCCCGGGCCCTCGGGCACTTGTTGCCCCCGGTTCGCGTCGCCGATCTCGGGTGCGGCGAAGGGTATCTGACGATTGAGGCGAGCAAGTGGGCCTCGCGCGTCATTGCGGTCGATCGATCGCCGTCTGTGCTCGAGCGCGGCCGTGCCCTCGCCAGACGTCGTCGCGTGCGCAATGTCATCTGGAAGCGCGGGGAGCTCGAGAATCTGCCGCTCCGCGACGCGAGCGTTGACGTCGCGCTGCTATCCCAGGCACTTCATCACGCCTCCGATCCGTCAAAGGCGCTCGCTGAGGCCGCGCGCGTCGTTGCACCGGGCGGAAAGGTGCTCGTACTCGATCTGCGAGCGCACGACCAGGAGTGGGCGCGCGAGCGGCTTGGGGACGTGTGGCTGGGCTTCACCGACGAGCGACTCGCCCGACTGCTGAAACACAGCGGCTTGATCGATGTGAGGGTCTCGGTGGGATCGCGACGAGCGGGCGATCCGTTCACCGTCCTCATCGCAAGCGGCACCAAACCCGAGAATCAACATGCGGCCACGAGTTCCGAAAACGGCCGCAGGAAAACGCGGACATGAACACACTGCACGAGCGGCTTGGCGAGCGCATTGTCATCCTCGATGGCGCAATGGGGACGATGATCCAGCGCCACAAACTGGACGAGGCTGGTTTCAGGGGTGAACGATTCAAGGACCACCCGCGCGATTTGAAAGGCAACAGCGATTTGCTGGTGCTGACGCAGCCAGAGATCATCAGTGGCATCCATCACGAATATCTCGCAGCCGGTGCCGATATCATCGAGACCAACACCTTCACCAGCACCGCCATCGCACAGGCCGACTACGGCCTCGAATCCCTCGTCTACGAACTGAACGTGCAGGGAGCCGCCCTGGCCAAAGCGGCGGCAACGGAGTGGTCGAGCAAGACGCCCGATCGTCCCCGTTTCGTGGCTGGCTCCATCGGACCCATGAACCGCACCCTCTCGATCTCGCCGGACGTCGGCGATCCCGCCTTTCGGGGGATGACCTTCGATCAAGCGCGCGCGGCATACGAGGATCAAGTTCGCGGGTTGATCGATGGAGGCGTCGACGTCCTCCTGCTCGAGACGATTTTCGACACGCTCAATGCAAAGGCAGGAATCGTCGCCATCGAGAACGTGTTCGAAGAAAGGCGCGTTCGTCTGCCGCTCCTGATCTCGGTCACGATCACGGATCGCAGCGGCCGGACACTCTCAGGCCAAACACTCGATGCGTTTTACGTATCGATTCGCCACGCGAAGCCGCTCAGTGTCGGCATCAACTGCGCGCTTGGCGCGCGCGATATGCGTCCGTACCTCGCGGAGCTGGCACGGATGGCGGAGTGCTACGTCAGCAGCTACCCCAACGCCGGACTGCCGAACGCGTTCGGTCAGTACGACGAGCAGCCGGCCGAGACCGCGGCGCTGCTGCGGGATTTCGCGGAGAGTGGGTTCGTCAACATCCTCGGAGGCTGCTGTGGGACGACGCCGGAACACATCAAGGCGGTCGCGCAAGCCGTCGACGGGGTGAAGCCGCGGCCACTGCCGGCCGCGTCATGGGTCGGCGGGGGCTTTTCTCGAGGCTCGCGGGGCCCCACCCCCGCTCGCTCTCGCTCGGCGGCTTCGGCGCTTCCCTCCGGAGCCACGCTCGGGCCGCAGGCGCAGTTCAGCGGCCTCGAGGCGCTGACGATCCGTCCCGACAGCAACTTCCAGATGATCGGCGAGCGGACGAACGTCACCGGTTCGGCGCGCTTCGCGCGGCTCATCAAGAGCGGGAACTACGCCGAAGCCGTGCAGGTTGCCGCCGATCAAGTGCGCGGTGGCGCCAACATGATTGACGTCAACATGGATGAAGGCATGCTCGACTCCGAGCAGGCCATGACGAGGTTCCTCAACTACATTGCGACGGAGCCGGAGATCGCGCGCGTGCCGGTGATGGTGGACAGCTCGAAGTGGTCCGTCATCGAGGCCGGACTCAAGTGCGTACAGGGCAAGGGGGTCGTCAATTCCATCAGCCTCAAAGAAGGCGAAGCGGATTTCCTCCACAAGGCGAAACTCGTCAAACGCTACGGCGCCGGCGTTGTGGTCATGGCTTTCGACGAGACCGGGCAGGCCGACTCGATTGCGCGAAAGGTCGACATCTGCCAGCGGGCGTACCAGCTGCTCACCGAGCAGGCGGACTTCGATCCGACCGACATCATTTTCGACCCAAACATCCTCGCGATTGCGACCGGCCTCGAGGAACACAACGACTACGCGGTCAATTACATCGAGGCCACGCGTCTCATCAAGGAGACGTGCCCCGGCGTCAGGGTCAGCGGTGGTGTCAGCAATCTCTCGTTCTCGTTCCGCGGAAACGATGTCGTCCGTGAGGCGATGCACTCCGCGTTTCTGTTCCACGCCATCAAGGCCGGGATGGACATGGGGATCGTGAATGCCGGTCAGCTCGTGGTGTACGAGGACATCCCCCCGGATCTGCTCGAGCACGTCGAGGACGTCATCTTCAATCGACGGCCTGACGCGACGGAGCGGCTGGTACAGTTTGCCGAATCGGTGAAGGGTTCCGGCAAGAAGCGGGAAGCGGATCTCGCCTGGAGAGAATCCTCGGTCGAGTCACGTTTATCGTACGCGCTCGTGCACGGCGTCGTGGATTTCATCGAGCAGGACGTCGAAGAAGCGCGGCAGAAGTACCCGCGCCCGCTCGAGATCATCGAAGGGCCGCTGATGGACGGCATGAAGGTCGTCGGCGACCTTTTCGGCGCGGGCAAGATGTTCCTGCCGCAAGTCGTCAAGAGCGCGCGCGCGATGAAGAGAGCCGTCGCCTACCTTCTTCCCTACATGGAAGAAGAGAAGCGGCGCACCGGCGCAAGCCGCGCGCAAGGGCGCGTGCTGATGGCGACGGTCAAGGGGGACGTCCACGATATCGGCAAGAACATCGTCGGCGTCGTGCTTGGGTGCAACAATTACGAGGTCATCGATCTCGGCGTGATGGTGCCCGCCGCGAAGATTCTCGAGACGGCCCTGGAGCAGAAGGTGGACATCGTTGGCCTGAGCGGCCTCATCACACCGTCGCTCGACGAAATGGCGTTTGTCGCGCGCGAAATGGAGCGTCGCCAGTTCACGCTGCCGTTGCTCATCGGCGGGGCTACCACGAGCCGTCAGCACACCGCAGTAAAGATCGCTCCGGAATACAGTGGCCCGGTGGTCCACGTGTTGGACGCGTCTCGGGCGGTAGACGTCGTTTCAAGTCTCCTCGGATCCAAACGTCAAGAGTTCGACCGCGCGAATCGGACCGACCAGTCTCAGACGCGCGACAAGTATGCGGCTCGCGGCAGCAAACCGCTCCTGTCGTACGAACAGGCGCTGTCGAATCGGATGAGGATCGATTGGGATGAACACGTCACCTCGACCCCCTGGTTCCTCGGTCGGCGCTACCTCGATGAGGTGCCACTCGCAGAGATTGCGAAATACATCGACTGGACGTTCTTCTTTTCTGCCTGGGAACTGAAGGGCAGGTACCCCGGCATCTTCGAGCACCCGCAGTACGGCGCTCAGGCCCGCATCCTCTTCGACGAGGCGCAAGCGCTGCTGAAACGCATCATCGATGGCAAGCTGCTGACGGCGAAGGGAGTCTACGCATTCTGGCCGGCGGCCAGCGATGACGACGACATCATCGTTTACAAGGACGAGTCGCGCCGCGCGGAGCTGACACGACTGTCGATGCTTCGGCAGCAGGAACCGATTGCCGACGGCCGACCGAACCGCTCGCTCGCGGACTTCGTGGCGCCGCGCGGTAGCGGCGTGCCGGATTACATCGGCATGTTTGCCGTGACGGCTGGAATCGGCGCGGACGATCTGGTGCGCCGGTTCGAGCGCGATCACGACGACTACAGCGCGATCATGGTCAAGGCGCTAGCCGATCGCCTCGCCGAGGCGTTTGCCGAGTACCTGCACGCGCAGGCTAGGAAGGATTGGGGTTATGGCGAAGCCGAGGCCCTCAGCGTCGATGACTTGATTGGAGAGAAATTTCGAGGCATTCGACCGGCGTATGGCTACCCCGCCTGTCCGGATCACAGCGAGAAGTTCAAGCTGTTCGACCTGCTCGATGCCGGACGGCAGGGCATCACGCTGACCGAGCACGGCGCGATGTGGCCGGCGGCGAGCGTCAGCGGGCTGTACTTCTCGCATCCGCAGGCGAAATACTTCAACGTCGGGCGGATTGGCCGCGACCAGCTCGAGTCCTACGCGAAGCGCAAGGGGGCGTCCATCGAGGAGGCCGAGCGATGGCTCTCTCCGAATCTGGCGTACGATCCGGTGGAGTTTGGCGTGAAGTGTTGACGTTTGAGCGGTTGGCCACCAGAAGCCGACATTCGGGAGTTCGGAGTCCGGGAGTTCGTTCAGAAGTGGAGCGACAGTCATGGTCCGACCCGCACACTACACCGCATCGCTCGCGGTGATCGCCCTCCTGCTCTATCCACAACGTGTGTCTTCGAGTTGCTTAGATCTTGGACGACCGCTCTGCCAGAAGTACGCAGACTACGGCGTGGTGTTCGATGGGACGGTCGTGAAGGTCGAAGCTATTTATCCGGACGACTTCCGAAGCCGTAACCTCGAGCCCATCCCGCACCGCTTAGCGACGTTTGCCGTTCACCGTGCGTGGAAAGGTGTCAACGGAGACCGCATACAGCTGCTGCTGCGCGGCGGTCTGAGCCGTGACGGACGGATGATGACCGACGTCAGTAACGAGCTCAGACTGGAACGTGGCTCCCGATATGTCATCTTCGGGGATGTCGGTCCGAACGGGTTCGTCAGGGCGAGTGAATGTTCTCCGACCGTGTCCTATCACGCCGCGGTCGAAGTCCTGGAGTTTCTTTACTCGCTCGATCGTCCCCCAACCGGTAGACTTGTAACCGGCTGGGTCCGGACCCTTTGGCCCGTCTTGCGACCCGGTACACACC
>JBAROV010000221.1:0-25127 GCA_049642465.1 Vicinamibacterales bacterium
TCTACCGGGTGCGAGACTTTTGAGATCCTCTCGATTGACTTCCGAGCGAGTCGCAGGTTCCGATGACGCCGCCGCTGCGTGCGCTCGGCGTGACCGTAACTGGACGGGGAGCGGCCGTTGGCCGGAGCCGACAGGAATAGCGACTTTTGTCTGCTCGAAGGCGGACTTTTTTCGCGAAGGTGGCTGACGACGGGCTCATGAACCCCCAGAAGTTACTGTGGCAGATGTATTTCGAAGCAGCTAAGTCCCTCTCCGCTTCTGGCCGTTTCCTTGCTCACCTACCTCTATTGCGGGCTGTAACCGCGGCGCCGTCCGGCACGTCTCCGACCGCTGCCGGGCTCAAGCACACGACGAAAACGACAGATTTGGAGGGCCACAGGAGCCCGTACTCGGTGAACATGCGTACTGCTATTGATGCTACCGAAATCGTTCAGACTGACCTTGACACGGTAACCCTCCGAGCCGGTTCCGAGTTCGCACAGCTCTCGGGACGCGAGATTCTGATTGCCGGCGGCGCCGGCTTCCTCGGCTACTACCTCGTGCAAGCCCCTCTGCACTGGAACGCGCAGCACCCCGAAGCCGCTCCGATTCGGGTGACAGTGCTCGACAACTTCGTTCGCGGGGTGCCAGCCTGGTTGGATGCGCTGCAGCCCGATTCGAACCTGCGCCTGCTGAAGCACGATATTACGAAGCCGTTCCCCGCCGATCTGGGCGACGTTCAGTATCTCGTGCACGCAGCGTCCATTGCATCCCCCATCTATTACCGCAAGTGCCCCATCGAAACGATGGATGCGAATGTCAACGGATTGCGACTTCTGCTCGAGTACTGTCTCGAACAGCAGCGCAAGAGCTCGCCGGTCGAGGGTGTGCTGTTCTACTCGAGCAGCGAGATCTACGGCGACCCTACGCCCGAGAACATCCCGACTTCAGAGACGTATCGCGGCAACGTGTCGTGCACGGGCCCCCGCGCGTGTTACGACGAGTCGAAACGGTATGGCGAGACTTTGTGCGTCAACTTCGCCAGGCAGCACGGCGTTCCGGTCAAGGTGGCGAGGCCCTTCAACAACTATGGGCCCGGCTTGAAGATCACCGATGGCCGCGTCATTCCGGACTTTGCACGCAATATTCTGGACGGTCAGGACATCGTGATGCTCTCCGATGGCTCCGCCAGGCGAACCTATTGTTACGTGGCGGACGCGGCGATCGGCTATTACAAGATCCTCGTGAAGGGACGCGTCGGTGAGGCGTACAACATCGGGGTCGAAACTCCCGAGATCTCCGTCATCGATCTCGCAGACCGGGCGATCGCGCTCGGGAAGGAGTTGTTCGGCTACCGCGGGCGGGTGGTTCGGCGGGAAAGCCCCGACAAAGACTACGTTGTCGACAACCCGAGCCGCCGCTGTCCGATCGTCGCGAAAGCGCGCACGGAACTGGGATACGACCCACAGATCACGATTGACGAGGGATTGCGGCGCTCTCTGATTTGGTACGCCGGTAACCGTGAGGCAGCGGAGGCCTGATGCGCGTCTCCATCGTTGGGACCGGTTACGTCGGACTCGTCACGGGCGCCTGTCTGTCGGAGAAGGGTCACGAGGTCACTTGTGTTGACATCGATCCGGACCGCGTCGCGGCGCTCAACCGCGCCGAGTCGCCGATCTTCGAGGCCGGCCTGGATTCGCTCCTGCGCGCGAACGTCGGGCGCGGTCTTCGGGCGACGACGGATCTTCGCGCGGCGGTGCTCGAGTCAGATTTGACGCTGATTGCTGTAGGGACGCCATTCAACGGTCAGGAAATCGACCTCACGGCGGTTCTTGGCGCGACGCGGCAGATTGGCGAAGTTATCAGGGACAAAGGAAGTTACCACCTCGTCGTCGTCAAGAGTACGGTCGTCCCGGGCACGACGGACAAGAGAGTGCTCCCGCTGCTTGAATCGGCCTCGGGAAAGAAGGCGGGTCAGGATTTCGGCGTTGGAGTCAACCCCGAGTTCCTGTCCGAGGGGGAGGCGGTCAACGACTTTCTCTTCCCGGATCGAATCGTACTTGGCGGCATTGACTCGCGCAGCGTCGAGCTGCTCGAGCGGCTCTACGAGTCGTTCCCCGACGTTCCGCGCGTCCGCACGAACACCCGCACCGCGGAGATGATCAAGTACGCGTCCAACGCGCTTCTCGCCGCATTGATTTCGTTCTCGAATGAGCTGGCAAACCTCGGGGCTGCCATCGGCGATATCGACACTGTCGACGTCATGCATGGTCTGCGGCTGAGTCAGTACTTCCGTGGCCGGAACAGCGAAGGGTTGCCTCCGATCACGGCGTTTCTGGCTGCTGGGTGCGGATTTGGCGGCAGCTGTCTTCCCAAGGATGTCGGCGCGTTGGTTGCGCACGGCCGCAGCGTAGGGCAGTCGATGCGGCTTCTCGACGCGGTGCTTCAGATCAACAAAGAGCAGCCGCAGCGGGTGATCGAGCTTCTGACGAAGCGCTGGCCTCGTCTGTCAGGGGTGCGGGTTGCCGTGCTCGGTCTCGCGTTCAAGCCGGAGACGAGCGACGTTCGCGAGAGCCCCGCGTTCCCCATCATGCGCCAGCTGCTTGAGCGCGGTGCCGAGGTCAGAGCATACGACCCCGTCGCTCGATACGAAGCCGAGAAGGCATTTCCGGATCCGGGCGTTCGCTACTGCGCCAGCCTTGACACGGCGATCGCCGATGTGGACGCCGTAGTTGTCGTTACCCCATGGGAGGAGTTCCAGGAGGTGCCGAGCCGCTTGAACGGGCGAGGCCGCGACATCCTGTTCGTCGATAGCCGCCGGACCTTCCCGAAGGACATCATGCCGGGCTACGTCGGGATCGGACTGTAGCGGCAATGGAATTCAGCCCCACGAAGCTTGCTGGTGCGTTTGTCGTAACCATGAAGCCGATCGAAGACGAGCGGGGGTACTTCGGTCGTGGCTGGTGCCGCGATGAGTTCACGCAGCATGGTCTCAACCCCAACATGACGCAGCTGAACGTCGGTTTCAGCCACCGGAAGGGAACCGTTCGGGGGATGCACTATCAGCTGGAACCGCACCAGGAGGCGAAGTTGGTGCGGTGTACCCGCGGGGCGATTTACGACGTGATCATCGACCTCCGCCCGGGCTCGCCCACGCGCGGGCAGTGGGTCGGAGTGCAGCTGACGGGGCGGAACGGGTTGATGCTCTACGCTCCCGAAGGGTTCGCGCACGGGTATCAGACGCTCGCTGATGATGTCGAGATCTATTACCTGACGTCTTCCGCGTATGCGCCGGGTTCGGCATGCGGACTCCGTTTCGACGATCCAGCGATCGCGATTCGATGGCCGGAACCCGTCACCGTGGTGTCTCAGGCGGATCGAAGCTGGCCGGATTACGGCGTGTGAGCTCCATGAAGCGAGTGCTGCTGACCGGGGCGTCAGGCTTCATCGGCCATCACTGCCTCTCGCCGCTGCTGTCGCGTGGTTACGAGGTACATGCCGTGTCGACGCGCAACGGGCACAGCAGCGCGGAGGGAGTGACGTGGCACAGGGCCAACCTTCTGCAAGCCGGAGCCGCGAAGGCGCTGATTTCGGAGGTTGCGCCAACGCACTTGTTGCACCTGGCGTGGTACGTCGAGCCGGGCAAGCTGATTTCGTCGTCTGAGAACTTCGAATGGGTCAGGTCGAGTCTGGAGCTCTCGCGGGCGTTTGCCGAAGGAGGGGGCCAGCGGTTCGTCGCTTCCGGTACGGGGTACGAGTACGACTGGAAGTACGGGTATTGCACGGAGGAACTCACGCCGGCAGTACCGAACACTGTGTATGGCGCATGCAAGCACGCTGTGCACCTGCTGGTGCAATCGGTGGCCGAGCAGGCCAAATTGAGCGCAGCCTGGGGCCGGGTCTTCTTCCTCTATGGACCATGTGAGCACCCGGACCGGCTCGTATCGTCTGTCATCCGGTCACTGCTGAAGGGGGAGCCCGCACGCTGCTCGCATGGCCGTCAGATACGCGATTACATGCACGTGCAGGACGTGGCAACCGGGCTGGTCGCGCTGCTGGATTCGCAGGTGCAGGGAACCGTGAACGTGTCGTCCGGTCAAGCGACGACCCTACGCGATATCGTTCAGACGGTGGGGAGTTTGTTGGGGCGATCGGAACTGATTCAGCTGGGAGCGCTACCTGCACGGGCCAACGATGCGGCGCTGGTGGTCGGGGAAAACTCCCGGTTGCTGAACGAAGTAGGCTGGACGCAGCAGTTCGACCTTGATCGAGGACTGCGAGAAACAATCGAGTGGTGGCGGGTCAGGGTTTAGCGTTCATATGCGAAACGTCTGCGTTCTGGGAACTGGCATGGCAGGTTACGGCGCGGCTCACCGGCTGCAGGATGCCGGCGTCCGCGCGCGGATGTTCGACAAGAGCAGTCATTACGGCGGCCATACGTCGTCCTACAGATACGATGGCGGGTTCGTGTTCGATGAAGGGCCGCACGTCTCGTTCACCAAACACGAGCGTCTGCAGAAACTCTTCGCCGACAGCATCGACGATCAGTACGAAACGCTGCACACGAAGGTCAACAACTACTGGCGCGGCTACTGGGTGAAACATCCCGCGCAGGTGAATCTGTACGGGCTCCCGACCGACCTTGTCGTGAACGTCATTCGGGATTTCGTGGAGGCCCAGCACCAGGACCACGGCGAGATCACGAACTATGAGCAGTGGCTTCGGGCCAGCTTCGGGAATACCTTCGCGGAGACCTTCCCGATGCAGTACACGATCAAGTATCACACGACTGAAGCCAGCAATAAGAGCCTCGATTGGATCGGTCCGCGGCTTTACCAAGCCAAGCTGGACGAGGTGCTGCGCGGAGCGCTGACGCCCTCGAGCCCCGATGTTCACTACATCAGCCACTTTCGCTACCCGTCGCACGGAGGGTTTGTTTCGTATCTCCGGCGGTTCATGGACGCAGCGGATCTGCATTTGAATCACTGCCTGGCGCGAATTGATCCGAAGCAGAAGACGGTTGCCTTCACGAACGGGACGACGGTCGCCTACGACGGACTCGTGTCATCGGTGCCTCTGCCGGAACTGATTCCGCGAGTCGTGGGCGCGCCCGACGAGGTCGTTGAGGCGGCGTCGAAGCTGGCGTGCACGGAGGTCGTGATCGTCAACCTTGTGGTCGACCGGCGCGACCTGGTCGACGCGCACTGGACCTACATATACGACCAGGACATTTTTTTCACCCGCCTCAGCACGCCGCACCTGCAATCGCCGCACAACGTTCCCGACGGGTGCGGCAGCATTCAGGCTGAATGCTATTACTCGAAGAAGTACCGGCCTTTGGACCGTGCGCCAGGCGAGTGCATTGAACCGACGATCCGGGACCTGAAACGAATCGGTGTGTTGCGCGAGGAGGATCGGATTCTATTCCAAAACGCCATGCACATTCCGTACGCGAACGTCATTTTCGATCTCGAGCGCGCGGCTGCGGTGCAGACCGTCCACGGCTATCTCGATGACGTCGGCATCGCGTATTGCGGCCGTTACGGTGACTGGGCGTATATCTGGACCGACGAGTCGTTCATGAGCGGCGAGCGCGCCGCCGAGAAGGCGCTTGCGCGCTGAAGCGGGAGACGAATCATGAAAGTCGTGCTGTTTTGCGGTGGCCAGGGCATGCGGATGCGGGATTACTCCGACGCTATTCCAAAGCCGATGGTGCAGATCGGATACAGACCAATCCTATGGCACCTGATGAAGTATTACGCGCACTACGGCCACAAGGAGTTCATCCTCTGTCTCGGATATCGCGGCGATGTGATCAAGAACTACTTCCTCAATTACGACGAATGCGTATCGAACGATTTCGTCCTTTCGGCGGGCGGCAAGCACGTCGACCTCATTTCCCGCGATATCGATGACTGGAAGATCACCTTCGTCGATACCGGCTTGGCGTCGAATGTCGGCGAGCGCCTGATGAAAGTCCGTCGCTACGTCGAGAGAGACGAGATGTTCATGGCGAACTATGCTGACGGCCTGACGGACCTGCCGCTGCCGGTGCTCCTGGACTTCTTCAACACCCACCGAAAAACGGCCTGCTTCGTTGGCGTCAAGCCGACGGCAAGCTATCACGTCATCTCGACAGGACGCGACGGCTTGGTCACCGAGGTGAAGAGCACTGCCCTTTCGACAGGGCGAATCAACGGTGGGTTCTTCGTGTTCCGGCGCCGCATCTTCGACTACATCAGGCAGGGAGAGGAACTTGTCGAGCAGCCATTCGCGCGTCTAATCGAGAACCGCGAGCTGGCGGCCTACTCGCACGACGGGTTCTGGGCGTGCATGGATACGTTCAAGGAGAAGCAGTCGCTCGACGAGCTCCACGCCCTCGGTTCGGCGCCGTGGGAGGTGTGGAAGAGGCAGCCCATCGACGGAGAGCCCAGCACATATGCGACAGGTGAAATTCGACAAGCTGAAGAGGCTTCTGTGTCTGGGAGCGCATTCTGACGACATCGAGATAGGCTGCGGCGGTACGCTTTTACGGCTGATCGAGGAGTACCGCGACCTTGAGATCAAGTGGGTCGTGTTCAGCGCGGAGGGCGCGCGAACGAATGAGGCACGCTCGAGCGCCCGCGCCTTTTTGCGGGGCGCCGCGAAATCCGAGGTTATCGTCAAGGACTTTCGCGGCAGCTTCTTCCCATACGAAGGCGAGCAGATCAAGGGCTTCTTCGAAACGTTGAAATCCTTTGCGCCTGACGTCGTCTTCACGCATTATCGCGATGACCGGCATCAGGACCACCGCGTCCTTTCCGACCTGGCCTGGAACACCTTTCGAAGCCACGTAATCCTCGAGTACGAAATCCCCAAGTACGACGGCGACTTCGGCACGCCCAATGTCTTTGTTCCCGTCACTGAGCGCCAGTGCCTCCACAAGGCCACGCTGCTGCTGAAGCATTTCCGGTCGCAGGTCGACAAGCACTGGTTTACCAAGGAACTGTTTCTGGCGACGCCGCGCATTCGGGGCATGGAGTGCGATTCACCCACCCAGTACGCGGAGGCGTTCTACAGCCGGAAGCTCCTGCTCGGATAGTCTGAGTAATGTCTTCGGAACGGTCACAGGTCTCCTTTCAGGTGACCAAAGTCAGCCGCTTGGAAACATTCCCGACCGAAATCGCGCCTAACTGCTGAATCGTGCACGGCGTGGAACTTGCGCACGGCGCATGCGGCGCCCACTTTCCGCGTGGTGCCGTCGCGTCGACTGCTCCGCGTCACGACCGACGTTATCTGTCAGCCGTGACCGCGGGCTGTACTACGAGGCGGCGTCGAAATGTTGTTTGCGTGCCTGCCAGGCGGCGGTTTGCTGACGTTCCCGCTGCTGACGTCGCGGGCAATCACAGCCCACGGGATCCGACCCACCGGGAACATCGGCCGATTCGCGCACAGATGGACTTTGTCGTGATCACCACGAAAAACGACTCGTGGACCCGCCGACGGCAGTTCCTCCCGTGGAGGGCAGTCCTGGCGATCACGTTCGTCAGCATCGCATCGACATGGCCGGAGCGCCCCGCTCGCGCGCAGGCCGGCGGTCTCGTGCTCGCTTATGCATTCGAAGAAGGTACGGGTCCGTCAGTCACCGATGCCTCTGGACAGGATCACACTGCCACGGTGTCTGGGGCGACATGGGCGGCTGGGAAGAACGGCAGCGCTCTGAATTTCGACGGGAACGACTTCGTCACCGTCAACGACCTCGACCTCACCGGCTCATTGACCGTCATGGCGTGGGTGCGAACGCGAAGCCTCTATCCGACGACCTGCGCATCGATTGTCATGAAGGCCCATGACTACGGCCTCGAGATCTGCGAGGGCACCCTGTACGCCGGCGTCGGGGCGAACGGGAGCTGGACCGCCAGAGGATCGCAGGTCTTGACCGCAGCGGACCTCGACGTCTGGAGACACGTAGCGTTCACCTATGACGGGACCACGCTCCGCTTTTTCGTAGATGCAACGCTCGTCAGTTCTGCCGCGGGCGCGCACGCTTCGAACAATGAGGTCCTCAGGCTCGGAAGGTGGTCCTCTGCGAGTGAATTCCTCGACGGCCTCGTCGATGATGTTCGAATCTACGATCGCGCGTTGACGGCCGAAGAAATTCTGGTCGACAGGAACACGCCAGTCGGCACGCCGTCCGGTCCGCCGCCGTCACCTTCGCCATTTCAGAACGACATCATCGTGGCGAACCTGAGTCTTCCGACCAACATCGAGTTTCTCCCTGACGGGACCATGCTCATCGGAGAGCTCGGCGGAACGATTCAGCAACTTCGTCCGGGAGCCTCACAGGTCGAGCCCACGCCATTTCTGACGATCGCGAATATCGGAACGCAACTGGGCCAGCAGGGTTTGATGGATATCGAGCTCGATCCGGATTTTGCGACGAACGGTCACTACTATGTGTTCTACACACGCGGAACCCCAAACAACGACCTCGTCTCCCGCTTCACCGCGAGCACAGCGTCGACCGTGCCTGGCAGCGAGCTGGTCATCTGGCAGGACAGCGTCGCGGCCAACGCGGAACATCATGGCGGCGCGATCAATTTCGGGGCGGATGGCAAACTCTACATCACGGTTGGAGATCACTTCGACGCGAGCGACGCGCAGCGGCTGACCAGCTACCACGGGAAAATCCTGCGGGTGAACAAAGACGGCACGATTCCCGAGGACAACCCGTTCCATGATGGCGCCGGCCCGAACCGCGATGAGATCTGGGCACTCGGCCTGAGGAATCCGTTCAGGGCGTCGGTCGATCGTGCGACCGGCCGCTACTACGTTGGTGACGTGGGTGGCAATGACTATTCGGTTGCGGCCGAGGAACTCAATCTCGGCGTGGCCGGAGCCAACTATGGATGGCCGATCTGTGAAGGTTCATGCGTGGTTTCTGGCATGACGAACCCGATCTTCTCTTATCCACACAACGGAAGGGATGCGTCGATCACCGCGGGGTTCATCTACCGGGGGAGCCAGTTCCCCGCGGAGTACATCGGGAGCTTCTTCTACGCCGACTACACACAGAACTGGATTCGCCGTCTGACGTTCGACGCCGACGGGAATGTGAGTAGCTCGCATTTCTTCGTGCCCGAAGACGAAACGGCCGACGGCCCTTACGGAGACATCGTCCACCTCACCCTGGGGCCTGATGGTGCGCTGTACTACACCGACCTGGGATTCTCGGATGTCGGTGGGACTTTCGGTGTGAGCAAGATCCGGAGAGTCAGCTACACACCTCCAGGAGACCAGCCGCCGGCCGTCGTCGCAACAGCGAGTCCTCTCTTCGGTCTGCCCCCGCTCACGGTCGGTTTTTCCAGCGCAGGCAGCTCCGATCCCGAAGGACAGCCGTTGATCTATCACTGGGAGTTCGGCGATGGAACGACTGCCGATACTGCGGATGCCACTCACGTGTACTTCACGAGTGGGCGCTACACAGCGGTCCTCACCGTGTCCGACGGAAGCCATTTTCGAAACTCGACGCCGCTCACCATCAACGTCGGCAGTCCGCCTGTTGCGACGATACTCGCGCCGGCAACAGGGGGAACATTCCGTGCAGGAGACGTCATTACGTTCAGCGGAGCAGGCACCGACCCGGACGACGGGCCGTTGCCGGACACGGCTTTCTCATGGGCGATCGATTTCCATCACGAGTCACACGTTCATCCCGGCCTGCCCCTGGAGGGTGTCGCGAGCGGTAGCCTCGCCATCCCCTCGAGCGGGCACGACTACGCGGGCAACACGAGGTACGAGATTCGTTTGACCGTCACCGATTCCACGGGGCTCCAGGCGCGCAGCTCCGTGTTTGTGTTTCCTCAGAAGGTCAACCTGACCTTCAACACGATCCCGGTTGGATTGACGCTGAGGCTCGACGGCATCTCTCAGACCACGCCGTTCGTCCGCGACTCGCTCGTGAACTTCACCCATCAAATCGAAGCGCCCGACCAGACCAGCGGCACGACCTCGTACTCGTTCGATTCGTGGACTGACTCCGGCGCGCAGGCGCACGTCATCACCGTGCCGGACGCGGACGCGGCATATGTCGCGTCATTCAGCGCCGGCACCCCTCCGCCACCTTCAGGTCTCGTCGCGGCTTATGGATTCGATGAGGGCACCGGCACGGTGTTGATCGATGCGTCCGGTAACGGAAGGGACGGGACGATCGCAGGCGCGACCTGGACGCTCGGGAAATACGGACAAGCGCTCGACTTCGACGGCACTGATTCCGTGACCCTGCTGGATTTGGACTTGACCGGCGCGTTTTCGGTGATGGGTTGGATGCTAACGCGGACTCTTCATAGCAATACCTGTGGCTCATTCGTCATGAAGGCTTACGACTACGGCTTTGAAATATGTGAGGCGGCCTTGTACGCGAAGATTGGGTCCGGTGTCGGCTTCACAGCCTCGGTTGCCCGACCGCTGACGACGGCTGATCTGAATGTCTGGCGACACGTCGCGCTGACCTATGACGGCGCGGCGCTACGGATGTACTTTGACGGCGCGCTGGTCAACCAGGCCTCCGGTCCACATACCGGAAACAACCTGCTTCTTCGAATCGGACGCTGGACTTCGAGCACGGAGTTCTGGGACGGGAGCATCGACGAAGTACGGATTTACGATCGTGCGCTGACCGGGTCGGAGGTTCAAGCCGTCAGGAACCTGCCGATCGGCCAAACGCCTGCCCGGCTGACGATCCTGCAGCCGGCGGCGGCGGCAACGGTTACGGGATCCACTGTGGATGTGAGCTACACGATTTCCGGCGATGCGTCGGAAGTCGCTCGAGTGTACTTCCAGCTTGACGCCGGGTCCGAGGTCTTCGATTCGGATACGGACGGAGCCTTCCAGTTCACGAGCGTGCCGATCGGACCGCACGTGATTCATGGATTTCTCGCTCGCGCAGACCAGTCCAGAATTGCGAACAGCGAAGCGACAGTCAACTTCTCCACGGTGCTTCCCGACAGTACGCCCCCGACGGCGCCACCCGACCTCGCGGCCGCGGCCAACGGAACTGACGTCACCTTGACGTGGTCCGCCGCAACCGACGATGTCGGCGTCGTCGATTATCGTGTGGAACGGTGCGAAGGCGAGGGATGTTCGATGTTCGCTGAGGTCGCCTCGACCGACGCGCTCTCTTACGCAGACAGCGGTCTCCTTCCCAACACGACGTATGTGTATCGCGTCCGTGCGACGGACGCCGCGGGGAATTGGGGTCTGTACTCGGAGACTGTGTCCACCACCACACACGGGGTCGTCGAGCCCGCGGGTCTGGCGGCCGCGTACGGGTTTGAAGATGGGACTGGCTCTCTGCTGACCGACAGCTCGGGGAACGGACGTCATGGGACGGTTGCCGGCGCCTCATGGGTGCAGGGGAAGTACGGCCTGGCACTTGAGTTCAACGGCGATGACCTGGTCACAATCGGTAATCTGGACCTGACCGGCTCGTTCACGGTGATGGCCTGGATGCAGACCCGAAGCTTGTACACCAACACCTGCGGTTCGATCGTGATGAAGGCCTACGATTACGGATTCGAGATATGTGGAGGGATCTTGAAGGCCCGAGTGGGTACAGGCGGTTCCTTTGCGGCGTCGGTATCGGACTCATTGACCAACGTCGACCTGAGCGTCTGGAAGCACGTGGCCATGACCTACGACGGGAGCGTGTTGCGAATGTACATTGACGGTTCGCTCGTTGGACAGGCGGCCGGAAGCCACGTTTCAGGCACGACGCCGCTTTTGTTTGGCCGATGGAGCTCGAACGTCGAGTTCTGGAACGGCCTGATCGATGAAGTGCGCATTTATGACCGGGTATTGAGTGGGTCTGAGATTCTCACAACCCTGGGTACTCCCGTCAGTGATCAATAAAAGCCGCTGCGGCGAAGCCGGGGTCCAACTGGCAGCTCTCCGATCGTTTCCTCGGCGGTTTTTCAAATCCTCACGAAAATCCGGAGCTTGTACAGCGCGAACAACACCAGCCAGTAGCAGCCGAGCACGGCACATCCGTAGACGAGCGGCTCGTAGGCGGTGCCCGCCACTCGAAATGCCTCTGAGCCGAAGATCCGGCGCAGGCTATTGAACGCGACCGCCGGGTAGACGTGCGACATGCTGTAAGCCACGAGCGAGTTCATCCCGATGACGGTCAGCGGGAACACCCCTCGCCTGACGCCGCCCAGATCCACTACCGCGTAGAACGCCGCGAGGAACAGAAAACACCATCCGCCGCTGAAGAGCACCCAGCTCGGCGTCCAGATGGCCTTCACGACTGGCACGACACCGATTGCATGCAGCATCCATCCTGCTCCGATCAGCCCGGTGCCGATCGCGGCGAACAGAGGGACCAGCGTCAGCTGTCCATGGCGGCGCCGCAGAAGGTCGCCCGCAATCAAACCGAGAATCATTGTGGCAATCGACGGCACAAAATTCAGCGTTGTCACTCCCGCGACATCGCCCGAGTAGGGGGTCTCGCCCGGGAACAGGTTCAGGAGCCACAGATCGAATTGGTACGCGCGATTGGCGTTCTTCTGCCAGTGCGCCGCGAAGCCCTCGAGACCGTGCGCCTGGATCCAGGTCGCCGACACGCCGATGACGTCTCCTTCGCGGACTGACATCACGGGCGATACCGCGAACCAGAGCCAGTACGCCGTCAGGATCGCCGTGGCCGCGAGATACCACTCCTTCCGTGGCCGGAGCGCGATGAGTACCAGGAACGGATAAGCAAGGCCGATCTGGGTCAGAGTATCGATGAACTGCCACTTCCACACCCGTGGATGGATCGAAAACAATGCCATCCCCAGCACGATGAGGATCGACGACCGAATGAGAGTGTGCAGCAGCAGACCCCCGCGACTTTGACCGACGGTCGAACGCCGGGCGAACGAGAACACGACCGAAACGCCGACGAGAAAATAGAAGCTTGGTTGAATGAGATCGTGCAGCGAAAACCCGGCCCACGGGACGTGCGACTGCTGCGAGCAGGCGTAACTCCACACCCGCCATCCCGGAAGAGTGGCAGCGACCGCGCAAGAACGAAGGACCTCGGCCAGGATCAGCAGCATCACGAGCCCGCGATAGGCGTCGATCGAGCCTAACCGCTGCCGCACGACGGCAGACCCCCTCATTGGGCCGGCCACCGTCGGTGCTGCGGAGTGCTGAGCGCGGTCGTCCGTACGCTGCACGGAGGCGTCCATTGTCATCGGGCGGATAGTCAGGAGACTACCGGGGGTTCGGTGCGGGTCGGGGGCCCGCGTTTTACCGTTCCCGGGCTTCCACGAACTACGATCCGTGACTCTCTGTCGAGCGAGGAGAGGCGCGGTGGCGACGACGCAGCAGCACGGCTCCGGCTCCCAGCAGCCAGAGCGTGCTGGGTTCCGGGACATCCGCCGTCAGGCTCTCCGTCATCGCGGCGTTGGTGGCCCAAGCGGATCCAGATGTGATGTCGAGCGTGATCGTGAAGATGGGCCTCTGCAATTGAAAAGTGCTGCCGTCATCCCCGGACAAGTAGCGCGTGTGACTGTTCGAAAGCGTGTACTGGGTCGTAAACGCGCCGATGGCAGTGGGGTCTGGCGTGGCAGACATCGGTACATCGAGTGTGCTTGTCACGCCAACCATGAAGCCGATGAGGTCGTTCGTTCCGGGCCACCACGACATCAGGCCGATTTCCTGAACGGTCCGGCCACTCGCGGTGGTCGCGAACCGCTCGACGTATTGATCGGTCGCGGTAATCGAGCCAAGCGCACCAAAATCATAGGTCGAGACGGCGCTGAACACCGCCATGTCGGTCGTGTATTCGTTCAGCTCCCAAAGCGGGTCGATGCCTGTTGTCACGCCGACCACGGTGAACGGCGCGAGCGACAAGTCCACGGCAGTGCCGTCAGCCTTCGTCAGGGTGCTGCCCAGGCTCATCGTGCCGGTGAACGTGTACTCGATCGTACTCGCGGCTGCGGTGATCGGCAGCATCGAGAAGAGCACCCACAGCCAGCGTCGCACTGAACACCTCCCGACGAAAACGTCGACTATCCCCACTCGCAATTCGCGGGCCGCCCGAAGGTCCATCACTTAGCAGACAAGTCCACCGGAAGGTCACCAGTTTGACGACTGAAGTCGCCTGCCCGACTCCCATCGCGGACGTAATGAGTTTCCAGCAGGCCGTCTGCGATGCCCCCTCCAACCTAAAACGAGCGTGGTGCCGTCGGGTCCTCCCAGAAGGTCGGGTCCTTCCATAAGAATGAGAAGCCGTGAGCGTGGTCGCCCGATTGGAAATAGGGATCGTGCGGGGAATCCGCCGTTGCGTCACAGCCTCGTCATCGGGATCGGCGGCGCCACCTTGCGACTCCGGCTGCTCCGGCTGCTCCGGCAGCCAGGAGCAGAGACGTTGCCGGTTCGGGCACGCTGACGGGCTCGACGGCGCTGCACAGAGCCGGCACAGCAAGAATCGCCACGATGGATAGGAACAGTATGGATATATTTCGCATCGCTCAAATTCTCAGTATCAATTGCGGCGTCGCCGGACGAAATATGGCGCGGCAAGACCGAACAGTAACAACGATGCAGGCTCCGGGACGTCTGCGACATCGCGAGACGTGATCTGATCCTGCCCCGTCGGTGCTTCCAGCCAGACGGCTGATCTGTGGTAACCCTCGGTTGCGAGACGCCCCAGGTAGTACTCGGACTGAGTCCGTATGCTTTCTGCGAGCGCGCGCCCTCCGTAGACGTCGTCGGAAACCACGATCGAAAAGGCAGTCGCATAGATAGCTTCCCAAATTGCCACCTGTAGACCGGCAGCCTGAATATCTGTTCCGGCTGTGCGGATTCCTTCAGCGAACGTGTTGAACAGCCACGCAGCTTGTCCGCCAGGATCGCCGACCGAGTATGGGTCGGGAAGGTAGTCGGTACTATTTAGAATGACCTCTTGCGGCTTCGTGAGGTGGTTGAATGGATCCACACAATATGTGTAGATCGCCTCCTCAAACCCTGCGGGCGCCTCGTCCTGCCAGAGCCAGTTAATCTCACCTGCGTAGAACGGTCCAGACTGAACTCCGTTCAGCATCACTGTGACGACGCTGCGGTGACCCATCCCGTCGTACTGGAGGAACTCGGCCGCAGCGGGCAGTGGTCTGACAACGAGCGCACCTATAAATAACAATACTGTGTACAGCACCTTGTTCAATTGGATCCTCCTGAAGGAACGAACCTGAGCAAGGACTGAGCATGGCGCATGCCGCTGCAAAAAGGCCGAAACCGCTGCGACATAACCACCGCGGCATTCGAAGTCACACCGGCGGCAGGCTTTAGGTGCTAAAGGCCAGAAGTACTTCGATGGTTACGACTCGATGGCCCTCAGACGGACGCTAGCCGTCTGCAGTCGGCTACGAGCAGATCGGAGTGGTGGCCGCCATGTGGACGGATGCGTCAGGTCGGGGTGACGGCTGACCTTGTCGGACGGACGGATGGCTGACTTCGTGGCCCTTAAGTGCGACGACGTCTGATCGCGACGTACCCGAGACCGGTCCCGAGCAGAATCAAGCTCGCCGGCTCAGGAACCCCGGTTGCTTGCCCCCAGATCGCGACATTCGAGATCGCTCCCTGTTGCGGCCAGAAGGCTGTCAACTGAATCGTATCGGTTCCGTTCCAGGAAGAGATGTCGAAGAAGTACTGCGCCGGTGTCTGTTTGCCATCCTTGACAACGAGGTAGCACGCCGAGCAATCCATGTAGCTACCACCAAGATAGAGGATCGTCGCGTCCTGCGGATCCAGCGCCGTATTGCTGAAAGTCGTGTCATAAGACGGACCAAACGTACCGGAGTCGCTGCCGCCGACTTCCGCCTTGTACAGCAGCGAAAGCGGGCCGGTGGCGCCAAAACAATCGTCGACGATATCGAGGACCCCTGCCGCGTCAAGGTTGGAGTTGATGGTCGTGGTACAGGAGGTGTTTTCGGGCTTGAGTTCGATGACTGCGGCTTCCGCAGGTGCTCCTGCGAACACCGACAGAAGTGCCGCTCCACAAAGAACCGCACCTCGTTTGACTACCTGTGCCGCCATCCGTCGAACCGTCATCCGCAGCAACCTTCCGCGACCCGCATTGAGCTGGGTTCCGAGCTATAGATCACGACAATCGTGTCCGACCTGTCTGTTAGCAATCACCGAACCATGGCCGAGGTCGAGGAAACTGCGCAATTTGCCAATGATTTCAACAATCCTCGAAAACCGCAAAATTGAAGTCATTCCGCGGTCAGACTTTCGTCCGCCCGATAGAATTCTTCGCCTAAGACCGGCTCTGCCCGTTCGGCCGCGATACCAGCGACGGGACCGTCGCCGCAAAGCCAACGCCAGCCGCCTCGAAGGCCGCAGCCTTCCCGCGTTCTTCCGGCCCCGCGTTGGTGTGTTGAAACACCTGTGATCCGGTCGTCTCAATCCGAATCGTGTACGCGATCGGGAGCTGGTCGAGAACGGCGCCAATGGCTTTCAAAAGGCCCGGAGCAAAAAAGTTCTCGTCCTCGGCGGTGAGCGACGAAACAAAACGAATTTCCATGAGTCCTTGACCTCGTTGAAAGCGAGCCGGCGCACACGATTTTGCAATTGGCATTCCCCGGATGCCCAAACGACCGATTCACTCCTTTGCTCCAAAAAAACACGAGCTGTTCGGATTCTGCTGCCTTCAAATCCGCCGCGACCGCGACTTTGGTCGGCCGCGCTAATCCTATCGGAGACTAACCGTGCAGAACTTATCCGCTAAACCCCAGCTGTAAACGGTTTCCTTCGTGTTGCGACTCCTGCCTCACGCTGACCCCGTGGCATATGCCGTGCTTCGATCTGCACGATGCTCGTACTGCGAACGCGCATTCAACTCGCGGCCAAAATTACAAGTTTGAATGGCTAACGGCTCCGACGCCGAAGCGCCGGCGCCGGAAGACCGCGCAGGCGATGTGCAGTTGCTGCTGCGTTCGCTCGCGGCATCGCTGCAGACGCCGCTCGCGTTGCTCTCGCGCGACGAGCAGGCGTGGCGGTTCGAGGCAGAGGCGTTTCCGGCGGAGCTGGACGAGCCGATTGAGCGACCGTTCGCGACGATGAAAGCGGCGCCGACCGAGGCGCTCGCCTCGCCGGACCGCGGCATCGCCATGACGGGGCTCGTCATCGGCCGCGCGAGCGGACGAGAATGGGTGCTGCTCGTCCCCGGGCATGCCGCCAACTGGCGCGGCACCAGCGACATTGATGCGACCGTCCACGAAGCGCGACGGAGCCTGAGACGCGTGCTGGGGGCACACGACGATCGAGATCCGAGTCACCTCGGGCGACGCATCTACGCGTTCTCGCGCCGGCTCGGTCGCGAAACCGACAGCTCCCGCATCCACTCGCTGATCCTCCGCACGATTGCCCGTCACGTTCGGGCGCGGATTGGCGCGCTCGCGATTTACCAGGACGACGACCAGGCGCTCGCGATTACGGCGACGTACGGCTATCCGTCGGTGCTCGTCGAGCACCTGCGCATCCCGCCCGGAGAAGGGATTCTCGGACGCGCGTACGCGTCGGGCAGAGCCGATCTGGGGCAGGCAGAGACCAAGCGTCGCCTGCGCTACAGCACGACTTCGTACTTGCAGATACCCTTGGCTGGTCCACTGCGTCCCGCAGGCGTGATCGCCCTGACCGACCGCGAGGACGGACAGCCCTTCGACGCGCGCGATCTCGCGGAAGCACGCATCCTTGCCGCGCCTGCGTCTCTCGCGCTGGCGCGTGAAGACGTGCAACAGAGCTTCAACGAGCTGCAGCGCATGGCCGCCATCGACTCGGTCACCGGCCTCTTCAATCGGCGACACTTTGAGGCACGCCTCCACGGCGAAGTCCAGCGCGTCCATCGTCAGCAGCAGCCGCTTTCGCTCCTGATGGTGGACATCGACGATTTCAAACGGATTAACGACACATTCGGCCACATCGAAGGGGACCGAACCCTGCGGACGGTTGCTGAACTTCTCCGCGGCGGCGTGCGAATCTTTGACGTGTGTGCGCGCTACGGAGGGGAGGAATTCGCCATTCTTATGCCAGGCGCCCCACTTGAAACAGCCGCGCAAGTTGCCGAGCGTATCCGTCGCCGTGTGCATCACCGGTTCCGTCACGATCCGGTCGGTGTCACGATCAGCATTGGCGTGGCGACGCTTGCGTCCGGGGAAAGCGGGGAGGAGCTGGTGGGGGAGGCGGATCGACGACTGGGACTGGCGAAACGTGCGGGGAAGAACGCGGTCGAGGCGCATCGCTGAGGAAGGGGTTCAGAACGGGTTCAGAAAGCGCCCGCGGCCGCAGCGAGCGGGGGTGGGGCCCCGCGAGCAGAAGAAAAGGTTCAGGCAGGGTTCAGAGAGGGTTCAAAGGTTCAGAGAAGGTTCAAGGGTTCAGAGCAGGTTCGGCGCTAATGTGCTGGTCTCCCGGCGGCGACGAGCGCCCTGATCGTCTGCGCGAGCGGTCGGGCGGCGTGGCGGATCTTTTTCCCGTCGCACTCGCACGCCAGATCGCATTCAATCACGCGTGCGCGGCCGGCCCACTTCAGCGGCCGATCGACGACCACCGGTCTCGAACCCTGCAGCGCGTAGCGGCCAGCGATCGAACTGGGAATCGGACGCCGATTCACGACGATGTAGTCGAATAAGTCGTGGCGAGCGTGAACGCGGATTGCGTGCAGGTGATCGTCGAGTGAGTACCCGTCGGTTTCCCCGGGCTCCGTCATCAGGTTCGCAACGTAAATTCGTACGGCATCCACACCAGAAATCGTCGCCGCGACGCCTTCAACGAGCAGATTCGGCAACACGCTCGTATACAGGCTTCCGGGCCCAATAATTATTCCGTCGGCATTGATCAGAGCGCGAAGGACTTCCGGCAGCGGCTTCGGGCTGGGCGTCAGCGCGAGCCGCTTGATGCGCGAACCGGTTCCGACGATCTCGGTTTCTCCCTCGACGATAGTGCCGCACTCCAGTTCGGCTCTTAGCCGGACGTTCTCGCCCGTCGTTGGTAACACCCGACCGCGCAGTCCCATCATCGTGCCGAGTTGCTCAACTGCTGCGGGGAAGTTCCCCGTAATCTGCGCGAGCGCGGTCAGCATCAGATTCCCAACCGCGTGACCTTCCAGCCCATCACCGTCCTCGAACCGGTGTTGCAGCAGCTGCTTGAACGGGGAATCGGGTGGCGCGATCGCGGCAAGGCAATTACGCACGTCGCCGGGAGGAAGCACGCCGAACTCGCGCCGAAGCCACCCGGAACTGCCGCCGTCATCGGTGACCGTGACAACCGCGGAGATGTGATCGGATCGCATATCGCCCTCCGCATCGGCTTCGGCTCGAAGGCCTTCCAACACGGCGGGAAGACCCGTCCCGCCACCGACGGCGACGATACGCGGCATATCCGCGGGGACCGCCGTGAGGTGACGGGGTCGGGAGGCGACAGCCGAGCGGCTTTGGCTGGTCGCAAGCGCTGAGGCTGTTCGCATGTCGATGAGCATTCCGCAACGGGTATGCCACGCGGAAAAGTGCAAATCCTGTGGATAAAGTGCGGATTCAACTCGCCGCGGAGACGGTAGTCTCCGAGGCAGTGCCTCAAAGTCTGCCTTTTGACATGGTGTGAAACGTGGCAAATTCTGCACAGAAGTTCAATTCCTGCACATTTTGTCGGCCGTTAGCTTGACATTGTTCTGAAAAGGACCGCATAATCCGGATTTCCCAGACACTGAGGCGATCGCGTTCATGCAGCCAGCTAAGCTCGTTGGGGCAAGTGCCGCAATTCAAGCGCTACAAGAGGAAATCCACTATGCGTCGCGATGCGACGCGAAAGTTCTGATAACAGGCGAGAGCGGAGCCGGAAAAGAGATCGTCGCCCGCCTCATCCACGACGCAAGTCTTCGTCGTCGGTCGCCCCTGGTGACCGTTAACTGCGCCGCCCTCACCGAAACGCTTCTCGAGACAGAGTTATTCGGACACGTCCGCGGCAGCTTCACGGGCGCGTATCGAGATCGCGTCGGCGTATTCGAGCAGGCTCACCGCGGAACGGTCTTCATGGACGAAGTGGGTGAGACGACGCCGAGGATGCAGGGGCTGTTGCTGCGCTTTTTGGAAACCGGCGAGATTCAGCGCGTCGGTTCGGACCAGGTTCAGAATCGCGTGGATGTGCGGGTTATTGCAGCAACCAACCGTAATCTGATCGAGAACGTCGCTGCCAAGACCTTCCGCGAAGATCTTTACTACCGACTCAACGTCATTCACCTCCGCGTGGCACCGCTGCGGGAGCGGAAGGAAGACGTTCCGCTCCTGCTCAACCACTTCATGGAAACGTTTTCGCGGCAGTACGGCGTCGAGATGCCTCGCATTTCGGCCGCGGCCCTGGAAACGCTCGTCGAGCATCCGTGGCCGGGGAACGTTCGCGAGTTGAAGAACGTGGTCGAACGGATTGTGATCCGGCACCAGAGCGGGGAGGTCGACCGCGCAGATCTGCCGCTCGAAGTCTTGCGGTCGGTTCCGGCGGCGACGGCGGTGTCGGTTCCGACGCCGAAGGTTTCGCGCGCCGTTTCAGAGGCGCTTTTCGATCAGATGGTTTCCGGGCGGCAGTCTTTCTGGTCCGTCGTTTACGCGCCCTTTATCTCGCGAGATCTGACGCGCGACGATCTGCGCGCGATCATCAGAAAAGGGCTCGAGCAGACCTCGGGCAATTACCGCGTGCTCGTCGAACTCTTCAACATGCCGCAGGACGACTACAAGCGCTTCCTCGGCTTCTTACGCAAGTATCAGTGCCACGTGCCGTTCCAGGAATTTCGGTCAGCCGCGGTCAGCCGTGGAGGGCCGAGAGGCGGCGGGGATCGGACGACGGAAGAGCGCTCGCCCGACAGGATAGCTGCTTCAATCTACAGCCCACTTCCGGGCTCCTAACGCTGACCGCTGAACGGGCTGACGGCCTTTGACGAAGGACACGAAGGGACGAAGGACACGAAGCTTATAGGGTCTTAAAGAATTTGCTTCGTGGTCTTCGTATCTTCGTGGGCTTCGTGACTGCCGAAGGCAGAACGTGGCCACGTCCACAGACTGGCCCAGGCTTGCGGATAGCTATGGCGTCCCCGACGGCTGCAGCAATTGAATCAAATAGCTGCTCGGCACGGGCTTGACCAGGTACGTCGCGCCAATGCGCTCGGCATCCGCACGCAGAACCGGATCATCGAATCCTGAAAAGACAATTACCTGAATATTGGGCTGAATATCGCGCGCCATGACGGCGAGCTGCAGACCGTTGAACGCTCCCAGGCGAACGTCGGTAATCAGCGCATCGAGATGCTGATCGCGGACGACGCGACGCGCCTCTTCGAAGGTGCCGCAGGCGATGGCGTGCTCTCCGGCCTCGCGAAAGGCGCGCTCCAACGCATCGAGCAACACAATATCGTCGTCCACGATGAGGACGCTTCGTGCACGAGGACGAGGCGACGGATTCGACTGGCTCATGTCAGTGGTCACGTCGTGAATGCGCTGAGTCATAAAAGAGGCGTTTTCCTAGCAGAACCGGCCAACTCGGCGCGCCACCCGCAGGCTCGCGGTATGTTACACCACGGTTGTGCCAGTGCTACTAATTTCATCTCCGCGTTTTCAGGATCACATTCCACCGCCCGGTCATCCGGAACGGCCCGAACGGGCACACGTGTTCGATGCTGTCGCCACACACTGGTTGCAAAAGGGCGGCCGAGTCGCTCAGCCGCGCTCAGCCACGCAGCAGGAGCTGGAACGGGCGCACACCCGGGAGCACATTGCGACGATTCAGCGGACGGCGGGTCGGGCAGTTGTACTCGACCCCGACACTTTTACCTCAACTGACTCGGAAACGGTCGCGCTGCTGGCGGCCGGCGCGGCTGTTCAGGCGGTCGAGGAGGCGCGGTCCAGCGGCGATCCGGTGTTCGCGCTCGTGCGGCCGCCGGGTCACCACGCAGAACGCAACCGCGCGATGGGCTTTTGTCTCTATAACAACGTCGCTGTTGCGGCGGCGGCTGCCCGCGCGTCGGGTGTCAAGCGCGTGGCGATCATCGATATCGATGTCCATCACGGGAATGGAACGCAGCACATCTTCTACGACGACCCCACCGTCCTTTACATATCCGCGCACCAGTCTCCTTTCTACCCGGGGACCGGGACAGCAACAGAGACAGGCAGTGGTCAGGGAATTGGCTTTACGGTAAACGTTCCGCTCGAAGCGGGGGCGACTGACGCCGACTACGCGCTGGTCCACCGGGCCATCGTCATCCCTGTCCTCGAACAATTCGAGCCGCAGCTCACGATCGTGTCAGCCGGTTACGACGCGCACGAGCGGGATCCGCTCGCCTCGATGCGGATGACGACGGAGGGATACGCGGACGTCATGCGTGGGCTCGCCGCTCTCGCCGCACGGCATTCGAGCGCGTTCGTCGCGGTGACCGAAGGAGGGTACGAGTTGACGGCGCTCGCCGCGTGTCTGCAAGCGTCGATTGCGGCAGTGGATGAAATCTATGGGGCGGGAAACTTCCGCCTCGAGGCGGAAGCCGCAAGAGCCGCGAGAGGGACGGGGCGCGCGGAACGCGCGATCGAGGCCGTGCGAGCGGCCCAGAAGCCCTTCTGGCGTGGGCTATAATTGGGGAGTTGCCGTTTCTCTCTTGACCCTTTTCCCTTTTACCTTTTCCCTTTTCTCTTTGAGTCGTGCCCGAGTACAAACCCCAGACAATTGAGAAGAAGTGGCAGGAGCGCTGGCGGGCGGCGCGTGCCTTCGAAGTCTCCGAAAACCCCGACAAACCAAAATTTTACTGCCTGGAGATGTTCGCGTACCCGTCGGGGCATGCGCACGTCGGGCACGTCCGTAACTACATGATCGGCGACGTCGTCGCCCGGATGAAGCGGATGCGGGGCTTCAACGTCCTCCATCCATTCGGGTGGGACGCCTTCGGCATGCCGGCCGAGAACGCCGCGATCAAGAGCAACACTCACCCCGAGAAATGGACGCTCGAAAACATCGAGCACATGAAGGGACAGTTGCAGCGCCTGGGCATCAGCTACGCCTGGGAACGCGAAATCGCTACCTGTCTTCCGGAGTATTACAAGTGGAACCAGTGGCTGTTCGTCCGCATGTTCGAGCGGAACCTGGCCTTCAGAAAGCGCTCGAGCGTCAACTGGTGCCCGAGCTGTAATACGGTCCTCGCCAACGAACAGGTCGTTGATGGCGGCTGCTGGCGCTGCGGTACGCCCGTCACGACTCGCGAGTTGGAGCAGTGGTTCTTCCGGATCACCGCGTACGCGGACGAATTGCTCGAAGCGACCCACCGGCTGCCTGGCTGGCCCGAGAAGGTTCTGACGATGCAGCAGAACTGGATCGGAAGATCCGAGGGCGCTCGTGTGAAATTTGAGCTCGCGCCCGCGACCTCCCGACCTCCCGAACTCCCGACCTCCCGATCTCCCGATCTCCCGATCATCGAAGTATTCACGACGCGAATCGACACGATTTACGGCGCCACCTTCATCCTCCTCGCGCCGGAGCATCCGCTGGTCCAGGAGTGGGCGAAGGACACCTCGTCCAACTTCAGAGAAGCCCTCAAGCGGTTTCAGGGGCAGGACCGAACGGCGCGGATGACGGGGGAGGTGGACAAGGAAGGCTTCGACACGGGCAGGAAAGCCATCAATCCGTTTACGAATCAACCCGTGCCGATTTGGGTCGCGAACTTCGTCCTGTTCGAGTACGGAACGGGCGCGGTCATGGGAGTGCCCGCGCACGATCAACGTGATTACGAGTTCGCGCGGAAGTACGGGTTGCCAATAACCGTCGTTGTGAAGCCGACGGATGGCGGGACGCCGTCGGTCAACGAGATGCGCGAGGCGGTTTCGAACGACGGCGTGCTGGTGAACTCCGGCCCATACGACGGGTTGGACTCCGACGCCGCGCGAAAGGCGCTCACCGCCGATGCCGAGAAGCGAGGTATCGGAGAGGCCACCATCCAGTACCGCCTCAAAGATTGGGGTATTTCGAGACAGCGGTATTGGGGGACGCCCATCCCCATCATCTATTGCGACCAATGCGGTACGGTGCCGGTGCCTGACAAAGATTTGCCGGTGCTGCTGCCGAAGACGGCCGAATTCACGGGACGCGGCGACTCACCGCTCGCGCATATCCCGGAGTTCGTGAATACCACTTGTCCGAAATGCGGGGGCCCGGGCCGGCGGGAAACCGACACGATGGACACGTTCGTGGATTCATCGTGGTACTTCTTCCGTTTTACCGATCCGAAGAACGACGAATTGCCGTTCGAGCCGAGCAAGCTGGCCTACTGGGGTCCAGTGGATTTTTACAGCGGCGGGGTCGAGCACGCCATCCTGCACTTGATCTACTCGCGATTCTTCTCACGTGTGTTTCGGGATCTCGGTTTGACGAAGCTGGATGAGCCGTTCACGAGACTGCTCACGCAAGGGATGGTCCTGAACAACGGCCAGGTCATGTCCAAGTCGAAGGGAAATGTCGTCGATCCCGACGACATGATTCAGAAGTTCGGCGCGGACGCGTTGCGGCTGTACGTCATGTTTGTTGCGCCGCCCGAGAAGGAAATCGAGTGGACGGATGCTGGCCTCGAGGGCAGCTTCCGATTCCTCGCGCGGGTGTGGCGGCTGGTCGATCGCATCGCCGACACGATTGGCGGCGAAGGGATTCCTGTCCCAAACCCGCAGGAGCTGGATCCGGCGGAGCGCGCTCTGCGACGAAAGACGCACGACACAATCCGTCGCGTCACGCAGGATCTTGACCCGCGCGTTCATCTAAACACCGCCGTTTCGGGTCTGATGGAATTGGTCAACGAGCTCTACACGTTCTGCGGCCGCCCCGAGTGCGGGTTGCTCGCGAGAGAGTCGGAAGATCCGGCGTCTGTTGGTGTCGCGGAACGGACGGCGACGATCGAGGTCGTCAAGGAAGCGGTTGACGCGCTTGTTCGTATGATTTCTCCGTTCGCTCCACACATGGCCGAAGAACTGTGGGAGCGGCTCGGCCACACAACTGATATCGTGGCAGCAGGGTGGCCGACGTTTGACGAGGCGGTCGCGCGCGCTGAGGAGATCGTCGTGCCCGTGCAGGTCAATGGGAAGGTCCGCGGAAGGGTGACCGTCCCAACG
>JBAROV010000225.1:0-22212 GCA_049642465.1 Vicinamibacterales bacterium
GTCTTGCGACCCGGTACACACCAGCCGCCGCTTGGCGTCACCCGCGTGACGTTGTCAGGCGTGAACGTGCACCGCAGCGTCGAAGTCAAGGAGGGACGCTTTGAATTCGGCGGTCTTCCGACGGGAAAGTTCTCGGTCTCGGTAATGAGGCCGCCGGGAATGATGAAGGCGCCGGTGCAGACGGTCACGATTGAGACTCCGCGCAGCTGCGAGAGCCTCTGGATTACCAACATTCCTGACACGCGTGTAACCGGGGTCGTTATGTCGGGTCAAACTCCCCTGGAGGGCGTCCGGATCGACTTGGGGGACGGGGAAATCACCACGTACACGGACGCCGCGGGCTCGTTTCAGGTTGAGGGCATTCCACCAGGCCGTGACGTGGTTAAGCGTGGTTAAGACGTTGCGGACCGACCCCGAGGGCTCGATTCGGCGTGCGGTGCATGAGGACCGCAAGAAACCCCTCGAAGTCGTGGTCACCACACGAAAACCGGTGGATCTCGGAGTACTCCGCTTCGGGCCCTTATTTGGAGTCACCCTCGAACTGGAGTTGAGGCCCGTCGCTGACCCGGTACGCCGGTAGGAATCGGCCTGCCCGGGACGCAGCCCTTCCAGCTCTTCGAGCGAGCTGCCCGTTGTGTCCGAACCCGGCCAACCTCTGGCGGTGGACATTTAGAGGTCGCCGGTGTCAAATCGTTAGTTGGGTGCGCCAGACTTGAAGAACTGGGCATTTTGGCGCACAAACCGCCAACCAACGTGTCGTGGAATCCGTCTGATTACCCAGCACCTCTGGGTCTCAGCCAGGTTCGCCTATTCACCCGAGCCCGCGAATGAAAATTCAGCCTAAATACCTGTTGGCGGCGTTCGTTGTCGTCGTTCTCGGGACATCCATTGCCCTGATGCAGCGCGTCGGCGCCGACGAACCCACTGTCGCCGGAGTGCCCGGATCCGCACACGTCGCGCGAGGATCTTTCCACCGGACGCTCCGGCTGACCGGGATCATCGAATCGGTCCGGTATCACAACGTTGCCGCACCTCGGCTCGTCGGCGTCACCGGGGCCGGCAGCAACACCCTGATCATCACCAAGCTGGCGCGCGGCGGCGCGCAAGTGGCGCAGGGAGCCCTTCTGGTGGAGTTCGACCGCCAGAACCAGTTGAAGGCCGCGTTTGACAAGCGCTCGGAGTATCTGGATTTCGAGGAGCAGATCCGCAAGAAGCGCGCCGAGCACGAACAGGCGCGGGCGAAAGACGATGCCGAGCTGGCGGTCGCTGCAAATACCGTCGAGACCTCGCGCCTCGAAATGAGAAAGAACGAATTCCTGGCAAAAATCCTCGCCGAGAAGAACTCACTGCGCATGGAAGAGGCGCAAGCCAGATTGAAGCAGCTCGAGGAAACGTTCGAATTGAAACGGCGAGCTGAGGCGGCCGAGGTAAGGATTCTCGAGATACAGCGGGACCGCGCGCGCACGGCAATGCAGCAGGCTGAGCAGAACGCGAGTCGCATGGTCGTGAAATCTCCCCTGCCGGGCCTCGTCGTACTCAGGATGAACTGGCGCGCCGGGCAGATGGTGGAGATCCAGGAAGGAGAAGAAGCGCGCCCGGGCATGCCCATCATGCTCGTTGTTGATCCGTCGGCGATGCTGGTGCGTGTCAAAGTCAACCAGGCAGACGTTCACCTGCTGCAAGCCGGCCAGCCTGCGCGGATTTCGCTCGATGCGTACCCGGGGCTGGAGTTCCAGGGACGTGTCGAACAGGTTGCACCGGTCGGTACAACGAGCCGCCTGACGGACCGAGTGCGCAACTTCGTCGCGATCGTCAGTATTCAGGGGAACCACCCGAAGCTGATGCCGGACCTATCCGCTGCGGTTGATGTCGAACTCGAACGGAAGGACAACGTCATTGTCGTACCCCGCGATGCAGTCATCGGTGAAGAGGACAATTTTTCGGTTCGCGTGATGGACGGCGATCGCGCGCGTCCTCGCGCGGTCACGATAGGACCGATGAACGACCATGAGGTCGTGGTGACATCCGGTCTCGAATCGGGCATGACGGTGCAACGGCATGTGGCGAAGTAACAAGCGCAAGTTCGCCGGCGTGCTCGTGGGGCTCGCGCTAGTCGCCGCCATCGTGGCTGTCAGTGGAGCGTTTGGACGCGGCGACGCTGTGGACGTGCCGACGACCGCCGTGATTAAGGGAGAGTTCATCGACTACATGCAGGTCCGCGGCGAAATGAAGGCGGTCCGGTCGATTCCACTGACGGCGCCCACCTCGGCGGGAGACCTGCAGATTCTCGACCTGGCGAAGAGCGGCGCCAACGTCAAAAAGGGAGACGTCGTCGTCCGCTTCGATCCGGTACCCGTCCAGCGCACGCTCGCGGAGAAGCAATCGGAGCTCAAGCAAGCCGAAGAAGAGATCGGGAAGACAGAGGCGCAGTACCAGATTCAGGAACAACAGGCAAAGACCGACCTCGTGAAAGCGCGTTACGACGTGCAGCGCGCGGAGCTCGACGCAGCGACGCAGGAATTCCTGCCCCGCCTCGAGGGCGAGCAGAAGCAGGTCGCGCTCGCCAGCACAAAAGAGAGGCTCCGCGAGGCTGAGCGCAGGCTGAAGGCGCTCCACGACATCACGAAGGCTGAAATCGCCAGCAAACGTCAGAAACGCGACAAAGCGCGGCTGGACGTGCAGCAGGCCGAACGGCAGCTCGGTGCGCTGCAACTCGTCACGCCCGTGGACGGTGTCGTGGCGATCATGCCGAATTGGCGTGCATGCTGTCCGCCTCCGGAGTTCAAACCGGGGGACCGTGCCTGGCCCGGGATGGTCATTGCCGACGTTCCGGATCTGGCGACGATGCGGGTCACCGCACGCCTCGAGGAGGCGGAGCGCGGGCGGATGCAGCCCGGGCAGAAAGTCATCGTCCGCGCGGACGCAGTCCCTGACCGCGAGTTGACGGGAACCATCGGAGATATCAGCACGCTTGCGCGGATCGACTTCTCGAATTGGCCGCCGCAGCGCAACTTCGATCTCATCGTGCAACTGGATCAGACGGATCCGCGGCTGCGCCCAGGAATGAACACAACCGTGCGCGTAGCCGTCGATCGCGTTCCCGACGCCGTGCTGATTCCAATACGAGCCGTGTTCGAGAAGAACGGCCGCTCAGTCGCCTACGTCGCCCGTCCGCGAGGCGGGTGGGAGGAGCGCGCCGTGCAGATTGCACGCCGGGGCCAAGAGCAGCTGGTGGTCAGTGCTGGGGTGAAGCCGGATGAGCGCGTGGCGCTGAAGGATCCAATTCCGGCGGTGAAGTGATGGCGATGGGGTCGGGCGGGGGCGAAGCCCCCGGTTATTTATGACGAAACGCAACCGCAGCCGGCTAGGCTGGTCGTTCGCAGGCATCCTCGCGGTGGTGATCGTAATCACCGCAGTACTCGTCGTGCCGACACACGGGGTGCAGACCGACGGAGCGGTCATCCCGACGGCACGTGTGATCGAGGGTGACGTTCCGGTGGTCGTCTACACGACCGGCGAGCTGCGGCCGATGCGCTCGGTCGGCCTCGTCGCCCCGGCCATCGGTGGTCCACTCCAGATCCTGCACATCATGGGCACCGGGACCCCGGTCAAAGAAGGCGATGTCGTCGTCGAGTTCGACCTCAGTGAGCAGGAGGAAAGACTCGCGCAAGCCAAATCGGAACTCGAGCAGGCGGAGCAGGAGATCACCAAGCTCCGCGCTGACATCGTGGTGCAGCGCGCCCAGGAGCGGGTGACGCTGCTCACGGCGCGTTACGACGTGCGGCGCGCGGAGCTGGACGCGCAGGGCAACGAACTTGTCGGCGCGATCGAGGCCAAGAAGAACCTGCTGATGCTGGAAGAGTCGAAAGGCCGGCTGGCGCAGCTCGAATCCGATCTTGCCTCGCGCGATACCACGGATCGCGCGTCGCTGGCGGTGCTCGAGGAAAAGCGGAACAAGGCGCGGCTGGCTATGGAAACCGCGCAGCGCAACATCGATCAGATGCGCATCCGTGCCCCCTTCGACGGGCTCGTCGCGGTGAAGGACAACGACACGAACGGAGCCGCGTGGACCGGGATGGTCGTTCCCGAATACCGCGAAGGGGACACGGTGTGGCCGGGACGGCCGGTTGCCGACGTGCTCCACGAATCGGGCCTGGAACTCGTCGCAAAGGTCACTGAATACGATCGTGCGCACTTGAACGCGGGCCAGAAAGCCGAGGTCGCGATTCACGCGGTGCAGGGCACGAGTCTGCCGGCGACGATCAAGAGCGTTGCGGGCGCCAGCCGCCGCAGCGATTTCTTTGGCTGGGACTCCACGCGGATGTTCGACGTCAGCTTTCAAGTCACTGGGAGCAGCGCGAATCTGCGCCCCGGTTTGACCACGCAGGTGCGCGTGACCGGGGACCCGATCAAAGGCGCCCGTTACCTTCCCCGTCAAGCGCTCTTCGAACAGGACGGCAAGCCCGTTGTGTTCGTCCGCCGCGGTCGCTCGTTCGAACCACGAGAGGTCAAGATTTCCGATCGCACTGAAACCCATATCGTCGTCACGGATCTGGCCGTTGGCACTGAAGTCGCGCTGCGGAACCCGCTCGCGGAGGACAAGAAGAGTGGCCCGAGCGCCGGACCGGTGCAGCCGGGGGCAGGGTCTTAGTCCGTGAACGCGTCGCTAAAGGGTGTCCTCCAGGATCCGAATTCCACGTTAGGAACATGGCTGCAGGACCTGCAGCTTGGTCTGGACAACCTGCGCGTCCACAAGCTGCGTTCCCTCCTGACGATGCTCGGCATGATCTTCGGCGTCGCGGCAGTGGTCGCGATGCTGTCCATTGGTGCCGGCGCTCAGCAGCAGGTGATGGCATTCATCGAGCAGCTTGGCGTGCGGAATGTCATCGTCGAGGCACGCGAAACCATTGACCCGCAGGCGTACCAGAAGGTCAGACAAGCGTCCCCAGGCCTGACGTTTCAGGATTTTCGCGTCATTCGTGCCACCGTGGAGGGGGTCAGCGCGGGCACGCCACGCAAGCGATTCGCGCCGTCCAAGATGCTGCCGAAGCCCCAGCGCGACATGCCAACGGTGTACGGCGTGACGCCGTCGTATATCCCGATCGGCAACTTGCGCCTGGCCTCGGGACGCTTCTTCGACGATGGGGAGAACGAGCGGGCGACACCGGTAGCGGTGCTGGGCGAGGGCGCGAAGGCGGCCCTCTTCGGTCCTGAAGAAGCGATTGGCCGCTACATCAAAGTCAACGAGCAGTGGCTGCGGGTAATCGGCGTCGCAGGACCCCAGTTGAGCGTCCGGAGCGAAACGATCGGCGTGCCGGAGCAGGATCGAAACAATTTGATCTACGTGCCGCTGTGGACAGCGATTCTCCGGCTCGAGGACAACTACAGCCGCTTCCGGGACGAGATCGACGGCATCTACCTGCAGCTCGAGCCCGGAATGGACAGCGTGACCAGCGCTGAAGTCATTCGGGGCATCTTGAACGCGTCCCACCGCAACACGCCCGACTTTTCGGTCATCGTTCCGGCCGAACTTCTCGCCGAGCAGCGCCGGACGCAGCGTATTTTCGAAGTTGTCATGGTCGCGCTCGCGTCGATCTCGCTTCTCGTCGGCGGGATCGGCATCATGAACATCATGCTCGCAAGCATCCTGGAGCGGACGCGGGAAATCGGTGTCCGCCGTGCCCTGGGAGCACGCCGCCGGGACATCGTGCGGCAGTTCCTCATCGAGACCGTTCTGATCTCGTTCGTTGGCGGCACGATCGGGGTAATCGCTGGCGTTGGTATCTCGCGGCTAATTGGGTTGTTCGCGGGCTGGTCAACGATCGTGACGGCGAGCTCGATCCTCCTCGCGTTTCTCGTCTCCGTCTCGGTGGGTCTGGTGTTCGGTCTCTATCCCGCCCGGCGTGCCGCGCGGCTCGATCCGATTGAGGCGCTGCGTTACGAATAACCGCGACTGACGCTTGTCAGTCGCTCGTCAGTCGATTCTAGATTCGCAGAATGACGCCACGGGGCATGGTGCCACGCAGCGAATGTAAGGTGTGGCAGTAGAGCGCCACCTGACGGCGGTACCGCTCGACATCGGCATCGAGTTCACGTCCGGTTTTGAAATCGATGACGGTCATGCCCTGTTCGTCCTCGAACAGGAGATCGATCGTCCCCTCGATCAGTCCGTTGCCGGGCGTGCGCCAGACAATAGGCAGTTCGCGGTAACAACGTCCGTTGGCGTTGGCGGCGCGGACGTTATCGAAGAGGGGCTGCCGCAGAACAGCCGCAGCAACTTCAACGGCGGCATAGACCTCTTCCGCGGCGGCCTGCGGGATGAGCAACCGGCCTTGGGTCGAGCCAATCTGTGCAAGCGATCGCTCGTCGGCGTCGAGCGCCGCAGTCGCAAGGATGGCGTGAACGAGCGTTCCAAATCTTGCGCCGACCGGCCTGCCGGCAACGCGCGAAAGATCAACGATCTCGATGGGCACGTCGGCAATCGCATCCGCTTTGCCGTCCGCGGCGGCCACTTCTGAGACGGTTTTTGACTCGAGAGACGGCACGGAACCAGCGGCGATCGCGTCCGTGCGAGCCAGCCTCCACGCTTCGTACGCCGCCAGCCGCGCGGCAACGGCCGCCGGATTCCCATCCTTTGCAATCAAATCGTCGCGTCGCAAGCCGATCGGCGGTCCGACGTCCAGCGCGAGGACGTGAGGATCCCACCAGACGACTTGATAGGCGTCGGGGCTCGGGGTCCGGGGCTCGAGGCTCGTCAGTTCAAACCTGTACATGCCGGGCGATACGGTCTGAGCAGTTGCCGGATCTCCGTCGGGTCGGTTCAGCACCGTGTCCATCGATGGAAACGCGGGCACACCGGGTGTCCTCAGCGGGTGTCGCCGCTCAGAGGCCCCGGGGTAGATCGCCGGCATGAGGGGGTCGAGCCATCCGCCCTCGTACACTTCGTCGCCGATTGCGGGGACGACGAGCACGTCACGCGCGCGCGTCGCAGCCACATATGCGAGCCGCTCGGCCTCTGCTCGATCTCGCGCAGCCTCCTCCGCATCGTGAAGCAATAGATCCCGAGGCGCCCACCCGCCGAGCTTCAGCGCGCAGAGCCTGCCGCTTGGATCGATCCACCGTCCGGCCTCGGCACGCGACAACCTGCACGTCATATCGGCAAGAATGACGATGGGAAACTCCAGACCTTTGGCCTTGTGCACCGTCATCATGCGAACGCCGTCGCTGTCTTCTTCGAGGATGGGCGCCTCGGCCGCCTGCGCGGTTTCGGCTTCGGTGCGCAGCTCCTCGACGAATCCCCGGAACGAGATGCCGCCGCCGAGCTCGTACTGTCGTGCGAGTTCCGCCACGTGCAGCACATTTGCGAGCGCCTGTTCGCCGCCAGGCCGCAGTGCGAAACCAACGTGCGCGCGTGTCGAGTTCAGGAGCCTGTGCAGGATGCCAGAGGCGCCGCCCCAGGGCGTTTCGTCGCCATCGGCGAACACCCGATTTCGATGCCGATGCAGGAGGCTGAGGAGGCCGAGCGCCTCCGCAATCGGACGCAGATGACCTAGGTCAGGCGGAATCTCGCCGCGCATGACCTCAGGTACGCGGAACGGATGGAATGAGTACCGCCTGTAGCCGTTGTCCCTCTGGATGCCGAACCTGTGCGCGTAGTCGAGCAGTTCCTCGTCGCCAATCGCGAAGAACGGGCCTCGGAGCGTGGCAAACACCGAGAGCTCGTCATCCGGCCACTCGACCGCGGCGAGTGCCGCACGAATCGCTTCCACTTCTTCGCGCTCGTGAAACGCTCGTCCGCCAACGAGCACGTGTGGAAGTCCGCGTGCTTCCAGCGCTTCGACGTACGGCCGGGTGACGTCCGTTTGCCAACTGATGAATCGTCGGAAGAGGAGGCAAATGTGTTTGGCCGCGACCGGCACCGGATCGTCGCCGGTCCGTTCGGTGACCGTCCAACCGCTGGCGTTGACAATCCAGTCGATCAACGCGCCCACAGCGCTGGGCAGCGACGCATCGATTTCCTTACCGGATATGTAGCGTCGGCCGTACGGCGACGGGACAGGAAGCGCGACGATGGCAGGTTGGGCGTCGAGCGCGCGTCGGTGCCGGGCGAGTGGCACATACGACGCCTGCAGCGTCGCTTCGTCGCCGTTCATGATCGGTGCGAACGCGGCGTTCACACAGGCTTGAATCTCCGGTACGCTGCGAAAGCTGATCGTCAGCTGCAGGAGTCGCCCGCCGCAGGCCTGCAGCTGCCGGCAGACATCCCGATATATCGAAACATCCGCGCGGCGAAACCGGTAGATCGACTGCTTCGGATCGCCGACCAGAAAGAGGCGTCCGGGAGTGGGTCGTGCCTTCCGCCAATCCGTGACGTCCGGATCGTCCGACGCAAGAAGCAGGAGAATCTCCGCCTGCAACGGATCGGTGTCCTGGAACTCGTCAACGAAAATGTGTTTGAAGCGGCGCTGAAACCCTCGTCGAACCTGTGGATTGAATCTGATGAGATTGCGAGCGTGCAGCAGCAGATCCAGGAAGTCGAGCGCTCCGGCCTTTGCCTTCATGCGCTGATAGCGTTCGATCGCGCCGCGCAGCTCTGTCTGCAGCAGCGCCGCCAGACTGGCATCGGCATCCATGCGAAAGCGATCGAGACGCCCGCGCACATCCTCGATGGCGTCGATGACACGCTGTCGTGGAATGCCGTGGCGATAGGCGCTGCCTCGCCCGTGTTTGGTGTTTGCGAGCACACGATCGCGGGACAGATCCACCAGGCCGGCCTCCCAGCCGTCGTAGACCGCCGTTTCTGCCCGGTCGCCGAACGCGTGTTGCAGTCGAATCTCGTCGCTGAGGCGTCGTACCGGTTCCGTTCCATAGAAGACCGGATCGCTTCGAGACGATGGCTCGCGTGTCAGGTCGGCGAGGTCATGCAACGACGTTGTCGTCGCATCGATCTCCGCGTCCCGGTCGAACGCCGGACGCGTCCACGGCGCGTCGAAGTCGCGCCAGCTCGTCAACTCCCAGGCGGCGTTCCTGAGCCGATCGATTGGGCCTTCGTCGCCGCCGTAAGAAGTGCGGCGCAGCGCCCGCCTGACTCCTTCGGGAGGATCGGCGAGTTGCTCCGGCAGCCAGCGTCCAAACGCATCGTCAAAGAGGCGTTCGGCGGCCGCCTCCGTGAGCACTTCGAAGAGCGGATCGATCCCGGCTTCGACCGGCCGTTCACGGAGCAAATCGGCGCAGAAACCGTGAATCGTGTTGACGTGCGCTTTCTCGAGCTGCGTGAGGGCGTCGTCCAGGCGCGCGCGGCGGTCTGCGTTCGAGGCGGCGGCCATGCGCTCACGGTCGAGACGCTCGCGAAGGCGCAGCTTCATCTCTCCGGCCGCCTTTTCGGTGAACGTGACCGCCACGATCTCGCCAACGTCGGCGTGTCCTTCAGCCAGGATGTGGACGATCCGGCCGACCAACGCCGTCGTTTTGCCAGTTCCTGCCGCGGCTTCGACGATCAGCGTTTCATCCAGCGTCGTCGCAATGGTCTCGCGTGCTTGGGGGTCAGTCACGGGAGTGCTCGTAATGCCTGGAGATCGCCGAGCGGTTCTGACGGCTTGCGTTTCAGGTGCGCCGGTTCGTCAGGTCCGCACACGGGACGGAAGTCGCACCAGGTGCACGCGCGCTCAGCGGGGGCCGGCGGCAAAAAGCCCAGCTCGATCGCACGGTCGATGATTTCCAGCGCTTCGAGCCCCGACCGGCGCGACTGCTCGGTCAAAGGAACAGGATGATCGGTGAACCCGCCAGCTGCGGTGCAGTAGAACAGACGACCGCCGACGACAGGCCGCGCGAGCATCTTCTCGACCACCAACGCGTAAACCACCGGCTGCAGCATCGCGCCGCCGCCGATGACCGTGCGCGGCGTCGTTCGATTGCGCCCTGTCTTGTGATCGGTGATGCGAAGTTCTTTTGTCCGCTCGCGCTCCTCCACAAGATCGACGGAGCCCCGCAACTTGAACCGTCCGTCGATGATCACCGCTTCACGAACGCTGGATGGATCGCGGCCGTCAGTATCGAGCCCGAAGCTGAGTTCGAAGTGACGCGGCGTCCATTCCGCGGCTTCCGGAAGTTTGCGCACCCACATCCGCAGATCGCGTGCGATCGAGTCGATTTCGTCACTCCAGACGCGGTCGATAGCTGGCGCGAGCTCCTCGCGGCGTCGTGCGGATACGGCAGCCACGATCGTTTCAAGAACCTTCAGCGCCCCCGGAATGTCGGAGGCCCTTACGGGCAACCGGCCATCCTGATGAAGCGTTTTGAAGAAGAGCTCCTGCACTTCATGAAATATCGATCCCCTCGTCAGCGGGTCGAGGCGCTGCAGCGGCTCTGGACGCTTGCTTGGCTCCATTCGATAGATCGCGGACAGGACAAATTGATACGGACACGTGGTGAACTTCTGAAGCGCCGAGACAGAGTACGCGCGCGCCTGCATTCGTTGCAGGTCGAGCATCGGTCGCGTCCGATCGTTCACGCGCACGAGCCCGTCTTCCGCCCGCCAGCGGCCACGCGCACGGGCCCATCGACGGCTGACGGATCGCCGCAACGGATCGTTCAGCCGCAACAAGTAGTGTGCGTGACCTCTCACCTCGGCTGGATACGGGGCGGTCATCAGCTCGCGAAGCGTTGCCAGATCGTGTTCGACTTCGTCTATCGAGTCGGCGGGCCGCTGCGGGGCGGGCCAATCGAGTTTCGCCCCTCCAGCCGCAGCGGCCTGCCGCTGCAGGACCTCGTGGTTGGGGATCCGTCCGGTTACCGCACGCATCACGTCAAGGACATAGAACGATGGAACACGCGGCCGCGCGCCGCTGACTTCGACGCGCGGATAGGACAGCCAGAGGCGTTCCGTTGCCGCGCCAACCGCGAGTCGCAGGAGTAGTCGTTCCGTCTTGGCCCTGTCTTCCTGCACCACAAGACCCGCGGCGAGTGGTGTGCGCAGTTCTTCGTCCAGCAGCATCGGGTCTTCGCGCGGTTTCTGCGGAAACAGCCGTTCAGCAAGCGCCGGAACGAAGACGATCTTGAAGGCCCTCCCGCGTCCCTGATGCGGGCTGCCGACAAACACGCGGCCGTAGCGCTGCCAGGTTGGGTGCTCCTCTTGAGAACGCAATCGTTCCGCGAGGACGTCACGTGCTTCCTCCAGCGGTACCGGTCCGATCGCGTCGAGCGCACTGAGCTCATCCAGGATTCGCACCACCCGTCCTGGAAATCGCAGGACCGTCGGCGCGAGATCGCGAAAATGCTGGCGCCACGCCTTCCAGGTCGCCGCGGGCGGCCAGGCGGCGAGCTGCTCGACAATCGGCAGCGCGAACTGCTCGAGGTGAGCGAGATTTCTGGTGTCACGCGTCAGCCGGGCAATCTGGGGCGAGTCAGGATCCTCGCTCTCGAGTTCGGCGAGCTGTCGAGCGTACTCAGCTCCCAGTCCGTTCAACCGTCGTCGCCACCGGTCCGGATCGCCGCCAATCACCGCAGATTCAACTATCAGTCGTTCCCACTTCCATGGCGCCCGGAGCGTTCCAGCGACGACCGGCACGTCGTCCGAGTCATCGAGTCGAGAAACGCGGTCACGCTCAATGGGTTCTTCTCCGACGGCCACCACCCTGGAGAAGGCCGCCAGCGTCTCGTCAGCTGGATTCATGGACTGGGGTGGAGAGGCAGTGTCGCCTGCGTCCGGCACCTGACCGAGCGAAAGATATTCCGCGAAACGTACGGCGGAAAGCCGTTCGACTGCACAGCTCAAAATGGCTAGAAACGCGCGCCCTGAAGGATGCGGCCGGCGCGTGCCCCTATCAAACCACGCGGGAATGCCCGCGCGCTCGAATGCGTCTTCCAGCAGTCCAACGTAATCGCGCGGCGATCGCACGAAAACCGCCATTTCGTCGAAGCGCACGCCACGACGGGCTTCTTCGAGGATGCGTCGGGCGATCTCCACGCATTCACGGTTCTCTCCCGGCGCGGAGAACAGCTGCACCTCACCCGTTGGTTTGCGCTCCGGCGGTTGTTTCGTGGCAAAGAGGTAACGCCGCAGCGCCGTCAGGTCGCATGCTCCTTCGGGAGCAAGAACGTCGATGTCGACGCCCAGGGTCTGGACCCGTTCGATCGTTGCCAGATCTCCGAACGGCACCGTGATGAGCGTCTCTGACGCGCGCTCGATCAATCGCCGCGCGAACGCGAATTCGATGGCGCTCTCGAGAGGCACGTCGAGCATCAGCAGCGGCAGGTCACGAGGGAAGCCGTCAGATTCCGTCGCTGCTTCGAACAGTGCGGCTCGGTCGGTCGCCCCTGCGACGGCGAACTGTTCGTCGAATCGTTCGAGCAGAAGGGCAAGGTCGCGGCCGCCGAGCGGTAACCTTCGAAGCGCCGCCGCGTCCACCCCCGCCAGCGAAAGCTCATGAAGCGTGCGCGCGAGCGCACGCGGAAAGCCAGGTGTTCCCGCGACCGGGCCGAAGTAGTCCAGCTCGCGTGCCTGCGCGGCCTCGAAGGTCGCCCGCGCCGCGACCGCCTCCGATCCAATGCGGGTTGCAGGGGCAATGCCGCGCATCGCCAGCACCGGCGCCGCCAGGTAAGCGGCCAGCTGCGCGAAACTGAACCGATGGAGTCCAACTGCGCCGCCGCGCTCGAACGCGACCCGTCGAGCGAGATCGTCAGCCGCGCCACGTGAGGCCGAAACGATGAAGGCGCCGTGATGAAGGTGGCGGCTGACCCAGGCCTGCGCTTCGCTGAGGCGCAGCGCAGATTCGGACGACTCGATGATGCGGAGGAATTGTGGATGCTTGATCTTCGTCACTCGTACCTCCCGGACGCCGTGCCGGGTCACCGGATCCACCCGCGCGACGCGGATGCGACACACACGTTAACACGGGACGTTTTCCGCTACAGTAAATTGTCAAGGAGCGCAAGATGACCTGGGTGATCCTCCTTTGCCTGCTGTTCACGCAAGGGGCAAAGACAAAGCCGCCGTTCAAAACTCCGCTCACGCTGGCGGAGATGACAAACAAGCAGGCCATCGTCGAGACGTCGATGGGGACATTCGTGATCGATCTGCGTCCAGACCTGGCCCCGAACCACGTCGGTCATTTCATCAAGCTGGCCAGGGAAGGCGCCTACGACGGAACGATCTTCCACCGCGTCATCTTGCGCGGCCTGATTCAGGGTGGCGATCCGTTGTCGAAGGATCCGGCGAAGGCAAAACTCTATGGCACTGGCGGGCTTGGGGTATTGAAGGCAGAGGTATCTGGCGAGAAACACACGCGGGGAGCGGTGTCGGCGGTGTTGCAGCCGAACAAACCGGATAGCGCGGGCTCTCAATTCTTCGTCTGTGTCAGCGATCAGCCCGGGCTCGACGGGCAGTACACGATTTTTGGACGCGTCTCCGAAGGCATGGATGTCGTGCAGAAGATCTCCGAAACCGCGGCGAGTGCAGACGGCCGCCCGGAATCCCGGATCGAGATTCGGTCGGTGACGATCAGAGAGACTCCGCCTCCCGAGCCCGAGCCGTTCGCATCCGAAACACCAGCGACACTCGCGCAGTATCGCGCCGTGCTCGAGACGTCAGAGGGTCCGATCACGGTCGAGTTCTTTCCGGATAAAGCCCCGGAACACGTTCGAAACTTTCTTCGTCTGGCATCGGCAGGTGTATTCGACGGCAGCGCGTTTCACCGTGTGGTGCGCGGTTTCGTCGTGCAGACGGGCTGGTTGACCACGCGTGGTCCGCTGACCGAGAAGCAGCAGAAACTCGTGCGGCCGCTTCGACCCGAATTCAGCGACACGCCGCACACGAAAGGCATACTCTCGATGGCGCGCGGCGACGATCCTGCCAGCGCCACGACGTCGTTCTTCATCGTCACGGGGAATGCCAACTCGCTGGACGGCAAGTACACGGTCTTCGGCCGCGTTACTGATGGGATGAATGTGGTGGACACGATCGAGCAGACGACGCTCAACGGGGAAACACCGGTCACACGAATCGAGTTGAAGACCGTCCGAATCATCAAGTAGAACGTCAAAACAACGGGTCAACGGATCAACAGGCAATGGGGCCAATGGCCGAGCCGCTTGATCGCTGACCGCCTGCCCAGTTGATCCGTTAACGAAGGAGTCGCATGCAGTCAATTCGACGCGCGTTTGGTTTGTTCGTCCCGGCGGTGATCGTTCTGTCCCTTCCCGCTGTCGTCTCGAACCGGGCGATGAACGATTGGCCTCAGTGGCGTGGGCCGAACCGTGACGGTCGATCGGCTGAGACCGGTTTGCTGAAAGACTGGCCTGCCGGGGGACCTCCGCTCGCGTGGAAGTCCGCGGGCGCCGGCGAGGGATATTCATCGTTTGCCGTCGCGAACGGCCGGCTTTATACGCTCGGCGCCCGAGGCGGCAGGGAATATGTGCTGGCATTCGATGCCGCGAGCGGCAAGCGCTTGTGGGAAGTGGAGAATGGTGGCCGGTTCGAGAACGATCGCGGCAGCGGTCCGCGCGCGACGCCAACAGTTGATGGCGATCGATTGTATGCGTTCGGCGCCAGTGGAGACTTGAGCGCGCTCGATGCGGCCAGCGGCAAGCGCCTGTGGCACGTGAACGTTTTGAGCAAGTTTGGCGGCTCGAACATCCAGTGGGGACTGAGCGAGTCGCCATTGGTCCTGGCCGACCGGATTCTCATCAACGCAGGCGGACCGATCGTCGCACTCAGGAAATCCGATGGCTCAGAGATCTGGAAGACCGATCTTCGGGAACCGGCCGGGTATTCGTCTGCCGTGCTGCACGAGCTTGGAAGTGTTCGCGAAGCGATCTTTTTTACACACCGACGCGTGATCGGCGTGGACGCCAATAGCGGGCGGCAGCTCTGGAGCTATGGTGACGTGGCAAACGGCACCGCCAACATTGCGACGCCCATCGTCCGCAACAATCACGTTTTCGTGTCGTCGGATTACGGCACCGGCGCGGCACTGCTGGAATTGACGGCTGCGGACGGCGGTATTCGTGCGAAGCAGGTGTACTTCACGCGCGACATGCGAAACCACCACGCAAGCTCCGTGCTGGTTGGCGATCATCTGTACGGGTTTTCGAGCGCGATCCTGACGGCGATGAACTTCAATACCGGTCAGGTCGCGTGGCGCGATCGCAGCGTGGGGAAAGGTTCCCTCGTGTTCGCGGACGAACGGTTGTATCTGTACAGCGAAGGCGGAACGGTCGGGCTCGCCGAAGCGAATCCGTCTGCGTATCGAGAGCATGGACGGTTCGAGATTCGGACGGGAAACCTGCCGACCTGGAGTCACCCGGTGGTTTCTGGGGGAAAACTGTTCCTGCGCGACCAGGACACCATCTTCGCCTACGATGTGAAGGCGAAATAGCCCATTCGGGTTCGGGATTGTTTGCAGCGATAATGGAGGTTGGGCCAACGCTCAGCCGCCCGCGCCGACGCGCCAGGGCGAGCCGCGCCGAAGCGGCACTCCCTTGGGGGCCGCGAGCGCGGGGAAAGTAGATACGCAGGTTTTGGCAGACACACGACTGAAGATTGCGGTTTTCATCGACTTCGACAATATCGAGATCGGGGTCAAATCCACGCTCGGCACACAGTTCGACATTGGGGTTGTCCTCGAAGCGCTCAAGGAACGCGGCGAGGTTGTCTCGAAGATCGCGTACGGCGACTGGACACGCGCTGGGGACTACAGCCGCTCCCTCACGCAACACGCGACCAAGCTCGTTCAACGCAACCTCACACCTGGTGGCGATAAGAACGGCGCCGACATCAATCTCGCGCTTGATGCGCTCGAGATGGCGTTCACGCACACCCACATCAACGCCTACGTCATTGTTGGCGGGGACAGCGACTTCATTACCCTGGTCGAGAAGTTGAAGCAGTACGACAAGCAGGTGTTCGTGGTTGGCGGGCGCTCGTTCACGAGTCTCGTCATGCAGCGGAACTGCCACGAGTTCATCGCCTACGAAAACCTGGCTGGAGCGCGCCGGGGATCGGATCGCCGTCAGACCGGTCCCGTATCGCAGGCTCCGATCGATCAGGCATTGCCGCTCGTTCGTCGGGCGCTGAAAGTGCTGACAGACCGGGAAGTGACGCCCCAGCTGGGACTCCTCAAGAGCACGCTCCTGCAGCTCGACTCGACCTTCTCGGAACGCTCGTACGGCGTCACCAGTTTTCGGGATTTCGCCCAGAAGCTTGCAGCCGCCGGATACGTCACACTTCGTGAGCACGGTCGCAACGTGCTGGTGGAACTGCGCGACGGCGCGTCCGGGCCGGGTGAGGACGGGCGATCGGATCAGACCAGTCGTCGCGAGAGCGATTCGTTTCCGTCAGCGTCACCCGCGCAGGAGCCACGCGCGGCGGATGGCGTCCGCGAGCTGCGCAGGGTTTTCGAGTCCACGCGGACCGCTCCGCGTTGGCCGATGTATTTGCGGCAGGCGAAACAGTTCATTCGCAGCATTGACGCGTCATTCGACGAGCGCAAGTTCGGGTTCGGCAATCTGCTTGATCTGTTGCGTGCGGCGCAACGCGAGGGGCTTTTCAAGCTCGAACGGGATCGGCAGGGGTCTGTCCGGCTGTTCCCCGGGCCGTCGATGCCCAGCGTCACCGCGGCTGACGACGATAATCGCGGAAACGTCGCGGAAACCGCCCCAGCGGCCGCAACCGACACGATCGCCCCCGAATCATGGTCGCAGGACGAGAATTCCATCCCCGAACCGGAGCCCGAAATCGTCGAGGCGGCGGCCGTCCAGGAGATCGATGTCGCGCCGGTCGTGGATGCGGAAGAGATGCCCCAGGAGAAAGCCGCCGACACGGCGCGTACCCGGCGAGGTTCGCGCCCCGTGCGCACTCCGCGAAAACAGACAGACGCCCCGCGTCCTCGCAAACCGTCCCGCGCGCGGCCGCGGTAGAAAAGGGGGACTGTCCCCTTTTCGCGTTTTGCGAAAAGGGGACAGTCCCCCTTTTCAGAACGGCAACCGGGGTTCCCGAAGGTCGTCAACTGCAGGAGCGGCGCCGGTCTCGATCGGGTCCACCAGATTGTGGACGCTGACGCCCAGCAGCCGCACGGGTCGCCTGCCCGCCTCCGTCCGATCGAGCAGCGCGAGCGCACGCTGAACGATTTCCTCCACGTCCCGAGTTGGCGGCAAACGACTGTTGCTGCGCGTGATCGTCGCGAAGTCCGAGTAGCGCACCTTAATCGTCACCGTCCGGCATAAGAGGGATTTCCGCTCCAGCCATCCGGCCCCGTCCCGAGCCATGCCGTCGATCTCCGCCCGAATCTGCGTCAGGTCGGTCAGGTCGGAGGAGAACGTATTCTCCGTTCCGGACGATTTCACCTCGCGGTTTGGAACAACGGGGCGGTCATCGACGCCGTCGGCGAGCTGACGCAGCCAGTCGCACTGACTGCCGACGGCCTCGCGAAGGACAGCGGGATCCGCGCGGCGAACATCCAGCAGTTTCTCGATCCCACGCTCTCGTAGTCGGCTGGCTGTGACGGGTCCTACGCCCCAGAGCGCATCGACCGTCAAACGCTGGAGAAAGTGTTCCACTCGCTCGGGCGCGATGACCGTCAGGCCATCGGGCTTTTTCCATGCCGACGCAATCTTCGCGAGAAACTTGTTTGGGGCGACACCGGCGGACGCGGTGAGGCCGGTCGCCGTCCGAATCTCTGCCTTGATTCTCTGCGCCACGGTCCGCCCCAACGATTCTCCCCACGAATTCTCCGTGACGTCCAGGTACGCTTCGTCCAGCGACAGCGGCTCAACGAGCGGAGTCACGGAGCGGAAAATCTCGAAGACCGCCTCGGAAGCCTCGCGATATCGATTGAAATCCGGCCGGACGATGAGGAGAGATGGACAGAGGCGGACGGCGCGCGCCATTGGTATGGCCGAGCGCACGCCGAACGCGCGCGCTTCGTAGCTGGCGGCCGCGACCACACCGCGCCCGGCGGGACTGCCGCCCACCGCGACAGGCTTCCCGCGCAGCAACGGGTTGTCCCGCTGTTCCACCGACGCGTAAAACGCGTCCATGTCGATGTGCAGGATTCGACGTGGTGACGACATGCCGTGCGCCGGAACCCGGTCCGCCAGACAGTATCGGATAAGATCGGCCGGATGCAGTACGTCAATCTGGGCCGCACCGGGTTGAAAGTCTCGCGACTGTGCCTCGGAATGATGACGTATGGCGATCCCGCCTGGCGCTCGTGGGTACTGCCGGAGGAAAAGGGACGACCGATCATTCGGCGCGCGATTGAAAGCGGCGTCAACTTCTTCGATACGGCCGACATGTATTCACTCGGGGTTTCCGAGGAGATCACCGGTCGTGCACTCAAGGATTTCTCGAAACGCGACGAGGTCGTTATCGCGACCAAGGTCTTCAACCCGATCGGGCCTGGTCCAAACGACCGCGGTCTTTCCCGCAAACACGTCCTCGCTTCAATCGACCAGTCGCTGCGCCGTCTCGGCACCGATTACGTGGACCTCTATCAGATCCACCGATGGGATCCCGAGACGCCGATCGATGAGACGCTTTCGGCGCTCCACGATATCGTTCGTGCTGGAAAGGCCAGATATGTCGGCGCGTCAAGCATGTACGCCTGGCAGTTCTCCAAAGCGCTGTATCTGGCCGATCTTCACCGCTGGACGCGCTTCGTGTCCATGCAGAACCACTACAACCTGGTCTATCGCGAGGAAGAGCGCGAGATGATCCCGCTCTGTCTGGATCAAGGGGTCGCGATCATTCCGTGGAGTCCACTCGCACGCGGTTTTCTAACCGGGACCCGCCGCCCCTCAGATACGAATCAGGCCGCGACGGCTACCCCGAGAGCCGCCGCGGACGATATTGCTCATCGCCTGTACTACGCTGCGTCTGATTTTCGGATCGTGGACCGAGTTGTCGCCCTCGCGAACGGTCGCGGACTGAAGCCTGCGCAGGTCGCTCTCGCCTGGCTGCTCGGACGTCCGGGCGTGGTCGCGCCAATCATTGGCGCGTCCAGGCAGGACCATCTGGACGAGGCGCTTGACGCCCTGGAAATCAATCTGGTTGACGAGGAGCGACGGGTGCTGGAAGAGCCGTACGAGCCTCACGCCGTCAAGATGTAGCCAGCTGCGACGTGCAGGCGTGGATTACTTGACTGACGTGCTCACCGTGAATCGCCGGAAGACGCACGAATTGCAGCGAGGCCATCGGCCGTGCGACGCCGTCCACCCGCACGAGGAACTGCTCCGGCCGCAGGTTCGCAACCGGCGTCCCATCGTCAGCCAGCACGGAGACGTGAATCGTGACGAGTTCCACGCCCGATTTGAACTGCGGCGGTTGATTCTGAACCGCAAGGATCAACACGAGGATGTATCCGCCGACGGTCTTCACCGCTACAAGGCCTCGAGTTGGCGTTCCAGTCCTTCAGACATCGACTGCATCGTACGATACGCGCGGCCGAGCGCACGCTGCCCGAGATCGTCCATCAGATAGTGCTTCCTTCGTCTGCCGCCGCGCTGGTGCGTGGGGTTACCCATGTAGGAGCAGATCATCCGCTTTTCCTCGAGCCGCGCCAGCGTCATGTACAGCGTTCCGACGCCGACGTCTCTCGTCGTCCGTTCTTCGATGTCGCGACGAATGGCCGCGCCGTAGGCACCGTTTCCGAGGCGAAGCAGCGACAACAGTACGAGTTGTTCGAATTCTCCGATCAGCGGCGCCGAGTAGTCTCTGGTATGTCTCACATTGTCAAGTATATAACCTTCAAAATGGCCTTGCCCGTCGACTCACGTCCCATCCATAATAAGCAGCACACCGTGCCCGCAATCGTTCACCTCATCGAGCTTCTTCGGGAAAGAAAGGACACACCGCACATGGCCGCCGCACCATCAGGAGACGCAGTCAGCAGGATCAACGAGTGGACGGGCCGCGCCGCGACAACCGCTCCAGCGCGCAAACCGACCGATGATTTCGGCTCGCTCACATTCAATGAGGAAGTCCAGCGCGCACGGTTGCCGAAAGATGTCTTTCGCGCATTGCGGCGCGCAATCGCGCACGCCGAAAGCCTCGATCCTTCAGTGGCCGACATCGTGGCCAGCGCGCTGAAGGACTGGGCGGTCGAGCACGGCGCCACGCACTACACCCACTGGTTCCAGCCGATGACCGGCATCACCGCCGAGAAACACGATTCGTTTCTCACGCCGACGCCAGATGGTCGTGCGGTCGCGGAATTCAGCGGCAAGGAGCTGGTCAAGGGGGAACCGGACGCCTCGAGTTTTCCGTCCGGGGGCATGAGGTCTACCTTCGAGGCCCGCGGCTATACCGCCTGGGATCCGACGAGCCCGCCCTGGCTGCTCGTGACACCGAACGGCACGACGCTCGTCATTCCGACGGCGTTCGTGAGCTGGACCGGCGAAGCCCTCGACAAGAAGACGCCGCTGCTTCGATCGATGGATGCGCTGTCAAAGCAGGCCGTCCGCATTTTGCGGCTGTTCGGCTCGAAGGCGCAGCGCGTTGTCACGACCTGCGGTCCCGAGCAGGAATACTTCCTGATCGATCGGCAGTTCTATTTCAACCGGCCCGATCTCATCAATGCCGGCCGGACGCTCTTCGGCGCGAGGCCGCCGAAGGGACAGGAGATGGAAGACCACTACTTCGGGTCCATCCCTGACCGCGTCCTGGCGTTCATGATGGAAGTCGAGCGCGAGCTCTACAAGGTCGGCGTGCCGGTCAAGACGCGGCACAACGAAGTTGCACCGAGTCAGTACGAAGTCGCACCGATCTTCGAGAACGCGAACGTCGCCACCGATCATCAGATGATGACGATGGAGATGATGCGGCGGATCGCGCCGAAGTTCGGGTTGGCGGTCCTGTTCCACGAAAAGCCGTTTGCCGGCGTCAACGGCTCCGGCAAGCACCTGAACTGGAGCATGAGTGACGATCAGGGCAACAACCTGCTGAACCCAGGCGACACGCCGCACGACAACATCCAGTTCCTGGTATTCGTCGCGGCCGTGCTCCGGGCCGTGAACAAGTTCCAGGGTCTGCTGCGATTTGGCATTGCCAGCGCGGGAAACGATCATCGGCTGGGCGCGAACGAGGCGCCGCCGGCCATCATCTCCGTGTTCCTGGGAGACATGCTGACCGACATCTTTGCGCAGATCGAAAAGGCGGGCAGCGCAAAGTCAACGAAGACGGGCGGCATTCTCGACATCGGCGTCGGCGTGCTCCCGAAGCTGCCCCGGGACGCAGGGGATCGCAACCGTACGAGTCCGTTTGCGTTTACCGGGAACAAGTTCGAGTTCCGCGCCGTCTCGGCAAATCAGAGCATCGCCATCCCGAACGTCACGCTCAACGTCGCCGTGGCCGAGTCACTCGACTACGCGGCCACAGAGCTTGAAAAAGGACTGCGCGAAGGCAAGAAGCTCCAGGGAGCCGTGAAGCAGCTCCTGACGAAGCTGATCAAGGAGAACAAGCGGATCATCTTCAACGGGAACAACTACTCCGACGACTGGCAGAAGGAAGCAGGCAAACGCGGGCTGCTCAACCACCGCACGTCAGTCGATGCATTCGGCGAAATCCTGAAGCCTGACGTCGTGAAGGCGTTCGAGAGCTACGGCGTCCTCAATGAACGCGAGCTGCGGGCGCGTCACGAAGTTGCGCTCGAGCAGTACAACAAGACGATCAACATCGAAGCGCAGTTGATGGTTCTGATGGCGAACCGCTATATCCTGCCCGCCGCGTACCGCTATCAGGGACAGGTCGCGGAAAGCGTTGCCGCGGTGAAGGCAGCGGGTGCGGTGTCGAAGGAATCACGCCGAGCGCTCGACAACATCTGCAAGTTGTCCGACGAGTTCAAGATCCGGCTCGACAAGTTGCAGGAGCTGCTAGAACACGAGGGCAACGGCAACGCGGAGAAGCACGCGAAGTACTTCCGCGATAAGGTCGTACCGGCCATGACCGCGCTCCGCGAGTCAGGCGATAACCTCGAATGCATCGTCCCGCACGATGTCTGGCCACTCCCGACGTACCGGGAAATGTTGTTTGTGAAATAACCCAAGGGACAAGGGACAGGGGAGAAGTTTTTCCCTTGTCCCTTGTCCCTTTTCCCTTTCAGAGACTCAACTCCCCCGAACCCACGATCACAGCCCGTCCCCCGACACGGACTCGAGTGATGTCATCGCCCTCAGAATCGATTGCAATGTGGATGCGGCTCGGCCGGCCCATCGCAACTC